>NZ_JBFOKO010000004.1:0-314013 GCF_047246605.1 Aeromicrobium jepli
TCGATCTCGGCCGAGGCGAGGACCCGCAGGTGGCCGTGGTCGAGCTCGGTCACGTTCCCGTCGACGTCTCCCCTGACACGAGGGCGACGAGCAGCAGCACCTCGACGGCCGCGATCGCGTAGAAGAGCGGGTTGCTGAAGCGGTACGACCTCACGGTGTGCCAGGCCGCGAACACGGCGGCGGCGAGCGCGGCGAGGGACGTCGCGTACACGAGGGCGTCAGGCATGTCGGGATCGAGTGTTTCACGCTGGCATGATGAGCCGGTGAGCACCCCGATCGTCCTGATCTCGCCGGCCATGGCCGTGCCCTCGTCCTTCTACGGGCCACTCGTCGCGGCGTTCGAGGAGCGCGGCTGGACCGCACGCGCGCTCCCCCGCCGCGGCTTCGAGCGCGACCTGCCGCGCGCGTCCCGCCGGCACGACTGGTCGTACGCCGACGAGGTCGCCGACACGCAGGGCGCGGTCGACGCGGCGCGCGCCGAGGACCCCGATCGTCCCGTCGTCATCTTCGGCCACAGCCTGGGCGGCCAGCTCGGCGGCGCGGTCCAGATCGGCCCGCGGCCCGCCGACGGCCTCGTGCTCGTCGGCGTCTCGCTGCCCCACTTCCGCCACTACCCGCGCATCGGCCTGCCGCTGGCCGCGATGGCGCTGAGCATGCCACTGGTCGGGCTCGTGCGCGGCTACGTGCCCAAGCCGTGGTTCGGCGGCCCCGGCGCGCGCACGATGATGAGCGAGTGGGCCCGCGTCGTGCGCACCGGCCGTGCCCCGTACGCCGTGAACCGGCGCATCACCCTGCCGACGCTGGCCGTGCACCTCGCGGGCGACGGCTTCTCGATCACGGCCGCCGCCCACCGCTTCGAGCGCACGCTCGTGGAGCCGGCCGCGCTGACCAGCTGGGAGTACACCCGCGACCTGCTGCCCGAGGGCGGCACGACGCACCACGTGCTGTGGGCCAGGCACCCCGGCCCGGTCGTGGACCGCGTCGTGCGCTGGTGGGCCGATCAGGCGAACGCCTCCACCGGCGGGCAGGAGCAGACCAGGTTCCGGTCGCCGTAGGCGTTGTCGATCCGCCCGACCGGGGGCCAGTACTTGTCCTGCGTCGAGCCGGCCGGGAACACGCCGTCCGCCACCGGGTACGGGTGCGACCAGTCCACCAGCTCGTGGGCGGCGTGCGGCGCGCTCGTGAGCGGGTTGTCCTGCGCGTCGTACTCGCCGGCCGCGACCTTGTCGATCTCGGACCGGATGGCCAGCATGGCCTCGCAGAAGCGGTCGAGCTCGGCCAGGTCCTCGGACTCGGTCGGCTCCACCATGAGCGTCCCGGCGACGGGGAAGCTCATCGTCGGGGCGTGGAACCCGTAGTCGATGAGCCGCTTCGCGACGTCGTCGATGGTCAGCCCGGCGGCCTTCGTGATCTCGCGCAGGTCGAGGATGCACTCGTGCGCCACGAGCCCGTGGTCGCCCGTGTAGAGCACCGGGAACGCGTCGCTCAGGCGCGCGGCGACGTAGTTGGCCGCGAGGACCGCGACCGACGTGGCGTCCGTGAGGCCCTCAGCGCCCATCATCGCCACGTACGCGAACGGGATCGGCAGGATGCCGGCCGAGCCGTACGGCGCCGCGCTGATCGTGCCCATCGCGGCGCGACGATCGGCGTCGGGGTGGAACGGGTGCTTCGGCAGGAACGGGACGAGGTGCTCGCCCACCGCGACCGGGCCGACGCCCGGGCCGCCGCCGCCGTGCGGGATGCAGAACGTCTTGTGCAGGTTCAGGTGCGAGACGTCGCCGCCGAACTCGCCGGGCTGCGCATGGCCGAGCAGCGCGTTCAGGTTGGCGCCGTCCACGTAGACCTGGCCGCCGTGTTCGTGGACGATGTCGCACAGCTCCCTGATCCCGTGCTCGTACACGCCGTGCGTGGACGGGTACGTGACCATGATCGCGGCGAGGTCGTCGGCGTGCGCCTCGCACTGGGCGCGCAGGTCGTCGAGGTCGACCTCGCCGGCGTCGGTCGCCTTCACGATCACGACGCGCATGCCGGCCATGACGGCGGACGCGGCGTTCGTGCCGTGCGCCGAGCTGGGGATGAGGCACACGTCGCGCTGCTCCTCGCCGCGGCTGCGGTGGTACTCGCGGATGGCCAGCAGCCCGGCGAACTCGCCCTGGGAGCCGGCGTTCGGCTGCACCGAGACGGCCGCGTAGCCGGTTACGTTCGCGAGCCAGGACTCGAGCGTCCCGACCAGCTCGATCATCCCGGCGGCGTCCTCAGCCGGCACGAACGGGTGCAGGTCGGCGAAGCCGGGCCAGCTGATGGGCTCCATCTCGGCCGTGGCGTTGAGCTTCATCGTGCAGCTGCCGAGCGGGATCATGCCGCGGTCGAGGGCGTAGTCGCGGTCGCTGAGCCGGCGCAGGTAGCGCAGCATCTGCGTCTCGCTGCGGTGCTCGGTGAAGATCGGGTGGGTCAGGATGTCGTCCTCGCGCAGCCAGCCGGCGTCGAGCGAGGCCTCGCCCTGTGCAGGCACGTCGCCCGCGCCGAACGCGGCCAGGACGGCGGCGAGGTGCTCGTCCGTGGTCGGCTCGGAGACTGCGACGCCCACGCGGTCGTCGTCGAAGCGCCACAGGTGGATGCCGGCCTCGCGGGCCCGCGCGACGACCTCGGCGGCGCGACCGGGGACGACCGCCGTGACGGTGTCGAAGAAGCGGTCCGAGGCCAGCTCGATGCCGGCCGCGCGCAGTCCGGCGGCCAGGCGCGTTGCCCGCCCGTTGACCTGCTCGGCGATCGCGCGCAGCCCCTCGGCTCCGTGGTAGACCGCGTACATCGCGGCGACGACCGCCAGCAGCACCTGGGCGGTGCAGATGTTCGAGGTCGCCTTCTCGCGGCGGATGTGCTGCTCGCGGGTCTGCAGCGCGAGGCGGTAGGCCGGGCGACCGGACGAGTCGACCGAGACGCCCACGAGGCGGCCCGGCAGGTGGCGCTCGAGGCCCTGGCGCACGGCCATGAAGCCGGCGTGCGGTCCGCCGTAGAACAGCGGGACGCCGAACCGCTGCGTCGAGCCCACGACGACGTCGGCGCCGAGGCTGCCCGGCGAGCGCAGCAGCACCAGGGCGAGCGGATCGGTCACGACGACGGCCAGCGCTCCCGCGCCGTGCGCGGCGGCGATGACGGGCTCGGGGTCGACGACGGTCCCGTCGGCGCGCTGGTAGGCGATGATGACGCCGCTGAAGTCGCCCTCGGGCAGGCCGTCGCGCATGTCGGCCTCGACGAGCGGCAGACCCACGGCCTCGGCCCGCGTGTGCAGGACCGCCAGCGTCTGCGGCAGCAGGCCGTCGTCCACCACGACGGGCAGGTCGGTGCGCTTGCGGTCCGCGCGGCGCACGAGCGTGAGCGCCTCGGCCGCGGCGGTCCCCTCGTCGAGCAGCGAGGCGTTGGCCGTCGGCAGGCCGGTGAGGTCCTCGACCATCGTCTGGAAGGCCAGCAGCGCCTCGAGCCGGCCCTGCGAGATCTCGGGCTGGTACGGCGTGTAGGCCGTGTACCAGGCGGGGTCCTCGAGGACGTTGCGGCGGATGACCGCCGGCGTGGTGGTGGCGTGATAGCCCAGGCCGATCATCGGGACGCCCGGGAAGTTGCGGTCGGCCAGCTCACGCAGCCGCGCGGTGGCCTCGGTCTCGCTGGCCGCCGCGGGCAGCCCCTCCAGCCCGGTGCGGATCCCGTCCGGGACGGCCGCGCGCATGAGCGCGTCGAGCGAGTCGTAGCCGAGGCGCTGCAGCATGGCGGCCTGGTCGGTGGCGCGCGGGCCGATGTGGCGGTCGGCGAAGGTCGTGGCGGGCTGGCGGTCGTACTGGGACATCAGGGGTCTCCGAGGGCTCGACGAACACGGCCCTCCCCCTCTGTCGGCAGGCCTCCAGAGTCGCCTGTGACGTGCGGTCCGGTGGCCTGAGAGGTTCCGGGGAGGAATTGCCCCTTCGGCGCCCTGGACGGGACTCTCCCGCACGGTTCAAACGGCGCCGCCAGTCTAGCAACGTGCATCGGTGCGATGCTGGAACGGTGGAACCGACACGGATCGACCTGGACACGTGGCCCCGTCGCGAGCACTTCGAGCACTACTTGCGCAAGGTCCCGTGCGACTACGCCCTGACCACCGAGATCGACGTGACGGCCGCGGTCGAGGCGCAGCGGGCCGCGTACCGCAAGACGTACCCGGCGCAGATCTGGGCGCTGGCCGCGGCGGTGAACCGGCACGAGGCGTTCCGGATGACGCTGACCGAGGACGGGCGACCCGCCGTGTGGCCACGCCTCGACCCCGCCTTCACGGTGTTCAACCCCGAGACCGAGACCTTCTGCTGCGTGACGACGCCGTTCGACGAGGACTTCGGTCGCTTCCACGACGCGGTGGTGGACCTGCTGGAGACGCACCACGAGAGCACCGCGATGTTCCCGCAGGGGCCGCTGCCGCCCCACTGCTTCGACGTCTCCGGGGTGCCGTGGACGTCCTTCACCGGCTTCACGCTGCAAATCCGTGGCGGTGGTGAGCACCTGCTGCCGATCTTCACGATCGGCCGGCGGATCCGGCGCGACGACCGGATCGTGCTGCCGCTCGCGATCCAGGTGCATCACGCGGCGGCGGACGGCTTCCACACCGGCCGGCTGATCCGGGAGATCAGGGCGCTGGCGGGCAATCCGTCCTGGCTGGGCTGACGCCCGGAGGCGTCAGCTGGTCTTGCGAGCGGCGCGGCGCGCGGCGAGCTCGTCGCCGGCGACGGAGGTCTCGGCCTCGGCACGCTCGGTGGGCAGCTCGTGGAGCGTGCCCTCGATCTCCTTCCACACACCGCCGATGGCGATGCCGAAGACGCCCTGGCCGCCCTGCAGCAGGTCGATGACCTCGTTCGCGGAGCGGCACTCGTAGACGCTGGCGCCGTCGCTCATGAGCGTGACCTGCGTGAGGTCCTCGGTGCCGCGCTCACGCAGGTGGTCGATCGCGGTGCGGATCTGCTGCAGCGAGACGCCCGCGTCGAGCAGGCGCTTGATGATCTTGAGCAGCAGGATGTCCTTGAAGGAGTACAGCCGCGCGGTGCCCGAGCCGGTGGCCGAGCGGACGGTCGGCTCGACCAGCTTCGTGCGAGCCCAGTAGTCGAGCTGGCGGTACGTGATGCCGGCGGCGTTGCAGGCGGTGGGACCACGGAACCCCATGTCCTGGGGCAGCGGCGCGAGGTCGTCGTCGAACAACAGGCCCTGGGCGCTGGCCTGGGCCTTCGCCTCCGCTGCCTCGTCACGAGGGTCGATCATGGTCACGCCTTCCTGGCTGCCGGCTCGGACCGGCCTCCCACAACAAGAGAACCACACCGCTGTGGTCTTGCGTACCCTCAAGTTAAAGGTGAAGGTCTGCGGATGCACGCACCGACACGCGTGTCGCGGTGCCGAAATGCGTGCTGGCCCCATCGTCCCACCCGGACCCTTGTCCCGGAAGCCGTTCCAGACCCTCAGGTCGTGCTTGAGGGTTCAGGCGAACCCTCAAGCCAAGGTTCAGGGTTTCTCGAAGTCCTCGGGATCGACGTGGTCGAGGAACTCGCGGAACTTCGCGACCTCCTCGTCCTCGTCGGGCGTCTGGGCGAAGCCCGCGACGTCCAGGACGCTCTCGTCGCACACGACGCGCACGCCGGTGCGCAGCGCGAGGGCGATCGAGTCCGAGGGTCGCGCGTCCACGACGGCCCCGCCGGCGAAGGCCAGCTCGGCGAAGAACACGCCCTCGCGGACGTCGACGATGCGGACCTCGGTGAGCTCGTCGCCGAGCGCCTCGATGATCGAGGCCATCAGCGCGTGCGTCGGCGGCCGGGGCGCGACGGCGCCCTGCTGGGCGAACGCGATCGCCGAGGCCTCGATCGCGCCGACCCAGATCGGCAGGTAGCGCGTGCCCTCGCGCTCGCGCAGCAGCACGAGCGGCTGGTTCGTGGGCATCTCGACGCGGACGCCGACGATGTCGAGCTCACGCATGAGGCCTCCTCAGCCGCGCAGACCTGCGCGCACGAGCACCGTGTGCAGCCGGACGGCCAGCGCGGCGAGCTCGGCGAGGTCGGCCGCGGCGCCGGGCTGCTGCCGAGCGGCCGGCGGGACGACCTGGTCCAGCAGGCCGATCTCGCGGTCGGCGGCACTGCGGAAGCCGCGCAGGTGGCGCGGCTCGAGGCCGAGCGCGGAGAGCTGGCCCACGAGGGACGCGACGACCAAGTCGTCGGCGTCGTAGTAGCGCTGGTGGGGACGGCGGCGGATCAGCTCGAACTGCTCGATCTCGTCGAGCGTCTCGGACGTGATCTGGGCGGCGTCGAGCAGCTCGTCGCGCGTCATGCGGGTCGACCCGGCACCCTCGGTCATCGAGCGGGCGGTCGGCGCACCGTCGGCGGCCAGCGTCACCTGCGGCACGCGCAGCGTGGCGCGCAGCTCGGTGTCCGGGACCTCGCCGGAGTCCATCTGGTCGAGGACCTGGCGGATGTGGCTCAGCGGCCAGTAGCGGTCCTTCTGCATGCGCAGCACGAAGCGCAGCCGCTCGACGTCGCCGTACGTGAACTTGCGGTAGCCCGACGGCGTGCGCCGCGGCTCGACGAGCCCCTGCTCGTCGTAGTAGCGGATCCGGCTCTGCGAGATGTCCGGGAACTCCTCGGAGAGCTCGGCGATGACCTGCCCGATGCCGAGCAGCTGCTCGCGCTGGGCCTCTCCCCCGCTCACTGACCACCTTCGGAGACGACGGTGCCCGGGAAGTAGATGAGGCGGTACTTGCCGAGCTGGACCTCGTCGCCGCCCGACAGCGGGATGTCGCCGTCGATGCGGTCGCGGTTGACGTACGTGCCGTTGAGGCTGCCCAGGTCGCTCAGGACGTAGCCGCCGCCGCGCCGGGTGAACGTCGCGTGCCGGCGCGAGACGCTGATGTCGTCGAGGAAGATGTCGCTCGAGGGGTGGCGGCCCGCCAGGACCGAGTCCTTGTCGAGCAGGAACCGCGAGCCGGCCTCGGGGCCGCGCTGGACCAGCAGCATCGCGTTGCCGGCCGGGATGTTCTCGACGGCGAACACGTCGGCGGCGGACATCTCCTCGGTGTCGGCGTCGATCACCGGGATGTAGTTGGTCTCGTCGATACCGTCCGGCGTCGTCAACGCGATCAACTCCGTCTCACGTGAGGCTTGAGGGTTTGCTCAAGTGGGGGTTCAGGGTTCTGTCGACCCCCAAACTAGCACCCCCGCTGCGAGGGGTCAGCCGCTCACCAGGGAGGAGTACGCCTCGGCCGTCAGCAGGGCCGACGTCGGGTCCTCGCCGCTGGTGCGGACCTTGATGAGCCAGCCCTCGCCGTACGGGTCGGAGTTGATGACCTCGGGCGTCGACTCGAGCGCGTCGTTGCGGGCGATGACCTCGCCCGAGACGGGCACGAAGACGTCCGAGACGGACTTGGTCGACTCCAGCTCGCCCACCACGGAGCCGGCCTCGACGGACTCGCCCTCGGCGGGCAGGTCGACGTAGACGATGTCGCCGAGCTGGTCCTGGGCGAAGTCGGTGATGCCGACGGTCGCGACGTCGCCGTCGATGCGCACCCACTCGTGCTCTTCGCTGTAGAACAGGTCTTCAGGGATCACGGTCGTCCTCCGTCGTCGGGTCGTGTCACTCCGCGGGTCGAGCGTACTGGGGCTCGGGCGCGTCGGCCACGGCGGTCACCCGGATCTGGTCGCGCCGCTCGACGCTCACCTCGCCACCGCGGCTCTCGACGCGGTCCGCCAGGCCGCCGCGGAACGTGACGGCGTCCGCGAGCGTGTCCGGGTCGCCGATGACCTCCATGACGTACGGCGGCTTGAGCACGCGCCCGCTGACGCGCACGCCGGCATCGTCGTCGAGGAACCACGTCTGCGCGACGATCCGCGCGACGCCGTTGAGCGCGATGACCTCGGCCCCGGCGTCGCGCATCTCCTGCACGGCGTCGAGCAGCACCGAGGCGGTGACGGCCCCGGCGGGAGCGGTGATCGTGATCTCGATCCCCTCCCCCTCGGCGCCGACCGTGCCGGCCAGGATCGCCAGCGCGTTGGCCCGCTCGACCGCCGCCTTCTGGGCCTGCGCCGAGCTCTCGGTGGAGTCGCGCAGGTCGTCGCGGGTCGCCTGCAGCGTCTCGATCTGGTCGCTCAGGCGAGCGTTGGTCGCGTCGAGGGACTTGAGCAGCTCGGCCAGCTCGACGCCGCGGACGCCGCTGAAGTCCTCGGTCTCGTCCTCCTGGCTCCACTGCACGGTGATCGTGAACGCCAGGACCGCGATGAGCACGCCCACGACGATGCCGGAGCGCCGGCGCAGGGCCTCACGCATGGAAGATCAGCCTGCGGATCGCGGCGGCGTTGGCGAAGATCCGGATGCCGAGCACGACGATGACGCCCGTGGACAGCTGCGAGCCGACGCCGAGCTGGTCGCCGAGGAACACCATCACGGCGGCGATCGCCACGTTCGAGACGAAGGAGATGACGAAGACCCGGTCGTCGAAGCGCCCCTCGATGAGCGCCCGTGCCGCGCCGACGACCGCGTCGAGCGCCGCGATGATCGCGATGGGCACGTACGGCTGCAGCTCCGACGGAACCGTCGGCTGCAGCAGCAGGCCGATCGCGACACCCACGACCAGACCGATGACCGGAATCACGAAGCGCTCCTCCTCAGCGGCTCGGCCGAGACCGCCAGGCGCGAGTCGGGTGCGCCGGCCATCTCGACTTCGTCAGATCTTCGCACGGAGTAGGTCAGCGCGTCCGCCTCGGCACGCGCGTCGAGGTAGCGGCCCGAGGGACCCTGCTCCCACTGGTTGAGCAGCGCGTCCTCGTCGCCGATCGCCGTGACGACGATCGGCTCGGTGACGGAGCGGTAGTTCACGGTGATGGCCTCGCCCGCCGAGCGGATGGCCGAGGTCGCCGTGAGCCGGTGCCCGTTGACCGCGACCGCCTCCGCCCCGGCGAGCCAGAAGCCGTTGACGATGAGCTGGACGTCGGTGTCCGTGAGCCGCGCGAGGGGATCGTCCTCGTCGCGCGACTGGGCGGTCAGCACGACGCCGGGCCCGCGGACCGGCTGCGAGGCGGCCGCGATGCGCAGCGCCGTCGTGCCGGGACTGTCGCCGACCGACGCGGCCTGCAGGTCGGCGATCTCCTCCTGTAGGCGTCCCGCCGTCTGCTGCTTGCTGTCGACGAGGTCCTGGCGCAGCTGGATGTTCTCGATGAGCGCGTCGCGCTCGGCCTCGGTGGCGGGCCGGTCGTTGCGCGTCTGCACGGCCGCGATCGTCAGCAGCAGGCCGAACAGGGCCGCGACGACGCCGGTCAGGGTGCGCGAGACGGTGCCCGGGGCGCCGTCGTGCTGCGTGTAGTAGTCGTGGTCGAGCGCGGTGGAGGCGAGCTGCTCGAGGATCGACTCGGTCTCGCGCGCGCCGGGCTCGCCCGCCGGCTGGCTCATCGCACCCGGGGCGTGGTGGCCAGCAGTCGGCGCAGCTGGAACGCGTAGAGGACGCCGGCCCACCAGTACAGCCCCACGCCCCAGATCGTGAACGCCCAGCCGAACACGCGGGCCAGGTTGGCCAGCGCGCCGTCACCGTCGCCGAGCAGGAGCAGCGGGAAGGCGTACAGCAGGCCGGCGGTGGCGGCCTTGCCCAGGAAGTGCACCGGCAGCGCGCTGTAGCCGCGCGTGCGCAGGAACGGCACGAGCGAGAACAGCACGACGTCGCGCAGCGGCAGGATGACCGCGAGCCACCACGGGATCACCTCGCGCAGGCCCAGTCCCACGACGACGGCCAGGATGTACAGCCGGTCGGCGACCGGGTCGAGGATCGCGCCGAGACGCGTGGTGGTGCCGGTGGCGCGGGCGATCTTGCCGTCGAGGTAGTCGGTGACGCCCGAGACCATCAGGACGCCGATGGCCAGCAGGTCGGCCTTGAGCACCAGCACGAGGTACAGGAAGACCGGGACCAGCAGGATGCGGATCGCGCTCAGCAGGTTGGGCACCGTGAACAGCTCGGCGCGGACCGACGGCGCGCTCGTCGCGGACACGGGCGTCGAGGGGACCTCGAGCTCGTGCTCGTCGTCGACACCACGGATGCGCTTGCCTGCCACGGTGCACAGCCTACCGTCGCCGGTCCCAGCAGCCGGGCGGACCTTGCGACCGGGAACACAACTGACAGACTGAGCCTTGACCCTGAAGACGACATCCACGAATGCACCAGGAGGACGTGTGGCCGACTACACCTTGCCGGACCTTCCCTACGACTACGGGGCGCTCGATCCCCACATCTCGGGCAAGATCATGGAGCTGCACCACAGCAAGCACCACCAGAACTACGTCAACGGCCTGAACACCGCCCTCGAGAAGCTCGAGGAGGCGCGCGCGTCGCAGTCGTTCGACACGATCAACCTGCTCGAGAAGAACCTCGCGTTCAACCTCGGTGGCCACATCAACCACTCGATCTTCTGGAAGAACCTCTCCCCGGACGGCGGCGACAAGCCGACCGGCGAGCTGGCCGCCGCGATCGAGGACAACTTCGGCTCCTTCGACGCCTACCGCGCGCAGTTCGAGCAGGTCGCCCTCGGCATCCAGGGCTCGGGCTGGGCCATCACCGCGTGGGACACGCTGGGCCAGAAGCTCGTCATCGTCCAGCTCTACGACCAGCAGTCCAACATCCCCGCGACGCTGATCCCGATCTCGCAGCTGGACATGTGGGAGCACGCCTTCTACCTCGACTACCTCAACGTCAAGGGCGACTACGTCAAGGCGTTCTGGAACATCGCCAACTGGGCCGACGCGCAGGAGCGCTTCACCGCCGCCACCAGCGGCGGCCAGATCCTGTTCTGAGTCCCGTCACGTCACTGCCCGGCCACCGTCAGGTGGCCGGGCAGTGTGCGTTCGGGGGTCAGCGGCGGGCGCCGTCGTCCTGCAGGCCCCTCAGGTACGCGTTGTACTGCTCGAGGGCGGCGTCGTCGTCCCGGTCGGCCGCCCGGTCGCTGCGCTGGGCCTCGCGCGCGTCCGAGCGGAACCACTGGATGAAGATCGCGCCGATCACCAGCAGCAGGGGCACCTCGCCCATCGCCCACGCGATGCCGCCGCCGAGGTACTGGTCCTGCGCCAGGTCGGTGGCGTACGGCCGCGCGAGCGCCTGGTAGTAGGACTCGGCGATGATCACGTCGGACGACATCAGGGCCACCGAGAAGAACGCGTGGAACGGCACCGACAGCATGAGGACGCCGAACCGCGCGAGTGGGCCGATCCGTCGCGGCGCGGGATCGACGCCGATGATGACGTAGTAGAACAGCACGCCCGAGAACAGGAAGTGCAGCTCCATGAACGCGTGGCCCGAGTGGGTCCGCATCATCGCCTCGAACAGGCCCGTGAAGTAGACGGCGTACAGGGTGCCGAGGAAGATCACCGCGGCCACGATCGGATTCGTGTAGAACGCCGAGACCTTCGAGTGCAGCGCGTCGCGCAGCAGCGAGCGCGGCGAGTGCTCCCCCGGCCGGCGCGGGCCGGGCAGCGTGCGCAGCGCGAGCGTCATGGGGGCGCCGAGGACGAGGAAGATCGGCGCGATCATCGACAGCATCATGTGCGACACCATGTGCAGGCTGAACAGCACGCTGGAGTACGCGCCGAGACCGCCGAACGTGGCCCACGCGATCACGGCCATGCCCGCGAACCAGCTGACGGTCCGGCCGACGGGCCAGCGGTCGCCACGACGGCGCATCGTGATGACGCCCGTGAGGTAGAGCGCCGAGCCCAGCGCCACCACCGACAGGCCGATGCCGTCGGGCGCGAAGCCCACGAGCACGCGGCCCCACGTGGGCTCGGGCGGCAGGGCGCGGCCGAGCAGCAGCTCCGCGGGCGTGGTGAGCACGTCCTCGCCCACGGGCGTGGCGGTGCGACCCAGGACGACGGCGACGACGATCGTCAGCGTCATGAGCGCGACCTCGAAGACCGCGAGCCGCGCGAAGCCGGCGCCGCGGTCCCGCAGTCGGCGGCGCTGGGCGACGCCCAGCAGCCCGAGCCCGAGGAGCGCGACCGCCTTCGTGACGACGAGGAAGCCGTAGGTGGTGTCGAGCCCGGAGAGCCCGCCGAGGTTCACCGACGCGTTGAGGATGCCCGAGACGGCGACGACGGCGAAGCACCACGCGGCGAGCACGGAGTAGCGCTCCACGGCCTCCTCGAGGCGCCGGCTCCCCCGCAGCGCCACCCAGGCCAGGGCGATGAGGCCACCGACCCACAGGACGACGCCCACGAGGTGCAGGACGAGGCTCGCGGTGGCCAGCATGTGCGAGCCGGACGACGCGGAGTGTCCCGTCAGGCCCACGGCGGCGACGCCCACGACGGCGATGCCGATGCAGATCGCGAGCTGGCGGACCGCGAAGGTCCAGAAGCTCCAGGCGGCCACGACGAGGGCGGCCAGCGCCTGGACGAGCAGACCGCGCCCGGTCGGGAAGATGCGAGCGAAGTCCACCAGCTGCTGCAGCCCGACGTCCGTGAGGTGACGCCCGTAGAGGTCGGCGACGTTCGCCCAGTACTGCACCAGCGTCGAGAGCAGCCAGATGACGGCGGCGAGGGACGCGAGCCGGACGGCCTGCACGGCGAGGCCCTCGAGTCGCTCTCCGGACGGGAGCAGGAGCACCGAGACGAGCAGGAAGCCGACCGCCGCCGTCGCGAACACGTCCGACAGCAGGCGCGAGACCGGCAGGGCCCAGCCGACGACGGGGCCCGGGTCCTGCAGGCCGGCCGGGAGCGGCTGGGGATCGGAGCCGGTGAGGACCAGCAGCGCGACGAGCGCGATCAACGCGCCGCCGACCACGCCGAGGACGAGGCCGATGCGCGTGCCGAGTCCGGCCCCGCGGGCCGGGGCGACCGGCTCCGTGGTGGTCATCGTGACGCCCTGCCGCGCAGGGAGACGACGGCGAACGCCGCGATGCCCAGGACCACGACGGCGCCGAGCGCGCCCCACAGCGCGACGGGGACGCCGCCCTCGTCGTCCTGGGCGGTCGCGCCCTTGGCGCCGGTGGCCTTCACGCCCTCGCCGACGACCGCGAAGGCGGTGCTGCCCGACACGGGGTGCCCGTCGGCGGAGATGACGCGATAGTTGATCTCGTACGAGCCCGCGAAGGCCTCGGACGGGGTGAGCACGAGCCGCGGGCCGTCGATCCGGACGTCGGCCTCCTGGGCCGTGCCGTCGACCTGCAGCGACGCATCGGAGAGCGGCCGGACGGGCTCGTTGAAGGTGAGGACGATGCGATCGGGTGCGGTGTCGAGTCGGGCGCCGTCCGCGGGATCGGTGGAGACGAGGGCGGTGTGGGCGGCGGCGGGCCAGGCCGACCCGAGGACCACGATGACGACGAGGAGCAGCACACGAATCAGACGCACTCGACCAGCCTACCCGGGGCGCCATGGCAGGCGTTCTGGCCCGTCCGGGCCAGGCCCGATGGCACGACGGAAGTGAACAGTGGGGTTTGTGTGAACAAGAATTGGCGCGCGTGGTTCACTCTCCGAGGGAGGTACTGACACATGCGCTGGACTCGGGTCATCATCGGCGCGACGGTCGCGGTCGCCACGCTGGCGCCCACCGCCGCGACGGCCGAGCCCTCTCCTGCGCCGACGCCGTCGACCACCGCGTCCGCCGGGCTCGACGTGCCCGATCCGCTCGCGATCGCGCCGTCGGCGATCTCGCAGCTCACGACGCTGGCCCTGCGCTACGAGTCGAACCTCGCCGTCGCCGAGGAGCGGCGCAAGGAGGCCGCCCAGCTGACCCGCGACGCCGACCGCCAGCTCGCCGTCGCCCGCGCGTACGTCGCCCAGGTCGTCGACTACGCGATGTCGCCCAACAGCGACCCGTTCGCGCAGCGGCTGTCGGCGCTGGCCGCCGCCGAGGACCCGGTCGACCTCATCACCGGCGTCTTCAGCACCGAGCAGATCACCGAGGCCCGCGAGGGCAACCTCGGCGAGGCCAAGCGCGCCTTCGAGGCCGCGCAGGCCCTGCAGAAGCGCGCGGACCGCGCGACCGAGGCCGCCGAGAAGGCCGAGAAGGCCGCCACGCGCCAGCTCGAGCAGGTCGGCGAGATGGCCGAGCAGCTGGGCCTGGGCGCCTCGTCCACCCCGCAGGGACTCCCCGAGACGCGCACCGAGCAGCAGGAGTGGAACCGCTCGGCCGCCACGACCTGGCGCCGGTACCGCGTCCAGCTCAAGCGCCTCGGCGTGACCCCTCCCCCGGCGTCGAGGCTCGTGAAGGCCGGCGGCAGCAGGACCGCGACGGTCGGCTCGCGCACGATCGAGGTGCTGCCCGTCCAGACGATCCGCATGCTCGACGCCCTCGTCGACCGCATCGGCGACGACTACGCGGCCCGCAACGGCGCCGGCGCGTGGAGCTGCGGCGGCCTCGTCGAGGTCGAGGGCGGCTACGACCTGCGCGGCACGCCCGCGCAGCTGTACGCGCGCACCGTGAAGGTCCCGCCCAAGAGCATCAAGCGCGGCGACCTCGTGTTCAGCGCCACCAAGTCCTCCGGCATCCACCACGTCGGCGTCTACATCGGCGACGACCGCGTGATCGACGCGCCGGCCACGCGTGCCCAGGTCGGCGTCTCGCGGATGCCGGCCAAGCCGTACGCCGTCACGCGCCCGTCGCTGGGCGTCGGCCGCAACACGCCCCCGAAGGCCGCCAAGGCGCCCACCACCGTGTGCAACGCGAGCAAGCCGGTCGCCGCGACCCGCCAGGGCTGGACCTTCCCGCTCAAGCAGGGCACGTACGGCATTTCCGCCGGCTTCGGCATGGGCGGCAGCATGTGGCAGTCCACGCACACCGGCCAGGACCTGTCGGCACCCACCGGCACGCCGATCTACGCCTCGCGCGGCGGCACGGTGAGCCTGCAGGAGGTCGGGTGGGCCGGCACGCTGATCACGATCTCGCACCCCGACGGCACCGCCGAGCGGTACGCGCACTCGTCCAAGGTGCTGGTCCAGGACGGCCAGACGGTCAGCTCGGGCGACCAGATCGCGCTGGTCGGGTCGCGTGGCAACTCCACCGGACCGCACCTGCACTTCGAGATCCAGGTCGACGGCCAGTTCATCGACCCCATGCCGGTCCTCGTCCAGTTCCTCGCGAACGCCGGCGCCGGTACCGGCTGGGGCGGCTACAGCAACGGCCAGGTCCCCCGCGGCGTCATGTGCCCCGTGGGTGACGTCCTGCTGCGCTGCGACGTCGCGAAGCGGGCCGACCGCCTCGCGGCCGGCTTCCGCAGGAAGTTCGGCGAGCCGCTGACGTTCACGGCCGGCTACCGCGACATCGTCGGACAGATCCAGCGCGGCGACGACGGCGCGCTGGTCGACATCCCCGGCACCTCGCCGTTCGGCTGGGGCACGCGGTTCGAGCTCGGCTCGCTGAGCCGGGCCGAGCGCGCCTGGGTCGCCAAGCGCGCGAAGGCCCTCGGCCTCACGGCGCAGGGCGGCACCACCTGGTCGCTCGGCTCCTGACCGTCGCCGCCACCCGGGCACGAGGTTTGTCCGGATCCGTGCGGGTGATGGCGGTCATCGGCTGGTGAACCGTCGGACCGTGCGGGTTGAATGGGCGTCAGGACCACAAGGACAGGACGCTCATGACAGCCCCCGCCACCACCTCCCCGCACCGCGACGTCTCCGCCGGCGCCGTGTGGGTCGCACTGGCGGTCGTCTACGTCGCCTGGGGCTCGACCTACCTCGGCATCCGGATCGTCGTCGAGGACCTGCCCCCGCTGCTCTCCGCGGCCGCACGCTTCCTGACAGCAGCCCTCGTCATGGGGACCTTCCTGGCCGTGCGCTCCGGTCCCCGCGTGCTGCGCGTCCGAGCTCGTGAGCTGCGGGGCGCGGCGATCGTGGGCGTCCTCCTGCTCGCGGGTGGCAACGGCGGTGTCGTGCTCGGCGAGCGAACGGTGCCGTCCGGGCTGGCGGCGCTGCTCGTCGCGATGGTCCCGCTCTGGCTGATCGTGCTGCGCTTCGCCGCCGGGGAGCGCCCGCGGCTGCTCACCTGGGCCGGGGTCCTGGTCGGCTTCCTGGGCCTCGGGGTCCTCGTGCTTCCCGGTGGTGGCGTGGGCGGCACGACCACCGGCATCGCGTTCATCGTCGGGGCGTCGCTGTCCTGGTCGGTCGGCTCGTTCCTGTCCCCGCGCATGCCGATGCCGGCGAATCCGTTCGTCGCCACCGTGTGGGAGATGCTGGCCGCGGCGATCGCGCTGCTGGTCCTCGGGACGGCGCGGGGCGAACGCGTCCACGACTTCGCGGGGGCCTCCATCGGCTCGTGGGTCGCCCTGGGGTACCTCGTGGTGTTCGGCTCGCTCGTGGCCTACACGGCGTACGTGTGGCTGCTGCAGAACGCGCCGCTGTCGCTCGTGTCGACCTACGCCTACGTCAACCCCGTGGTCGCCGTGGTCCTCGGTGCGATCATCCTCGCCGAGCCGCTCACGGCCGCGATCGTGACCGGCGGCGCCATCGTGGTCGTGGGCGTCGCCCTGGTGGTGCGGGCCGAGCGGCCACGACGAAGGGGCCCCACCGGCGAACCGGTGGAGCCCCTTCGGACGGGAACTCAGGCCTGATCGAGGTCCTGGGCGACGCGGCGGTGCGCCTCCCAGATCCGCTCGGGCAGGTTGTCGAACGCCTTGAGGTGCGCCTCGCGCAGGTCGATCTCCTGCTTCCAGCGGTCGACGTCGATCGCCAGCAGCTGATCGAGGACGGCGTCCTCGATCTCGAGGCCCTCGAGGTTCAGCTCGTCCTTCGTGGGGACGACGCCGACGGGGGTCCTCGTGCCGGTGACACGACCCTCGCGGTAGTCCATCATCCACAGCAGGGCGCGCAGGTTCTCGCTGTAGCCGGGCCACAGGTAGCCGCCGTCGGCGTCACGCTGGAACCAGTTGACGTGCGCGAACAGCGGCTTGTCCTCGACCTGGTCGAGGATGTCGAGCCAGTGCTGGGCGTAGCGGCCCTCGGGCAGCGCCAGGAACGGGCGCATCGACATGGGGTCGTAGCGCAGCTGGCCGGCGACGCCCTCGGCCGCGGCGGTCGCCTCGGCACCCAGCGTCAGGCCGTCGTAGACGCCCTCGGCCGGATCCTCGATCGCGCGGATCAGCGGCTCGCGGTCGCGCGTGCGGCCGCCGTAGATGATGCCGTCGATCGGCACGCCCGCCGGGTCGTTGTAGTCGGGCGACTCGTTCGGGACGTTCGACATCGTCGAGGTGAAGCGGCAGTTCGGGTGCGCCCACACGTGGTCCTTGGAGCGCTGCTCCTCGACCGGGCGCTCCGAGATGAGGTTGCCCTTCCAGTCGCGCCAGCCGTCGACGTCCTCGGGGTAGTCGGGCGTCTTGCCCTCCCACCACGTCTCGTGCGTCTTCACGTTGTACGCGGTGTTCGTGAAGATCGCGCCGGTGCCCTCCTGGACGGCCGCGAGCGCGTTCGGGTTGGTGATCGCGTTCGTGTCGATCGCGACGCCGAACACGCCGAACTCGGGGTTCATGCCGTAGAGCTTGCCGTCGTCGCCGACCCACAGCCACGCGATGTCGTCGCCGAAGAACTCGACGTAGTAGCGGTCGCCGAGGGCGCCGGGGGCCACCATCATGGCGAGGTTCGTCTTGCCCGAGGCGCTCGGGAAGCCGCCGGCGATGTGGTACTTCTTGCCGGTCTGCTTGTCCTGGATCGCGATGAGCATGTACTGCTCGGCGAGGAACTTGCGCGACGCCCAGCCGTCCCAGTTCGCCTGGCGCAGGCCGTGGGCGATCTTGCCCAGCAGCGCGTTTCCGCCGTACGAGGAGCCGAAGTGCAGGATCGTGCGCTCGTCGGCGACGGTCACGAAGTAGCGTTTGTCGTCCGGGGTGCCCTGGCCGAGGTTCTCGAGGTCGCCCGTGACGTGGACGGCGCGGACGAAGCTCTCGGGATCCTGGAGGTTCTCGAACAGGTCGACGCCGACGCGCGCCATGCGGATCATCTGCAGGACGACGTTGCGGTTGTCGGTCAGCTCGACACCGGCGGCCCACGCCTCGAGGGGCGAGCCGGGGGCGGCCATCAGGTAGGGGATGACGTACATCGTCTTGCCCTGCGAGGCGCCCTGCATGTTGCCGATCACGACGGGCTTGATCTCGTCGGCGTGGCGCCAATTGTTGTAGACGCCCTTGTCCGCCGGATCGCTCGTGGCGACGATGGTGCGCTCCTCCGAGCGCGCCGTGTCCTTGTGGTAGCTCTGCGAGTAGTACAGCCCCTCACCGGCCGGCTCGAGCTCGCCCGCCTCGAGAGCCTCCTGCAGCAGCCGAGCGTCATCGCTGGCGCTGACGACCTCGATGCGATCGGGCTGGGTGACTCCCGCCCAATGCTTCACGAACTCATGAACGTGCGGGTTCTTCAATCCCGCTTCGTCCAGGACCTTGTCCACGTCGACCATCGGTCTGCCTCGTCCTCTCCTGACCGGCCCGCCGGCCGGCCCCGGTTCACATCGGTTTTTTCCGTCGCGCACCGGCAGATCGTGTGGGAAAGACCGGCGCGCCATCCGGAGATTACCGCGACCCTACCGCGCCGAACGGCTCACGCTCCGCGCACCCCTGTGGGATGGGACACAGGCCCGTAACGGGGTGTCACAAGCGCGTCACGACGCGATCGCGGTCGAAGCGCCGCACCGCGAGGTGGTACACGAGCACGTCGCCGAGGGCCGCCAGGACGCCGATCACGACCACCACGCGGCGGTCGAACGCGAGCGCACCGGCGGCCTGGGACACGATCAGCACGATGACCGGGAGCACGAGCAGGCCCGAGACCGCCTGGGCGCCCTGCAGCGTGCTGGCCCGGTGCGAGATGAGCACGATGCAGCCGATCGCGAAGAACGACACGAGCGGCGCGATGACCACCGTCAGCGCGAGCCACGTGGCGTTCGGGAACGCCCAGCCGTGCCGCCAGGGCGTCGCCATGAGCGACACGACGACGGCGTAGACGGCGGTCGACAGCCAGGTCACCAGGACGGCCGGCACCCACGAGACGGCGATCTTCGCCGCGACCAGCTCGCGGTCGGTCACCGGGGTGAACAGCAGGCCCTCGAGCGTGTCGCGCTCCTTCTCCCCCACGAACGCGGCCGTCGCCAGGATGGTCGCGACGACCACCGGGATCATCAGGAACAGCGGCGCCATGAAGTACTCCACGAGCGCGCGCGTGGGATCCGCGGCGATGGGGGCGGGCAGGCCCTCGAGGTAGGTCGTGATGAACCCGATCCGCTCCATGGCCTCGGGCCGGCGGGTGGCGGCGATGAGCACGGCGGGCAGCCACAGCGCGAAGACGATCGGCAGGAGCACGATCGGCAGGAGCACCTGGCGGTTGCGGGCGAGCTCGATCCAGTCCTTGACGACGACGGCGCGGATGCGCGCGCCGCTCACGACTCCTCCCCCAGCAGCCGGAAGTAGAGGTCGTGCAGCGAGGGGTCGTCGGTCCGCACGTCGCCGACGGCGACCCCCTCGGCGCGGAGCCGGGCCACGACTCGCTCGGCGACGGCGCGGTCCTGCAGGCGGATGACGTGGTCGCGCTCGGGCCAGTGCCGGGCAAGCAGCTCGCCGACCTCACCCGCCGCCACGACCCGGCCCCGCTCGAGCATCACGACGTCGTCGCACAGGTCCTCGAGGCCGTGCAGCTGGTGGGTGCACAGCACGACGGTCGTGTCCCCGGCGGCGCGCAGCTTCGCGAGGTGGTCCAGCACGTCCAGCGCCGACGCCGGGTCGAGGCCCGCGGTCGGCTCGTCGAGGAACAGCAGCTCGGGCTCGTGCAGCAGCGCGCGGGCGATCTTGGCCTTCTGCCGCAGGCCCTTGCTGAGGGAGCCGACTGGCGTGTCCCGGCGGTCGCCGAGCCCGACGACCTCGAGCACCTCGCCGATCCGCCGCTCGGTGGCGGTTCCGCCCAGGCCGTGCAGGCGGCCCCACGTGCGCAGGTTCTCGGCGACGGTCAGCCGCACGTAGAGGCTGGCCTCGGTCTGGACGCCCACGCGCGTGCGGAGCCGGGGCGCGGACTCGGGCGTGACCGGCTCGCCGAACAGGTGCGCCGTCCCCGCCGTCGGGCGCAGCAGCCCCGTGAGCAGGCGGACGGTGGTCGACTTGCCCGAGCCGTTGGGGCCCAGGACGCCCAGGACCCGGCCGCGGCGGAGGGTGAGGTCGAGCCCGGCGACGGCGACCCGGTCCTCGAAGGCGCGCGTGAGGCCACGCGCCTCGACCACGGGCTCCGGCGTCATGGGTCCATCATGACCGGCTCAGCGCAGGTGCGTGGACGGTTTGCACTCCACGTCCGGCGAGCTATCGGGAGTCGCGCGGCTCACGTCCCTGCGCAGCAGGATCCGGAGTCCGCACACCTCCGCGACGGGGCGGTAGCGCCGGTCGACGACCCGCTCCGCCGCCTCGGTCCTCAGGCCGGGCGCCCGCAGCGTCCCGCGGGTCACCAGCCAGGTCGGCGCGTCGGCGCCCTCGACGACCTGCCGGAACAGGACGAGCTCCGGGTCGTCCGTGCGGACGGGCAGGCTCCACAGCTGCTCGTACGGCGAGGACAGCCCCGAGGCCCGGACGAGGTCGGGCCGGCCCCACGCGTGCACGACGGTGTCGCCGGGGCGCGCGACATCGGCGATCATGCGCCCCGCGGCGACCGGCGCGTCGGGCGTGCCGAGTGCCGGCCTGACCACGCCGGCCCCGACCACCGCCGAGACGATCGCGTAGCCCAGGATCGCCGGGACGACGAGGCGCGTACGGGCGGCGACGACGCCGGCGCCCACCGCCACCGGGACGGCGAGCTGCACGAGGTAGTGGTTCCACCAGCTGCCGCCGAGCGAGATCGACACGCACGCGTAGGCGGCCATCGCCGCGAGGGCGACACAGGCCGGCGACCGGAACCGTCGCAGCGCCGGCGCCAGCAGCACCACGGCGGCCAGGACGACGAGCCCCGAGAGCCCGGCCCTGCCGACGAGCTCGTCGCGGCGCTCCTCGGCGCTGGGCGAGGGCCAGGCCGACATGACCTCGGCCGCCCGCACCCGGAACGCGAACAGGGCGTCGAGCAGGTCGGGCGGCGGTGTCCCCCGCGTCCAGGCCCAGCCCAGCAGCAGGACGGCGAGCACGACGGCGCCGGCGGCGGCGAGCGCCACGTGCCGCAGCGCGGCCCGGACCGGCATCCGGCCGCTGACGACCATCGCGATCAGCAGCACGACGAGGAAGACGCCCGCGTCCACCATGTTCTGCTTCGTGGCGACCGCGCCGGTGACGGCCGCGCCGCACAGCAGTGCCCACGGGCTCCAGCGCTCGCCCTCGACGGCGCGCACCGCCGCGTAGACGCCGGCCGCGATCCACGGCGCGGCGAGCAGCTCGGCGTTGACCCGGTCCGCCCCCAGCCACGGGCTGACGGTCAGGACGCCCGCCGCGATGGCGGCCCACAGCGACGCACGCGGCCCCGCGAACCGGCGCGCCGTCGCGGCGCACAGCAGGATCGTGGCCACGACCGCCACGAGCCCGATCACGCGCAGGGCGACGACGCCGCCGGCCGCGTCCGCCACCTCGAACACCGCCATCAGCACCGGCGGGCGGTCCACCCAGTAGTCGCCGTAGAGGGAGTCCCCGGCGTGCCACTGCCCGGCGACGATCAGCAGTCCCGCCTCGTCCGGGCTGGGCTGCACGGCGAGGAACGGCAGCCGCAGCAGGACGGCGACGACGGCCACGGCGAGCGCGAGGCGCGACGCCGTCGAGGCCTGCGGCTGCATGGCCCCGATGATCCCACGCTCAGCGGGCCGCGTGAATTCGCTGCCAGTTCCGCCCGCCCCGCGCGAAGGTCTCCAGGACGGCCGCGGGGACCCGGTCCTCGGCCGTCGGCTCGTCGTCCCACTGGCACGGCCGCACGTGCACGAGGTCGACCTCAAAGGCAGCGGGATCGTCGTCGTGGCGCCACGGTCCGTCGAGGACGCCGTGCCAGTGCCAGCCCTCGGCGTCGCGGGTCCACACGTGGGACCCGTCCGGCGCGTCCGCGAAGCGCGCGAGCCGCCGGGCGACCCGCTCGTCGTGGGCCCGCGCGACCGCGCGCACGGCCTCGTCGAGGTCGGCCGGCGGCTCCGTCAGGCGGCCGCCGACGCCGCAGATCCCCAGCCGCAGGGCCCGCTCGACGGCGGCCCCGGGGGCGATGTCGTCACGGCGCGAGCGCATCGGCGCGCGGTACGTGAGGGTTTCGGCCACCGTCCCACCGTAGTGCCGGCTTCGTTCGTCCACGGACGAGCGAACCGCCGCGGACCCGCCTACGGTGCTTCACATGGGTCGACACCTGAACCAGCGGTACCAGCTCGACGACGTCGTCGGGACCGGTGGCATGGGCTCGGTCCACCGCGCCGTGGACATCCGGCTGGGCCGCACGGTCGCGATCAAGCTGCTGAAGGGCGGTGCCGACGCCGACGTCACGGACCGGGCGCGCATGCGCAGCGAGGCGCAGCTGGCCGCCTCGATCCGCCACCCCGGCGTCGCGCAGGTCTACGACTACGACGAGGACACCAGCAGCCACGCGACGTTCATCGTCATGGAGTACGTGGACGGTCACACCCTCGCGCAGGTGCTGCGCGAGCGCGGCCCGCTGCCGGTCGACCAGGTGATGTCGGTGGTCCAGCAGGTGGCCGAGGGCCTGCAGGCCGCCCACGACCTCGGGATCGTGCACCGCGACCTCAAGCCGGCCAACATCATGCTGACGCCCGCCGGCCGCACCGTGCTGGTCGACTTCGGCATCGCGCGCACCGACACCAGCGACCCCCTGACGGACACGGGCTCGCTCGTCGGCACGGCGGACTACATGAGTCCCGAGCAGGCCCAGGGCCGCGGCGCGACCCCGCGGTCGGACCTGTACTCGCTCGGCGTCGTGGCGTACCAGTGCCTCACGGGCGTCTCGCCGTTCCGCCGGGACTCGCACGTGGCGACGGCGTTCGCCCAGGTGCACGACGGCCTGCCGCCGTTCGACGACGACGTGCCGCCGCGCGTCGCGCGGCTGATCTCGGCGCTCACCGCGAAGGACCCCGATGAGCGGCCCGCGAGCGCCGCCGACGTCGCCCGCGAGGCAGCCTCGATCGGCGCCGCCGGCACGATCGACATGCCACCCACCTTCGAGATGCTCGCTCCCGCGTCCGCGGCACCGGTCGACGTCACGCCGGTCCCCACCTCCGTTCCCGACGAGCGCCGGCGCCGTCCCCGCTGGCTCGTCGCGGCGTTGGCGCTGCTGCTCGTCCTCGCCGGCGTCACCGCCTGGCAGGCCCTCGCGGACGAGCCGCCGGTCGTGCCCGACGTGGTCGGCGTGTCGGTCGCCGATGCGACGGCCGAGGTGCGAGACGCGGGACTGTCCCCCCGAACGCGGCTCGTCGACGTGGCGGGCCACGCCGAGGGACAGGTCGTGAAGCAGACGCCCGAGGCGGGCACGACGGCCGAGGAGGACGACCGGGTGGACCTCCTCGTCGCCTCGGGCAAGGTGCGGGTCGCGGCGAAGGACGTCATCGGCCAGCCCTACGACCGGGCGGCCGCCGCACTGGAGCGGCTCGGCCTGGTCGTGCGGCGCGACGAGGTCACGCGCAGCACCGACCTCGGCGACGTGGTCGCGCTGGACAAGTCGGGCCGCCTCGCCAGCGGCGCCACCGTCACCCTGTCCGTCGCCGTGGCGCCGCCCGTCAGCGTCGCCACCGGGGGCGGCGCCGCCTCGACGGGCGGGAGCAAGGCCGCGCCCGCGAAGAAGTCCAAGGGCGGCAACAACGGCAGCGGCCCCGGCGCGAACAGCGGCAAGGCGAAGGGCAAGGGGAAGGGCAAGCGGAACTAGGCCGGACGCGACGAGGGGCACCCGGAGTCCGGGTGCCCCTCGCGTGCGGCCGTCGTCAGGCGCTGATCTGCATGCGGTCGCTGCCTCCGCCGATCTCGACCTTGCGCGGCTTGGCCTTCTCGGCGATCGGGATGCGGATCGTCAGGACGCCCGCGTCGTAGTCGGCCGTCAGGCGGTCCGAGTCCAGCGTGTCGCCCAGGAACAGCTGCCGGCTGAAGACGCCGTACGACCGCTCCCCCACGACGCGCTCGACGCTCTCGCCCAGCGGCGCCTTGCGCTCGGCGTGGATCGTCAGCACGTTCTGCTCGACGGTCAGGTCGATCGTGTCGGCCGAGACGCCGGGCAGGTCGAGGTGCACGACGAAGGAGTCGCCGTCGCGGTAGGCGTCCATGGGCATCGCGGCGGGCAGGGCCCGGTTGCCGAAGACGGCCTCGGTCAGACGGTCGAAGTCACGGAACGGATCGGTGCGCATCAGCATGTCAATCACTCCTCACTCGACTGGTGAACCGGTGGGGCGGGCGGGTGACCCGCTCACGACAATCTTAACCGATCGTTTGAGGTTTTCATTCCCGCTGGCATCATGTCCGTATGGACGACCTGCGACCGGACCGTGCCGTGTTCTCGATCTCGGTGACGTCCGAGCTGACCGACGTGGCGCCGCAGATGCTGCGCGTGTACGAGCAGCGCGGCCTGCTCGCACCGCAGCGCACCCCCGGGGGGACGCGCCGCTACAGCGGCCGGGACGTCGACCGCATCCGCGAGATCACGTCCCTGCTGTCCGACGGGCTCAACCTCGCCGGGATCGAGCGGGTCCTGGCGCTCCGGGCCGAGAACCTCCGCCTGCGCGAGGAGATCGACCGGCTCCGCGCCCGATCGCCCCGATGATCGGCATCGAGACCAGCACCGCCAGCACGGCCACGCCGAACAGGACGCGGTAGTCGTCGTGCCACACGGTCAGCAGCACGCCGCCCAGCGCCGGGGCCAGCGTCTGCGGCAGGACGGTCGCCAGGCCGAGGAGTCCCAGGTCGCGCCCGTGGTCGCCGTCCGACGGCAGCACGTCGAGCATGAGCGCGAGGTCGGCCGTGAGATAGGCGCCGCGTCCCAGGCCGGAGATCACGGCGTAGACGGCCAGCCCGGTGAGCGTCGGCCAGACGAGCGGGATCGCCAGGCCCAGGGCCACCACGGCCGTGGCGCCCAGCACCACCGGGACGCGACCCCGCCGTGACCACGTGAGCGCCACGAACGCGCCCACCGCGAGGGACACGATGTGACCACCCACCAGCAGCGGCACGAGCCGACCCGCTCCTGACTCGTCGAGCTCCGCGAACTCCATCACGACGTACAGCAGGTAGCCCATGACGAGCTGGCTGCCGAGCACGAGCGCGAGCCGGCCGGCGAAGACCAGCCGGAAGTCCCGGGAGGCGACCGCGCGGCGCCACGGCATCGCGACGCGGCGCGGCCGCTGCGCGGGTTCGGGGTTCAGGACGACGAACGCGGCCATCGTGGCCACGAGCAGCAGCGCCAGGGCCATCGTCGTGCCGGCGATCCGGTCCACCATCAGGCCGGCCAGGGCCGCGCCCCCGGCGAGACCGAGCGCGGCTCCACCGGCGTAGCTGGCGGAGGCGCGCGGCCGCGAGGCGGGCTCGACGCGATCGGCCAGCACGGCGTCGAGTGGGGCCTCGATCGTGTTGAGCAGCGGCTGCACGAGGAGCCAGCCGACGCCGATGGCCAGGACGGTCGACGCCTGGCCCAGGGCGATGATCCCCACGGCCGATGCGCCCGCGCCGGCGAGGATCCACGGCGATCGCGCGCCCCACGGCGTGTGCGCCCGGTCCGACCAGGCGCCGACGAGCGGTTTCACGACGATCGTGACGAGCGACGACACCGCCATGATGATCGAGAGGTTCGCCTCCTTGTCGGCCTCGCCGGCTCGCGACACCAGCGCCGGCACGAGCACGCCCGCCAGCGCCGCGTACATCGCGTTGAGCACGAGGCTGGCCACGAGCAGCGACCAGAACAGGCGAGGGCCGGCCACCGGCAGCCTCGATCCACTCACAGCAGGTCCCCTCGATCGTCGACGGCCCGGTTCACCACGCGACGGACGCGCGACGGGGCACCCACCCGGTCGCGCGCCCGTCCAGCCCTCGATGCTGCGCCCTCCGGGCGGAGGCCGCGAGGGCGCGGGCGGGAACTCACCCCGGTTTTCACCCCGGCGGGCCTCACCGGCTCAGCAGCCCGTGCCGCAGCCCCTGGGCGAGCGCCTCCTCGCGCGAGTGCGCGCCGAGCTTGCGGTAGACCGAGCGCCGCTGGGACTTCACGGTGTTGACTGAGACGTGCAGCACCGCCGCGATCTCCTCGACGCTGGAGGTCCGGGCCAGCTCGCGCAGCACCACGAGCTCGCGCGGCGTGAGCGACGGCGCGGGTGCCGCGGGCGTCGCGATGGCCTCGGGCACCCCGTCCGCGACCTCGCCGAACAGGTCCAGGTGCCCCGGCGGCAGCAGCATGAACGGCGAGCGGAGCCGGTGCCCCGTCGCCAGCTCCGCGGCCTTGGCGGCGACCTCACGCGACTCCTCCTCGCGGCCGAGGCGGCGCAGCAGCACGGCCTCGAAGGCCGCCACCGTGACGCGATCGCGGGGCCCGCGCGGCACGACGCGGACGAGCAGCGACAGCGCCTGGTCGGCGTCCCCGGTCACGAGGGCGACGCGCAGCGCCGCGAGCAGCAGCCCGGCATGCTGCTGGGGGTCGCCCAGGACGTCGCGTGCCTCGACCGGACGGCCGACGGCCAGCAGCAGCAGGCTCTCGGTGACGGCGAGCAGCCGGCGCACCGGCGCCGGAGGCCCGAAGCGGCCTCGGCGCTGGCGGCGCAGCGAGCTGAAGCGCTCGAGCCCCACGGCGGCCTGGCCGGTGCCGATGTCCACAAGCGCGCGCACGTGCGCCATGAGCGGCCAGTGCTCGATCGTGTCGACGATGGGCCAGATCGTGTCCAGCGCGGCGGCGGCGCGCGGGAAGTCGAGCTCGTCGACGGCCGTCTGCGCCTGCGCCAGCCGCAGCAGGCTGCCGGCGTACTCGTCGAGGCGCTCCGGAGGCCACACCCGCCCGTCGGCCAGCTCGAGCCACACTGCCGCGGCGTCCCGCTCGCCCTCGAGCGCGTCCGCGAGGGCCAGGCCGCCGATCGCCGTCAGCTCCGTTCCGACCTCGGGGGACGCGGCGAGGGTGTGCTCGAACTGGTCGCGCGCCTCGTCGAGGCTCTCGCCGTAGAGCAGGCTGATGCCGGCGTGGACGTGCAGGTGGGGTGTGACGCGGCCCAGCGTGCCCAGCTCGTCGGCGTCGGAGGTGCGCAGGACGCGGGCTGCTCGCCGGGCGGCGGCGACTCCCCCGTCACCGGCGCCCATCACGCGCAGCGCGACGCTCTCGACGACGTGCGTCAGGGCCCGGTCCACCGGGCGTCCCGCGCCGAACCGGGCACCCAGCACCGCGACGCCGAACATCTCGACGGCACGAAGGCGGTTCTGGCGGCGCGCGTTGAGGACCAGCGCGAGGGCCAGCGCCAGCACGGGCTGGCGGCGCAGGCGGTTGACCGAGAGGGGGCGCAGCAGGCCGCCCACGACGTACCCGTGCTGGATCAGCAGGGCCATGCCGCCAGCCTTGAGCGCCCGGACGGCGAGGTCGAGGTCGTCGCCGCGCACGGCGTCGGCGAACGCGGCCAGCGGCGCGTCCTGGGCGAGCGATGCCTCGGCCGCCACGAGCCGCAGCCGCCGGCGCTCGGCGTCGTCGAGCTCGAGCCCGGCCAGGGTCGCGGCGCGGACTGTCGGCACGAGGCAGAACACGCGCGTGGAGCCGTCGGCGAGCCAGGCGCCCAGCCCCGCGCGGTCGGCCCGCGCGAGGAAGTCAGCCGGGCCGCCCAGCAGCTCGACGACCTCGGCCGTCAGGTACGAGGGCACGGCGAGACGCGCCTCGTCCGCGTCGAGGCGCCACGGCCGGCCCGCGCGGGCCAGCACCGCGTCGAACTGGCTCAGGTCCCGGACCTCGGGGCTGACGAGCTCGCGCAGGGAGCCGATGTGGCCGCCGGTCGCGAAGGCGAGCACGCGCGGCTCGAGGGGCGAGCCGGCGGCCTCGACGTACGCGCCGATCTCGTCGAAGGTGACGCGCAGGTCGGTGACGGCGTCGACGTCCCAGCCCGGGGGCAGCGCGTCGAGGGAGCGCACGGACAGGCGCAGGCGCAGGTGGGGCGACGCGGCGAGCCGGGCACCGAGCTCGCTCCAGTCCTCGGGCGTGAGGCGGTCGGCGTCGTCGACCACGATCGCGTCGCCGGAGCCGGCGGAGAGGTCCTCCGGGTCGAGCCAGGTGGCGTCGGCGGCCTCGCCCCACGCCGCGAGCAGGCTCGACCGGCCGCTGCGCACCGGTCCCACGAGGGCGACCACGGCGTGCGCGGAGTCCAGCCGCGCCATGATCGCGGGGCGATCCACCCAGAAGGTCGGGCGTCGGGGGCGCATGGCCGTCAGGCTAGCAAGCGGACGACACGCTCCGGGTCAGTCGCTCGCTCGCGGTGCGCGCCGCCTCGACCAGCTCGTCCGGCCCGAGGATCCTGACCTCCGCGTCGAGCTGCAGGATCCGCGCCACCAGCGACGGCCACGACCACGAGCCCGCGGTGACGCGGGTGGTCCCCTCGCCCGTCGCCTCGACGTCGCCGTCGCCGGCCCACGGCTCGACCGCGCTCACGGGGAGGGCGACCTCGAACCGGCCGACGCACGGCCACCGCCCGCCCTCGGTGGTCCCGGTCGTGCGGGCCTCCACGAAGGACGCGGCGTCGCCCGTCGGGACGGGGCGCGGGGAGAACCCGGGCCCGCCGGGCGTCCGCAGACTCATCCGGTCGAGCCGGAAGAGGCGCCAGTCCGCGCGGTCCAGGTCCCACGCGACGAGGTACCAGCGCCCACGTCGCGCCACCAGTCCGTGCGGCTCGGCACGCCGCGCGGGTCCGTCGCTGCCGGCGTGGTCGAAGCGCAGGACCTGCCGCTCGCGCACCGCCGCCGCGACGGCCTCGATGAGCGCGGGGTCGACCGCGGCGCCCGCCGGGGCGTGCCCGAAGGCCACCGCGTCGACCCGGTGCCGCAGCCGCGAGGGCATCGTCTGGCGCACGGTCGCGAGGGCCCGCTCGGCCGCCTCGGCGACGTCCGCTCCGCTCAGCGGCACGTGCTGCAGGGCGATCGCGAGCGCCACGGCCTGGTCGTCGTCGAGCAGCAGGGGCGGCAGCCGGGAGCCCGGCTCGAGCCGATACCCGCCGTCCACGCCGCGCACGGACCGGACGTGGTAGCCGAGCTCGCGCAGCCGGTCGACGTCGCGGCGCACCGTCCGGGTCGTGACGCCGAGGCGCTCGGCGAGGACGCCGCCGGGCCAGTCCCGGCGGGCCTGCAGGAGGGACAGCAGCGTCAGCATGCGCGAGGAGGTTCCGGACACGGCCCCATCCTCGTGCAACAAGAGGACAGTTCCCGTCCTGAAGGCCTGACAGCGTCGGTCGTCGACGGCATCCCGGCCGTCACCGAGCGAAGGACCAGCCATGACCCTCACCACCACGACCCACCTCAACCTGCCCGGCACCGCGCGCGAGGCCCTCGACCACTACGCCGGCGTCTTCGGCGGCCGGGTCGAGGCGACGACCTACGCCGATGCGGGCATGCCGCGGGACCTGCCGGGCGCGGACCGACTCCTGTTCGGCCTGCTGGAGTCGCCGAGCGGGTTCCGCGTCATGGCCTACGACGTGCCCGGGCTGACCCGGTCGAGCCCGGGCACGACCCGCCGGGAGCAGGGCGCGACGATCACCGACCGGCCCTTCTTCCTGTCCGTGCGCGGGGACTCGCTCGCGGAGGTCGAGGGGTACTGGGCGGGACTGGCCGACGGCGGCACGGTCGTGGAGCCGCTCGCCGCCTCGGCCTGGAGCCCCGGCTTCGGGATGCTCACCGACCGCTTCGGCGTGACCTGGGTGCTGGACGTGCGCCCCGCCTAGAGGGGCAC
The DNA here is from genome assembly GCF_047246605.1 of Aeromicrobium jepli. NCBI lineage: Bacteria > Bacillati > Actinomycetota > Actinomycetes > Propionibacteriales > Nocardioidaceae > Aeromicrobium > Aeromicrobium jepli. Next base: position 29,806 of record NZ_JBFOKO010000004.1, read on the forward strand.
GAGCGGGACGTGGGGCGCGTCCGGCAGCGTCACCGCCAGCGGCGCGCCGGGACGCACCACTCCCCCGCGCTCCACGACGGACATCACGCCGACCTTGCGGACTGTGGTGCCGTCCCGCTTCTCGAGGACGACCCTCATGAGGCCCTTGCGGAAGCGCGAGATCTGCACGCACGGGTTCCGCAGTCCGGTGAGCCGGACGACGGGACCGCCGAGGTCGACCAGCGTGCCCTCGGGCAGTGTGAGCAGGTCGATCCCGGCCGTCAGCACGTTCTCGCCGAGGTCCCCCGGGCCCAGCTCGAAGCCGTGCTCGCGCGCCTCGTCGAACAGCTCGGACTGCAGCAGGTGGACCTGGCGCAGGTTGGGCAGGGTCCGGCCGCGGTGCGGGCCGTACCGGTGCTTCATCATGGCGCCGGCGTGGACGTCGCCCTCGATGCCGTGGCCCTCGACGAGCGTGATGGCCTCGACGGGGACCTTGCTGAAGCGGTGGGCGTCGTCGCGGCTGACGGCGACGACGTGGGCGGGAGTCACCCCGCCATCCTCGCCCATGCCCCTCAGGGGACCTCGAAGCTCATGAGCTCGGCGCCGTCCGGGTTGCGGTAGACCCAGCGGACCTTCGGGTCGTCCACGCCGGCGGTCTGCATCTCGGTCAGGATCGAGTCGCCCACGCCCTCGACGGTCTTGCGGATCGTGTCGCGCTGCGCGTCGGCCTGGGCGGGCGCGACGGCGTTGCGGAAGGTGTAGTCGTACACGAGCGTGTCGTCGCCCTCGCCGGTGATGCTGAAGTCGCGGTAGACGTCCTCGAAGCGCTTCATCTGCTCCTCGGACTGCGCGCGGACCTGCGTCACGTACGTCTCGAGGGCGCCCTCGGCCGGCTCGGGGGCGGCGCTGCCGCCGGCGGACGCGGACGCAGACGCGGAGGGCTTCGACTCCGAGGAGGACTCGTCGTCCGAGGAGCCGCACGCCGCGGTGAGGGCGAGCGCGGCGGTGGCGACGGCGAGGACGGGCAGGGGCAGGCGTCGGTGGGAGTGCACCCGCCGAGCCTTCCACACCCGGCGACGGGCGGCACGGCGTGCGAGGATCGAGCGGACCTCTCGGGAAAGGACACGTCGTGCCCCTGTGGATCGAGGCCGGGCTGTGGGGCCTGCTGGCCGGCGGCGCGCTCGTGGTCGGTGCCGCCATCGCCTGGCTCGTGCGCGTGCCGCGCCGCGTCGTCGCCTCCGTCATGGCGTTCGGCGCCGGCGTCCTGATCTCGGCGCTGTCGTTCGACCTCGTCGACGAGGCCGAGGCGACGGGCGGCCTGGGCCCGACGGCGCTGGGCTTCCTGGCCGGAGCGCTGGTCTACGTCGCGGCGAACCTCGCGCTCGCCCGCCGCGGCGCGCGGCACCGCAAGCGCTCGGGCGACGAGCAGGCGTCCGAGGACGAGCAGGAGGGCAGCGGCACGGCGATCGCCATCGGCGCGCTGCTGGACGGCGTGCCCGAGTCCGTCGTCCTGGGGCTGTCGCTGGTCGGTGGCGGCGGCGTCGGCGTGCCCGTCCTGGCCGCGGTGTTCATCTCCAACCTCCCCGAGGGTCTCTCGAGCGCGGCGGGCATGAGGAACAAGGGCCGGTCGGCGCGCTACGTGTTCGGGGTCTGGGGCGGCATCGCGGTGGCCAGCGGCATCGCCGGCGCGCTCGGCTGCCTGCTGCTCGAGGGCGCATCGCCCACCACGATCGCGGTCATCACGGCGGTCGCGGCCGGCGCGATCCTGGCGATGGTGGCCGACACGATGATCCCGGAGGCGTTCGAGCGGACGCACCTGTACGCCGGGCTACTCGCCACGATCGGCTTCCTCAGCGCCTTCGCCATCTCCCGCGCCGGCTGAGCTCAGCAACGGCAGCAGCCCGTCGACGAGCGCGAGGCCGTCGAGCTCCTCCAGCGCGAACCAGGCCACCTCGTCGGCGTCGTCCCCGGCGGCCAGCTCGCCCCCGACCACCGTGGCGGCGAAGTCGTGGATCTCGAACTCGGCGCCGTCGCCCGTGGGCACCCTCACGGCCCACAGCTCGCGGCCGACCACGACGTCGAGACCCGTCTCCTCGCGCACCTCGCGGGCCGTGGCCTGCTCCAGGGTCTCCCCCGGCTCGACCTTCCCGCCGGGCACGGACCAGAGGCCGCGCCCCGGGGCCCGCCCACGGCGGACCAGCAGGACGCGGCCTCGGTCGACGACGACGGCACCGGCCGCCGGGATCGTCCTCAGCGCTCGACCACCACGCGCTCGTTCGGCACGCAGTGCGTCATCGTCAGTCCCTCGACGTCGCGCGGGCCGTTCTTGCCCAGGTTGGCGAGGCGCTCGCGCTCCTCGTCCGAGAGCGCCTGCGTCGGCAGCGGCTCCAGTCCCCGGACGTCGTCCGGGCCGATGCCCAGGCCCTCGCCGACGCGCAGCCCCAGCTCGTCGTCGCACAGCAGGAAGTGCCACACCATGCGCTCCTGCACCTCGCGCGTCGCCTCGCCGATGTTCGCGACGAGGTTCTTGACGAGGTCGTCGCGCTCCCAGTCCTCGAGGAGCCGGAAGCGCTCACCGGCCTGCTTGTAGTCGTTCGTCCGCGGGATCTGCCGACGCGTGAGGCGGCCGTTCAGCTCGGGACCGAGCTCGGGCTCGACCGTGCGCTCGGCCTCGCTGAGCCCGCCCATCGTCGACGGCTCGTAGTTCACGTGCGGGTTCTGGCCCTGCAGGTCCACGCCGTAGGACATCTGGCCGCCGCGCTGGTTCGTCGCGACGGTCGCGTTCTTGGCGCTGTTGACCGGCAGCTGCAGGTAGTTCGGCCCGACGCGGTAGCGCTGCGTGTCGCTGTAGGAGAACGTCCGCCCGACGAGCATCTTGTCGTCGGAGAACTCCAGGCCGTCCACCAGCACGCCCGTGCCGAACGAGATCTGCTCGTTCTCGTTGTGGTGGTCGTCCACGTTGCGGTTGAGCGTCATCGTGCCGACGATCTTGGGCTCGAAGACCTCCTCGGGCCAGGTCTTGGTGTCGTCGAGCGGATCGAAGTCCAGCTCGGGGTGCTCGTCGTCGGACATGAGCTGCACGTACAGGTCCCACTTCGGGAAGTCGCCGCGCTCGATCGCCTCGTAGAGGTCCTTCGAGGCGTGCCCCAGGTCGTTCGCCTGGATGTTCGCGGCGTCCTCCTCGGTGAGGCTCTTGACGCCCTGGTGCGGCTGCCAGTGGTACTTCACCAGGTGCGTCTCGCCCTCGGCGTTGGCCCAGCGGTACGTGTTCACGCCGAAGCCCTGCATGTGCCGGTAGTCCGCCGGGATGCCGCGCGGGCTGAACAGGTTGACGAGCATGTGCATCGACTCGGGCGTCTGCGACATGAAGTCGAAGATCCGGGCGGGCTCCTGGCGGAACGTCACGGGGTCGGGCTTGAGGGCGTGGATGACGTCCGGGAACTTGATCGCGTCCCGGATGAAGAAGACGCCGAGGTTGTTCCCGACGAGGTCCCAGTTGCCGTCCTCGGTGTAGAACTTCACCGCGAAGCCGCGCGGGTCGCGAGCCGCCTCGGACGAGTCGCGACCGCCGATGACGGTCGAGAAGCGGATGGCGACGTCGGTCTTCTTCCCGGCCTCCTGGAACAGCCTGGCGCGCGTGTACCTGGCGATCGGCTCGTCGCCCCACGTGCCGGTGGCCTCGAACTCGCCGTAGGCGACGAAGCCGCGGGCGTGGACGACGCGCTCGGGGATCCGCTCACGGTCGAAGTGGCTGATCTTCTCCAGGAACTGGTAGTTCTCCAGCGTCGCGGGACCGCGCGCGCCGACGGTCCGCGTGTTCTGGTTGTCGTGGACGGGGTGACCCTGGCGGGTGGTCAGGATCGGGTTCTCGCTCCCGCGCTGCTCGGTCATGGAACTCCTCCGGTGCTGGACGTCGGTCCCTCTCACTCAACGCCCCTCGGGCGTCCGGGGCAACCCGTGGACCCCGACGATCGACCGCCCCGACCCCGGTGCGACCCCGGGGTCCGATCAGGGACGCGTTCGGGGTCGCGCCCGATGTGGGCGGGGGCGCGCCGACGCCACGCTGGGCCCATGATCAGAGTCGATTCCCTCTCGAAGTCCTACGGCGCCCACACGGCCGTGGACGACGTGTCCTTCACGGCCCGGCCGGGCCGGGTCACGGGCTTCCTCGGCCCCAACGGGGCGGGCAAGTCCACCACGATGCGGGTGATGGTCGGGCTCACCCCGCCCTCCAGCGGCGAGGTCCAGGTGCTGGGCCGGCGCTTCCGCGAGCTGCCCGACCCGGGACGCGAGGTCGGCGTCCTGCTCGACGCCTCCGCGCAGCACGCGGGCCGCACGGGTCGCGAGATCCTCACGATCGCGGCACGCACGATGGGCCTGCCCCGCTCCCGCGTCGACGAGATGCTCCAGCGCGTCAGCCTCACGCCGGTCGAGGCGGGACGACGCGTCCGCAACTACTCACTGGGGATGCGCCAGCGGCTCGGCATCGCGACCGCGCTGCTGGGCGACCCGGAGGTGCTGATCCTCGACGAGCCCGCCAACGGCCTGGACCCGGCCGGCATCCGCTGGATGCGCGACCTGCTGCGCGGCTTCGCGGACGACGGCGGCACGGTGCTGCTCTCGTCCCACCTGCTGCACGAGATCGAGGTCATCGCCGACGACCTGGTGGTCATCGGCAACGGCCGGATCGTCGCGCAGGGCTCGAAGGAGGAGCTGCTGGCCAGCGCCGGCACCCTCGTCCGCGCCGCCGATGGCGCCGCCCTGGCGTCCGCGCTGCAGGCGGCCGGCATCACGGCCCGGCCCACCGCCGAGGGGGCGGTGCTCGCCGAGTCCGACCTGACCAGCGTCGGGAACGCGGCCTTCGCGGCCGGCATCCCCGTCCTGGAGCTGCGGGCCGCCGACGGCGCCCGCCTGGAGGAGATGTTCCTCTCCCTGACCGCCGAGACCCAGCGCGACCGCGTCCAGCACCGTGCCGAAGGAGCAGCAGCATGAGCACCACCATGACCCCCGCAGCAGCCGGCGCACCGGCGAGCCGGCCGGCGCGACCGGTCCCCGCCCGGACGCCGTTCGCCCGCATCCTGCGCGTCGAGCTGCGCAAGATGTTCGACACCCGGTCGGGGTTCTGGCTCATGGCCAGCGTCGTGCTGCTGTCGATCGTCGCGACCGTCGCGACGCTGGTCTTCGTCGACAGCGAGGACCTGTCGTACGAGCACTTCGCCAGCGCGGTCGGCTTCCCGATGACGGTCATCCTGCCGATGATCGCGATCCTCGCGGTGTCGAGCGAGTGGAGCCAGCGCACCGCGCTGGCGACCTTCACGCTGGTCCCCCACCGTGGGCGCGTCCTGGCGGCCAAGGCCCTGCTGACCGTGTTCATCGGCGTGGTCTCGATGGTCATCGCCGGTGCCGCCGGCGTCGTCGGCAACCTCGTCGGCTCGGCGATCGCCGGGGTCGACCCCGTGTGGGACGTCTCGATGCGCGAGTTCGCCCAGATCGTCCTGGCGAACGAGATCGGCATGCTGATGGGACTGATGCTCGGCATCGTCCTGCGCAACTCCCCCGGGGCGATCGTCGCGTACTTCGTGTACTCGCTCGTGCTGCCGGGCGCGTCGAGCGCGCTGGCGAGCACGCAGCAGTGGTGGGCGGAGAACGGCCCGTGGCTCGACCTCAACTGGGCCACGATGCAGCTGTTCGACAACCGGCTCACGAGTGAGATGTGGGCCCAGCTCGGCACCTCGGCCGTGCTGTGGCTGGTCGTCCCGCTGGTCCTGGGGACGCGGGCGCTGCTGCGCTCGGAGGTGAAGTGAGTCGATGAGGCCGAGGGCCCCGGGCGCCGCCCGGGGCCCTCGTCTACGCGTCGGTGGCGGTGCGGTGCCGCAGCGCCCACCGCAGGGGGACGTAGGCCAGCACCATCGCGACCGCCGTCCCCACGGCCAGGAGTCCGCGGTGCTCCGCGTAGAGCAGTCCCGCGATCGCCCCTCCGGCAAGAGCGGCCACGCCCTGGTAGGCGGCGAAGACGCCGTAGGCGGTGGCGAGCCGCGCGTGCGGGACGAGGTCGGCGACGAGTGCCTTCACGGTCGAGTCCTGCACGCCCGTGGCCGCGCCCCACAGGGCGATCCCGAGCAGCGCCGGGGCGAGGCCGTCGAGGAACACGAGCGCCGGGACCGGCGCGACGAGCAGCGGGAGCGCCATGAGCGTCCCGCCGCCCCAGCGGTCGAAGGCCACGCCGGCCACCAGCGCGGACACGGCCGCGGCGGCCATCGCTCCGGCGTAGACGACCGGCACGAGCGCCGTCGGCACGAGCTCCTGCTCCGCGAGGTGGTATCCGAACAGGCCGAAGGTCAGCAGCCCCGCCGTCGTGACCGCGGTCGCGGTCGCGAACGCGTGGAAGCGCCGCGGCAGCGGGCCGGGGCTCGCGGCGCCCGGCACGGCCCGCTCGTCGAGGTCGGGGGTGGCGAGGCGGCGGCGGAGCACGGCGAGCAACAGCATCGCCAGCAGGCCCGGCACCGCCAGTGCCGCGAGCCCGGCCTGCACGCTCCAGACGGCCGCGATGCCCGCCACGACGAGCGGCCCGGCGAACGCGCCGACCTGGTCGAGCGCCTTGTGCACGCCGAAGCCCTTGCCGCGGCCGACGCCGCGCGCCGCGGACGCGAGCAGGACGGACTTCGACGGGCTGCGCAGCGCCTTGCCGGTGCGCTCCGTCAGGATCAGCACCGTCGCGACGCCCAGGCCGGCCGCGCCGAGCTCGGGCGCGACGGCCAGCAGCGGCACGCAGGCGGCGGTCAGGCCGTAGCCGATGCCCGTCAGCAGCCAGTGCCGCTGCGTGCGGTCGGCCATCCGTCCGGCGACGAGGCGCAGCACGAGCGCGGCGGCCTCGCCCGCGCCGGTGATGAGTCCCACGGCGGCGGCCGAGGCGCCCAGCTGGCCCAGGTACGGACCCGCGATCGACCGCATGCCCTCGTAGACCATGTCCGCCAGCAGGCTGACGAAGCCGAAGGCGAGCACGCCGCGCCACGGCGACCACGTCCTGGTGGACGGCTCGTGCTCGTGGGCCATGCCTGCTCCCGGGTCGGTCGGGCGGAACGCTCCACGGTAGGCGGACGACTCCGCCGTCCGCGCCCGGGGCCGCGCGGCGCGGTGAAACCTCGTCGTCACATCCGGTGCCTACGCTGCTCCCGTGACGACCTCCCCGGCCTCGCAGCCCGTCCTGGCGCTGCTGCACCTGCGCACCTCCCGTCCGCACGCCGCCGACTTCCAGGTGGCGCTCGACGCCCTCACCACCCCGACGGTCCGCGTCGCCGAGCAGCTGGGCTGGCGGGTCGTGCCCGTCGCGTCGGCCGAGGTCGCGCCGTCCGTCACGGCCGACCTCGTCGCCGGCGCGGACGCCGTCGTGATCATGGGCGGCGAGGACGTCGACCCGGCGTTCTACGGCGGTCCCGACATCTACCCGGGGTCCGGGCACCACGAGCCCGACGCGGACCTCGCGCACATCGCCGCGGTCCGGCACTGCGTGGCTGCCTGCACTCCCCTGCTCGGCATCTGCCGCGGCCTGCAGGTCCTCAACGTGGCGCTCGGGGGCACGCTGGTCCAGCACCTGCCCACCGCCGCGGGGCACCGCGCCACGGGCGAGGACCACTTCGTCCGCAACCGCATCACGCTCTCGGACGCCTCGCTCGCCACGGCGGTCGATGCCGCGCAGGAGGTGCGCTGCACCCACCACCAGGCCGTCGAGCGACTCGGGCGTGGACTGGTGGTCGCGGCGCGTGCCGCCGACGGGGTGGTCGAGGCGCTCGTGCACGAGTCGGCCCCCGTGACGGGCGTGCAGTGGCACCCCGAGCACCCCGAGACCGCGGACGCCCAGCTGGCTCCGCTGCTCACGAGGCTGCGCGCCCAGTGCGCCGCGCCGCTGCTCGCCGGCTGAGCCGACTCAGTGCCGGCGCGCCGCCCGACGCTTCAGCGCGGCCCGCGCAGGCCCCGACAGGGGCAGGTCCTCCAGTACCTGTGCCGCGATGCGCGGGGCGTCGGGCGTGAGCTCCACCGACCACCGCCCGGCGGGAGGGAAGGCGATCGCGCCGATGGTCGGGGGGCCCGTCACCGCCGTGGGATCGGCCCCGACCGAGACCGCCACGAGTTCGGACGTGCCGACCCGCGCGTGGCGGAGCACCTCCTCGAGGAACTCGCGGTCGATGCCGGTTCCCGCGAGCCGGCATGACAGGTCGGCGACGTCCACCGGGGACCGGGTCGCCCGGAACACGGCCGCGAAGAGCGAGCCGACCCCGGGCCCGGGGTGCCGGGCACGCAGGGCCGCCGGCCGCGCGCGCTTCACCCGGGGTGCGTGCGACCCGCGGAGCCAGGCGACCGTGACCGCCTCCTGCACCGTCAGGACCCCCTGCGCGTGCAGCCGCCCGAGGCGCAGGGCACCGGCCTCGGCCCCCAACGGCGTCGTGTACCACCACACGGTGAGGGATCGGGGCCGATGCTCGCTCATCTCACGACCGCCCGCAGCCCTCAGCCGGCCTCGGTGATCCGGACGCCGATCGGGAAGTGGTCCGAGAAGCCGTCGCGGTTGATCGCGTGGCCCATGCCGCCGAACGGGACGGGCCGCGGGTAGTCGCCGTCGTCGGCCATGCCCGGGAACCGCAGGATCTCGACCGACCGCTCGTCGACCGAGAAGACCTCGCCGGACGCCAGCGCACGGTTCACCAAGAGCTGGTCGAGCATGTTCGGCTCGTTCTGCCAGTAGAAGGTCCCGTCCGCGCGGCCCGAGGCGCCGCCGACGAGCGGCCAGCTGAGGTTCCACAGCAGCGGGGACTGCGCGCTGAGGACACGGTTGCGCTGCCGCGTGCTGAGCGCGTGGGTGACGAGCGAGTCGTCGAAGGGCTCGTCGTTGAAGTCGCCCATGGCCAGCACGGGCGTGCGCCGCGAGTGGACCTCCAGCACCCGCTGGTGGAAGTAGGACAGCGTCTCGCCGGCGATGTGCCGGTAGCCCGCCGACTCGTACCGGCCGCCGCGGCGGGACGGCCAGTGGTTGCCGAAGACGGCCCACGTGCGCCCGTGCCGACGAGTGCGGAAGTTGACCTGGACCAGCTCGCGCGTGGCGTTGCGGCGCATCACGACGTGGAAGAACGTCTCCTCCGCGGGCGCCTCGAGCAGCGTCGAGTCGTACAGGAAGGCGACGTCGATGCCGCGTGCGTCGTCGGTGTCGGCGTGCGCGATCCCGTACGAGCGGCCCGGGAGGCGCTGATGCACGGCGGCGACCAGCAGCTCGAGCACGAAGCGGTTCTCGACCTCGCACACCCCCAGCAGGTCCGGGCCCGCTCCCCCGTTCATCTGCGCGACGACCGAGGCCAGCTGGTCGACCTTGCGGTCGCGCAGCTCCGCGGTCCAGCCGACGAGGTCGTGACCGAGGGCGCGGCGCACCTTGTCCGTGCGCCGCTCCGGCGGGGCGTCCTGCTCGTCGAACAGGTTCTCCAGGTTCCACCACGCGACGTAGTATTCGACGGACATCGCGACCGCCTCCTCCTCTAAGACGAGGCTGACACGGCGCGGGCGATACCGCCCGCCGGTCAGTCGGCGGCGGGGCCGACGAGCAGCGTCGGCACGCCGAGGCCCGCGTCGCGCACCGTCGCCACGACCGTGCCGGGCTTACGGCCGCGCCGGATCTCGGAGACGTCGACGCCGGCCGCCACGAGGCGTTCGCGCGTCGCCGCGACGTCGCAGCGCCACGCGGCACCGCTGAGGGAGCTCGACGCCGCGGGCTCGTCCCGGACGACGACCTCGACGACCGCGTCGCCGCACCGGAAGAACAGGCCGCGGAAGCCGAAGCCCGTGTCCCGGTCCAGCCGCAGGTCCAGGCCGAGCCGCCCGCCGAAGTCCGCGGTGGCCGCGACGGCGTCCGGGCTGTCCACCACGACGTGATCGAGGGCGAGGGCGCCATCGGGACGGTTCTGCTCCGCCCGGAGCAGCCATGTCGTGCCGTGCACCAGCGCCCGGTCCCCGACGACCTCGACCCCGCGGCGCTCGAGGAGCCGTGACGTCGCCTCGACGTCCGCCACGGACAGGACGACGCCGGCCAGCGCCGGGTCGCCCTCGACCACCTCGATGCGCAGCCCGGCGTCCAGCCGGGACCACGCCTGCTGCGCGGCGGGGACGTCGGCGGCGCTGACGACGAGACCGGTGATCCTCACCGGGCCATCATGTCGTGCGCCCCCGGCGTCCCCGCGCTCACCCGCGCCCGGCGAAGAACGAGGCGACCTCACCGGCGAGCGCCTCGGGCACCTCCATCGCGGCGAAGTGGCCCCCACGCGGCTGCTCGGTCCACGACACGATGTTCGTGTTGTCGCGCTCGGCGAGCACGCGGATCGAGCGGAAGTCGTCGGCGAAGACCGTGATGCCGATCGGGCCGTCGTTGACGGCGGGCCGGGCCGCCCGCTCCTCGAAGTAGTAGCGGACAGCCCCGGACGAGCTGTTCGTGAGCCTGTACAGGCTCACCTGCGCCAGCATCCGGTCCCGCGTGACCAGGCTCGTCCCGTTGCCGAAGGTCTCGAACAGCTCGTTGTACGCCAGCTGCCCGACGGGCGAGTCGCTCAGCGCCGCGGCGATCGTCTGCGGCCGAGACGCGTTCATCGTGGCGAAGCCGGCGACGGTCTGGAACCAGCCCGCGAACTCCAGCGCCGCGTGGTCCGCCGGCTCGAGGCGCTCGAACTCGGCGGGGTCGCCGGACGGGAACGCGAACAGCTGCAGCACGTGGGCGCCCAAGAACCCGTCCGGGCTGATCCGCGCGAGCTCGCGGGCGACCTGGGCGCCCATGTCGGACCCGTGCGCGCCGTAGGAGTCGTAGCCCAGTCCGCGCATCAGCACGTCCCACGTGCGCGCGACCCGCTCGATCGTCCACCCGGAGGACGCCAGCGGAGTGCTGAACCCCCACGTCACCGAGCCGGCCGAGCTCGTCGAGCACGTCCGGGTGCTGCGCGACCGCTACGGCAGGGCGGTCGTCACGGAGCCGGGTCGTCGACGACGTCCATGACCAGCATCGCGGCCGGCGCGGACACGCCGTGGTCGCGGATGTGGGTCAGCGTCACGTTGAGCTGGAGGGACTTGCCGCGCCGGTTGACCGCGTCGAGCAGCAGCGCCTGCGGCGCCGGGTCGTCCGAGGCGAACTGCGTCTTGATGGGCTGGCGCAGCTGCTCGAGCGGCAGGCCGATGTCCAGGTTCATGAGGTGCTCGCCCACGGCCTCGTCGGTGCGGACGCCCCACAGGTCCTCGGCGCGCGTGTTCCACGCGAGGATCTGCATGTCGGCGTCCACCACCGCGACGCCCGAGTTCATGCTGCCCAGGACCGCGGCCATGAAGCGGTTGAGCCGCTCGACCTCGTCCTGGCGCTCGCGCAGGGCCTCGTTGCTGAACTGGAGCTCGTCGTTCATCGACTGCAGCTCCTCGTTCATCGTCTCGAGCTCCTCGTTGGTGCTCTGCAGCTCCTCGTTGGTCGTCTCGAGCTCCTCGACCGTGCTCTGCAGCTCCTCGTTCGTGGTCTCCAGCTCCTCGTTGGTGCTCTGGAGCTCCTCGTACGCGATCTCGAGCTGGCGGTTGGCGAACGTCAGCTCCTTCTGGAGCTGGCGGTACTGCGTGACGTCGTTGAAGATCACCGTGAAGCCGAGGTCGGCGCCGGAGTCGTCGCTCAGCGGCACGACCTGGATGTCCAGCGAGAGCGTCTCCCCGCTGCGGACCTGCTCGACGTCGCGGATCCAGATGGCCCGGCCCTGCTCGGCGGCGTCGTCGAGGTGCGCCCGCAGCTCGACCGGACGGTACGACACCTCGAGGTCCTGGAACGGACGGCCGACGTCGCGCGAGGTGAGGCCGAACTGGTGCATCGCGCGGTTGTTGCACTGGACGAGCTTGCCGTTGCGGTCCAGCACGATCTGCGCGGAGGCCGACGCCATGAGGGCGGCCTGGCGCAGCTTCGCACTCTCGGGCTGCTCGGCCACGGCCGTCCCGGCACCGGAGCCGCCGAGCTGGACCCGGCGGTCGCGCGTCTCGCTCGGCACCTTTGCGAAGAACCGGCGCTTGACCTCGATCGCGCGGAAGAACGACGTGTGGCCCAGGAGCATCTCGGCCTTGCCGAGGAACAGCACGCCGTCCGGGCGCAGGGCGAAGTGCATGCGGTGCAGGATCTGCGCCTGGGTCTCGGCGTTGAAGTACATGAGCGTGTTGCGGCACGACAGCAGGTCGACGTGCGAGATCGGCGCGTCCTGCACGAGGTCGTTGCGGCCGAAGATCACGGCTCGGCGCAGCTCCTTGCGGAAGACGAAGCGGTTGCCGGCCGGCTCGAAGTACTTCTCGCGCAGCTCGACCGGGACGCCCTCGATCTCGCTCTCGGAGTACGTCGCCTGGCGCGCCTGCGCGAGCGCCTCCTCGTCGACGTCGGTGCTGTAGATCTTCACGCGGTCGCGGAACTCGTCGACGCCCAGCAGCTCGGCCAGGACCATCGCCAGCGAGTACGCCTCCTGTCCCGAGGCGCAGCCGGCGCACCAGACGCGGATGGGCTGGCCCTCGCGGCGGCGCAGCAGGTCGGGCAGCAGCTCGTCCTGCAGGTACGACCACGCCTCCTTGTCCCGGAAGAACGCCGTGACGTTGATCAGGATCGTGTTGAACAGCTGCGTGAACTCGTCCGGGTGGACCAGCAAGTGGTCGAGGTAGTCCTCGTAATCGGCGATGCCCACGGCCTCCATCCGGCGCTGCACGCGGCGCTCCAGGCTGGCGCGCTTGTAGCCGGTGAAGTCGAATCCACGCTGTTCCTTGATGTGGTCCAGCACGGCCTCGAAGGCGTCGTCGGTCATCGCTTCCTGTCCTTCAGGCGTCGGCGGACGGCCCAGTCGACTGCTGGCCCGCGGCGGCCTCGCCCAGCTGGACGATCAGGCGCCGGACCAATTCTGCCGCATCGGAGACCTCGTCGGCGTTCTTGGCGAAGCGTGCCGCGGTGCGATCGTGCCCGATCGTCTGGGCGCGCTCCCCGAGCTCGGCGTTCAGGGCCGCCTTCTCCTCGAGGCTGCGCAGCGCGATCCACAGCGCGCCCTCCAGCTCGACGGACTGGCGCGCCAGCAGGCTCTCGGGCGACCAGGCGTGTCCCACGCGGCACCGGAACCGGACGAGATCGCCCTCCTCGATGCGGTAGAGACTGCCGCCGCAGTCCGGGCAGCCGAACCCCGCCGGCGTCCCCGGCCGGTCCGGATCGTGCACGGCCACGGGATCCATCCGTGCCATCTCGACCTCCATCTCGAGCTCGGTGAGCTCGTCCTCCAGGTGCGGGTCCGCCTCGGGAAGGTCCGCGACCCACGCGGCCACCAGCGAGGCCAGCTCGGCGACGGTCCCTCGCCGCGCGGAGTCGACGGCGGCCGCCGCGGACTGGGGCATGCTCGGGTAGAGCGCCTCCTCGAAGTCCTGCACCGCGACCGCCCCGCCGCCGCCGTGGACGCTCAGCGCCCCCGCGGCACCGTCGTCGAGGGCCCCGGACAGGACGACGGCGAACGCCCGGGGTCCGGCCGATCGGGCCGCCGACCGGAACAGCACGTCGACCGCGGGACGGTGACCGTTCTCCTTCGGGCCGTGCGTCAGGATCACCCGGTCCCCGCCCACCACGAGGTGGTGATCGGGTCGCGCGACGAGAACCTGGCCGGCGACCAGGAGCTCACCGTCCGTGGCCTGCCTCACCGGCAGTGCACTGCGGCGCCGCAGGATGGTCGCCAGCGCGCTGGGGCTGTCGGCCGACATGTGCAGGACCACCAGCACGGTCGCCCTGAGGTCGGCGGGCAGTCCCGCCACGAACCCGCTCAAGGCCTCGACCCCGCCCGCGGAGGCTCCCACGACGACCAGCGGGGAATGGCGCGGGACGGACGTCTCGATGCTCATGCGTCCACCCTCCCGCACCCGTCAGGCCGCGGCATCACGAGGATGCTCAGCCCAGGAAGCGGACCGCGTCCTCCACGATGTCGAAAGCGTCGGCGGCCGTCACCCTGTCGCTGTCGTTCCGGTAGCCCGCGCAGAGCACACCACGGTGGACGGCCCGTGCCGCCGCGGGACGGCTCAGCCCGGCCCGCTCCATGACGATGTCCACCAGCTCGGTCACGCCGATGAGGTCCAGGCAGGGCAGCCCGTCGCGTCCGGTGTGGACGTCGATGTAGGGCAGGGGCTCCGCGAAGGGAGAGGCTGTCGCCCCGACCTTCGAACGGACCAGCGCCTCGGCCCGGTGCCGCTGGGTCGCGGCGTTGTCGCGCGCGTTCTTGCTCCACGTCCGGAGCCCTTCGGCCCAGTCCCGCAGGGCGCGATTCGCCTGCAGGATCTCAGCCCTGGTCGCGTCTTCGCCGCTCATCCCCACACTCCCGTCCCCCCGACCGAGGGGTCGACCCGTCGTCCCCCGTGGTCCTAGCCTACGAGCATGGAGCCTGTCCACAACCGGGATGAGAGCGCATCGCGGCGCGCACGCGAGGCCGATGAGCGCCTGCGCGAGCTGTCCGAACGGCTGGCACGCCTGCGCGACGGCGAGAGCACCACGCAGGCCGACGTCCAGCGGGCCGAGGAGCACCTCGAGGAGACGCGACGCCAGGCGTCCGAGGCGCTGGAGCACGCCGCCGAGGCGCACCGCCGGGCCGCCGACGCCCACCGCGCGGCCTCGCGGGTCGCCGACGAGACGGGCCATCCGGACCGGGCGCAGGAGCACCGCGCTGCTGCCGCCGCCGACGACGAGGCGGCGGAGAGCGACGAGCGGTCGCGTCGGCTTTCGCCCGGCGCCGACGCGACCTAGGGTGGCATCGCCGCGCCGACCGGCGCGGGAGCACCCGATCCACCGTCATCTCCGGGGGGAACGATGACCAAGGACTCCGCCGACGTCGCCCAGGCGCTCGCCGTCGCCGCACGCAGGATGAGCGTCCCTCGCACCGTCGAGGAGGGCCTCGACGCGATCGTGCGGACGGCCGTCCTGGCGCTGCCCGGCTTCGACCACGCCGGCATCTCGGCTCTCGACCGTCACCACGGGTTCGAGACCGTCTCGGGGACGGACCAGCTCGTGTGGGAGCTGGACTCGCTGCAGTACGACCTCGCCGAGGGTCCCTGCGTCGACGCCGCCGGCGGCGAGCCGGTCGTGGTCGCCGGCAACGCGCTCCACGAGCGCCGGTGGCCCCGGTTCATGGCGGCGGCGGCGGAGCGCGGCCTCCACGCCCAGATCGGCGTCCGCCTCGACGTGGACGGCAAGACCTACGGCTGCCTCAACCTCTACGCGACGCGTCCGCTGACCCTCGACGGCCGCGACGTCGAGCTCGCCCAGCTCTTCGGCACCCATGCTGCGATCGCCCTGGGCCGCAACCGCGCGGAGGACCAGCTGAGCGAGGCGATCGCGACGCGCAAGGTGATCGGCCAGGCGATCGGGATCATCACGCAGCGCTACCGGATCACGAGCGATCGCGCGTTCCAGTTCTTGGTCCGCGCCTCCCAGGCCGGGAACATCAAGCTGCGGGACGTCGCCCAGGACGTGGTCGACTCCACGGACGAGATGTTCCGGCGCGGGCACTGAACAGGATGTGGCCTGGCTCACGTTCGTGGTCTACCGTGGAGGGACACGGCCATCGAGCTCACGGTGACTGGCACTGCCACGTGAAGGCGGTCAGCTCGTGGATCCCATTCCCGCACTCGCGATCGCATCGGCCGTGACCACCTTCCGCCGCGGCGGGACCTTCACGGTCGGCGCCGAGGAGGAGCTGCTGCTCGTCCGTGACGACGGGAGCCTGCTGGGCCCGGCCGGCGCGGCCGTCGTGGAACGGCTCTCCCCCACGCTGGATCGCCACGGCACGATCTCGGGCGAGCTGTTCGTCGACGAGATCGAGCTCGGCACGCGCGTGTGCACCGACGGCGCGGCGGTCGCCGAGTGCCTGGGGCGGCTGCGCCGGCGCCTGAGGGCGAACGGCGCGCGGGCGATGGCGGTCGGAGTGCACCCGACGGCGGAGGCACACGACGCCCACCCCACGCACGGTGGACGGTACGACCTCATCGGCGCCGAGCTCGCGGGCCTGCTGCGCACACCGGTCGCCGCCTTCCAGGTGCATGTCGCGCTCCCGGACCAGGAGTCGGCGATCCTGGCCTATCGCGGCCTGCGCAACTGGCTGCCCGTGCTGCGGGCCCTCGCCGCGAGCTCGCCGTTCTGGTTCGGCCGGGACTCCGGCCTGGCCGCGGCGCGCCCCGCGATCCTGCAGAGCTACCCGCGGGTCGACGTCCCGCCCCTGTTCCGCTCGTACGACGAGTACGTCGACACGGTCGAGTCGCTCGTCGCGGCGGCCGGCGTGCCGGACTACACGTACGTCTGGTGGGACCTGCGGCCGCATCCCCGGTACGGCACGCTCGAGGTGCGCGCCATGGACTCGCAGTGGTCCCTGGCGCGTATCGCCGGGCTCACGACGCTCGTGCAGGGGCTCGCCCGGCACGCGGTGGAGGCGCCGACCGGCGTGGACGTGCCGGACGCGGTGCTGCGCGCCAACGACTTCCGCGCCTGGCGCTACGGGATCGACGGCAGCCAGGTGGGTCCCGACGGCGTGTCCCGCCCCGCGCGCGAGCTCGCGCGGGTCGCCGTCAGGCAGGCGCGGAGCGTGCTCGCCGCCGACGGACTCGACGCGCCGCTCGACGCCATCGACCGCCTGCTCCGCGAGGAGTCCGAGAGCGAGCGGCAGCGATCGCTCGCCCGGCGTTCGGGGCTGCCGGCCCTCGTCCGGGACCTGACGCACCGCACGATGGCCGCGACGCCGGGGAGGTGACCGCCATGTACGCCGACCACCTGCTCGAGCCGTGGATCCGCCACGCCGTCGCGGACCTGCCGGGCATCGAGATCTTCGACGACCACACGCACGTCGGGACGCACGACCCGAGTGGGTTCTCCGCCACGATGACCGAGCTGCGCGAGGGCCTCGCCCTCGTCGACGGCCGCGCCGCCGTGTTCCCGATGGCCGAGCCGGAGGGCTACCGCGACGCCAACCTGGCGTGTGCCGCGGCGGCCGCCGACAGTGACGGCACGCTCGTGTCGTTCGCGCGGATCACGCCGCACGAGGAGCCGGACAAGCTGCTGCACGAGGCGCTCGAGGCCGGAGCCCGCGGCGTGAAGCTGCACCTGTCGAGCGACGAGTTCGAGCTCGACGATCCCCGGCTCGAGGGCGTCCTGGCGGAGGCCGACGAGCGCCGGCTCCCCGTCCTCGTGCACGCGGGGCCCGAGGTCGCCGAGGTCGGTGACGTGGCGCTCGAGGTGTGCGCCCGCCACCCCGGCCTGCACCTCGTGCTGGCGCACTGCGGGCTGACCGACCTCGCCTGGATCTGGGAGGACCTCGACGACACCCCGAACCTGTACTTCGACACGTCCTGGTGGGGCGCGAGCCACCTGATGGCGCTCTTCGCACTCGTTCCGCCGGGGCGGATCCTGCACGGGAGCGACCTGCCGTACTCGACTCCGGGGTTCGCGACGATCACGACGGCACGGTGCGCGCGGCAGGCCGGGCTCGACGACGCGCAGCGCCGCTCCGTCCTCGGCGGCCAGCTCGCGCGGCTGCTCGACGGGCAGGAGCCGCTCGACCTCGGACCTGCGCCGCGCGTCGAGGTCCACCGGCCCGGCCCGCTGCTCGAGGTCCTGTACGCGACGCTGCTGTGCGCCGTCGAGCCGATGCAGCGCGGCGAGGTCCCCGGGACGATGCTGTCGGTCGCGCAGCACGCCACGAAGGTGCCGTGCGACCACCCCGACGAGCCGGTCGTCGCCTCCGTCGCGCGGCTGCTGGAGCTGTACGAGCAGCACCACGAGCGGCTCCCCCGCCGGAACCAGTACGCGCCCGGCTGGGACCTCATCATGGCGGCCGCGACCGTCGCACGCACGCCCGCGGCCGGCCCCTGACATGACGAAAGCCCCGGTTTCCCGAGGCTTTCCGTTGTCGGGCTGACAGGATTTGAACCTGCGACCCCTTGACCCCCAGTCAAGTGCGCTACCAAGCTGCGCCACAGCCCGTGACAACCTGCAAGAGTCTAGCGTAGCCCTCCTGTGGACTCGTCACGGACCCATCCCCCGACCACAATGGGGGCATGGCCGTCATCGAGAACTCGAAGGTCGCGATCGTCGGAGCAGGCAGCGTGGGCACCGCGATCGCCTACGCCTGCCTCATTCGCCGGTCCGCCCGGACCATCGCCCTGTACGACGTGAACAAGCCGAAGGTCGAGGCCGAGGTGCTGGATCTGCAGCACGGTGCCCTCTACACCGGCAGCAGCCAGGTGATCGGCGGCGCGGACCCGGCGGTCGTCGAGGGGGCGCACCTCGTGGTCATCACGGCGGGCGCGAAGCAGGACCCCGGCCAGACGCGCATCGACCTCGCCGGCACGAACGTGGGGATCCTCGAGAAGCTGCTCCCCGTCCTCATGGCGCATGCGCCGAACGCCGTCTACATGCTCGTGACGAACCCGTGCGACGTGCTCACGGTGGCCGCGCAGCAGATCACGGGCCTGCCCGAGGAGCGCGTCATGGCCTCGGGGACGGTCCTCGACACGTCGCGGCTGCGCCAGCTGCTCGCGGTGCGCGCGGGGGTCGCGCCGCACAGCGTCCACGCCGACATCGTGGGCGAGCACGGCGACACCGAGTTCGCGCTCTGGTCGCAGGCCCGGATCGGGCCCGTGCCGATCCTCGACTGGCAGCCGTCGGCCACCAGCGGCGACCAGCGACCGTTCACCCACGCCGAGCTCGACCAGATCACCGACGCCGTCCGCAACGCGGCCTACCGGGTCATCGAGGGCAAGGGCGCCACGAACTACGCGATCGGCGTCTCGGCCACCCGCATCATCGAGGCCGTCCTCACCGACGAGAACGCCGTCCTGCCGGTGAGCATCGTCCACCGCGGCCACCACGGGATCGACGGCGTCGCGCTGTCGCTGCCCAGCATCGTCAACGCCAACGGCGTCGGCCGCGTGCTCGGCGTGCGGATGTCGGCGCAGGAGGAGCGGCACCTGTACGACTCCGCGGAGGCCCTGCGGAAGGTCCAGCAGGACCTCGGCATCTGAGCCCGGCGGTCGAGCGGCACGGTGACGACGATCTCGCCCATCGAGGCGTCGTCGCGGCCCAACAGAAGTGTCAGTGGCCGTCACTAGGTTGAGAGCATGGATCGATCCGCCGAGCTGCTGCTGCAGACGGCGGCGCGTGCCCAGGCACGGGCCGAGTTCGCCACGTGGTCGTTGATCCTGACGGCGCACGAGCACGGGACCCGTGAGGCGGACGCCCAGGACGTGCCCGAGATCGCCAAGGACCTCGGCCGCCGCGCGGTCACGCTCGACATCGCGCAGGCGCTGCGGCTGACCGAGGCGAAGGTCTGGGGCATCGTCAGCGACGCCGCCCGGATCCGGGACCGGGCGCCCCGGGTCTGGATCGCGTTCGGGGACGGATCGCTGGATGCCGCACGCGTCACCCTCATCGCCCGCACCGTCGGCCAGCTCGAGACCACGGCCGCCGCCGAGGCGCTGGACGCGTCGGTGGTCGCCTACGCCACGACCCACACGACGGGCGAGCTGCGCGCCTGGTTGAACCGGATGCGCGCCCGCCTCGAGCCCGAGCAGGTCGCGGCCGAGGCCGAGCGCGCGGTCGACGACCGCCGGGTCGCGGTCAGCCACAACGGCGACGGCACGTCGTGGCTCTCGGCGCTGCTGCCCACGCCCGTCGCGGTCGCGGCCGGAAACCGGCTGCGCCGTGCGGCGAAGGCGCTGCCGAAGGTCGACCCCGAGTCCGGCGAGCGCGACCGCCGCACGCGCGACCAGCGGCAGGCCGACCTCGTCGGGCACTGGCTGACCAGCTGCACCGGCACCGAGACCGACATCCGCGCCGAGATCGCCGTCAGCATCGACGCCACCGACCTCATCGGGCTCACCGACGGCCCCGGCGTCACGCTCGACGGCGAGCACGCCCTCCCCGCCGACTGGGTCCGCGAGCTGGCCGCCTCCGACACCACGCTGTTCCGGCGCCTGGTCCTCGACCCCCACGGACGGGTGCTCGACACGACCTCGCTGGGCTACCAGCCACCCGGCGCGATGAGGTCGGCGCTCGAGTGGCGCGACGGCACCTGCCGCGTGGCCGGCTGCCGAGCACCCGCAGCCGAGACCGACAAGGATCACCGCGTCGCGTTCGACCGCGGCGGCACCACCAGTGCCGACAACCTGCGCTGCCTGTGCCGCAAGCATCACAACATGAAGTCCCACGACCGGCTCCCCGAGAGGTACATCGCCCCCGCCGTCGAGCACCGGGAGCGATGGCACCTGCCCTCACCCGTCGTGGTCGAGCTCGACCTCTACCCGGCCGCCTGACCGAGCCGGTCCTCGCCGTCGGCGTCGACGACACGGACCGTGAAGCCGTCCTGCTCCAGCCGCGACTTCGCCTCCAGCGCCATCCGCCGGCCCACGTCGCTGACCACGCCGACCCGTCCGATGTCCAGCACCACCGTCGACGTCTCGGGCGGGCTGTCCAGCAGGTGCCGGAACAGCGACTCCGCGCTCGCGAACATCAGGTCGCCGCTGAGGACGTAGACGCTCTCGTCGTCATCCACCCGGACGTCCGCCAGCGCCGACCGCGACGGCCGGCCCGGGTTCATCAGGTGCATGCCCATGTCCTCGGACAGCCGGCGCATCATCTCGACGCCCGCCTCGCTCGTGCCGTGGTCGTCCAGGCCGGGCGAGAACACCGCGACGCCGACCTGCCCCGGCAGCACGCCGATGATCCCGCCCGAGACACCGCTCTTGGCCGGGATGCCCACCGAGCTGAGCCAGTCCCCCGCGTCGTCGTACATGCCGCACGTCGCCATGACGCTCAGCACCTGCCGGGCGGTCCGCTCGCCCATGAGCCGCTCACCCGAGTCCGGGTGCACTCCCCCGTTCGCCAGCACCGCCGCCATCGCCGCCAGGTCCCGCACGTCGACCGACAGCGCGCACTGGCGCAGGTAGTGCTCGACCGCCTCGACCGGGTCGTCGATGATCTCGTACGCCGCGAGCAGGTGCGCCAGTGCGAGGTTGCGGTGCGACTCCTCGCCCTCGGCCTCCAGGGCCTCCTCGTCGACCTCGAGCGAGCGTCCCGCCAAGGCCGACAGGAACTCGGCCACCTTCTCGAACGAGCCGATGAGCCCCGCCGTCGCGATCGCGCCCGCGTTGATCATGGCGTTGTGCGGCCGGCCGGTCTCGGAGTCCAGCGAGATCTCGTTGAACGCCTCACCCGACGGCTCGACGTCGATCCTCTCGTGGACCGCGTCCCAGCCGAGCTCCTCGATCGCGAGCGCGTACGCGAACGGCTTCGACATCGACTGGATCGTGAACCGGTGCTCCAGGTCGCCGGCACCGTGGTGCGCGTCGTCCACGGTGGTGATCGCGATGGCGCCGGGCGGCTCCTCGACGCACGCGCGCAGCACGTCGTCGAGGTACTCCGGGACCGGCGACCGCATCAGCGGCGTTCGCGCTTCTTGCGGGGGCGCTGCTGCAGGTGGATCGGGCTGCCGACGAAGCCGAACTCCTCGCGCAGGCGGCGCTCGATGAAGCGCAGGTAGCCCGCCTCGAGCTTGCCCGAGGTGAACAGCACGAACGTGGGCGGCGCGGTCTGCGCCTGCGTGCCGAACAGGATCTTCGGCTGCTTGCCGCCGCGCACGGGGTGCGGGTGCTCGGCGACCAGGCGGCCCAGGAACGAGTTCAGGGCGCCGGTCGGCACGCGCGTCTCCCAGCCCTCGAGGGCGGCGTCGAGCGCCTTCACGAGCCGGTCGATGTGCCAGCCCGTGCGAGCGGCGACGTTGATGCGCGGCGCCCACGGGATCTGCACGAGGTCGCGCTCGATCTCACGCTCGAGGTAGAAGCGGCGCTCGTCGTCGACGAGGTCCCACTTGTTGAACGCCAGCACGACGGCGCGGCCGGTCTCCTCGATCGTGTTGAGGATCCGCAGGTCCTGCTCGGTGATCGACTCGCTCGCGTCGATGACCATGACGGCCACCTCGGCGCGCTCGATCGCCGCGGAGGTGCGCAGGCTCGCGTAGTACTCGTGGCCGCTGGCCTCCTTGACGCGCTTGCGGATGCCGGCGGTGTCGATGAACGTCCACACGCGGCCGCCCAGCTCGACCAGCTCGTCGACGGGGTCGACGGTGGTGCCGGAGGCATTGTCGACGACGACGCGGTCCTCGCCGGCGAACTTGTTGAGCAGGCTGGACTTGCCGACGTTCGGCTTGCCGACGATCGCGACGCGGCGCGGGCCGGCCGGCGCGTCGAAGTCCTCCTCGGGCGCCTCGGGCAGGGCCTCGAGGATCGCGTCGAGCATGTCGCCCGAGCCGCGGCCGTGCAGTGCCGAGACGGGGTACGGCTCGCCGAGGCCGAGGTTCCACAGGGAGGCGGCCTCGAGCTCGCCCTTCTGGTCGTCGACCTTGTTGGCCGCGAGCACGACGGGCTTGCCGGAGGCGCGCAGCAGCTTCACGACACGGTCGTCGATGTCGGTGGCGCCGACGGTGGCGTCCACGACGAACAGGATCGCGTCGGCGACGGCGATGGCGACCTCGGCCTGCGCGGCGATGCGCTCGGCCATGCCCTTCGCGTCGGGATCCCAGCCGCCGGTGTCGACGACGGTGAACGCCCGGCCGTTCCAGACCGCGTCGTACGGGACGCGGTCGCGGGTCACGCCGGGGACGTCCTCCACGACAGCCTCACGCCGGCCGATGATGCGGTTGACGAGGGTCGACTTGCCGACATTGGGGCGGCCGATGACGGCGAGGACGGGCTGTGTGGACACCGCATCATCCTATCGGGGACGCGAACTGCGCCGAGTACAGCCGATGGTAGGCCCCGCCGGCGGCGATCAGCTCGTCGTGCGAGCCCTGCTCGACGATGCGGCCGTGCTCCATCACCACGATGAGGTCGGCGTCGCGGATCGTGGAGAGCCGGTGCGCCACGACGAAGCTCGTGCGGCCCGACCGCAGCTGGCTCATGGCCTCCTGCACGAGGGCCTCGGTGCGCGTGTCGACCGAGCTGGTGGCCTCGTCCAGCACCAGGATCGCGGGATCGGCGAGGAACGCGCGCGCGATCGTCAGCAGCTGGCGCTGGCCCACGCTGACGGCCGAGTCCTCCCCCAGCACGGTGTCGTAGCCGTCGGGCAGCGTCCGCACGAAGTGGTCCACCGAGGCGGCGCGCGCGGCCGCCTGGATCTGCTCCTCGGTCGGGTCGTTCGCGCCGTAGGCGATGTTCTCGCGGATCGTCCCGGAGAACAGCCACGTGTCCTGCAGGACGACGCCGAAGTCGTCGCGCAGCTCGCGCCGGCTCATCTCGGCGATGTCGACGCCGTCCAGCGTGATGCGGCCCGCGTCGACCTCGTAGAACCGCAGCAGCAGGTTCGTCAGCGTCGTCTTGCCGGCGCCGGTGGGGCCGACGATCGCGACGGTCTGGCCCGGCTCCGCGACGAGCGAGAGGTCCTCGATGAGCGGCTCGTCCGTGTAGGAGAAGCCGACGTGGTCGAACACGACCCGTCCGCGCACCGGCGACGGATGCGGCGCGTCGACCCGGTCCGGGGTCTCCCGCGTCTCGTCGAGGAAGCCGAACACCCGCTCGGCTGACGCCATGCCGGACTGCAGCAGGTTCACCATCGAGGCCACCTGCGTGAGCGGCTGCGTGAACTGGCGGGAGTACTGGATGAACGCCTGCACCGAGCCGAGCGACAGCGAGCCGGACGCGACGCGCAGGCCGCCGACGACCGCGACCAGCACGTAGTTGAGGTTCGAGACGAACATCATGAGCGGCTGGATGACACCGGAGATGAACTGCGCGCGGAACGCCGCGCCGAACAGCGCGTCGTTCGTCTCGGCGAACCGGTCCTGCGCGGCCTGCTGCCGGCCGAAGACCTTGACGACCTCGTGGCCGCTGAACGACTCCTCGATGTGCGCGTTGAGCCGTCCCGTCTGCGCCCACTGCTCGACGAACTGGGGCTGCGAGCGCTTCATGACGGCGCCCGTGATGGCGATGGCGACCGGGATCGTGACGACGGCGATGACCGTCAGCAGCGGCGAGATCCACAGCATCATGGCGAGCGTGCCCACCACCATGAGGACACTCGTGATCATCTGGCTCAGCGTCTGCTGCAGCGACTGGCCGAGGTTGTCGAGGTCGTTCGTCGTGCGCGACATGATCTCGCCGCGCTCCTGGCGGTCCAGGTGCGCGAGCGGCAGGTGGTTGAGCTGCTCCTCCACGTCGTCGCGCAGGTCGGCGATCATCCGCTGCACGACCGTGGTCGAGAGCACGCCCTGCAGCCACATGAACAGCGACGAGGCGGCGTAGAGCGCCACCGCGATCGCGAGGACGCCCGCCAGGCGACCGGTGTCGATGCCCTGGCCGGGCTGCAGGTCGAGCGAGCCGACCAGCTGCGCGAGCTGGTCCTGCCCCTGGTCCCGCAGCGACTGCACGGCCTCGGCCTTGGTCATCCCCTCGGGGAAGCGGCTGGAGATGTAGCCGTCGAAGATGATGTCCGTCGCGTGGCCGAGGATCTTCGGGCCGATGACCGAGAGCGTCACGCCGACGAGGCCGAACGTCACGAGCGACAGCACGGCGACGCGGTCGCGCAGCAGGCGCCGCAGCACCCGGCCGAACGTGGCCTTGAAGTGCGTCGCCTTCGCGGGCTGCTGTGCTCCGTGCCAGCTCATCGGGCCTCCTCCGGCGACAGCTGCGACAGCACGATCTGGCGGTAGACCTCGCAGTCGTCCATGAGCTCCTCGTGGGTGCCGGTGCCGACGGCGCGCCCCTCGTCGAGGACGACGATCCGGTCCGCGCGGCGGATCGTGCTGATCCGCTGGGCGACGATGACGACCGCGGCGTCGGACGTCACCTCGCGGAGTGCATCGCGCAGCGCCGCGTCCGTCGCGTAGTCCAGCGCCGAGAACGAGTCGTCGAACAGGTAGATCCGCGGCCGCTTGACGATGGCCCGCGCGATCGCGAGCCGCTGGCGCTGGCCACCCGAGAAGTTGCTGCCGCCCTGGCTGACGGGCGCCTCGAGTCCCTCGGGCAGCTCGCGGACGAAGTCCTCCGCCTGCGCGATGCGCAGCGCCTCCCACAGCTCCTCGTCGGTCGCCTCCGGCCGTCCGAAGCGCAGGTTGTGCGCGATCGTGCCGGTGAACAGCAGCGCCTTCTGCGGCACGAGGCCGACCGCGCGCCACACGTCCGCCGGGCGGACGTCGCGCACGTCGTGGTCGTCGATGCGGACGCTGCCGCCCGTGACGTCGAACAGCCGCGCCACGAGGCCCAGCACGGTGGTCTTGCCGCTGCCGGTCGAGCCGACGATCGCGGTGGTCTCCCCCGGCCGTGCCACGAAGGACAGCTCTTGCAGGACCGGGTTCTCGGCGCCCGGGTAGGCGAACGAGGCGCTCCGCACGTCCACGCGACCACCGTCGAGGTCGACCGGCGGCACGTCGACCGACAGGTCGATCGCCGGCTCGGTCGCGAGGACCTCGGTGATGCGCTCGGCCGAGACCTCCGAACGGGGCCACAGCATGAACATGAAGGTCGCCATCATGACGGCCATGAGCGCCTGGATCAGGTACTGCTGGAAGGCGGTGAGCTGGCCGATCTGCAGGTCGCCGTCGCCGATGCGCGCGGCGCCCCACCACAGCACCAGGACGACGGACAGGTTCATGAGGCCCATGACCAGCGGGAAGAACAGCGACATGAGCCGGCCGGCGCTGACCGCGACGTCGCGGTAGAGCTCGTTGGCGTCGCCGAAGCGCTCGGCCTCGCGCTCCTCGCGCACGAACGCCCGCACGACGCGCACGCCGGTGATCTGCTCGCGCATGATCTGGTTGAGCGAGTCGATGCGCACCTGCATGAGCCGAAACAGCGGGCGCATCCGGCGGATGATCAGCCCGAGCGACACGACCAGCACCGGCAGCACGATCAGGAACACCCCGGACAGCGGCACGTCCTCGCGCAGCGCCATGACCAGGCCGCCGATCCCGGTGATCGGGGCGGCCACGAGCATCGTCAGGCCCATGAACAGCAGCAGCTGGACCTGCTGGACGTCGTTCGTGTTGCGGGTGATGAGCGTCGGGGCGCCGAACGTGCCCACCTCGCGGCTGCCGAAAGCCTGCACGCGCTCGAACACGGCGGCGCGCAGGTCGCGCCCCACCGCCATCGCGACCCGCGATCCGACGTAGACGGCCACGACGTTGCACACGACCTGCAGGAGCGTGACCGCGAGCATGAGCCCACCCACACGCCAGATGTGGCCGATGTCGCCCGTCGCGACGCCCTCGTCGATGAGGTCGGCGTTGAGGCCGGGCAGGAACAGCGTCGCGAGCGTCTGGACGAACTGGAAGAGGCACACCACCAGGACCGGGACCCGGTAGGGACGCAGGTGGCGGCGCAGGAGCGCGATCAGCACTGGATCAGACTACGAGCCCCAGCAAGAGCACGAAGACGAGTCCGGCGACGGACAGGACGGTCTCCATGAGCGACCACGTCTTGATGGTCTGGCCGACCGTCATGCCGAAGTACTCCTTGACGAGCCAGAAGCCGGCGTCGTTGACGTGGCTGAAGAACACCGAGCCGGCGCCGATCGCCAGCACGATGAGCGAGACCTCGGCGCTCGGCAGGCCCTCGGCGAGCGGCACCATGATGCCCGCGGCCGTCACGGTGGCGACCGTCGCCGAGCCCGTCGCGAGGCGGATCAGCACCGCCACGAGCCAGGCCACCAGCAGCACCGAGAAGTTGGAGTCCTCGACCCAGGACGCCACGACGTCGGCGATCCCCGTGTCGACGAGCGTCTGCTTGAAGCCACCGCCCGCCGCGACGATGAACACGATGCCGGCGATCGGGCCGAGCGAGGCGCCGATGCTGTCCGAGATCCGGTCCCAGCCCATGCCGCCCGCCGTGCCGAGCGTGAACAGCGCGACGAGCACCGAGATCAGCAGCGCGATGAGCGGCGTGCCGACGAAGTCGAGCGCGGAGCGGACGACGCCCTCGGCCTCGGTGATGTCCGCGATCGTCTTGGCCAGCATGAGCACGACGGGCAGCAGGACCGTCGCGAGCGTCATGGCGAAGGACGGGCGCTCGGCGCGGCGCTCGGTCTCCTCGGCCTTGAACAGGTCCGGGGCCGGGACGTCCACCCACGCCGTCGCGAACCGGGCGAACAGCGGGCCGGCCACGACGATCGTCGGGATCGCGACGAGGATGCCCAGGCCGAGGGTCAGGCCCAGGTCCGCCTCCAGCTGCCCGATGGCGGCGAGCGGTCCCGGGTGCGGCGGCACGAAGCCGTGCATCGCCGACAGGCCGGCCAGCGCCGGGATGCCGAGCGCGATGAGGGACTTCCCCGAGCGGCGGGCGACCAGGAAGATGACCGGCATCAACAGGACGAGGCCGATCTCGAAGAACATGGGCAGGCCGATGAGCGCGCCGATCGCCGCCATCGCCCACGGCAGCATCCGGTCCGAGGACCTGCCGATGATCGTGTCGACGATCTGGTCCGCGCCCCCGGAGTCCGCGAGCAGCTTGCCGAACATCGCGCCCAGGGCGATCAGCATGCCCACGCTCGCGACCGTCGAGCCGACGCCCTCACTGAAGCTGGCGACCGTGTCCTCCATCGACATCCCGGCGATCGCGCCGACCGTGAGCGAGCCCAGCGTGAGGCTCAGGAACGGGTGCAGCTTGACGACCGTGATGAGCACGACGATGACGGCGATGCCGATCAGGGCCGCGAGCAGCAGCTGGGTGGACTCGCTCATGCGTTCTCCTGGGCGGTGCGGAGCCAGCCGAGGAAGTCGGCGGCGATGTCGTCGGGCGTCTCGACGATGTCGAAGACGGCGCCGAACTCGTCCGGCTCGAGCGGCTCGAGCGTCCTCTCCTGCGACTCGAGCAGCGAGACGGGCATGAAGTGGTCGCGCCCCTCCATGCGGGAGCGGATCAGCTCGTGGTCGCCCTGCAGGTGCAGGAACGCGACCCGGGGCGCGTGGCGGGTGAGGACGTCGCGGTAGACGCGGCGCAGGGCCGAGCAGCTGATGACGCCGCCGCCCTCGTCGTGCTCGGCGAGCCAGCCGCCGATGAGCTCGAGCCACGGCCAGCGGTCCTCGTCGGTGAGGGCCTGGCCGGCCGACATCTTCTCGATGTTGGCGCGGGGATGGAAGTCGTCCCCGTCCACGTAGGGGACGCCGACGCGGTCGGCGACGGCGTGCCCGACCGCCGACTTGCCGACCCCCGAGATCCCCATGACCACGACCAGCGGCGGACTCATGGCCCACACGCTACGCCCGGTCGGCGAAGCTGGCGCGTCAGAGCAGGTCGCGCAGCTCCTTGGGCAGCTCGAAGTCGTCGGCGCTCGCGCCTTGGTCGAAGCCGAAGGCACCCGCGCCCGCGGGCTTGGCCGGCTCGGCCTTCGCGGCGGCCGCGCGCTTGGCCGGGTTGCCCGACACGCGCTTGCCCTTCTTCTTGCTCTGCTTGGGCTGCTTGGCGCCGGCGCGCTTGCCGCCGCCCATGCCGGGCATCCCCATCCCGGGCATGCCGCCCATGCCGGGCATGCCGCCGCCCTTCGCCATGCGCTGCATCATCTTGGCCGCCTCGAAGAAGCGGGTGACGAGCTGGTTGACGTCGCTGACCTGCGTGCCCGAGCCGCGGGCGATGCGGGCGCGGCGCGAGCCGTCGATGATCTTGGGGTTGTCGCGCTCGGCGGGCGTCATCGAGCGGATGATCGCCTTGATCTTGTCGATGTCCTTCTCGTCGAAGTTGGCCAGCTGGTCCTTGAACTGGCCCATGCCCGGCAGCATGCCGAGCATCTTCGTCATCGACCCCATCTTCGACAGGGCCTCCATCTGCTGGAGGAAGTCCGCGAGCGTGAACGAGCCGCCGGCGACCTTCTCGGCGGCCTGCGCGGCCTGCTCGGCGTCGAAGACCTTCTCGGCCTGCTCGATGAGCGTCATGACGTCGCCCATGTCGAGGATGCGCGAGGCCATGCGGTCGGGGTGGAAGACGTCGAAGTCGTCCAACTTCTCGCCCGTGGAGGCGAACATGATCGGGCGGCCCGTGACCGAGCGGACCGAGAGGGCGGCACCGCCGCGCGCGTCGCCGTCGAGCTTCGACAGCACGACGCCGGTGAAGTCGACGCCCTCGGCGAACGCCTCGGCGGTGCCGACGGCGTCCTGGCCGATCATCGCGTCGATGACGAACAGCACCTCGTCGGGCTGCGTGGCGTCGCGGATGTCGCGCGCCTGCTTCATCAGCTCGGCGTCGATCGCGAGGCGGCCCGCGGTGTCGATGATGACGACGTCGTGCAGCGTGCGCCTGGCCTCGGCCACGGCGTCGCGCGCGACCTGCACGGGGTCGCCGATGCTCTGGGTGCCCGAGCCGGTCTGCGCCGCGCCGACGTTGCCGGCCTCGGGCGCGAAGACGGTGACGCCGGCCTGCTCGCCGACGACCTTGAGCTGCGTGACGGCGTTGGGGCGCTGGAGGTCCGCCGCGACGAGCATGGGCGAGTTCCCTTGCTCCTTGAGCCAGCGGCCGAGCTTGCCCGCGAGGGTCGTCTTGCCCGCGCCCTGCAGGCCGGCGAGCATGATGACGGTCGGCGGGTTCTTGGCGAACCGGATGCGCCGCGTCTCGCCGCCGAGGATGCGCACGAGCTCGTCGTTGACGATCTTGATGACCTGCTGCGCGGGGTTCAGCGCCTGGCTGACCTCGGCGCCGCGGGCGCGCTCCTTGACGTTGCCGATGAACTCGCGCACGACCGGCACCGCGACGTCGGCGTCGAGCAGCGCGACGCGGATCTCGCGGGCCACCGCGTCGATGTCGGCGTCGGACAGCTTGCCCTTGCCGCGAAGTCCCTTGAATGCCGACTGGAGCCGGTCCTGCAGCGAATCGAACATAGGCCCCCAGCCTAGCCGAGGCCCGTCACGCCAGGGCGTCGCGGACCGCGCGCCGCAGCACCTCCGCCGTGCCGTCCGCCAGCGCCCGGTCGTGCTCGTCGGTCACGTAGAACACGTCGCGCGCCTCGTCGCCGTATGTGGACAGGTGCGCGGAGCGGATGTGGTGGCCCAGTCCCGCGATCGTCTGGCACACCGTCCAGACCAGCCCGCGACGGTCGAGCGAGCGCACCTCGAGCAGCGTCGCGGTCTGCTCCATCGCGTCGAGGACGGTGATGCGCGGCTCGAGCTCGTCCGGTGCGAGCGAGTACGCCAGGCGCGCGGCCAGGTCGAGGCGGCCGTCGAGGGCGGGCCGGATCCGCTCGGCCAGCGCGACGGGATCGATCCCGTGACGGGTCACCTCCCAGAGGGAGCCGGCCGTGGTGCCGATCGTGACGGTGCGGCACGACCGGACGTTGAGGCCGGCGACCGTGAGCGCCCCGGCGAGGTCGGCGAGCAGGCCCTGCCGGTCGCGGCCGACGAAGCGCAGCAGCGAGCCGTCGTGGTGCGGCTGCGACTCCAGCACGAAGTCCCGCTGCCCCAGCTCGGCCGGGTCGGGCAGCGGCAGGTGCGCGGGCCAGCCGACGTACTCGTCGGGGTCCTCGGGCGCCTCACCGCGCAGGTGCTGGCGGGTCTTGGCGACGAGCCCCTCGATGAGCCCTCGCCGCCAGCCGCTCCACGCCGTGGGGCTCGTGGCGGCCGCGTCGCACGCGGTCAGGGCGGCGAGCAGGTCCAGGAACGGCTCGGTCCCGACGATCTCGGCGATGTTCGCCGCCGTGACCGGGTCCTCGATGTCGCGCCGGGTCGCGACCGTCGGCAGCAGCAGGTGCCAC
Organism: Aeromicrobium jepli; assembly: GCF_047246605.1. NCBI lineage: Bacteria > Bacillati > Actinomycetota > Actinomycetes > Propionibacteriales > Nocardioidaceae > Aeromicrobium > Aeromicrobium jepli. The sequence continues at coordinate 60,542 of NZ_JBFOKO010000004.1, forward strand.
TTCACGAGCCGCGCGATCGTGTCGGCGTCGCCGTCCTCGAAGCCCCATCGCAGCGCGATCTCGCGGGCCATCGGCGCGCCGACGTCGCTGTGGTCGCCGGGCCGCCCCTTGCCGATGTCGTGCAGCAGCGCGGCGGCCGCGAGCAGGTCGGGACGCGTGACGTCGCGGTTGAGCTCGTCGGCGTTCACGCACGCCTCGATGCTGTGCCGGTCGACGGTGAAGCGGTGGATCGGCGAGGACGACCCGCGCAGGCGGATGCCCGACCACTCCGCCACGAACCGGTCCACGAGCCCGGCGAAGTCCAGCTGCAGCCAGACCGGGACCAGGCGACGGCCGGTCGAGAGCAGCTCGACGAGCCAGCGGTGCGCGGGCAGCGGCAACGGGCCGTCGAGTGCCGGGGTCTCGCGGGCCAGGCGGGCGAGCGAGGCCTCGTTGACCGGCAGGGCACGGCGCGCCGCGGTCGTCGCCACCCGGAACAGCAGCTCGAGCTCGCCCGTGTCGGCGTCGGCCGTCAGCACGACCTCGCCGTCGAGCACGCCGACGCCGGGGACGACCCGCTCGATGACGGGTCCGCGGCTGCCGAGCCGGCGGTGCGGATCGCGCTCGATCACGTCGATGCGGCGCCAGGCACGGGCGACGAGGTGGTCGATGCGACGGCCGAGGTCACGCACGCGGAGGTCGAGGTCGACGCGGCTCTCCCCCAGCCGCTCGGCGACGTCGGGCACGAGGTCGGGCACGAGCTTGTCCGTGCGCTTGCCCGCGACGTCGTGGAGGGCGTCGCGGACGGCGAGCAGCTCGTCGCCCAGCTCGGCGACCTCCGCGGACGGGACGTCGACGAGCCACGTCGCGGCGATCGCTCGCAGCAGCACGAGGTCGCGCAGGCCGCCGCCGGCGTTCTTCAGGTCGGGGACGGCCTCGTAGGCCAGCTGCCCCGACCGCTCGAGCCGCGCGTCGCGGTCTGCCCGCACCGCGGGCAGCTGGGCCCGTGCCTCGCGGCGCCACGTCGCGAGGATCGTGGAGCGCAGGGCTACCACCACTCCCCCGTCGCCCGCGACGAGCCGGGCGTCGATCGCGCCCAGCGCGACCCGGAAGTCCTCGCCGGCAAGCCCGGTCATCTCCTCGACGGAGCGCACGGACTGGTCGATCGGGACCTTCGCGTCCCACAGCGCGGTCCACAGCATCGAGGCGACGCCGTCCATCTCGCGCGGGTCGAGGTGGTCCGCGTGCACGAGCACGACGTCGACGTCGCTGTGCGGCGACAGCTCCCCTCGGCCGTACCCGCCGATCGCGACGAGGGCCACCCCGGTGGCGTACGCGCCGGCGACGCGCTCGAACGCCTCGCGCAGGACGACGTCGGTGGACCCGGCCCGCGCGGCGCGCTCGCGGGCCAGGTCCACCTGGAGGTCGTGGTTCAGAGGGCGGCCTCGTCCGTCTCGCCCGTGCGTACGCGCACGACCGAGTCCACCGGGATCACCCACACCTTGCCGTCGCCGATCTTGCCCGTCTGCGCCGCCGACGTGATCGTGGCCACGACGCCCTCGACGTCGGCGTCGTCGACGACGACCTCGAGACGGATCTTCGGCACGAGCGAGACGTCGTACTCCGCGCCGCGGTAGACCTCGGTGTGGCCCTTCTGCTGGCCGTAGCCGCTGGCCTCGGTGACGGTCATGCCTGCGACGCCCGAGGCGGCGAGGGCCTCGCGGACCTCTTCCCACTTGTGCGGCTTGATGACTGCGGTGACGAGCTTCATGCGTTCATTCTCCCGTTCTCAGAGGATGGTGCCGGAGGAGCCGGCGATGTCGTAGGCGGATTCCCCGTGCTCGGCGAAGTCGATGCCGTTCGTGACCTCGTCCTCGTCGTCCACGCGCCAGCCGATCGTCTTGGCGATGCCGAACGCGATGAGGGTGGTGAACACGGCGGTCCAGGCGATCGCGATGAGCGCCGCCATGAACTGGTTCCACAGCGAGTCCAGGCCGCCGCCGTAGAACAGGCCGTCGATCCCGCCCGGGGCGGACGCGGTCGAGAACAGGCCGATCAGCAGCGTGCCGACGAGACCGCCGACGAGGTGGACGCCCACGACGTCGAGCGAGTCGTCGAGGCCCCACCTGAACTTGAGGCCGACGGCCCACGCGCACAGGGCGCCGGAGATCGCGCCGATCGCGATGGCGCCGACGACGCTGACCGCACCCGCCGCCGGGGTGATCGCGACGAGGCCGGCGACGATGCCCGAGGCGGCGCCGAGCGAGGTGGCCTTGCCGTGCAGCAAGCGCTCGACCAGCAGCCAGGCCAGGATCGCGGCCATCGTGGCCACGGTCGTGTTCATGAAGGTCACGCCGGTCTCGGTCATGAACTGCGCCGTGTCCTTCTCTGCGCCGTCGCCCGCGGTGAAGACGATCGAGCCGACGTTGAAGCCGTACCAGCCGAACCACAGCATCGCCGCGCCCATCATCGTGAGCGGCAGGTTGTGCGGACGCATCTGCTCGCGCGGCCAGCCGATGCGCTTGCCGATGATCAGCGCCAGGATGCCGCCCGCGATGCCCGCGTTGATGTGCACCACGGTGCCGCCGGCGTAGTCCTGCGCCGGGAAGTGCTCGTGGATGAAGCCGCCGTTCCAGACCATGTTCGCGATCGGGAAGTACGAGAAGGTGACCCACAGCGGCAGGAACACGAGCCAGGCAGAGAACTTCACGCGGTCCGCGACGGCGCCGGAGATGAGCGCCGCGGTGATGATCGCGAAGGTCATCTGGAACGCGACGGCGATGTAGTCGCCCCACTCGACCCCGTTGAGGCCGAAGAGCTCGAACGGGTTCGTGAAGAAGCCGCCGACGCTCTGGCTGCCGAACGACATCGACCAGCCCCACAGGACGTAGACGAGTCCGACGACCGCGGCAGCGGCGTACGACATCATCATCATGTTCAGCACGGATCGGGCACGGGTCATGCCGCCGTAGAACAGGGCGAGTGCGGGCACGGTCATGAAGAGGACCATGGCCGTGGCCATGAGCATCCAGGCGTAGTAACCATCCATGGCGCCCACTGTGTCGGGCGCGGATTTCGCGTCGGGACGCTCGGTGTTACGTCTGTGTTACGCCTCCAGGAGCGCGTCCACGAACTCCTCCGGGTCGAACGGGGCGAGGTCGTCGGGGCCCTCGCCCAGGCCCACGTACTTCACGGGAACGCCGAGCTCACGCTGCACCGCGATGACGATGCCGCCCTTGGCGGTGCCGTCGAGCTTCGTCAGGACGATGCCGGTCACGTCGACGACCTCGCCGAAGACGCGCGCCTGCGTGAGGCCGTTCTGGCCCGTCGTGGCGTCGATCACGAGCAGCACCTCGGTGACGGGGGCCTGCTTCTCGACGACGCGCTTCACCTTGCCGAGCTCGTCCATGAGGCCCGACTTGGTGTGCAGGCGGCCGGCGGTGTCGATCAGGACGACGTCGACGCCGTCGGCGATGCCCTGCTTGACGGCCTCGAAGCCCACGCTGGCGGGATCGGCGCCCTCGTGGCTGCGGACGGTCGGCACGCCCACGCGGGCGCCCCACGTCTCGAGCTGGTCGGCCGCGGCGGCGCGGAAGGTGTCGGCGGCGCCCAGCAGGACCGAGCGCTCCTCCGCGACCAGCACGCGGGCGAGGCGGCCGACGGTGGTGGTCTTGCCGGTGCCGTTGACGCCGACCACGAGGACGACGCCGGGGACGCCGTCGTCGCCGGTGGTGCGGGTCGTGCGGTCCAGTGAGGGACCGACGAGGCCCAGCAGCTCCTCGCGCAGGACGGCCTTCGCGCGCTCGGGGTCCTTGACGCCCTCGGCGGCGAGGCGGGCCCGCAGGTTGCCGACGAGCTCGGTGGTCGGGCCGACGCCCACGTCGGCGGCCAGCAGGGTGTCCTCGATCTCCTCCCACTGGTCCTCGGTGAGGTCGCCGCCGCCGAGCAGGGCCAGCAGGCCACGGCCGAGGCTCGACTGGGAGCGCGAGAGCCGCGAGCGCAGCCGTGAGAGGCGGCCGCGCGGCGCCTCCGGACGCTCGATCGTCGGGGTGGGCGCGGTGTCCGGGACCTGGTGGTCCTCGACGACGCCGGCCTCGAGCTCCTCCACCTCCTCGAGGTCGACCGGAGCCAGCTCCGGGTGCTCGATCTCGCGCTCGGTCAGCTCGTCCGCCACATCCGGCGGCGGCAGCTCGCGCTGGCGGTTGGCGACGAGGTACGCGATGCCGCCGCCGAGGACGACGATGGCGAGCGCGATCAGGGCGACGAGGAGCTCCGTGTTCACGGGACCACCCTAGACAACGGCGGGCGTCGCGCCGCGAGGCGTCACGTGCACCACCTGCCCGAACCGCGCGAGGACCGACGGGCTGTGGCTGATGACCAGCACGCTGCGGTCCTCGAGCGCGAGCACGTCGTCCATGAGCGCCTCGGCCGTCGGGGCGTCGAGGTGCTCGGTCGGCTCGTCGAGGACGAGGACGCGGTGGTCGGCCAGCAGCAGCCGCGCGAGACACAGCCTCTGGCGCTCGCCGCCCGACAGCCGGCCGCCGCGCTCGCCGACGGGCGTGTCGAGGCCGTCCGGCATCGCGTCGACCGCGTCCAGCAGCCCGGCCGCCGCGAGTGCCGCGCGCAGGCGGGTGTCGTCGGCCGCGGGGTCCGCGACGCGCAGGTTCTCGCGGATGCTCGTGTCGAACACGACGTCGTCCTGGCCGAGGTAGCCGACCACGCGGCGCACGTCGGCCGCGGCGAGCGCGGTGGTCGGGACGCCGCCCAGCCGGACCTCCCCCTGCCACGTGGGCAGCAGCCGCAGCAGCGCGTAGGCCAGCGTCGACTTGCCGACGCCGCTCGGACCGGTGACGGCGAGCTTCGCGCCCTCGGGCAGGTCGAACGAGACCGGCTCCGTGACGGGACCGTCCCAGCCGACCACGGCGCCGTCGACCTCGAGGTCGTGACGGCCGGGAAGCTGCTGCGGGTGTCGCGGATCCTGCACGGGACTGGACAGGGCGGCGATGTCGGCGAGCCGGCCGGCGGCCGCCTCCACCTCGGGCCGGACGCGCTCCGCCTCGGCCCAGCCGGTGACGGGCTCGACGAGCGCGATCGGCGCGAGCAGGATCACGCCGACCACGACGGGGTCCACTCCCCCGCTCCACGCCGCCAGCACCGCGACCACGAGACCCGTGACGGCGAGCACGACGGCGGAGCCGACGCCTCCCACCCGGGCGCCGCCGACCTGCGCGGCGCGGGCGTCGCGCGTGGCATCGTCCGCGCGCGCCAGGGCGTCCTCCGCGGCACCGAACGCGACGAGCTCGCGCGCGGCCACGGCGGACGCGGCGACCTCGGCGGCGAGCCGGCCCTGCGCCTCGGCACGCGCGCCGCGCCCGGCCCCGACCCGCGCCACGAGCGTGCGCAGGCCCAGCGCGCTGAGCGCCACGCCCGCCAGGATCACCAAGCCCGATCGTGTGTCGATCGCACCGACGACACCCACGACGACGGCGCACGCGGCGATGCCGACCCACCACGGCACGCGCACGCGCAGCAGGCGGTCCTGCAGCGTCGCGACGTCCGCGACGACGCGGCTCACCAGGTCGCCCCGGCGCAGGTCGCCGAGGCCCGCGGGGGCGGCACGGTCGAGGTCGGCGTAGGTCGCGACCCGCTGCTCGACGGCGTCGGCGAGCGCCACGTCGTGCGTGGCGAGACGCTCCGCGTAGCGCAGGACGGACCGCGCGATCCCGAAGAAGCGGACCGAGACGATCGCGACCATGAGGTACAGCACGGGCGGCTGCTCGGCCGCGCGGACGATGAGCCAGGCGGCGGCCAGGAGCAGGCCGACCGACGCGAGCTGGGCCAGCACGCCCATCGTGACCCCGAACGCGAGCCGCGTCCGGCGCGGGTACGCCGCGGTCATGCCGCCACCTCCACGACCCGGTCGGCGACGGCCACCGAGTCCGGCCGGTGCGTCACCACGAGGACCGTGGCGCCGCACGAGCGCAGCGTCCGCATGACCGTCGCCTCGTGCTCGGCGTCGAGGCCGGCCGTCGGCTCGTCGAGCAGGACGAGCCATGCGCCGCCGACCCGGATGCGCAGCAGCGCCCGCGCGACCGCGAGGCGCCGGCGCTCGCCGGCCGAGAGGTCGGTCGTGCCCTCGCGCACGACCCGGTCGAGGCCGACGTCCAGCCCGGCGTCCCGTGCCGCGGCGGCGACGTCGTCGGCGCTCGCGGCCGGCTGGCCGAGCGCGACGTTCCGCGCCACCGTGCCGGCGACCAGCTGCGGCGTCTGCGGGACCCACGCGACCGACTCGCGCCAGGCGACGACGTCGAGCTCGCGCAGCGGAGTGCCGCCGACCACGACCTCGCCCTCGTCGAGCTGCTCGAAGCCCAGCAGGACGTCGAGCAGCGTGGACTTGCCGCCGCCGGACGGGCCGACGACCGCGACGAACTCACCGGGCTCGACGCTGAGGTCGTCGAGCCGCAGCGAGACCGTCGTGCGGCCGGGGTGGGTCAGTCGCGCCCCGCGGACGGCCACCGCCGCCGGGCCCGCAGGCGGCGGGACCGTGCCGGTGTGCCGGTCGTGCTCGAGCAGGTCGAGCAGGTCGGCCGTGGCCGTGGCGCCCTCGGTGCTGTCGTGGAACATCGTGCCGACCTGCCGCACGGGCAGGTATGCCTCGGGCGCGAGCAGCAGCACGAACATCGCCGGCAGCAGCGCCAGGTCGCCCTCGACGACCCGCAGTCCCACGCTCACGGCGACGAGCGCGGTCGAGATCGTCGAGATCAGCTCCAGCACGAGCGACGACAGGAACGCCAGCCGCAGGGCGCGCAGGGACTCCTCGCGGTGCCGCGTGCCGACCTCGCGCAGGCCGCGCTCCTGGCGCCGGCCGAAGACCTTCAGCACGACGAGGCCGTCGAGCACGTCGCCGAAGTGGCGCGCCAGGCGCTCCATCGCGGCCCACCGCCGCTCGACCCTGTCGCGCGTCAGCAGCCCGACGAGCGCCATGAACACGCCGATCAGCGGCAGGGTGACGGCGATGATCACGGCGGACATCAGGTCCGCCCACGCGATGACGACGATCACCGTCGCCGGCACGATCGCGGCGAGCGCCAGCTGCGGCAGGAACCGGCCGACGTAGCCGTCGAACGCGTCCATTCCCGGGCCCAGCAGCGCCACGAGCCGGCTGCTGGACGGGCGCGGGCCGACCCGGCGCGGGTCGAGCAGGTCCGCCGCGACCTCGGCGCGCAGCTCGGCCTTGACGCGGATCGCGGCCCGCTCGCTGACGACGCCGTGGGCCCACGCCGCGACCGCGCGCAGCGCGAACGCGCCCGCGACGGCCGCCGGGAACAGCAGCACCTCGTCCCCGTCGAAGCGACGCGAGACGACGACCGCGACGCACCAGGCGACCACGATGACGAGCACGGCCGTGACCACGCCGAGGAGCACCGACCACACCAGGTGGGTGCGGACGGTGCTCGATCGGCGGACCAGGCGCGGGTCCAGCGGCTTCACGGCGCTCCTCAGTGCAGGGAGGCCGGGATGTGGTGCACGCCGATGCGCTTGCGGAACACCCAGTACGACCACGCCTGGTACAGGACCACGATCGGGGTGAAGAACACCGCGACCCACGTCATGATCTTGAGCGTGTACGGCGTCGAGGACGCGTTCTCGGTCGTGAGGTTGAACAGCTCGCTCGTGCTGGAGGGCATCACGTTCGGGAACAGCGCCAGGAACAGCATCGCCACGACGGCGGCGATGGCGACGGCCGTGCCGAGGAAGGCCCAGCCGTCGCGGCCGCGCAGGCTGGCGGCCAGGCCGCCGAGCAGTGCCACGCCGGCGATCGCGCCGGCCACCCAGACCGAGAGCTTGCCCGCGTCGACCGCCGTCCAGGCGATGAACAGCACGGCCAGCACGGCGGCCAGGCCACCGACGCGCTGCGCGAAGGCGTGCGCGCGGTCGCGGATGTCGCCGACGGTCTTGAGCGCGACGAACACCGCACCGTGGACGAGGAAGACGGTCAGCGTCACCAGGCCGCCCAGCAGCGCGTACGGGTTGAGCAGGTTGAAGAACCCGCCCGTGTACTCGTGGGCCTCGTTGATCGGCACGCCGCGCACGATGTTGGCGAACGCGACGCCCCACAGCAGCGCGGGCAGGAACGAGCCGACGATGATCGCCCAGTCCCAGCGGTCGCGCCAAGCCTGGTCGTCGCGCTTGCCTCGGTACTCGAAGGCGACTCCGCGGATGATGAGGGCGACCAGGATCATGAACAGCGGCAGGTAGAACCCGCTGAACAACGTGGCGTACCACTCGGGGAACGCGGCGAACATCGCGCCGCCGCCGACGAGCAGCCAGACCTCGTTGCCGTCCCAGACCGGGCCGATCGTGTTGATGAGGACGCGACGCTCGCGGTCGTCCTTGGCCATGAGGCCGACGAGCATGCCGACGCCGAAGTCGAAGCCCTCCAGGACGAAGTAGCCGACGAACAGGACGGCGATCAGGATGAACCAGACGGTGGTGAGTTCCATGGCGAGCCCCCTCAGTACGCGAACGCCAGCGGGCGGTCGGAGTCGTCGTCCTGCACGGGCGGGTTCGCGTCCGGCAGTCCCTTGCGGATGAAGTGCAGCAGCAGCTTGACCTCGATGACGGCCAGGACGCCGTACAGCAGCGTGAAGCCCAGCATCGACGTCCAGACCTGCGCCGAGGACACGGACGGCGAGACGCCGGCGGCCGTCGGCATCAGGCCGAAGACCACCCAGGGCTGACGGCCCATCTCGGTGAAGATCCAGCCGAACGAGTTCGCGAACAGCGGCAGCAGCGGCAGCACGAGCGCGGCCCGCAGCAGCCAGCGCGTCGTGAGGGTGCTCGGTGCGGGCAGCCCGCCCCGTCGCAGCGTCCACAGGATCCAGGCGGCGATGCCCATGGCGGCGAAGCCCAGGCCCATCATGAGGCGGAAGCTCCAGTACGTGACGGGGATGTTCGGCGCGAAGTCGTCCATGCCGGACTCGGCGTAGGTCTTCGCGTACTCCTCGTTGAGCGAGTTGATGCCGCGGACCTTGCCGTCGAACCCGCCCGTCGCCAGCTGCGACAGCAGGCCCGGGATCTCAACGCTGAACACCGACTCGCTGCCGTCCAGCGTGCCGATCGTCAGCACCGAGAACGGCGCGTTGCCGTCGGCGTCCTCGTAGAGCCCCTCGGCCGCGGCCATCTTCATGGGCTGGACCTCGGTCATGATCTTGCCCTGGATGTCACCGGTGATGACGACGCCGAGGCCGGCGACCAGCAGCGTCACGGCGCCGAGGCGGGCGGCCTTGCGGAACGCCTGCGCGTCCTCGTCGGGACGCCGGACCAGGAACCAGATCGCGATGGCCGCGACGAAGCCGCCGCCGACCATGAACGCCGCGAAGAGCGTGTGCGGGACGGTGATCAGCGCGACCTTGTTGGTCAGGACCGCCACGAAGTCGGTGAGCTCGGCGCGGCCGCGCTCCTCGTTCATCGTGAAGCCGACGGGGTTCTGCATGAACGAGTTGGCGGCGAGGATGAAGTAGGCCGACAGGGCCGTGCCGATCGCGGCGATCCAGATCGTCATGAGGTGCAGGCCGGGCTTGAGCCGGTCCCAGCCGAAGATCCACAGGCCCAGGAACGTGGACTCCAGGAAGAACGCGAGCAGGCCCTCGATCGCCAGCGGCGCGCCGAAGATGTCACCGACGAAGCGCGAGTAGTCGCTCCAGTTCATCCCGAACTGGAACTCCTGCACGATGCCGGTCACGACGCCCATCGCGAAGTTGATCAGGAAGAGCTTGCCGAACAGTCGCGTGAGGCGGAGCCATCGCTCGTCGTTCGTGCGCCACCAGAAGGTCTGCATGATCGCCACGAGGAACGCCATGGAGATCGTCATGGGGACGAACAGGAAGTGATAGACGGTCGTGATGCCGAACTGCCATCGCGCGAGGTCGAGTGCTGTGTCCACTCTGGTCCTTCCGACTTCAGGTCACTCCGTTGTGACCTGCCTGCCGAGAGGCTAGACAGCCAGAGGGTCAGGAATTCCGGTTCAGACCGAGCTTGTGACAGATGTCACGAGCGGTGCGAGGACCGCCCGGATGACCTCGGGGACGGGCGTGACCTTGCGGTCCTGGCCCGTCACGTAGACGTGCACGAAGCGGCCGATCGCGGCCGGCTCGGGGTCGTCGCCCTGGTACAGCCCGATCTCGTAGACGACGCTGCTGGTGCCCAGCTTCGTGACCGAGAGCCCGGCCGTGACGTCGAGCGGGAACCGCAGCTCGCGCTTGAACTGGCACGAGGTCTCGGCGACGATCCCGTACGCGTCGAGCGTGCGGATGTCGGTGCCCGTGGCGCGCATGAGGAAGCCGTTCACGGCCGTGTCGAAGTACGAGTAGTACTTGACGTTGTTGACGTGGCCGTAGACGTCCTCGTCCTCCCAGCGCGTCGTGATCGTGTACGTCGCGCCGTGCTGGTCGATCCTCACGAGGCCTCTTCCTCTCGCAGTCGCTGGCTGATGACGGCCGAGACGCCGTCGCCGCGCATCGTGACGCCGTACAGGGCGTCGGCGCCCTCCATCGTGCGCTTCTGGTGGGTGATGACGATGAGCTGGCTGTTCGCGCGCAGCTCCTCGTAGATCTCGAGCAGGCGGCCGAGGTTGGTGTCGTCGAGCGCCGCCTCGACCTCGTCGAGGATGTAGAACGGGCTGGGCCGCGCCTTGAACAGCGAGACGAGGAAGGCCACGGCCACGAGCGAGCGCTCGCCGCCGGACAGCAGCGACAGCCGCTTGACCTTCTTGCCCGGCGGGCGCGCCTCGACGTCGATGCCGGTCGTGAGCATGTTGGACGGGTCGGTCAGCACGAGTCGCCCCTCGCCGCCGGGGAACAGCCGCGCGAACACGTGGTTGAACTCGCGCTCGACGTCCTGCCAGGCCTCGGCGAAGACCTGCTCGACCTTGGTGTCGACGTCGGCGACGATCTCGAGCAGGTCCTCGCGGGTCTTCTTGAGGTCGTCCAGCTGCTCGGACAGGAACTGGTGCCGCTCCTCCAGTGCCGAGAACTCCTCGAGGGCCAGCGGGTTGACCTTGCCCAGCATGGCCAGCTCGCGCTCGGCCGTCTTGAGCCGCTTGGCCTGCTCGGCGCGGTCGAACGGGATGGGCTCGATCTCGCCGGACTCGTCGGTCTGGCCCTCCAGCCCGATCGGGATGACCATCTGGTCGGGGCCGTACTCGGCGACGAGCGTCTCGGGCTCGATGCCGAGCTCCTCCAGCGCGCGCTCCTCGAGGCCCTCGAGCCGCAGCCGCAGCTGGGCGCGCGCCATCTCGTCCTTGTGCACCGACTGGGTCAGGCCCTCGAGGTCGGCGGTGAGCTGGCGCACCGTGCTGCGGCCCTGCTTGAGGCGCTCCTCGCGCTCGGCGCGCGAGCGCTCGATCCCGATGCGCGTCCCGGTGGCCGCGTCGTAGGACTGCTCGAGCCGGGCGAGCGTCGCCTCGGCGGCCTGCAGGACGGCGGTGGCGGTCTCGGCCTCGCGGCGGCGGCGCTCGGCGCGCAGCCGGGCGCGCTCGCGGGCCTCGCGCTCGTCCTCGGCGGCCTTGAGCAGGGAGGCGACCTGGGCGCTGAGCGCCTTGGCGCGCTCCTCGGCCGTGCGCAGCGCGAGCCGGGCGTCGGTCTCGGCACGGCGGGCGGCGGAGGCGGCCTCGGCGAGACGCTCCATCTCGGTGGTGTCGGGCTCGACGTCGGGCGCCTCCTCGGCGGCCGCGAGGCGCTCCTCCAGCTCGGCGAGGCCGGCGACGTCGCGGTCGCGGGCCTCCTCGGCGGCGGCGATCGCGGTCTGCAGGCGCTCGGCCTCCGCGGAGGCGGACCGGCTGGTGGTGCCCAGCTGCGCCAGCTTCTCGGCGACGGCGGACATCGAGGCGTCGGACTCGTGCAGCCGCTTGAGCGCGAGGTCGACGCGCTCCTGCGCGGCGTCGACCTCGGCCGTGGCGGCCTCGGTCCGGAAGCGCAGCGACTCCAGCTCGTGGGTGGCGCTCTCGATCGTCTCGATGGCCTCGTCGACCGCGGCCTGCACCTCGATGAGGCTCGGCGCGGACGTGGAGCCGCCCTCCGCGAAGTGCGCGCCGATGCGGTCGCCCTCGGCCGTGACGGCCGTGACGTCGGGCAGGTCGGCGACGAGGCGCTTCGCGGCCGCGAGGTCCTCGACCACGGCGACCTTGTGCAGCAGGCGGCGCAGCGAGCCGCGCAACTCGGCCGGGGCGTCGACGAGGGACTCGGCGTACACCGCTCCCCCGGGCAGCGCCGGCCAGTCGTCCGTCGACACGTCGCCCGAGCCGAGCAGCAGGCCGGCTCGACCGAGGTCCTCCTCGCGCAGCAGGTGCAGGGCGTCGATCGCGGAGTCGACCCGCTCGACGGCGACGGCGTCGGCGGCCGAGCCCAGCGCGGCGCCGACGGCGGCCTCGTGACCGCCGCGCACCGTGACGAGCGCCGCGACGGAGCCGAGCAGGCCGTTGAGCCGGTCGGAGGCGGCGAGCAGCGCGCCGGAGCCGTCCTTGCGGTGGAGGCCGAGCTCGAGGGCCTCCTTGCGGGCGGTGGCCGTGGCGACCTGCCGCTCCAGCTCCTGACGACGCGTGGTGAGGGTCTGGGCGGCGGCCTCGGCCTGCGCCAGCTGCTCCTCGGCGGCGTCCAGCTCCTCGTCGAGTCCGGACTCGCCGGCGCTCAGGCCCGCGATCGTGCTCTCGAGCGCGCTGAACTCGCGCTGCGACGCCTCGGCGCGCTCGCGGGCGTCGGCCTGCGCGGCGGTGAGGCGGCCGATCTCCTGCTCGGCGGCGGCCGCGCGGCTCTTGAGGCCGTTGACCTGGCCGTGCAGGCGCGCGAGCCCCTCGCGGCGGTCGGCGGCGGCGCGCAGCAGGCCGGCGATGCGGCGCTCCTCGGTGGAGTACGCCTCCTCCGCCTCGCCGCGCTCGGCGATCGTGGCCTGCAGCGCCTCGGCCGAGCGGGCGACGTCGGCCTCGAGCTCGACGAGCCGCTCCTGCGCCCGGCGGGCATCGGCCTCGAGCTCCTCGGGGTCGCGGCCGGCGACGCGGTCGTCGGAGGCGTCGGCCGCGAGGCGGATGCGGTCGCGGGCCAGGTTGGCGGTGCCGTGGAAGCGCTCGCGCAGGCTGCCCAGCGCGTAGACGGTCTCCTGCGCGCGGGTCAGCAGCGGCGCGTCGGCCGCGAGCGCCTGCTCGAGCTCGGCCTCGACGCGGCGGGCCTCCCCGAGCGCCTGCTCGACCTCCTCGCGGCGGGCGCGCAGCGCGTTCTCGTCGGCGAGCTCGGTCTCGATCGTGGTGCGGGCCGCGACGATGTCGTCGGCCAGCAGGCGGGCGCGCGCGTCGCGGACGGTGGCCTGGATGCCGGCGGCGCGGCGCGCGACCTCGGCCTGGCGGCCCAGCGGCTTGAGCTGGCGGCGCAGCTCGGTCAGGACGTCGTTGAGGCGCGTGAGGTTGTCCTGCGTCGCGTCGAGCTTGCGCAGCGCCTTCTCCTTGCGCTTGCGGTGCTTGAGGACGCCCGCGGCCTCCTCGACGAAGCCGCGGCGCTCCTCGGGCGTGGCTCGCAGGACGGAGTCGAGCTGGCCCTGGCCGACGATGACGTGCATCTCGCGTCCGATGCCGGAGTCGCTCAGCAGCTCCTGGACGTCGAGCAGCCGGCACGTGTTGCCGTTGATGGCGTACTCGGAGCCGCCGCTGCGGAACATCGTGCGGCTGATCGTGACCTCGGAGTACTCGATCGGCAGCGCGCCGTCGGAGTTGTCGATCGTCAGGACGACCTCGGCGCGGCCGAGCGGCGCGCGGCCGGCGGTGCCGGCGAAGATGACGTCCTCCATCTTGCCGCCGCGCAGCGTCTTGGCGCCCTGCTCGCCCATGACCCACGACAGGGCGTCCACGACGTTCGACTTGCCCGAGCCGTTGGGGCCGACGACGGCGGTGATGCCCGGCTCGAGGGCGAGGGTCGTGGACGACGCGAAGGACTTGAATCCCCGCAGCGTCAGGGTCTTCAGATACACGCGGTCAGCCTAGTGCCTGCGGTGTGCGCCACCGCAGGGGAAACGCCGCGATCAGCTGGCAGCGGACTCGAGCAGCTCGGCCAGGTCGCCGTCGTGCGCGGACTCGGCGAGGCGGGCGAGCAGGCCGTCGTTCTCGGCCTTGAGTCGCAGGACCTCGTTCTCGAGGTCGCGGATGCGGCGCCGCAGGATGGCGACATCGTGAGCATGCTCCGGGGAGGGGCCACCGACGTAGCCGTACAGCGCTTTGGCCATGGTCATCCTGTTCAGGAGAGGCGGAGGTCGAGCGGCAGCGTGGACGCTGCGCGTCTACCAGTGTCCCACCGTCCGGCCGGTCGGGTCAACCGGCCCGTCGTCCGCCGATCCACGTCGCGCGCACGCGCAGCTCGTCGGGGTCCAGCACGACGAGGTCGGCCGGGGTGCCGGGAGCGAGCGTCCCGAGCTCGGGGACGCCGAGGGCGACGGCGGGCACGGTCGTCGCAGCGCGGACCGCGGTCGCGACGTCGACACCCGCGACGCGGACGACGTTCGCGAGGCACGCGTCGAGCCGCACGGCCGCGCCCGCGATCGTGCCGTCCTCGCGTCGCGCGGGCTCACCGTCGGCCAGCACGACGGGCGCGCCGCCGAGCTCGTAGCGGCCCGGCGGCATCCCGAACGTGGACAGGTTGTCGGTGACGAGCATGATGCGGCCCCCGGCGCTCGCGAACGCGACCTGCAGGGCGATCGGGTCGACGTGATGCAGGTCCGCGATCAGCCCGACGGAGAGTCGTGGGTCGGTCAGGGCCACGCCGACGACGCCACCGTCGCGATGGCGCAGGCCGCGCTGGGCGTTGTAGAGGTGCGTGACGAGGGTGGCCCCGGCGTCCACCGCCCGCGTGGCGGTCGCGTCGTCGGCGTCGCTGTGCCCGATGCTGACCCGGACGCCGGCGGCGGCCATTCGGGCGATCGCGTCGAGCGCGCCCGCCCGCTCGGGCGCGAGGGTCACGTACCCGAGGTCCGCTCCCCCGGCCTCGACCAGGGCGTCCACCCGCTCCGGCGTCGGGTCCACGAGGAAGGCCTCGTCGTGCGCGCCCTTGCAGGCGGCCGAGATGAACGGGCCCTCGACGTGGGCGCCCAGCAGCCGGGTCGCGCCCGGACGGCCGGACAGCCGCTCACGATGACCGCGGAAGGCGCGGAGCTGCTCGACGAGGTCGTCGACGGGCGCGGTGATGAAGGTCGGCGCGATCGCCGTGACCCCGCTGTCCGGCAGGCCGTCGACGATCCGGTCCCACTGGTCGCTCGTCGCCGCGGCGAAGTCCGCGCCGTACGCGCCGTTGACCTGCGCGTCGATGAGGCCGGGCGCCAGGATGCCGTCGTGGTGCTCGTCGGGACGGCGCGGCGGCGCCCCCGTCCCGGACGCCACGATCGTCCCGTCGCGGACCTCGACCCAGCCCGGCTCGAGGTCCACGTCGACGTCGACGACGGCGGCGGCGCTGATCAGGTGACCCACGAGATCGGACCGTACACGGTCACCCCCCCTAGGGTGGGGCTCATGCGTCACGACCTGTTCACCAGTCCCGCGGGCGAGTGGACCCCGGTGTCGCCGAAGCTCGCCACGGCGCGCATCCTGCTCGGCGCCCTGACCGGCCTGGTCCTCGTCCTCGTCGGGCTGGTCCTGTGGCTCCTGTGGGGCGACGACCTCGGCGACTGGGGCTGGCTCCTGTGGCTGCCTGTCGCCGCCGGAGTCGCGCTCGCCGCCTGGGTCGCCTGGTGGGCTCCGCGCAATCGCCGCAGCTGGGGCTACAGCGAGGCCGAGGACGACTTCCTCGTGCGTGGCGGCATCATGTTCCGCCGCCTCGTCGTGGTCCCGTACGGTCGCATGCAGTTCGTGGACGTCCAGTCCGGCCCGCTCGCGCGCGCCCTCGGCTTCGGCACCGTCACGCTGCACACCGCCTCGACCGCGACCGCCTCGGCGATCCCGGGCGTGCCGCTCGCCGAGGCCGCCCGCCTGCGCAATCGCCTGACCGAGCTCGGGGAGGGTCATGGCGCCGGCGTCTGAGGCGCACCGCACGCACCCGCTCACCGGACTGCTCCAGGGGCTCATCTGGGGTGCCGGCGTCGTGGTCGCGATCTCGTGGCAGGTGTTCGACCTCGACGACCCCAACTGGTGGGTCGCGCTGGCGATCCCCGGGGGCTTCGTGCTCGGCGTGGTCGCGGGCTACGCGGGCTGGTACTTCACGCGGTACGTGATCGACGACGAGGAGATCCGCGTCGAGCGCGGCGTGCTGTTCAAGACCTCGCGCCGCATCCCGTTCGAGCGCCTGCAGTCGGTCGACATCAACGAGCCGCTCGTGGCGCGGCTCGTCGGGCTGTCCGAGCTGACGATCGAGATGGCGGGCGGCTCGGAGTCGCGGACCCGGCTGCGGTTCCTCACGCTGGCCGAGTCCCGCCGGCTGCGCCGCCTCCTCCTGGCGCGGGCGCACGGCACGAGCGCCGAGGAGCACCCCGTCGACGCTCCAGAGCCGCGCGCGATCCTGCACGTCGTGCCGCCGGACCAGATCATCATCGGCACGCTGCTGTCGCTCGACTTCATCGGCACGGTCCTGGTGGCGGTGGCCTCGATCGTGGCGGGCGTGTTCACCGAGGGCGGCTGGGCGTTCCTCGCGGTGCTGTTCCCCGCGATCTGGGGCGTCACGCAGATGATCAGCTCGCGGATCATCGGCCAGTGGAACTTCACGGTCTCGCGGAACGAGCGCGGCCTGCGCATCGAGCGGGGGCTGCTGAGCCGCAGCTCCCAGACCATCCCCTACGACCGCGTCCAGGGCATCGCCGTCATCGAGCCCGTCGTGTGGCGCCGGTACGGCTGGGCGCGGCTCGAGGTCGACGTCGCGGGCTATGGCGTCGTCTCGTCCGAGAACGCGGGCGTGTCGTCCACGACGCTGCTGCCCATCTCCCCCGTCGAGGTGGGCCGCCTCCTCGTCGACGAGCTCATCCCGGACCCGGAGCGCGGCACCGGCGAGCAGGTGTCGGCCTCGCGCCGTTCCTGGCCCTTCGCGCCGATCGGCTGGCGCTACCGCTGGCTGTCGGCCACGTCGTTCACGGTCACCTCGGCCACGGGCTGGATCACGCGCAAGCGCTCGATCGTCCCGCACCACAAGGTGCAGTCGGTCCAGTTCTCGCAAGGCCCGCTGCAGCGCCGCCTCGGCGTCGCCTCGGTCGCGGTGCACACGCCGGACGGGCCGGTCGACGCCGGCGTGGCGCACCTCGACGCCGACACGGCGCGCGCGGTGACGTTCGACGAGGTCGAGCGGGCCCGGCTGGCGCGGCTCAGCCGCCGCTGACGTCGCTCTCGGCGTCGGCGTCCATGGCGCCGACCATCTCGCGCGAGTCGAGCCAGCCCTCGGGCAGCACGACCTTGCGCGGCGAGCCCTGGCGGCCGCGCGGCGTGCCGAGCTCGGCGACGGGGAACGGCTCGGTCGGGTCGAGCTCGTCGAGCAGGCTGTCGAGCGACGCGTACGAGCTCACGTGACCGAGGCTCTCGCGGACGCGCGAGCCCGCCGGGAAGCCCTTGAGGTACCAGGCGACGTGCTTGCGGAACTCGATGCAGCCGCGCTCCTCGCCGAGCCACTCCCCCAGCAGCTGGGCGTGGCGGCGCATGACCGTGGTGACCTCGCCCAGGTTGGGCAGCGTCGCGACCGTCTCGCCGCGGAACGCGGCGGCCAGGTCGCGGAACAGCCACGGGCGGCCGAGGCAGCCGCGGCCGACCACGACGCCGTCGCAGCCCGTCTGCTCGACCATCGCCAGGGCGTCGGACGCCTCCCAGATGTCGCCGTTGCCCAGCACCGGGATGTCGACGGCGGCCTTGAGCTCGCCGATCGAGTCCCAGTCCGCGCGGCCGCTGTAGTGCTGTGCGGCGGTGCGCCCGTGCAGCGCGATCGCGGCGCAGCCGGTGTCCTGCGCGATGCGGCCCGCGTCGAGGAACGTCAGGTGGTCGTCGTCGATGCCCTTGCGGGTCTTCATCGTGACCGGGACCCCGAACGGCTCGGCGGCACGGACCGCCTCGGTGAGGATCTGGCCCAGCAGCGTGGCCTTCCACGGCAGCGCCGAACCGCCGCCCTTGCGGGTGATCTTGGGAACCGGGCAGCCGAAGTTGAGGTCGACGTGGTCGACCCCGTGCTCCTCGCACAGGATCTTCACGGCCTGGCCGATGGTCTGGGGGTCGATGCCGTAGAGCTGCACCGAGCGCACGCTCTCGCCCTCGGCGAACGTCAGCATCGACAGGCTGATCCGGTCGCGCTCGACGAGGCCGCGGCTGGTGATCATCTCGCACACGTAGAGGCCGGCGCCCTGCTCGGCGCACAGCCGGCGGAACGCCACGTTCGTGACGCCCGCCATGGGCGCGAGGACGACCGGCACGTCGACGTGGACGTTGCCGAGGTCGAGTCCGGTGGTCAGGGTGTCCATCGCACCGCCGTGGTCACGTCGCCGGGCTGGAAGTCGACCGACTGCACCGCCGTGCCCCTCGGCACGAGGAAGAGCACGCAGCCCTTGACCGTCCGGCCGGCCGGCAGCGGCTCGGGCAGCGCGATGCCGGGACACTTCGCGAGCGCCGCGGACGGGCTCGGCGGCAGCAGGGTGTCGCCCGCCAGGTGCAGCCACCACGGCGCGCCGTCGGGGAACGACGCCGGCGCGGGGCCGCGGTTGGCCACCATGACGCTCACGTAGTACGGCTCCATGCCGTCCGGGATCGCGAACAGGCCGAGATCGCGACGGGGCGCCTTCGTGACCGTGCCGACGCCGAGCGCGAGCGCCGTGCCCGCCTCGTCCTGCGCGTCGGGGTAGGCCACGGTGGCGCTCGTGCCGACCTTCCGCGGGTCGCCGGGCTCGGACAGCGTGATGCCCGCGGGCACCTCGAACCCGGGCTCGGGGTCGCCCTGCGCCGCCTGCTCCCCTCCGGAGCAGGCGGTCAGGGCGGCCAGCAGCGCCACCGCGGCGAGCGAGCGCTTCATCAGCAGCCGACGAGGCGCGCCGCGAGGTAGGAGGTGACCTGGTCCAGCGCGATGCGCTCCTGCGACATCGAGTCGCGCTCGCGGATCGTCACGGCGTCGTCCTCGAGGGTGTCGAAGTCGACCGTGATGCAGAACGGCGTGCCGATCTCGTCCTGGCGGCGGTAGCGCTTGCCGATGGCCTGGGCGTCGTCGAACTCGACGTTCCAGTTCCGGCGCAGCTCGTCGGCCAGGCCGCGGGCCTTGGGCGACAGGTCGGCGTTGCGCGACAGCGGCAGGACCGCGGCCTTGACCGGCGACAGGCGCGGGTCGAGGCGCAGCACCGTGCGCTTGTCGACGCCGCCCTTGGCGTTGGGGGCCTCGTCCTCGGTGTACGCGTCCACCAGGAACGCCATGAGCGAGCGGTTGACGCCCGCTGCGGGCTCGATGACGTACGGGGTCCAGCGCTCGTTGTTGGCCTGGTCGAAGTACGACAGGTCCTGGCCCGAGTGCTTGGCGTGCGTCGACAGGTCGAAGTCGGTGCGGTTGGCGACGCCCTCGAGCTCACCGAACTCCGAGCCGGCGAAGCCGAAGCGGTACTCGATGTCGACCGTGCGCTTGGAGTAGTGCGAGAGCTTCTCGGCCGGGTGCTCGTAGAGGCGCAGGTTGTCGGGGTTCACGCCGAGGTCGGTGTACCACTTCAGGCGCGTGTCGATCCAGTACTGGTGCCACTGCTCGTCCTCGCCGGGCTTGACGAAGAACTCCATCTCCATCTGCTCGAACTCGCGCGTGCGGAAGATGAAGTTGCCCGGCGTGATCTCGTTGCGGAAGCTCTTGCCGATCTGGCCGATGCCGAACGGGGGCTTCTTGCGCGAGGACGTCATGACCTGCGCGAAGTTCACGAAGATGCCCTGGGCGGTCTCGGGGCGCAGGTAGTGCAGGCCCTCCTCGGACTCGACCGGGCCGAGGAACGTCTTGAGCAGGCCGTTGAACATGCGCGGCTCGGTCCACTCGCCCCGCGTGCCGCAGTTGGCGCACACGAGGGTCGACATCTCGACGGTGTCGGGGTCGTCGATGCCGTGCTTCTCGGCGTACGCCTCCTGCAGGTGGTCCTGGCGGTAGCGCTTGTGGCACTGGAGGCACTCGACGAGCGGGTCGACGAACGCGGCGAGGTGGCCCGAGGCCTCCCACACCGGCGTGGGCAGGATCACCGAGGAGTCGAGGCCGACGACGTCGTCGCGGCCCTGGACCATCGAGCGCCACCACTGGCGCTTGACGTTCTCCTTGAGCTCGACGCCCAGCGGACCGTAGTCCCAGGCGGAGCGCGTGCCTCCGTAGATCTCGCCGCACTGGTAGACGAATCCGCGACGCTTGCAGAGGCTGATGACGGTGTCGATGACTGAGGCCATGGGAAGTTTCCTGTCCGGCTGGATGTCGGCGGGCCGATGCGCGTCGTCGTGACAACGCGCGCCCGAGATCAGCGACCCACGATACCCGCAGGCCCCGACGCCGGTCCCCACCGGCCGTGCGGCGCGCCCGCCCCGAGGAATGTGGCGGAAGTGCTTGACGCCGACTTAGTTAGTTTGGTGTATTAACTCTGTGACGACCACCACATCCCCGCGCCGCGCCACCGCGAAGGTCCGTCCCGCCGACACCCGGCGGCACCATCGCACGCTGCTGCTGCAGCACCTCGTGGACGAGGGGCCCACCACGCGCGCGGACCTCTCCCGCGCGACGGGCCTGACCCGGGTGACGGTCTCGGACCTCGTGGCCGAGATGGTGCAGGAGTCGCTCGTCGAGGACATCGGCGCCCGCCCGGGCACGCACCTGGGTAAGCCGGCCACGCTCGTCGCCGTCTCGGACGCCGCCCCCGTGATCGTCGCGGTCGACCTCTCGGACGACTCGGGCTTCGACGGCGCGGTCGTCGACCTGCACGGCCGCGTCCTCGTGCGCGAGCGCGCTCCCTTCAGCCGTGGCGCCGAGGCCGTCGACGGCGTCTCCCGCCTCGTCGAGCGCCTCGTCGAGGCCGCCCCGCGCCGGGTGCTGGGCATCGGCGTCGGCACCCCAGGCATCGTCGACGACTCCGGGGTCGTCATCCAGGCACCGAACCTGGCCTGGGACGCGGTCCCCCTCGCGGCGACGCTGGCCGAGCGCCACGGCCTGCCGACCTCCGTCGGGAACGACGCCAACATCGCCGCGGTCGCCGAGGGCGCCTTCGGCGACGGCGACGACGCCGGCCTGCTCATGGTCACGATCGGCCAGGGCGTCGGCGGCGGCATCCTCGTCGACGGACACCCCGTGGCCGGTCCCCTGCGCTCGGCCGGCGAGATCGGCCACGTCGTCGTGGACCCCGACGGCAGCGCGTGCGCGTGCGGGAACCGCGGCTGCCTCGAGACCGTCCTCAGCGCGCCGGCGCTGCGGGCCGCCGCGTCCGACGACGCGCGCCGTCACGCCGGCGACCTCCTCGGCTCGGTGCTGACACCGATCGTCACGACGCTCGGCATCGCCGACGTCGTGCTGCACGGCCCCACCGACCTGCTCGACGGACCCGTGCTCGAGGCAGCACGCGCGGCCGTCGCGCGCCAGAGTCTCCCCTTCGTCGCCCAGCGCATCAGGATCCGCCTGGTCGCCCACGACGAGCTCGTCCTGACCGGGGCGGCGGCGCTGGTGCGCCACCGCGAGCTGGGAGTCGTGTGAGGTGCGCCGCGCCGAACACTCCACCACCACACCTCATGGAGGCACATCATGAAGCTCCGCACGTTCATGGCGAGCGCGGCCGTGACCGGACTCGCCCTCACCGCACTCGCCGCGTGTGGCAGCGGCGGGGACGACGACTCCTCGGACTCGGGATCCGACACCGTCACCCTGTGGCTCGCCGGCAAGGAGGACACCCCGCAGGAGGCCACCGACTGGCTCACCGAGGAGTTCGCCGCGAAGCACGACGGCAAGACCCTCAAGATCGAGCGCATCGACTGGGGCGAGCTGCTCACCCGGCTCAACACCGCGCTGCCGAGCGACAAGTCCCCCGACGTGGTGGAGGTCGGCAACACGCAGGCCGCCTCGTTCACCAGCATCGGCGCCTTCACGGACCTGACGGACAAGGCCGATGAGCTCGGCCCGATGGGACCGGAGTCGTTCGTCGAGGCCGGCACGTGGGAGGGCAAGCTCTACGCCGTCCCGTACTACTGGGGCTCGCGCTACGTCTTCTACAGCAAGAAGGCCTTCAAGGACGCGGGCCTCGACGTGCCCACGAGCCTCGCGGACTTCAGCACGGCGGCCGAGAAGCTCGCCACGCAGGGCGACGACAAGTACAGCGGCTTCTGGGTGCCCGGCCAGGACTGGCGCAACGGCATCAGCTGGATCTTCGCGCACGGCGGCGACATCGCGGTCCAGGAGGGCGACCAGTGGGTCGGCAAGCTGTCCAGCCCCGAATCGGTGAAGGGCCTGCAGCAGTGGCAGAAGCTCGCCCAGGACGCCACCTCGGCGCCCAAGGACGGCAAGGACGAGGAGGCGTGGACGCCGTTCAACAACGGCGAGGCGGCCATGTTCATGGCGCCCGGCTGGGCCCGCTGGTCCGTCGCCGAGGACAAGGCCGACGACCTGGGCGCCTTCGCGCTGCCCGGCGTCGGCGGTGACGCGGCCCCGGTCTTCGCCGGCGGCTCGAACATCGCCGTCTCGGCGAAGTCCAAGAACCAGGACCTGGGCTTCGAGGTGCTCAAGCTGATCTACAGCGACGACTACCAGAAGCTCCTGGCCAAGAACGGCCTCGGCCCGGCCAACGACGAGTTCACCTCGCTCATGGGCGACGACGAGTTCGCGAAGGCGGCCATCGCGTCGGCCAGCAACTCCAAGCTGACCCCGACCTCGCCGAACTGGGCGGCGGTCGAGACCTCGAGCGTCATGGAGGAGTTCTTCGGCGCCATCGCGAGCGGCGAGGACGTCGCCGCCACCGCGAAGGCGACCGACGCCAAGCTGGAGGCAGAGCTCAACAAGTGACCGTCACCCACATGCCGGAGGGACCCGGCCGCGAGGCCGGGTCCCGTCGGCTGCCCACACCGTCTCGGCGTCCGGAGGGAGGAACGATGAGCACGCAGACGATCGCGCGACGACTGGGTCCGTACACCCTGCTCGTGCCCGCGCTCCTCGTCCTCGGGATCGCGATGGGCTACCCCCTCGTGCGCCAGGTGGTGATGTCGTTCCAGGAGTACGGCCGCGCCCAGCAGTTCGGCCAGCCGGCGCCCTTCGTGGGCCTGGACAACTACGTCCGGCTCTTCACGGACGCCCAGATGTGGGCGGTCATCGGGCGGTCGCTGGCGTTCTGCGCGGTCAACGTGCTGGTGACGATGCTCGTCGGCGTCGCGCTGGCGCTGTTGCTGCGGCGCGTGTCACGGGCGTGCCGGCTGATCCTGCAGATCGCGATGCTGCTGGCCTGGGCGATGCCGGTGATCGCGGCCATGACGTCGTGGCAGTGGCTCTTCGACACCCGCTACGGCGTCATCAACTGGCTCCTGGTCCGGCTCGGCTTCGAGTCCTTCGACGGGCACAACTGGCTGACCAACCCCCTGTCCTTCTACTTCGTCGCGACGGTCGTCGTGGTCTGGATGAGCGTGCCGTTCGTGATGTTCACGGTCTACGCCGCGCTGACGCAGGTCTCGGAGGAGGCGCTCGAGGCCGGCCAGCTCGACGGCGCCAGCGCGTGGCAGCGGTTCCGCCACATCGTCTACCCCACGATCCGTCCCGTCCTGACGATCACGCTGCTGCTGCAGGTCGTGTGGGACCTGCGGGTCTTCGCGCAGATCTACTACCTCCAGGGCGTCGGCGGGACGCCGAGCAAGACGCACCTGCTCGGCACGTACATCTACACGCTCGGCATCGGCCAGAGCGACTACGGCATGGCCTCCGCCCTGGCCATGTTCGTGCTGGTCCTGACCCTCGTCCTCACCGCGGGCTACGTCCGCGCCCTGCTCAAGGAGTCCCGATGAGCCGCACGCTGGCCCGCCGCCTGTGGGGCGCGCTCGCGGTCCTGATCGCGCTGGTGTGGGTGTTCCCCGTCTACTGGATCCTCAACAGCGCGTTCCAGCCGGCCGACCGCCTGCGCTCCCCCGAGCCCGCGTGGTTCCCGCGGGACCTCACCGGCTCGGGCTTCGCGCGGGTCTTCGACGAGGCGTTCCTCGACTCGTTCCGGCTGAGCATCACCGTGACGCTCATCGCCGTGGTCGGCTCGGCGCTGTGCGCGTTCCTCGCGGCCGTCGCGATCTCCCGCTTCCGGTTCCGCGGCCGCACCCAGTTCGTCCTGATCGTGCTGGCGGTCCAGATGATCCCGCCGGAGGCGCTATTCATCAGCCAGTACCGGATGCTCGGCGACGCCGGGCTCTACAACACGGTCGGCGGCCTGAGCCTGCTGTACGTGGCGCTCATCCTGCCGTTCACGATCTGGATGCTGCGCGGGTTCGCCGACGGCGTCCCGATCGAGCTCGAGGAGGCCGCGATGGTCGACGGCTGCAGCCGCACGCGGGCGTTCTTCCTCATCACGCTCCCCCTGCTGGCACCGGGGCTGATCGCCGCGAGCGTCTACGGCTTCCTGCAGGCGTGGAACGAGTTCACCCTCGCCGTCGTGGTGATGGACCCGTCGAACCGCACGCTGCCACTGTGGCTGCGCGGGCTGTCCGACGTGTCGAACGACGCGATCGACTGGCCCGGCGTGATGGCCGGCGCCAGCCTCGTCGCCGTCCCCGTCATCGTGTTCTTCATGATCGTCCAGGGCCGCATGACGTCCGGCCTCGTCTCCGGGGCGGTGAAGGGATGACCGCCTCCGTGCGTGAGGACGCCCACGGCGTCATGCTCGCCGCGTTCCACGGTCCCGAGGTCCCGTCGTGGCTGGCGGCGGCGTTCGCGGACGGCCTCGCGGGCCTCTGCCTCTACGGCGACAACCTCCCGGCCGACGGCGACGTGCGGCCGCTCGCCCGCGCCGTCTCGGCGCTCGACCCGACGCGGGTCCTGGCGCTCGACGAGGAGGGCGGGGACGTGACGCGCCTGCACATGGCGACCGGCAGCCCGCACCCCGGCAACGCCGCGCTGGGCCTCGTGGACGACGTGGACCTGACGCGCACCGTCGCGGCCGGGATCGGCGCCGAGCTGCGCGCGGCCGGCGTCTGGCTGGACCTCGCGCCCTGCGCCGACGCGAACAGCAACCCCCGCAACCCCGTCATCGGCACGCGCAGCTTCGGGGCCGACCCCGCCCTGGTGGCCCGCCACGTCACCGCTTACGTCGAGGGACTCGCGCTCTCCGGCGTCGCCGCGAGCGTCAAGCACTTCCCGGGCCACGGCGACACGAGCGCGGACTCGCACGTGGACCTGCCGCGCGTCGATGCGGACGCGGGCGTGCTCCGCGAGCGCGAGCTGGTCCCCTTCCGGGCCGCGATCGCCGCGGGCGCCGCGTCGATCATGACGTCCCACGTGGTGCTGTCCGCGTTCGACGCGGAGCGACCCGCCACCCTGAGCCCGGCGGTCCTCACGGGCCTGCTGCGGTCCGAGCTGCAGTACGACGGAGTGATCGTGAGCGACGCCCTCGACATGGCCGGCGCGAGCCGCACCCTCGGCATCGGCGGCGCCGCGGTCGCGTCGCTGGCGGCCGGAGCGGACCTGCTGTGCCTGGGGCCCGAGCCGTCGCCGGGGCCGGAGGTGCTGAGGACGGCCGTCGACGCCGTCGTGCGAGCCGTCGAGGCCGGCGAGCTGGACCGCGACCGGCTGCGTGACGCGGCCTCGCGGGTCGAGCGCCTGCGGGACCACTGGGCACGCCGTCCCCAGCCCGACGCCACGGCCGTGAAGGCCGGGCGCGCCGCCGCGGAGCAGGTCGCGGCCGAGGTCGTGCGCCGGCTCGACGTCACGCCTCTGCGCGGGCGGGCCACCGTGGTGCGCATCGACACCGGGACCAACCCGGCGGTGGGTTGGACGGCGTGGGGCCGCCTCGACGTGGACGCGGAGGTCGTCGACCTCACGGCACGCGACCTCGCGGGCGTGGAGCCCTTCGGCGGCGAGGTCCTCGTGGTCACGCGCCGTGCCACGGCGCACCCGGAGGTGTGGGCGTGGGTCTCGGAGCAGCTCGCGGCGAACCCACGCGCTCGCCTCGTCGAGCTCGGCTGGCCGGACCCGGCGCTCGAAGGGCGGCCCGACGTGCTGTGCACGATGGGCTCCTCGGCCGTCCTGCTCACCGCGCTGTCGCGCGCGCTGCGGGGCGAGGCGTCATGAGCGGCTCGATCCTCGTCGGCCTCGACATCGGCGGGACGTCGGTGAAGGCGATGGCCGTCTCCCCCGGCGACCCCACAGGACCCGCCCTGGCCGAGGTCCGCCACCGGACGGAGCCCGGCCGGGAGGGCATCCGCGACGGCATCACCACCGCCGTCCGCGCGCTCGTGGAGGCCGTCGGCCCGGCGACGGACGTCGCCGGCATCGGCGTCGGCATCCCGGGCTTCGTGAGCCGCGGCGCCGTCTCCCACGCGGTGAACCTCGGACTCGGCGCCGAGCCGCTGGACCTGCTGCCCACCCTGCGCGGCCTCACCTCGGGACCCGTCGGCGTGGAGAACGACGTCAAGACGGCGGCGCTCGGCGCGCGCGGCTGGCTCGCCCGGCACGACGCCGGGATCGACGACTACGCCCTGCTCAACGTCGGCACCGGGCTGGCCGCGGGGATGGTGCTGGGCGGGCGGCTGCGTGCCGGCGCCACCGGGATGGCCGGCGAGATCGGTCACCTCGTGTTCGACCGGAGCGGTCCCGTGTGCCCGTGCGGGCAGACCGGCTGCCTCGAGCTGTACGCCTCGGGCAGCGGCATGCGGCGCAGCTGGTCCGGCACCGCGCGCCAGCTGTTCGCGGCCGCGGAGGCCGGTGACGCGTCGGCCGTGCGGACCGCGGCGGACCTCACCGACGGGATCGCCCACGCGATCACGCTGCTGGCGCACGCGCCGGACGTCGCACTGATCCTCGTGACCGGCGGCATGGCCGCGCGCAACCCCGCGCTGCGGGCCGCCGTCTCGGCCAGGCTGCAGCACGACGATCGCACCCTGGTGGGGCGGGCCGTGCCCGTCGCGCCACGCGTCCGCTGGCTGCCCGACGACGTCGCCGTGGGCACGCGGGGCGCCGCGCTGCTCGTCGCCGAGGAGGTGCGGGTCTGATGGAGGTCGTCGTGACGCCGGACCCCGGCGAGGTCGCCGCCGACGCGATCGCGGGCCACGTCCGTCCCGGCGCGGTGCTCGGCCTGGCGACCGGGTCGTCGCCGCTTCCGGTGTACGCGGCGCTGCTGCGCCGGCGCGACGCCGGGGCGATCTCGTTCGACGGCGTGCGGGCCTTCACGCTCGACGAGTACCTGGAGCTGCCGCGCTCGCACCCGCAGAGCTACCACTCGGTGATCCGCCGCGAGTTCACGGACGCCGCCGGCATCGAGGTCGACGGGCCGGACGGCGAGGCGCACGACGTGCCCGCCGAGGCCGAGCGCTACGAGGCGGCCATCGCCGCCGCCGGCGGGATCGACGTGCAGCTCCTGGGCATCGGTGTCGACGGCCACCTGGGCTTCAACGAGCCGGGGTCGTCGCTCGCCTCCCGCACCCGGACGAAGACGCTCACGCCGCAGACCCGTGCCGACAACGCGCGCTTCTTCGCGTCCCCCGACGAGGTGCCCGTGCACGTCCTGACGCAGGGCCTGGGCACGATCCTCGAGGCGCGTCACCTCGTCCTCGTCGCCACGGGCGCGAGCAAGGCGTCCGCCGTGGCGGCCGCGGTCGAGGGCCCCGTGAGCGCGTTCTGCCCGGCCTCGGTGCTGCAGCTGCACCCGCACGTGACCGTCGTGCTCGACGAGGACGCGGCGTCGCAGCTCAGGCTGCTCGACTACTACCGATTCACCGCCGCGAACAAGCCGGACTGGCAGCCGTGGTGACCATGAACCCTGCGAGGGAAGGAGCACCGTGGCCTCGGTGACTTTCGACAAGGCGACCCGGATCTTCGACGGGCAGGACCGCCCCACGGTGGATGCCATCGACCTGCGGATCGAGGACGGAGAGTTCCTCGTGCTCGTCGGCCCGTCGGGGTGTGGCAAGTCCACGACGCTGCGGATGCTGGCGGGACTGGAGGACGTCGACTCCGGCCGCATCCTCATCGGCGACCGCGACGTGACGCAGCTGCCGCCCAAGGACCGCGACATCGCGATGGTGTTCCAGAACTACGCGCTCTACCCGCACATGACGGTGGCCGAGAACATGGGCTTCGCCCTGCGGATCGCCAAGGCCTCCAAGGCCGACATCGCCGCCCGGGTCGCCGAGGCCGCCGAGCTGCTGGGCCTGACCGACTTCCTCGACCGCAAGCCCAAGGCCCTGTCCGGCGGACAGCGCCAGCGCGTCGCGATGGGCCGCGCGATCGTCCGCTCGCCACAGGTGTTCCTGATGGACGAGCCGCTGTCCAACCTCGACGCCAAGCTGCGCGTGCAGACCCGCACCCAGATCGCCGCGCTCCAGCGCCGGCTCGGCACCACCACCGTCTACGTCACCCACGACCAGGTCGAGGCCATGACCATGGGCGACCGCGTCGCGGTGATGGACGCGGGCGTCGTGCAGCAGGTCGCGACCCCGCGGGAGATCTACGACCACCCCGTCAACGTCTTCGTGGCGGGGTTCCTCGGCTCCCCCGCGATGAACCTGCTCGACCTTCCCGTCGTGGACGGCGGGGTGCGGCTCGGCGACAGCGTCGTCCCGGTCGAGCGGTCGGTGCTCGCGGAGGCGGGGCCGGTCGTGACGGTGGGCGTCCGCCCCGAGAACCTCGGCATCGCCCCGCAGGGCCTGCCCGTCACGGTCTCCGTCGTGGAGGAGACGGGCGCGGACGCGTACCTCTACGGGCACACCGAGAATCTGACAGACAACATCGTCGCGCGGACGGACTGGCGTCACCCGCCGGAGAAGGGCAGCGTGATCCACCTAGCGCCGCTGGACCACACGCAGGTCCACGTGTTCCACGCCGACACGGGTCGCCGACTGTGATTTGACAACCGTTCTCAACTGAGTTGAGAATGGTTGTCATGAAGCTGCTCGCCGGTGCCGCATGCGCCGCCCTCCTCGCCGGAACCCTCACCGCCTGCTCCGCGTCCGGCGACGACGGACGCACCTCGGTGGTCGCGTCCTTCTACCCCGCCCAGTTCCTGGCGGAGCGCATCGGCGGTGACGAGGTCTCGGTCGAGACGCTCACGTCCCCCGGCACCGAGGCCCACGACCTCGAGCTCACCGCCAAGCAGGTCGTCGCGGTCAACGAGGCCGACGTCCTCGTGTACCTCACGAACTTCCAGGAGGCCGTCGACCACGCGGTCGACGACGCTGACCGTGACGCCGCCACCACGGTCGACATGGCCGAGGGTGTCGAGGAGCTGGCCGGCGAGGAGGGTCACGACCACGACCACGATCACGGCGAGGACGGCCACGACCACGAGGGTCACGACCACGACCACGGCGGCATCGACCCGCACGTGTGGCTGGACCCCGCCAACATGGTGACGGCCGCCGGTCACGTGCGCGACGCCCTCGTCGAGGCCGACCCCGACCACGCCGAGACCTTCGAGGCGAACGCCGACGAGCTCATCACCGAGCTCGAGGCCCTCGACGCCGACTTCACGCAGGGCCTGGCCTCGTGCGAGCGCACCGAGTTCGTGACCTCGCACGCGGCCTTCGGGCACCTGGCGCACGCGTACGACCTCACGCAGGTGCCGATCAGCGGTCTCGACCCGCAGTCCGAACCCACCACGGCCGCGCTCGCCGAGGTCACCGAGCAGGTGAAGGAGCACGGCCTGACCACCGTCTTCACCGAACGACTGGCGTCCTCGGCGCTCGCCGAGACGGTGGCCCGCGAGACCGGCGCGGCCACGGCGGTGCTCGACCCGATCGAGGGCCTGTCGGACGAGACGAGCGACGAGGACTACGTTTCCCTCATGAGGCAGAACCTCGACGCACTCACGAAGGCGAACGGCTGCCGGTGACCGATCCCTCCACTCCTGTCATCGACGCCACGGACGTCCGGGTCGACCTCGGCGGCACCCCGGTGCTGCGCGGGGTCGACCTGCGCGTCATGCCCGGCGAGTTCGTGACGATCCTGGGCGCCAACGGCTCGGGCAAGTCCACCCTCGTCCGTGCCCTCGTCGGGCTGCTGCCGCATCGCGGCTCGATCCAGCTGTTCGGCACGCCCCTCGACGAGTTCCACGACCACCACCGTGTGGGCTACATGGCCCAGCGCCCCGAGGTGCTCTCGGGCGTCCCCGCCACGGTGACCGAGGTCGTCGTCAGTGGCGCGGTCTCGCGCCGTCCCCGCTTCGGGTGGCCCACGCGCGCCGACCGCAGGGCCGCCGCCGAGCTCATCGAGCGCGTCGGCCTGGCCCGGCTCGCGAAGCGGCCGATCACGCACCTGTCCGGCGGCCAGCAGCAGCGCGCGCACATCGCGCGCGCCCTCGTCGCCGATCCGGACCTCGTCGTCATGGACGAGCCGATGGCGGGCATCGACGCGCACAGCGCCGAGGTCTTCGCCGACCTGCTCCGCGACCTGGACGACCGCGGCACGGCGATCGTCATGGTCGCCCACGAGCTCGGCCCGCTGGCGCCTCTCGTCGACCGTGCGGTGCACCTGGACGCCGGGCTCGTCGAGTACGAGGGGCCCGCGCAGGGGCCCGGGACGCACGACCACGCGCACGACCACGCGCACAGCAGCCAGCCCACGGTGACACGGCCGGTCCCGGCCGAGGGCCCGCTCCCGGGAGGCGCGGCATGAGCATCCTGTCCTACTCCTTCATGCAGTACGCCCTCGTGGCGGCGGTCGTCACCGGGCTGTCGGCGCCGGCGGTCGGCACGTTCGTCGTGCAGCGGCGCATGGCGCTCCTCGGCGACGGGCTCGGTCACGTGGCGCTCACGGGCGTCGCGCTCGGCCTGCTGACGGGCGTCGCCCCGCTCGGCACGGCGATCATCGTGGCGGTCGGCGGCGCGGTCCTGCTGGAGGTGCTGCGCAGCGTCGGGCGCACCAGCGGTGACCTGGCCCTGGCGATGCTCTTCTACGGAGGCCTGGCCGGCGGCGTGCTGCTGACCAACCTCGCCGACGAGTCCGCCGCGAAGCTCAACCAGTACCTGTTCGGCTCGATCATCACGATGAGCCGCACGGACCTGGCGATCGTCGTGGTGCTCGCGCTCGTCGTCATCGCGACGACGATCGCGTTGCGGCCGCAGCTGTTCGCCGTGTGCCAGGACGAGTCCCAGGCGCAGGTCATGGGCGTCCCCGTGCGGCTGTACGGGATGCTGATCGCGGTCCTGGCCGCCGTCACGATCACGGTCGCGATGCGCACGGTGGGGCTGCTGCTCGTCTCGGCGCTGATGGTGGTGCCGGTCGCGGCGTCGCAGCAGGTCACGCGCAGCTTCCGGGCCACCCACCTCGCGGCGATGGCGATCGGCCTGTTCTCGGCGGTCGCCGGCCTGCTCGTGAGCTACCAGATCGACACCCAGCCCGGGCCCACGATCGTCGTCATCGCGCTCGCGGTGTTCGTGATCGCGTCGCTCGCCCGGGGCGTCCTGCACGCCCGTCCCCGACAGGAGGCCGTCCATGGTTGAGGCACCCCGCAACACGCGCCAGCGCCGCGCCGTCGCCGACCTCATGGAGGACCTCGACGGCTTCCGCTCGGCGCAGCAGATCCACGCGCTGCTGGAGGACCGCGGCCAGAACGTCGGCCTGTCCACGGTCTACCGGACGCTGCAGGCGCTCGCCGAGGCCGACGAGGTCGACGCGCTGCGCTCCGACGACGGCGAGACGCTGTACCGGCGGTGCAGCCGCGGTCACCACCACCACCTCGTGTGCCGCGACTGCGGCCGCACGGTGGAGGTCGAGGGCCCCACGGTCGAGCGCTGGGCCGACCGCGTCGCCGGCGAGAACGGCTTCGCGGACGTCTCGCACACGCTCGAGATCTTCGGCACGTGCGGGTCATGCAGGTCCTGAGCCGGACCGAGTGGGAGCCGCTGGCCGAGGCGCACCGTGCGCGGGCCCAGCGGTACACGCAGCCGCACCTGGAGCGGAGGCTGCGCGGCGAGAAGCACCCCGTGCACGACTTCCTGTTCGAGTACTACAACCTCTCCCCCAGCCAGCTCGAGCGCTGGCACCCGGGGCTCGGCGTCGGCCTGCTCGATGCGCCCGAGTACGCCGCACTGGGCGCGTACGTGTCGGACGACGGTGTCGTGTCGGTCGACGAGTCGCGGCTGGAGAAGCGGCTGAACGGCCTGCGGTGGACGCGTGAGCTGCTGTCGCGCACGGCGTCGCGGCCCGCGCGGACGGGGTGCTTCGGCCTGCACGAGTGGGCGATGGTCTACCGCGACGCCGACGACCGCCGCCACCCCGCTCCCCTGCGCCTCGGCGCCGCCGGGACCGACGAGGTCGTCGAGTCGCACAAGCTGGTCTGCACCCACGTCGACGCGTTCCGCTTCTTCACCGACCCGGCGCGACCGCTCAACATCGAGGAACTCGGCCGCGAGCACCAGCTCGACCG
Source organism: Aeromicrobium jepli (assembly GCF_047246605.1). NCBI lineage: Bacteria > Bacillati > Actinomycetota > Actinomycetes > Propionibacteriales > Nocardioidaceae > Aeromicrobium > Aeromicrobium jepli. The sequence continues at coordinate 93,035 of NZ_JBFOKO010000004.1, forward strand.
CGAGCAGCCCGGCTGCCTCCACGCGACCATGGACCTCTACCGGATCGCCTTCCGGCTCCTACCGTTCGTCGAGGCGACGATCGTCCTCGACACTTTTGAGCTGGCGCTCGCCGTCCGCGAGGTCGACATGATGGCCTCGCCGTACGACCTGTCCTCGCTGGGCTACGAGCCCATCGCGATCGAGACCCCCGAGGGCAAGGCCGAGTACGTCCGCCGCCAGCGCGCCTTCACCGAAGCCGCCACGCCCCTGCGCGCGCAGCTCCTCGAGAAGATCGACCAGTTGCTGGCAGCGCACGCTCCGGGCTGAGCCCGCTGGTCGAGTGCCGGCGCCCCCGGTGGTCGAGTAGCCGGCGAGCGAAGCGAGACGGCGTATCGAGACCACGTCCCGTTTTCCGCCACCCCGGTGGTCGAGTAGCCGGCGAGCGAAGCGAGACGGCGTATCGAGACCACGTCACTCTCACCACCCGACTAACCTCAACCCGTGCCCAAGATCACCGTCCGCAACGCCCCCGACCTCACCGCCCGCGAGGTCTACGAGATCTGGCGCATCCGCGACGTCGTCTTCGCCGTCGAGCAGCAGTGCGACGAGCCCGACGTCGACGGCGTCGACCTCCGCGACGACTGCACCCACCTCTGGATCGCGGACGACGACGGCATCATCCAGTCCTACCTGCGCACCTACCTCGACCACGGCGCCCGCAAGATCGGCCGAGTCGCCACCCTCAAGGACGCCCGCGGCCAGGGGCTGTCCGGCTCCCTCCTCCGCGAGGTCATCAACCGCTGGGGCAACCAGGAACTCAAGCTCGGCGCCCAGGCCTACCTCGAGGACTGGTACGCCTCCTTCGGCTTCGTCACCACGGGCCCCCAATTCATGGAGGCCGGCATCGACCACGTCCCGATGACCCGCAACGCGACGGCCTGAACTCCCGAGCGCGTCATATCGCCCAGAATGAAGCGGATCGGGCCGTCCCTAGTGGGGCCCGAGTCCCTAAGCCGTCGAAGTGGCCGCGTGGATAGTCACTTCATATCGTCAGCGACTTCCTCAGAGTTCGGGGCTCCACTACCAAGCACACTGTCGTAGATGACCGGATCCAGCTCAATAGGTTCTGGGTCCTGATCACCATTCTCAGACGCATCCTTCGTGGTTTCCTTGCCCATCAAGGCCCCTATCCCTCGGTCTCGGTAGCCGTCGTGTGCTGGCCGAGACCTTGGTCACTGAACTGCACAAAATCGTGCTCGGGCGGATCGAATGCTAGACCTGTGACCTCAACGCTCGCGTCCGCGATCCCGTCGAGTTCTGGATCGTCTTCATTCATCGTCGTCCTCCGGCGTCGGTGTACGGGTTTCAAGATCCTCTGGTCGCAGTTGCTTCGCCACGTAGTCATAAACCGGAGCGTCGAACTTCAAGGGCTTAGTGTCAGGGCTCTTCTCAGGCACGTCTTCAGTCATGATTCTCCTTAGTTACCAAGCTTGATTGAGAATGTTGCAGAGAAGCAGGGAGAGCGCAAGGAAGGCGGCGACTAACGTCCCGATTGCGACGCTGAAGCTATTGGCACGGCGGTCCGCATCATCCTTTGCTGCGGAGACGGCAGAAACCTCTGAGAGGTCCTTGCTGTTCAAGAAGCTTTCGGCGATCTGGGGCGCGGAGTCGCCCTTGACTGGGCGAGCGGCATGACGCCTCCACCAGTGCCGGAGTTGCGCGACGCTCGGCACGGCGATGGGTTGCGGTGCGATCGTCAAGACGGCAAAGAGACCCGAAAGCAGGAGGGCAACCAGAGACGCCGCGAGAAATCCCCAAGTCCAAGAACTAGCTCGAACGCCGTCCAGCCCAGCCCCTTGGAGGAGTAAAGCGAGCACTACTCCGACGAATCCCAGTAGCGCAACCGCGCGCGTCGTGAATGCCTCTGATCGCCGGTTGTGCCATTCCAGTAACCATCTTGCTTGCTCTATAAAGACCTCGCTGTCATCACCGGATGGATGCGCCATGTTCGGACCTTTCATTCAAGCTCATCCCGATTGCGTATGAACCTACCGCTGTGACCGACAATTTCTTGGCGGAGGACCGGAGCGGGCTCTCCAACGTCTGTCGCATGGCCACATCGAATCCGCTCAGGTCCGGTCGTCTGTCGGCGGCAGCATCTAGAGTCACGGTCACCGATCTGGAGGAGTGTCTTGTGACCGCATCGACTGTGTTGAAGGGCACCCCGTACTCGCTTCCACCTGAGGCCGACGAATCGTTGGAGGAAATGCGAGTTCGTCTTCGCCGAGTCCGGAAGGGGCTCCAAGACGCCCTCGCGGAGGCCGGGCGCATCGGACTCGTTCGCGAGATGGACCGCGCCCACGCTTACTGGACCGTGTTCGAAAGCAACAGCATCGAGTTCGAGGGCCCCGACCTTAGCGGAACCGTCGATGCAATTGAGTCATCCGCTGGACAGAAGGTCCTTCGAGATCTCAACGTGACATTGCTCCCCGAAGTTCTGCGCCAGGACAAGCGCGCGTTCGCTGCCATCGGTCTGGAGACGGCGCGGCTTCTTGGTATGAGATACATCGGTAACGGAAACGCTGGGATGTCTCAGATGGACCTGCGGGCGCTGCACTCAGTCATCATGGCTGGTTCATGGTTTGCCGGGGACTACCGAAAGTTCGCGGCAGGGATCGAGGAGGCAGAGCACGTTCCCTTTCCGACGTACGAGATCGACTACGCGATGCAGCAGTTTGCGGACTGGACTCGCCGCCCGGGCGAGGATGACGATTCGGTACTCCGGGCGGCGGTTGGCCACGCATGGTTCGCTCACGTCCACCCTTTCCAAGATGGCAACGGGCGAGTAGCTCGGCTACTCACTAACGTGCTCCTGGGGCAGGAGGGTCTGCCGCCCGCGATCGTCAAAGCCAAGTCACAAAGGGCCCGATACATCGCGGCGCTCGCCCACAGCGACGAGGGTGGCGACATCATGCCGCTCACTGGCCTCTTCTTGGAGACCATCGAGCGTTACGTCGCTGAGCTTCGCGATCCTCGCACGTTCAAGCGACTGTTCGACCAACTCGTTGCTCGCAGAGGTGACAACTACTTCGACTGGTATGTGAACTGCGCCTCAGAGTTCTACAACCGTTTCGCCTCTGAACTGGAGCTCGTCGGTCTGCGCGTCTGGTCCCTGGACGAACTGACTAGTGATGTCTTCCAGCAGATTCGCACGGGACGGAGGCAAAATGTGATCGCCTCGGTTGTCGTTGATGATCGGCGAAAGCAAGAGATCGCCCTCTATTACCGTCAGCCGTCCGCTGCGGCCAGGCTCGCCGTTCAACGAGACGAGCTCGTTCCCGCGCTGGCGTTCGCCCTTCCGAATCAACCTTGGCAATTGAACCCGTACCGCCGTACATCCCGAGCCGACCTTGATGGCCTTTCTGAGATCTGGACTCAACCAGACCGTCCGACGAAGGTTTTCATGAGCGATGCAGACGGGCTGCGGAGCCTCGGGGTGAACGAGGCTGCCGCTGCGGTTGCAGAACGCCTTCGGGCCGGATTCGCACGACACTTTCGTACTCCTGACAACTACTTCGGATCCGCGCGGTGGCTCCCGAAAATCAACGGCGGGCCCGGCTGACGAGTCGTCTCTTACTGGGCGCCTAGCCACACGACGAACGGAGCAGAGAGTCAGGTACGGAGAGGATCGAAGTATTGCGTCTTTTTCGCCGCGATTCATGTGCCGCTGCCACGGGGATCCCACTGCGGCAAACCCCTCTCCCGGTGGCACCGCCAAGACCTTCCGAGCGGCTCAGCGAACCCTGTTCCCAACTTCGTCGAATAGTGCCTTGAGAAGGTCATTCGCTCGACGATCGAGACCAACGTCGTGTCCGCAATGCTCACATTCGTCGAGACTCGCTGGAACGGAAAGGTTGCACTGCCTGCAAATCTCCAAGGTTGCCTGGATTGGCCTTAGCGTCTGGCTGCCCTCCCGCGCATTTCGACCGTGTGACTTCGACAGCTCGATCCGTACGTCCCCGCCAACATCCGCATTGTTCGGCCACGCCCAAACGAATGTTGCGTGCATGAGGAGACCATTGATCGGCATGTCTCGGAACGAACTCCGATTCGGCCCGCCATGCCCAGCGACGTATCCACCCGAGGGGGGCGCGTAGAACTCGGTTACGCCAGTCTTCTCGATCCACGTTCGCGCGATCGATCGATCTGCAGCGGACCAATGGGAAAAGTACTCGAGAGCTTCTTCGCGCGTGAGAATCAGCGCGTCAACCGGGATGGAGGCCACGGCTTATTGTCTCAAGGTCGGATGCCGATTCACCGGCGATGTGCGCGGCGAGCCGAGCGCGAATCACGCGTCCTTCCGCCGCGGAGGCGCTGAGCGCGGCGCCGGACTACCGTCGCGGGCCCAGGAGTTCGGCGCGTTGGCGGCGGGCGGGCTGAGCGAAACCAGCCGCCGCGTGGAGCGTTCTATGTCCGACTCGACTGTCTTCTCGTTCCAGCCCATCACGATGACCCCTGCGCAGCTCGCAGCCGTCTCCTACCTCGCCCGATACTCGGGACGCACGTACAAGCTCTACCCTTCCAGCTTCGGCGCTGGTTCACGTGGTGCGAGAACAACGGACTGGATCCACTCCTCGGGATTCAGCGTGCCCACGTCGAGCTATACATCCACCAGCTCGGCGAAACCGGCCTGATGGACTCTTCAATCGTCACGATGATGCACGGCATCCGCGGCTTCTTCCGGTTCGCACACATCGACGGCCTGATCGCCGCCGACCCCCGCCGTCTACGCGCGCCTTCCCAAGATCCAGCACGACGAGTCCCGCACCCAAGGACTCGACCGGCTAGAGCTCGTCCGCTTCCTCCAAGTCGCCCAGACCCTCACGGTGCACCACGGGGCGCTCGCATTCTTTCTCGGCATCAACGCCCTGCGCGCATCCGAAGCGGCCGCAGTGCGCGTCGAGGATTACGCCGACACGCTGCGCGGTCACCGAGTCCTGCGCTTGGTCGGCAAAGGCAACAAGGCCGCCACCATGCCGATCACGATCCCAGTGCTGCGTGTCCTTGAGGCCTGCCGGGGACAGCGATCCGAGGGGCCGCTCATCCTGAGACCCACCTCGGGGAGGCCGGTCGACCGACGAGACGTCTACCGGATGGTTGTGAGGATCGCCAAGGTCGCGGGCATCCCGCGACACATCAGCCCGCACTCGCTACGTCACGCCGCCATCACCAACGCCCTCGATGCCGGCGTCCCGCTCCGCGACGCACAGATCCTGGCGCGCCACGCCGACCCACGCACGACCGAACACTATGACCGCGCCCGTGGAAACCTCGACCGACACGGTGTCCACTTCCTCACCGCCTATGTCGCTGGAGTGTGAACGTCCTGCATTCCTTGCACCCAAAGAGGATGCCCGTACCATCACCTGTCCCCGGAACTGCAGCGCGCGCGTCGTTCGCGTTCCGCTGGTGTCGCCCATACGATCTCCCCACGACGCATCGAAAGGCTGCGCATGCCCGGACCCCGCACCCGTAACGCCAGAGGCTCCGGCTTCAAGGCTCTCTTTACGCACTTCGACCGAGATCACCATGAATTGTCGGGTGTCTTGGGGCGGTACGCGGTCCCGTTGCTGGAGGAAGTTCGTCGAACGCAGACCGTCGCCGAACTGGATGAGCTCGAGAAGTTTGGCGTCACGGCCCTCGTCGACACGGTCCGTGTGCAAGCGCCGGTAGTCGGACGATCATTCCGGCCGGGCAGCACGGGTGAAGGTCGACCTCGTTGGGACGCCAGCCAGTCTCAAGGTGCTCCCACGACGCGCCACTGGGTTCCGTTCGCCGTGTCGGGTGAGCAGGAATTGCTCCGCCGATGGCCCGACGACCCGCCTATCGATGTCGAACCGGTCGACAAATGGTGGGACGCGGGCGAGGTATTCAGACGCGTCGAGTACGCAGTGACTGAGAATCAGGCGTACACCGACGACAACACGCCGACCTGGTGTCTCGAAGCTGTCGAGGAGCGCGAGGACGGGCGGATGGTCTGGGCCCTTTACACCCACGTCGACCTCTCACTGGAGGAAGAAGAAGCGGTCGCGCAGGGCAAACTCGACCTTCGCGCGATCGTCCGGGCGCGGCGTGACTACATCGAACCGATCGTGAGCGCCATCGCGGCGCAGACGGATTACTTCTTCAAGACGAAGCTTCCCGCGGTGTTGAAGGAGCAACTCGCGGATCATCGCACGGTTCTCACCAACAGGGAGGCGGTCACAGCGGCGCTTACGGTGCCGGGCCCGGGATTTGCGCCGTTGCCCAGAGTCGCGGTGACGAAACGGCGAGACGAGGTTGACCGATCATCGCAGGAACAATCGGGCGAGAACGAAGCAGTTCCGGAGGAACTTGGGGTCGCCGAAGCAGAGTTTGGCTCGGAGGAGGTTCCAGGTCCCAGTCTCGTGAAGTTCAGCACTCGGGCCTCGCTCGCCCCGGTGTCTTTCGAGGACGTTCAACGGACCATTCGCAGGTGGGCGAACGCGGTCGAGCGCTACCCGGGCACATTCGAGCAGTTGGGTGAGGAGCGCATCAGCGACCTTCTCGCGGCGACCTTGAACGCAACCGTTCCTGACGTGGGTCGGGAAGTGTTTACCCAGAACGGGAGGTCTGACATCTTCATCAAAGCAGATGCGCTGGACGCCGACCTTGGGCCGGCAACGGTGTTCATCTGCGAGGCGAAAAAGGCCACGGGCCGCAAGGCCGTTCGCGAAGCCCTCGACCCCCAACTGTTCAGTTACTTGAACGTGCACGACACATCTGCAGTCTTGCTCCTGCTACTAAACCAGAACCAGTTCCACCGATCGCGGAAGCTCTACTTGGAGGTACTCGAGTCGATAGCCGGCTACAAGGGGACTGAAGTTGAGTTCATCAAAGGTTGGCCCATCCTGAAGTTCGAACGCGACGGCCGGTACGTCAACGTGTGTGCCGCGTTCGTCCATGTTCGACCGCCGGACAAACCGCGCGCGAAGAATTAGATGCGCCTTGCGATTCAGTGGCGTTCCTACCCGGGACATTCCGAGCACCCTCAATCTCTCGGTCGCGCGGATACGTGGGATCCACGCTGTGGAGTCAACGATCGCCGTCAGTCGGGTCCCAATCAGCTGAGGCCACCACCGGCTCGTACTCCACCACGCCCCTCCCGAGCAGTACTGACGGCTCAGCCGGAGCCATGGCTAATTTGGAACTGAGGGGACCGCGAGAGGTGCGACCCCAGATCGCAGGACGGACGGCGGACAGCAGATTGGAGACTCGCCCGACAAGCGAGAGTTCGCTGCCAGGAAGTATCGGTCTCGATGAGAGAAGCCATCAGAATCCCGCGGGCACTTCCCCCTCACCCCATACTCAGAGGGTGCCCCAGATCCGCGCCATCGTGCTGGACTCGAACGTGTTCGGCAAGAGCGCCCTTCCCAACGCCAAAACGATCTCCCAATGGGCAGAGGCGTGCTGGCAGCATGACGCTGAGCTCTGGATTTCCGAGGTCGTCGTCCACGAACTCGCTCAACATGCCGTAGAGGCGCACGAGAGGGCTAGGGACGCCTACGACGCACACCGACGTGCCATGGAGAAGTGGGGTATTAAGGCAGACGGTCCCATGTCGACTATCACTACGCATGATGTCTCGTCGGCGATTAAGGCTGCGGGGGCTGTAGTCGTTGCCCTTGAAGGTGAGGACGCTCGGGACGCCCTGCTTGACCAGGTGCTCGTTAGAGGCGCTGGTCAGCGGAAATCGGGCGTGAAAACAGGCGCGGCTGACAGTGCTTGGGTGCGTTCCGTGGTCGCCCGCAACGACGGCGACACCGACGGACTGATTGTCGTAACCGGAGACATCCACGCATTGGAGGGGACTTGCGCGGAGTTGGGCGTCGAATTGCCAAGACATGCTAGGAACCTTGGCAAACTCCGGCATCTTCTCGAGGAGTCGGAGGTTGCTACAGAACCGTGGCTTTCGCTCTTCGCCGGCTGGGTTCAGGACTACTTCGTGAACTCCCCACACGGGCGGAGCAGCGGCACGCCCGGCGAAGACTTGGAGTCGCTTGCAGATCTTGGATACTCCAACTGGTGGGATCTACCAGGTTTGCCTGAGGATGACTATGAGCCGTGGGAGCAGCAGGCGGTCACCGTCAGCAATGTTCAGTCAGCCGAGATCCTCGACGACGTCGAACACGATCACTGGTCAGAAAGCTTGAACGCTCGTATCGAACTGCAGGTTGAAGTCGAGGAGCAGTACGCCCGACAAGATCCGTCCGGCCATTCTGTCGAGTACACCGTGCGTACCTACCCAGCCCGCGTTCGCGGAACAGTTCAAGCCTTCGTTGACGGCGAATCGATAGACTTCGATGGACTGTTGGAAGACATCGAGTTCTTAGACGTTGACTCGGCCGATGTCGACTTTCGTCCACTCTAGGAGCCCCTAGCCCACGACCCCAGCCTGTGCGGAGCGAGCCAATGCCTGCGTCTAACCGCCGTCAGTGGTGCGGTCGCGTGACGTCCCGTCGCTTTCGCGGCCCTGTGCCGGATGCTCGATCCAAGGTCTCCCAGACACCGTCGATTCCGACGACGCCCACAAGCCACCAACGTGCACCTGAGAGTTTCTGCGAAGCTGGGACATCAATGGAGTTTCCGTCAGGACTGCAGATGTGGACCGTGGCGTCCATATCTACAAAATGATCACCGCCGCTATAGCAGTGGACCCAAACTTCAACAGGGCCAGCCCCCTCCGAAATCCAAGCGATCTCGACACCTTGGGCCGCCTGGTCGTCGTTCAGCAGAAGTACGAGATCTCCAGCCGTGGCGTCCGGCAATGACAGGTAGTTCGTCGTCGTTCCAGAATCAGTGGCGACAAGGTGAAGATCCAGATCTAAACCCACGGACCAATGCAGCACGACTCCCGTCCCGACATTAGGTCGGGGAGTTGGTCGCAGAACCCCGGCGGACTCACTGGCCGTCGGCATTGGCGGCGGAGGGACCGCAGTTCGGATATGGCCCACAAACGACGCCACCTCAGCATCGTGGCCAGGGCGAACGTAGCCGACCGCTCTACATCGTTCCGGCGGCGATGTGAGGAGACTCGGTGCCATCGGACCGTAGTTGGCGAGCACCACGAGTGCACTCACATGTGCCCCCGCGTAGTCCACCAATGCCCCGTAGAAGTTCTTACGACTGGGTCGGGCGTACTGCTTGGCCTCGACTGCAAGAACAGCACTAGTGGCTGCGCCAATGGGAGGCCGCGTCACCGTGTAATCAGGCTGAACTGCCCGCTTGCGACCCTTGCCTATTGGCGTCGCGTAGGGATGCCGGAGCTCGGCCCAGAGTTCGAGTTGACCCGCCGCGGTGTCGATCGACGCGAGGTGCGAGCCCCGGAAGGAGAACGAAAGCACGCCGCCTACGACGTGAAACCGACAATTCTCCCGACCGAGCGCCTCAACGATAAGCGTAAGCAGCCACGCACTGTAGAGCTCGTAACGTTTCCCCCAGACCGGCAGACTCAAGACATCAAGAACGTCGTCGATGAGTTGTTGCTGGGAAACCTCGACGCGGGGTATGAGTGCGAGCGCTTCTTCGAGGCCGCGGATGAAGTCCGCTCGCTCTTGTTCATCTTTCCATTGGTACGAAACAGCGTTCCGAGCTCGTTCTTCAATGATCGCAAGCCAGTGGTCATTGTGTATTCCCAGCAGCGTTCGACCTGTGGGGCCCGCGTCGTTACCCTCGTCCATTTCCCGCGAGCGGGTCATTAGTTCTTGCGGTCCGGATGAGTGCGCACGGGACTGAGCGAGGACCTCTGACGCCACTTCGAAGACCTCAGCGAGTACACCGCGCACGGCAGGGTCGCTGCTGGTTGGCAGTTCGGGGAATTGCTCCGGCCAAGTCCCGCCGTATTTGTATAGGCGACGGAGGGAGGGCTCAGCCGCTTGATCGACCTTATCGGTTGGTATGTCGCCCAAGGCTCTTGAGAGGTCCCACAGGGCGCCGGGGCCGATACTCAGATCAGCCGCTAGGCGAGTCGCAGAAACCCATCGCTCCTCGTGCTCTCGAAAGGACTCGAGATCGAATGAGTAACGATCTCCTGCGCTGGCATCAAAGTCGTATGTGATTCGGAGATTCGGGTCGTCAGCGGCTGTAGCCCCCACCCACTCATACAACGCGAGCAGATCGCTCAACATGCGACTGAACGGACGCAGGGCATCGAGTACTGCATGAAGCAGGTTCTCGACCGATTCCTCGCGAAGCGCTGTCGCCAAGTCGTCGGTCTGCGGCACGCCCAAGCTGGCTTTGACGTCATTTAGGAGGTCCGCGTCGTACCCACGCTCCTGCAATCCAGCTCGGTCAGATATCGCCGTCCATAGTTCGATCGCGCTTGTAATTGCCTGTCCGGACACAGGGGCACAGTAGCTCCCGGATGGCGCGCTTATTGCCCCTTCGGCGAGCAAGTCACCCGCGTCCTACCGCCGCGTCTGAGGCGCGGGTTGCCGTACTTCGCGTCAAAGGCGGCTGAGTAGCTCTGCCTTCTTTGCCGCGAACTCGGCGTTGGTCAAAATTCCCTCTGCGTGAAGGGCGGCGAGCCGCGCGATCTGCTCGGTCACATCCTGAACCGGCGCAGGTTCCGGCGCGGGCGACGACTGCATACCTCTCCCGAACGCGGTAGAGGCCCGGGCGAGCAATGCTCCCCTCGCGCTGGCCTGCGCCGACGGCTCAGGGTTCTGTGGCCGCTCCGGAACGATCTGGCGATCCGACAGCATCACGGAAAGCACCATGTACTGCTTCTGGGGCAACTCGATAATGGACTCCTTGCCGTCCGCCCAGTTGAGTCGAACTGTGTGCCCCATGTTCATGGCTGCCCCGAGGCCCGCCCCCAGCGACTTACCCACAATGCCGGGCAAAGCGGCCTTCGCTGCTGCTTGCCCGATGGCCCCGGCGACACCGTCCTTGGTGTCAAGCTCTTCCCACTGGCGGACAGTCTCAGCGTTAATCCTGTGCCTCTTGAAGGGGTTGGACGGATGCTGAATCGTGAGGTCACCGTGCTTGGAGAAGCCGGTTGCCCCGCCCAGGTGAACGGCGCCGTTCGAGAGATGTCCTCCAACTACGCGTCCCTGACCCAGAAGCTCCTGGAAGAGTGCCATGAAGAGACCCTAAGGCAGGCATCCGACTGAACCTGGCGATTCGGCGATCTCGGCTGGCGTCTTTCATCGGCGGTAGGACCCAGAGCGATCTCGTCCAGCACCCACGGCGGCGTTCACAGTTTCACCGTCTATCTAGTTGTCCGCCACCGCACGTCAAACCGCCGATTATCCGTACGTTCCGTCACCCGATACGTCGATCGGCAGCCGTCAGCGCACTGGGACGAGGGCCTCGATCACGACCGCGTATCCGACCTTGCGCGACCCCTCGAACATGCCGAGTACCAGTCCTTCGGAGACCCGTGGCCAATTGCTCCGGGAACAACGGATGACTCCGGACGATCGCGACATCCCCAGGCGCCGAGTCTTCCTGATCCTCAATCAGTAGCGGTCCGTCGTGCACGTCTCCGTGCAGCTCGGGCGGAAAAGCCCAGCACGATTTGTAGCCCGAGACAATCGGCGTTCGGCGTCCACCCTATTCGGTCGACAGAACGCGCAGCCTCGCACGAACGTAACCGTGCTCGCGGCCCCGCTCCTGCCAACGAGCTAAGTCTCGGTCGTCCACGCCAACACACTCTCACAAGCCGCGACCTTCTCTGCGGTGATTCGAACGTAGGCAGCTGCGTCATTCCGTCGCCTGTCGGCTATGCACCTCGTCTAGATTCACGGACATGACGCCAACCTACGACCGCTGCCCGTACTGCGGCCGCGAAGGCCGAACCATGGTCAAGCCGGACTCCATCACCAACCTCGTCGGGTCCGGCAATCGCGCACTTCCGCTACGAGGATTGGAGTTGGAGATCGCAACGCACGTTGGAGCTGCGACACTGAAGGCGGGGGAACTCGACGCCGCGATGGGCGGCCTAAGTGCTGTGGCTGGCCCACCCGACGCAGAGGCATTTCGCGCGACGTGGGGCCGCTCAGGCACCGAGCTGACTACCGCCTTACGCAAGATTGCGGCAAGTGCCGACGTGGACGCAGACGTCCGACAAGAAGTCGACCGCCTGTGTGCGCGGTACGACGCCCTGTACGGGAGCCGAAATGACCTCATTCATTCGTTCCGGACCGGCCACGGATCCGACCGATTAGAAGTCATTCGGGCCATCCGAATCAAGAAGTCTCAGCCACTACCAGACGCGAGCGACATGAGTGACCGGCGGCGACTTGGGATGAGTGAAATCGTCGACCTGTACTACGACACCAACGACCTCTTTCACGATGTGCGCGACCTCTTCTTTCGCGTCATCGGTGCCGTCCGATGAGTTGGTGCGTCAGGGATGCAAAACTGGGCTAGCTCACGTCGGCACCAGCGCGCGACAGGGACGATCCAGCCCGCGTCACTCCGCCGCAAAAAACGTTACGGACCGCCGCGTCCCGTTACGAGCGGATGGCCAGCGTGCCCGGGTCCGTGTTGGCGCCGCACACCAACACCGCGACGCGCTCCGCCGGCTCGGGGACGTACCGGCCTGACGTGAGCGCCGCGTACGCGGCGGCGGCGCCGGACTCGGACGGGACGCGGTACTCCGACCAGAGCCGAGTCCGCGCCTCGACGATCTCTTCGTCGGTGACGAGGACCGACACCGGAGGCTCGGCCGCCTGTGCCGCGAAGGCGAGGTCGCCGATGCGGCGGGCTCCGAGCGAGTCGGCTGCGACACCCGAGACGGGGACGTCCACGGGCTCCCCCGCAGCCATGGCGCTGTGGAGCGTCGGGCACCGCTCGGGCTCGACCGCAACGATGCGAGCCCGGCCGAAGGCGGCGGCGGCGATGCCGGCGTAGAGGCCGCCGCCTCCGACGGCGAGGACGATGGTGTCGATCGAGGGCTCGTCGTCAAGGATCTCGGCACCGATCGTGCCCGCTCCGGCCACCACCTCCGGCTGGTCGTACGCGTGCGCGAACGCGGCCCCGGTCTGCTCGCCGAAGGTGACGGCCGCTTGGTACGCCTCGGCGTACTCGGCTCCGACCTGCTGCACCTCGGCACCGAAGCTCCTGATCCGCTCGACCTTGACGGCCGGCGCAGCCTCGGGGACGAATACGGTGGCGCGGACGCCGAGCTCGCGCGCGACGAAGGCCTGCGCCAGGCCGGCGTTTCCGCCAGAGGCGACGACGATGCCCGCCGGGCCGATCTCGCCCGACTCGAGCGCCGCGAGCTGCCGGTTGAACGCACCCCGCGTCTTGAACACGCCGCAGTGCTGCAGGAACTCGCACTTGAGCCACACACCGTCCTCGCCGGACGGCGGCAGCAGCGGCGTCCTGCGCACGCGTCCGGCGATCCGTCGAGCCGCTGCCGAGACGTCCTCGCTGGTCACTCTCACTCGCGCCACTGTATCCGCGCGGATCAGCCCGTCTGACCCTGCGCCCGACTCTCGGCGACGCGATGCGGGATGCGCAGCAGGCGGATGCCCGTGACCAGGACGAGCCCGCCGACGAGGTTGCCGAACGCCGACCAGCCGAGCGCGCCCAGCCAGTCGAACCAGCCGTAATCGGCGTCACCGGTCAGCAGTCCGGCGAACATCAAGATGGAGTCCAGCACCGAGTGGAACAGCTGCGCTCCCACGAGGACGAACGCCATCGTCACCGCCGGCACCAGCTTGACCCCGAGGCTGTCGGTCGCGTGCTGCATCCTCGTCAACAGGGTGATGACCGCCCCCGCCAGCACGGCCAGGAAGAACGACCGCCACGAGACCCCGAGGTGCGCGTAGAGCGAACCCGCCTCGACCGCCGCGGCGTGCACGTCGGGCAGCGCCACGACGATCATCCCCGCCATCACGAACCCGCCCACCAGGTTCGCCACGAGCGTGACCACCCACAGGCGCAGCAGCTGGACGACCGTCCCCTCCTTCGCCACCACGGAGATCACCGGCAGCAGGAAGTTTTCGGTGAAGAGCTCGCTGTTCGCCAGCAGGAGCGCCACGAAGCCCACCGTGAACGCGAGCGACGCCAGGAGGTGGTTGCCGGTCTCGGTCTGCACCACGAGGTAGGCGAGCACGCCGACGCCGACGTCGACACCGCCGAGAAGCCCGGTCGACACCAAGGGCAACAGCGGCCTGTCCAGCCGTTCGTGGCCCTCCCCGACCAGGCGGTCGTAGGTCTCCTCCAGCTCCGGCTCCTCGCGAGACCCGGTCGGCGCGACGACGTCGCCGCTGCCACCACCGGGCTCGCTCACGAGCGGGACCGGTCTCGGCGGGTGGATGTGCGCATGTCCTCACGCTAGGCGCGGGTTCGACAGCCCGCGACAGGTGAGGCGGCGCGAGGGGTGAGCCCTCGACCGACGGCTGGCATAGCATCGAGGCACCCCGGCGGAAGGCACCCTCGCATGAGCGACGCACGGACCCCCCGCGCCCTCGTCATCGGCGAGGCGCTCGTGGACGTCACGCGCCGCGCCGACGGCACGGTGGCCGAGCACCCCGGCGGCTCGCCGCTCAACGTCGCCGTGACCATGGCGCGTCAGGGCATCGGCGTCACGCTCGCCACGCACCTCGGCGACGACCACTTCGGCGACCTCGTCCGTGCCCATCTCAGCGAGTCGGGAGTGACCCTGCACGAGACCGGTCCGGCGTCACCCACCGCCTCGGCCACGGCGACGATCGGCGCGGACGGCGCCGCCACCTACGAGTTCGACCTGCGCTGGGAGCCCGAGCAGCTGCCCGATCCCGACGGCTTCGACCTCGTCCACGTCGGCTCGATCGGCGCCTGGATGCCGCCCGGTGCCGAGGCGGTCACCGATCTCGTCCGTCGCGCGCACGCGCTCGGCGTGCCGGTCGGGTTCGATCCGAACGTCCGCCCCGCGCTCGCGCCGGCCCCCGACGAGCTCCGCCGTCGTGTGCGCGAGTTGGCCTCGCTCAGCCGCATCCTGAAGCTGAGCGACGAGGACGCCGAGGCGCTGACGGACACCGATCCCGTGACGGTCCTGAGCGAGCTCGCCGGCGACGGTCCGACGCTCGCCGCCCTGACTCGGGGCGGCCAGTCGGTCACCCTGCGAAGCGGCGACACACGGATCGACGTGCCGGTGCCCCGCGTCGGGGTCGCCGACACGATCGGCGCCGGCGACACCTGGATGGGCACACTGCTCGCCGAGCTCCTCCGCCGAGATTGGCAGAGCCGCACGGCGTTCACCTCGGACGAACTCCGCGAGCTCGGTGAGGCCGCCGCCGCGGCTGCGGCCATCAACGTCTCCCGCCCCGGCGCCGATCCGCCGTGGCGCCACGAGCTCATCGCCTACTGAACCGTCCTCCGTTCGTAAGAGCGGCTAATCGCATCCGATCCCGTCACCGTCGGCATCCAGGCGGTACGGGTCACTGCCAGTCACCGTCACGGGATGACCGATCTCCCCACAATCGAGGTCGCCGACGATGGGCAGGCAAGGCGAGTAGCCGCTCATGCAGTTGCTTGAGGGGGCCTTTGTCTTTCGAGGCTTGGGAGCGAGCGGGACAGGCTTGGCGGCGGGCTTCCGACAGGCCGGCCGAGAGGCCGACGCGAAAGCGCGATCGAGCCGACGCCCGAGGTCCGCGTTCTCGTGGCGGAACTCCTCGAGGTAGCGAGCATCTCCGAGCCCGTTCTTCGCAAGGCTGACGTTGAGCGACCTGCCTCGCTTGTCCCGCACTTCGGCGACCACTCTGCCGTGCGTATCGCTGGAGTAGGCATCAGCGGTGAACCCCTTGCTGAGGAACTTGCGTGTGAAGGTGGCGGCTTCGGGACCGCACTGTTCGTTCATCTCGGGCGTGTTCACCAGTCCGAGGCGATACTCCTTCCCATCCGATGCCACCCAGGAGTCGCCGTCCTTCTGGTCCGTCATGAACAAGACGGTGACTTTCGCGGCGGTCGGCTTGGTCTCCGGCGTCTGAGTCGGTTCGTCAGTCGGTTCCGTGTGGTCAGCGGGCTGCGTGGGGTCCACCGCCGCAGCGGTCTGAGCGGTGCCGTCGTCGTTCGTCGTCGGCGATGCGGCCATGTCGATCGCGTTGAGTCCCAGCGCCACCGCGCACGCCGCGACGAGCCAGAACTCCCATCGCCGTGACCAACGCTTGCGGCTTCGGGCGCCCGGGGCACTGATCCGCGATCCGGAGGCGTGGCCACCTGTCGAGGGATACGGGTAGTTCCGCGCGGTGTAGTCGGTCCATGTGGCACCGTCCCAGTAGCGCAGCTCGCCTCGCGCGTCCGGGTACCAGCCTGGAGGTGTCTGGGGGCGTTCGGTCATCGACCGAGCGTCGCATGTGATGAGCTGATTGTTCGCGGAATCCGTACGTTCCTTCCGTCGGGCACCTGGACCGCTCTGATCTCCGTCGGTCATCCTGACCAGAGTGGAAGGCGGTGGACCGGATGGACCGTTCGGCCGAGGCAGCCCCGGCACTGGACCGGGCTCACGAGCACGCACTGGCGTGGCTGGGAGGCCTCGACGAGCGCGCCGTGCCACCCGAGGCGTCCGTCGCGGACGTCATCTCGGCGCTCGGCACCGACCTGCCGGAAGGTCCCACCGACCCGGCCGAGGTCGTGGACCTGCTGGCGCGCGCCGCGGATCCCGGCCTGACCGCGATGCCGTCGGGCCGGTTCTTCGGCTTCGTCATCGGTGGCACGCATCCCGCGGCCATGGCGGCGGACTGGCTGACGTCGGCGTGGGACCAGAACGCCGGCCTGCGGACCGTCACGCCGGCCGCGACGGCGATCGAGGACGTCGCCGAGGCCTGGGTGCTCGACCTCCTCGGCCTCCCCGCAGACAGCGCGGTCGGGTTCGTGACCGGCGGGACGATGGCGAACTTCACGTGCCTCGCCGCCGGCCGCGATGCCGTGCTCAGCCGCGTCGGATGGGACGTCGGCGAAAAGGGCCTCGTCGGCTCGCCCGGCGTGCGCGTCCTGGCGGGCGCCGAGCGGCACGACTCGGTCGACCTCGTGCTGCGCTACCTCGGGCTCGGCGCACCCGAGCTCGTCCCCGTGGACGCCGAGGGACGCATCGACCCGGCAGCCCTGCGCGAGCGGCTCGAGGACGGCGACGACCGGCCGACCGTCGTCGCGCTCCAAGCGGGCAACGTTCACTCCGGCGCCTTCGACCCGTTCGACGAGGCGATCGCCGCCGCGCACGAGCACGGCGCCTGGGTGCACGTCGACGGCGCGTTCGGCCTCTTCGCCGCCGCCTCCCCCGCCCACCGGGACCTCACGCGCGGCTTCGAGGCCGCCGACTCGTGGGCGACCGACGCCCACAAGACGCTCAACGTCCCCTACGACTGCGGGCTCGCGATCGTGCGCGACCCGACCGCCCTCCGCGCGGCCATGTCGATGCACGGCGACTACCTGATCCAGGACGAGGCCGGCGACCCGTTCGAGAAGGTGCCCGAGCTGTCCCGCCGCGCCCGGGCCGTCACGGTCTGGGCGGTGCTCCGCTCGCTCGGCCGCAGCGGAGTGGCCGAGCTCGTGGAACGTCTCGCCCGCCACGCCCGCGCGTTCGCCGACGGCATCGCCGGCATCGACGGGGCCGAGGTGCTCAACGACGTCGTCTTCACGCAGGTCTGCGCCGCGTTCGGGGACGACGCCCGCACCCTGGACGTGGTGCGCCGGATGATGGAGGACGGCACCGCCTGGACCAGCGGATCGCGCTGGCACGACCGGGCCGTGCTGCGGATCTCGGTCAGCAACTGGTCGACGACCGATGAGGACGTCGCCCGCGCCCTCGAGGCGCTCCGTGCCGCCGCGACGTGACGCTCACCCGCGCGTCGCGACGACTCCGTAGAGCGTGACGGCGAAGACGAACGAGCCCCGCGCCGCGCTCTCCTCGAGCGACTGCCGCCACGCGTCGCTCTCCCCCGCGGCCTCGGCACGAGCAGCCGCACGCTCCAACACGAACGAGACCGGCGGCCGGTCCAGCACGCGCGGGCGCAGCATGAGCACCTCGGTGGTCACCCGGGCATCGGTGAACCCGTGACCCAGGACGAGATCGAGCAGCTGCGCCCCGGCCGCCGGGGACGGGACGCCCGCCCAGTCCTCGCGCCACGCCGTCGTCAGGTACGGGTCGCCGGGCCACGTCGCGAGGGTGCGCCAGTCCGTGTCGATCAGGCCGATCCGCCCGCCGGGCCTGAGGACACGAGCCATCTCCTCGACCGCGGCGACCGGGTCGGTGAGGTGCTGCAGCACGCGCTCGGACCGCACGAGGTCGAGCGAGGCGTCGTCCGCCGGCAGCTGGTCGGCCGACCCCCGGACGTACCGCGCGGGGTTGCGCGCGGCCTCCCCGCGGCGACGGGCCTCGGCCAGCATGGTCTCGCTCGGGTCCACCCCTGTCGCGGTCCCGGTGGGAGCGACGGACACCGCGAGCCCGCGCACGTCCTCGCCGGTGCCGCAGCCGACGTCCATCACGTGCATCCCCGGCAGCGGGTCCAGCTGCTCGATGAGCCAGGCGTGCAGCCGTTGGATCGGCGGCAGCTGGGCCTGGACGTCGAGCGCCGCGAGCGCCGCCGCCCTGCCCTCGTCGGAGGACGAGTCCACGTCGTGGAACGTGGGTGCGTCGTCAGTGCTCATCGTGGGCCTCCCTGCGTCCGGTGACCAGCCACGCCGCCGAGCCGAACTCCACCCCGTTCGGCCCCGTGTGGGCCCGCAGGCTCTCGCGGAGCCGCGCTTCGGCGGCCTCGCGCTCGTCCGTCGACAGCCCCTCCAAGAGCCACGCGAAGAGTCCCCGCAGGAACTCCATCGCGTCGTTCACGTCCTCACCGAACCACTCGGTCCGCTCGACGCTGTCGACCTCGACCGCGGCCCAGCCGGCGGCCTCGAGGACCTCGCGGATCCGCGCCGGCCTCGACAGCGCGAACATGCCCGGTGCATCCAGGTCCGCCGTCGGGCCGGGTGCTGCCCCGAGCACGCCGAGCGTCCCGCGGATCCACTCGTTCCGGTCCGGTCCCTGCCACGTCAGCAGCACCATCCGGCCGCCGGGTCGCGTCGCTGACAGCAGGTTGGCGAACGCGGCCACGGGGTCGCCGAAGAACATCGAGCCGGTGCGCGAGATGACCACGTCGACGTGTTCGCGCTCGAACGGGTGCACCTGTGCGTCGCCCTGGACGAACCCCACGTTGTCGAGTCCCTCCTCCTTCGCCCGCCGCTCGGCCACCTCGAGCAGCCGGCTCGACAGGTCGATGCCGAGCACCTCGCCGTCCACGGAGGCGCGCGCCGCCCAGCGCGTGGTCAGCCCACCACCACACCCGACGTCGAGCACACGCTCCCCGCGCCTGACGGCGGCCGCCTCCTCGAAGCGCTCCTGGTAGCCCGCGACGGCTCGGTCGAATCTGTCCGCATGCACGGCCCAGTACGCACCACCCGGGCCGTCCCACGACTCCGCCTGCATCCTGTTGCTCTCGTGGACGTCCATCCGCCACCTCCGCGTCTCTTCCAGTGACCGCCCGCGGTGGGGGTCCCGTCAAGGGAGAGGCGGGAGGTCGCTCAGTCCGGACGCGTGCTCACGCGGTCAGCACCTCACGGCGCGAGGCCTCCAGGTCACGCAGGGCGGTCTCGACTCCGCCCAGCCGCCGCATGAGCTCGTCCGCGACGCGGTCGACCGCGTGGAGCAGGCCGTCGACGCGCGCAGCGGCATCCCGGATCCGCTCGCGCACCTGGTAGTCGCTGAAGATGTTGTCGAACCAGATGTCGAAGGCACGAGCGAGCTCCGTGATGCCGATCTCGCCCACGGCGTCGATGTCCACGTCGGCCAGCTCGGTGGCGAGGTGGCCGAGCGCCGCGTCCGCCCGCCGCATGAGCTCGCCGGCCTGGTCGAGCCGGTTGTGCTTCATGAGGTCACTCACGAGGCCGCCGCCGAAGAAGGTGTCGTACGTGGCCCAGCCGCTCGCGCTCCCGAGGTGCTGCGAGGCCTCCCCGAGTGCCGCACGGGCGTCGCGCGCGGCGGCCTGCGCCTCCCGGAGCTGCACGGCCTCGGCCTCGAGCGTGCCCTGCCGCTCGGCGATCTCGGTCAGCCGCGTCCAGGCTTCCGACGAGGCGGGATCGGCGGCGATCTCGCGCTCCCGCAGCGCGAGCAGTTCGGCGCGCCTGGCCTCGAGTCCGTCGAGGGCGGCCAGCCGCTCGGTGCGATCGTCGATCTCTCGCTGGGCCGTCCGGCGCCGCGCCTCGGCCTCGTCCACGGCGTACTGCGCCGCGAGCCTCTCGGCCTGCTCGCGGGACAGGTCCGTGTCGCGCGTGCCCCGCAGGCCCGCGAGGATCCGCGTCATCGAGAGCGACTCGAGCCGCCGGACGTCGGCGGCTTCGGCGTCGAGTCGCTGAACCGCCTCGCGGTGGCGCTCTTCGGCATGCTCGTGGTGGCGCCGAGCGGCGTCGAGCTGCCGTTGCAATCCCTCGCGTTCCGCCTCGAGTCGTGCGATCTCGGCCAGGCCCTGCATTGCCTCAGACATGGCAGGAGGCTAGCGGTCGCGAGCCGTGAAGAAGTGTCAGTGGGGCCCACTACGTTGGCCCGTATGAACTTCGACTCCACGGCGCGCGCGTTCGACGCGGTCCGGCGCGCCCGCGCGGTGGCGGAGTTCGAGGAGTGGGACCTCATCGCCGGGCACCACCGTCGGCGCATCGCCGAGATCGACCGCTCCGACCAGATGCCCCTGTCGAAGGAGCTCGCCAGGCGCGAGGTCACGCTCGAGATCGCGCAGGCCCTCCACGTCACCGAGCGGCGGGTGTGGGCGATCGTGTCCGAGGCCGAGACCCTGCGCGAGCGCACGCCTGCCGTGTGGTCGGCGTTCCGGCTCGGGGACCTCGATGCCGACCGGGCCAGCGCCATCGCCGACACGGCGGAGCGACTGACCGACCCCGCCAGCTGGCTCAAGCTCGAGCACTCCGCCGTCGAGTACGCGGCCACGCACACCATCGCCGAGCTGCGCGCCTGGCTGCGCCGACTGCGTGCGCGGCTCGAGCCCGAGCAGACCGCCGACGAGCGCGCCAAGGCGGTCGAGGAGCGACGCGTGTCGATCACGCACAACGACGACGGCACGTCGTGGCTGAACGCGCTCCTGCCGACGGGCGTGGCCATCGCCGTCGGCGACCGCCTGCGCCGCGCCGCGAAGGCACTGCCCTCCGCCGATCCCGAGACCGGCGAGAAGGACACCCGCACCCGTGAGCAGAAGCAGGCCGACCTGCTCGCCCACTGGCTCACGTGCTCCGAGGGCACGCAGACCGACATCCGTGCCGAGATCGCGATCAGCGTCGCCGCCACCGACCTCATCGGCCTCACCGACGGCCCCGGCCTCACCCTCGACGGTGAGCCCGTCGGCAGCGAATGGGTACGCGAGCTGGCCCAGTCCGAGCACACCGTCTTCCGCCGACTCGTCCTCGACCCCCTCGGGCACGTGCTCGACACCAGCGTCCTGCGATATCGGCCCGGCGAGAGTCTGCGCGACGCGATCCGATGGCGGGACGGGACCTGTCGAGTCATGGGGTGCCGGGCACCCGCCACCGAGGCCGACCAGGACCACGCCCTCGCCTACGACTCCGGCGGTGAGACCACCGGCTCGAACCTGCGGTGCCTGTGCCGCAGGCACCACAACATGAAGTCGCACGGTCACCTCGACGACCGCCACCTCGACACGCCCGCTCGCTGGAGCGAGCGGTACGTGGCGACCGCGCCGCCGCTTCTGAGCCGCCTCGACCTGGACGATCCGGACCTGCTCGTGGCCTGACGGGCGTTGTCGCCTGCGTTTCCGTGTACCACCTAGTCCGATCGGGCCATGGCTACACCCCCGGTACGGCCATCCGTGACCTTCGGGTTACCTTAGGCTCGCCTAACCCCGACTGAACGGATGAACCGTGACCCTGAACCGTCGCCTCACGGCAGCCCTGGCCCTTCCCCTTCTCGGCCTCGCTCTCAGCGCCTGCGCCAGCGAGGACACCGCCGGCGGTGGTGACACCGAGACCATCACCGTCACGGACGCGCTGGGCGAGGAGGAGGTCCCGCTCAACCCCGAGAGCGTCGTCGTGTTCGACATGGGCGTGCTCGACACCCTCGACACACTCGGCGTCGACGCGATCACGGGCGTAGCCAAGGGTGGCGCCGTCCCGTCGTACCTGGAGAAGTACGCCTCGGACGACTACGTCACGGTCGGCGACCTCTTCGAGCCGGACCTCGAGGCCATCCCGCGCGCCGAGCCCGACCTGATCATCGTCGGCGGCCGCTCGGCAGCCATGCACGACACGCTCGAGAAGACGTTCGAGGACGTCCCCGTCCTGGACATGTCCGTCGACGAGACCTCGTACCTGGAGAGCTCGCGCAAGAACATCGAGACCCTCGCCTCGATCTTCGAGAAGGAGCAGCAGGCCCGGGACAAGCTCGCCGAGTACGACGACCGCATCGCCGCGCTGCGCACGAAGGCCGCCGACGCCGGTGAGGGTCTCGTGCTGCTCACCAGCGGCGGCGAGGTGACGGCGTACTCGCTCAACTCGCGCTTCGGCTTCCTGCACCAGGACTTCGGCGTCCGCCCCGCCACCGAGCAGCTCGGTGACACGGAGTCGCGCCACGGCGAGGCCGTGTCGTTCGAGTTCATCCGCGAGGCCGACCCCGACCTGCTGTACGTCGTCGACCGCGACGCCGCCATCGGTGAGGAGGGCAAGTCCGCCGAGGAGATCCTTGACAACGCTCTCGTGAAGAAGACCTCGGCCTGGAAGAACGACAAGGTCACGTACGTCGACGCCGAGGCCTGGTACATCGTCGTCGGCGGCCTGACCAGCCTGGGCACGCTGCTCGACGACGTCGAGACGAGCCTCGCCTGACCATGTCGGTCACCACCCGCAGCACCCGCACCACCCCGCCGGCCGCCCTGGCCGGCGGGGTGGTCGGGCTCCTCCTCCTGGCCGGCGCCAGCGTCATGATCGGCGTCGCCGACGTGTCGTGGGAGGTGCTGTGGGTCTCGCGCATCCCGCGCACCGTCGCGCTCGTGCTGGCCGGCGCGGCGTTGGCGGTCTGCGGACTGCTGATGCAGCTGCTGGTGCGCAACCGCTTCGTCGAGCCCTCCACCGTCGGCACCACCGAGGCCGCCGGACTCGGCCTCGTGGCGGTCACGCTGCTCGCGCCGGGCGCTCCGCTGATGGTGAAGATGGCCGTCGCCGCGCTGTTCGCGCTGGCGGGCACCTGGCTGTTCCTGCGGGTCGTGCGGCTGATGCCGGTGCGCGAGACGATCCTGGTGCCGCTCATCGGGCTGATGCTCGGCGGAGTGATCGGCGCGCTCACCACGTTCCTGGCGTTCCACCACGACCTGCTGCAGACGCTCAACAGCTGGATGACGGGCGACTTCTCCGGGATCCTCGCCGGGCGCTACGAGCTGCTGTGGCTCGTCGCCGGCCTGGTCGTCGTCGCGTTCCTGGCCGCCGACCGGTTCACCGTCGCAGGGATGGGCGAGTCGTTCTCCGTCAACGCCGGCCTCGACCACCGCGCCGTCGTCGCCGTGGGACTGACGATCGTCTCGGTCGTCAGCGCCGTCGTCGTGGTCACGGTCGGCGTCATCCCGTTCCTGGGCCTGGTGGTCCCGAACCTCGTCAGCATGCTGCTCGGCGACAACGCCCGCCGCGGGCTGCCGTGGGTCGCCGTCCTCGGCGCCGGCCTCGTGCTGGCCTGCGACATCATCGGGCGCCTGGTCCGCTACCCCTACGAGATCCCCGTGGGCACCGTCATGGGCGTCCTCGGCGCGGCGTTCTTCCTGTACGTGCTGCTGAAGCGAGCGCCGCGTGCTGACTGACACCCGACGGGCACCGCGCCTGGCCCCCGCGCACCGCCTCACCATCGCCGCCGCGATCGCCGTCGCCGTGATCGCGGGCTTCCTGCTGGCCGACACCCACGGGTACGCCGACTTCGTCGTGCCGCTGCGCATCCGGCGCCTCGTCGCCCTCGTGCTGGTCGGCTGGGCGATCGCCATGTCCACCGTGCTGTTCCAGACCATCACCGGCAACCGGATCCTGACCCCCGCGCTGATGGGCTTCGACGCGCTGTACGTCCTGATCCAGACGGTCGTCGTGTTCGTCTTCTCGGCCTCGCTGATCAACCAGACGGACTCGCGTGTGCAGTTCGTCGTCGAGACGCTGCTGATGCTGGTGTTCGCGCTGACCCTGTTCCGGTGGCTGTTCTCCTCGGGACGCTACGAGCTGCACGTGCTGATCCTCGTCGGACTGGTCTTCGCGACCCTGTTCCGCAGCATCTCGGCGTTCCTGCAGCGGCTCATCGACCCCAGCGAGTTCCAGTCCCTGCAGAACCTCATGTTCGCGTCGTTCACCACGGTCGACGAGGACCTCGTGTGGGTCACCGCCGCGGTCGTCGCCGTCGCCACCGTGCTGGTCGTGCGGCGCCTACGGGTCTACGACGTGCTCGCCCTCGGGTCCGGACCGGCCACCACCCTCGGCGTCGACCACCGCCGCGAGACGAGCCGGGTCCTGGCCCTGGTGGCCGTGCTCGTCTCGGTCTCCACGGCACTGGTCGGGCCCATCACGTTCTTCGGGCTGCTCGTCGCCCACCTCGGATACCAGCTGGCCGGCACCCACCGTCACGCCGTCGTGCTGCCGATGGCCGGGCTCTCGGCCGTGATCTGCCTCGTCGGAGGCCAGTTCGTGCTCGAGCGCCTGCTCGAGGTCACCACCACGCTGTCCGTCGTCATCGAGCTGGTCGGCGGCCTCACCTTCATCGCCCTGCTGATCCGCCGCGCCAGGAGGAACCTCGCATGACCGTCACCACCACCGAGCTGACCGGCATCCGGGCCGAGGGCGTCACCAAGCGCTACGGCCGCAGCCTCGTCGTCGACGACGTCAGCCTCGACCTCCCGCTGGGCGGCGTCACGGCGCTGATCGGGCCGAACGGCGCCGGGAAGTCCACGCTGCTGGCGATCATCGGGCGCCTGCTCGCCGCCGACGGCGGACGTGTCAGCGTGGCGGGCCTCGACGTGTCGGACACCCCCAGTGACGAGCTGGCCCGTCGGATGGCGGTGCTGCGCCAGGAGAACCACCTCGACATCCGGCTCACCGTGCGCGAGCTGGTGACGTTCGGCCGCTACCCGCACAGCAAGGGCCGGCCCACGGCCGACGACCTCGTGCACGTCGAGCGGGCGCTGGACTACCTCGACCTGGGCGACCTGGCCGACCGCTACCTCGACCAGCTCTCCGGCGGGCAGCGCCAGAGGGCCTTCGTGGCGATGGTGCTGTGCCAGGACACCGACGTCGTGCTGCTGGACGAGCCGCTCAACAACCTCGACCTGTGCCACGCCGTCTCGATGATGGGCCGGCTGCGCGACGCCGCCAGCGAGCTGGGCCGCACGGTCGTCGTGGTGGTCCACGACCTCAACGTCGCGTCCTGCTACGCCGACACGATCGTCGCGATGCGCGACGGCCGCGTCGCCGCGTGCGGCTCCCCCGCCGAGATCATGCAGCCCCGGCTGCTCGAGGACATCTACGGCCTCCCCGTGCGCGTGCACGAGATCGACGGCCAGCTGATCGCCACGTATTACGGCTGAGCCGGGCCTACGGCGTCTCGACCCCGTGGGCGCGCAGGCCGTACGTCAGGGCGTCGACGAGCGCCTCGAACGAGGCCTCGATCATGTTCGGGCCCACGCCGACCGTGACCCAGGAGCTCTTGCCGTCGGTCGTCTCGATGAGCACGCGCGTCACCGCGTCCGTGCCGTGGCCCTGGTCGAGGATGCGCACGCGGAAGTCGATGAGGTGGAACTGCGCGACGTCCGGGTACATCTGCTCGATCGCCGAGCGCAGCGCGTGGTCGAGGGCGTTGACCGGGCCGTTGCCCTCCCCCACGACCGCGGTGCGGCGGCCGCCGGCGACGACCTTGACGATCGCCTCCGCGCCGCCGTCGCCCGCCGAGCCGGCGATGACGCGCCACGCCTCGACGTCGAAGTAGGCCGGACGCGTGCCCGTGACCGCCTCGGTCAGCAGCAGCTCGAACGAGGCGTCGGCCGCCTCGAACGTGTAGCCCTCCTGCTCCATCCGCTTCACGCGGTCGGTGATGGAGGTCAGAAGCTCGGCGTCGCCCGAGAGGTCGAAGCCGAGCTCGCGGCCCTTGAGCTCGATCGTCGCGCGGCCGGCCATCTCGGAGACCAGCAGGCGCATGTCGTTGCCGACCAGCGCGGGATCCATGTGCTGGTACAGGTCGGGGTCGACGCGGATCGCGCTGGCGTGCAGGCCGGCCTTGTGCGCGAACGCCGAGACGCCCGTGTACGGCTGGCGCGCCACCGGCGGGTAGTTCGTGATCTCGCTGATCGCGTGCGAGATGCGCGTGGCGTCCGCGAGCGCGCCCTCGGGCATGACGTCCATGCCCAGCTTGAACTCGAGGTTCGCGACCGAGGTGACGAGGTCGGCGTTGCCGGTGCGCTCGCCGTAGCCGTTGATGCAGCCCTGCAGGTGCGTGGCGCCCGCCCGGACGGCCTCGATCGAGTTCGCGACCGCGCAGCCGGTGTCGTTGTGGGCGTGGATGCCCAGGCGCGCGCCGGTCGAGGCGAGCACGTCGGCGACGATCTCGCCGACCTGGTGCGGGAGCATGCCGCCGTTCGTGTCGCACAGGACCGCGACCTCGGCGCCGGCCTCGGTGGCGACGCGGACGACCTCGAGCGCGTAGTCGCGGTTGTCGAGGTAACCGTTGAAGAAGTGCTCGCAGTCGAGGAAGACGCGCCGGCCCTCGCTGCGCAGGTGCGCCACCGAGTCGCGCACCATCGCGAGGTTCTCGTCGAGCGTCGTGCGCAGCGCCCGCAGCACGTGCTGGTCGTGGCTCTTGGCGACGAGCGTCACGACCGAGGCTCCCGAGTCGCGCAGCGCGCCGACCTGCGGGTCGTCCGCGGCGACCGTGCCGGCGCGACGCGTGGAGCCGAACGCCGCGAGCGTCGCGTGCTTGAGGTCCAGCTCCTTGGCGGCGAGCGCGAAGAACTCGGTGTCCTTCGGGTTCGAGCCGGGCCAGCCGCCCTCGATGTAGCCCACGCCGAGCTCGTCGAGGTGCTGCGCGATCGCCAGCTTGTCCTGCACGGAGAGGTTGAGGCCCTCCTGCTGGGCGCCGTCGCGCATCGTCGTGTCGTAGACGTGGAAGTCCGCCGGATCGTGCTTCCCGAAGCTCGTGCTCATGATCGTCCTGTGTGTCGCGTGCCGTGGTCATGCATGAAAAAAGCCCCCCGGGTACGGGAGGCGGCGCGTCTGAGGGTGGTTCAGACGCGCTGTCAAATGATGATCACGAAGGTGGTCATGGCGAACAGGTTACACCTCCCCCGTGTGGGGGCTCACACACCTCCGGAACGGTCGGCCGGCTTGGGCCCGAGATGGGCCAGCGTCTCGGGGCGCAGGATCCGCTCCAGCTCGTCCTTCGGCATGAGCCCACGGGCCAGCACGATCTCGGCGACGCCCCGGCCGGTCGTGAGCGCCTCCTGCGCCAGCTCGGTCGCCACCTGGTAGCCGACGTACGGGTTCAGAGCCGTGACGAGGCCGATCGAGTTGGCCACCTCCGCCGCCAGGTGCTCGGTGTTCGCGGTGATGCCGCGGACGCAGTTCTCGGTGAGCGACTCGATCGCGGTCCGCAGCCGCCACAGCCCCGACGACAGCGAGTAGCAGATGACCGGCTCGAACGCGTTGAGCTGCAGCTGGCCCGCCTCGGCCGCCATCGAGACCGTCACGTCGTGGCCGATGATCTGGAACGCGACCTGGTTGACGACCTCGGGGATCACGGGGTTCACCTTGCCGGGCATGATGCTCGACCCGGCCTGGCGCGCGGGCAGGTTGATCTCGCCGAGCCCGGCGCGCGGGCCCGACGACAGCAGCCGCAGGTCGTTGCAGATCTTCGACAGCTTCACCGCGACGCGCTTGAGCACGCCCGACATCTGCACGAACGAGCCGCAGTCCTGCGTCGCCTCGATGAGGTCGACGGCCGTGCGCAGCGGCAGGCCGGTGATCCGCGAGAGGTGCTCGCGCGCGAGGGGCACGTAGCCCTGGGGCGCGTTGAGCTGCGTGCCGATCGCCGTGGCGCCGAGGTTGATCTCGTGCAGCAGCATGACCGCCTCGCGCAGCCGGGCGCGGTCCTCGGCGATCATGAGCGCGTACGTGCCGAACTCCTGGCCCAGCGTCATCGGCACGGCGTCCTGCAGCTGCGTACGGCCCATCTTCAGCACGTCGTGGAACTCGACCGCCTTCTCGGCGAACGCGTCCTCCAGCGCCTGCATGGCCGTGCCGAGGTCGTACGTCGCATTGATGACGGCGATCTTCACCGCGGTCGGGTAGACGTCGTTCGTCGACTGGCTGAGGTTCACCTGCTCGTTCGGGTGCAGGTACTCGTACTGGCCCTTCTGGTGCCCGAGGATCTCCAGCGCGCGGTTCGCGATGACCTCGTTCGCGTTCATGTTGGTCGAGGTGCCCGCGCCGCCCTGGATGACGTCCACGACGAACTGGTCGTGCAGCGCGCCCGCGCGGATCTCGCGGCACGCCTGGACGATCGCGGCGTGGCGCTCGTCGTCGAGCAGCCCGAGGTCGTGGTTCGTCTCGGCGGCGGCCTCCTTGACCGCGGCGAGCGCCTCGGGCAGGTAGGGACTGATCGCGATCGGCACGCCCGTGATCGGGAAGTTCTCCTGGGCGCGCAGGGTGTGCACCCCCCAGTAGACGTCGGCCGGGATCTCCCGGTCACCCAGCAGGTCGTGCTCGATCCGGACGGCAGGTGCTCCCTCGGTCATGGAGCCATGTAACCACCGAGGGAGCATCCGTGCCGGTCAGCGCAGCTCCGCTCCGAGTGTCGCGGCGGCGGCGACGATCTGCTCGCGGGCGGCCTTGATCTCGGCCTCCTTGAGCGTGTGGTCCCGAGCCCGCAGGCGGACCTTGAAGGCGAGGGACTTGCGGCCCTTCCCCACCTGGTCGCCGGTGTAGACGTCGAACAGCCGCGCCGACTCGATGAGGTCCGACGCGCCCGCCACGAGGGCCTGCAGGTCGCCCGCCGCCACGTCGGCGTCGACGATGAACGCGAAGTCCTCCTTGGCCACGGGGAACGCCGAGAACTCGGGCTTGGGACCGATCGCCGGGGCCAGCTCGATGAGCAGGTCGAGGTTCAGCTCGCCCACCGCGACGCGGCCGGGCAGCCCGTACGCCTCAGCGACCTTGGGGTGCAGCTCACCGGCCGTGCCGACGAGCCGCTCCCCCACGTAGAGCTCGGCGCAGCGTCCCGGGTGGAACGGCGCGAGCGACGCGGGGGCGACCTCGAGGTCGACGTGCAGGTTCTGCGCGACGAGGCGGGCGACCGACAGCGCATCGCTCCAGTCCACGGGGCGACCGGCGCCGGCCCAGCCCGAGCGCGTGCGCTCGCCCGCCAGCACGAAGCCGATGTGGCGAGGCTGGTCGGGCAGCGCGGCGTCGAGCGCGGCCAGCTCGTCGTCGGTGGGACGGCGGTCGACGCCGAGGATCGGCGCGGCCGGGTTCCCGGGACGGGGCCGGAACACGCGCCCGATCTCGCTGATCTGGACGGCGTCGTGGCCGCGGCCGATGTTGAGCGAGGCGGCGCGCAGCAGCCCGATCAGCAGCGTGGGCGTGAGCGCCGGCTCCTCGGCCGACAGCGGGTTGGCGAGGGTGACGAGGTCGCGGCGCGGGTCGTCCTGCGGCACGCCGAGGCGGTCCAGGTCGGCCGGTCCGACGAACGGCAGCGTCGTGACCTCGACGAGGCCGGCGCCGGCGAGCACGTGGCCGACCCGGCGGCGCAGCTCCTGGCCGCGCGTGAGTCCGCGACCGCCCGTGGGCGTCGGCAGCACCGACGGCACGTTCTCGTAGCCGGCGGTGCGCAGGGCCTCCTCGACGAAGTCGTACGGGTCGTTGAGGTCGAAGCGCCACGACGGCGGCGTCACGGTGAACGCGCCCTCGCTGACGATGACCTCGCAGCCGTTGCGCTCGTACGTGTCCTGCGCCTGCTGCGGCGTGATCTCCAGGCCGCTGATCTTCGACGGCAGGTCGGCGGGGAACGTCACGGCGGTGCGCTTCGGCGCCTCGCCCACGACGGTGGCGCCCGGCGCGAGCGTGCCGCCGGCCAGCTCGACGAGCAGCTCGGCGACGCGCGTGGCACCGCGCAGCGGCAGCTCGGGGTCGACGCCGCGCTCGTAGCGCTTGGCGGCCTCCGAGGGCAGCTTGTGGCGCTTGACGGCACGGAAGATCGTCACCGGGTCCCAGTAGGCGGCCTCGACGACGACGTCGGTCGTGGTGGCGTCGATCTCGGTGTGGTCGCCGCCCATGACGCCGGCGAGGCCGATCGGCCCGGAGGCGTCGGTGACGAGCAGGTCGTCGGGCGTGAGCGCGCGGTCGACGCCGTCGAGCGTCGTCAGCCGCTCGCCCTCGCGCGCCCGGCGCACCACGATGTCGCCGTCGATCTTGGCGCGGTCGTAGCAGTGGTTGGGCTGGCCCAGCTCGAGCATCACGTAGTTGGAGATGTCGACGGTCAGCGAGATCGGCCGCATCCCAGCGTCCGTGATCCGCTTGGCCATCCACGCCGGCGTCTGCGCCTCGGGGTCGATGCCCTCGACGACGAGCGTCGTGAAGACGGGGCAGCCCTCGGGATCCTCGACCCGGACGGGGTACGCCGGCTGCTCGGCGGACGGCACGGCGATGTCGGCCGGGTCGTTGAACGGCACGCCGAAGGCGAGCGCCGCGTCGCGGCCGACGCCGCGCAGGCTGAGCGCGTACGCGCGGTCGGGGTTGACCTCGAGGTCGAGCGTCTGGTCGCCCAGGCCCAGGACCTGGACCGCGTCGTCGCCGGGCTCGGCGGTGCCCGGCTCGAGGACGAGGATGCCCGAGGCGTCGCCGGGGATGCCCAGCTCGGCCGTGGAGCAGATCATGCCGTCCGAGACGTGGCCGTACGTCTTGCGCGAGCCGATCTCGAAGCCCATCGCCGGCAGGAACGTGCCGGGCAGCGACACGACGACGAGGTCGCCGACGCCGAAGTTGTGCGCACCGCAGACGATGCCGCGCGACGGCACGTCCTCGCCGGGCGCGTCGGGCACGGACGGCTCGTTCTGTGCGCCGACGTCGACGCGGCACCAGTTGATCGTCTTGCCGTTCTTCTGCTCCTCGGGGTTGATCGCGAGCACGCGACCGACCGTCAGCGGACCGCTGATGCCGCCGCCGAGGATCTCCTCGAGCTTGAGGTCGTACATCGTCAGGCGCTCGGCCAGCTGCTCGGTGGTGACACCGCTGGGAAGCTCGACGAGTGACCGCAGCCACTCCACAGG
This sequence comes from Aeromicrobium jepli, assembly GCF_047246605.1. Taxonomy (NCBI): domain Bacteria; kingdom Bacillati; phylum Actinomycetota; class Actinomycetes; order Propionibacteriales; family Nocardioidaceae; genus Aeromicrobium; species Aeromicrobium jepli. Next base: position 124,349 of record NZ_JBFOKO010000004.1, read on the forward strand.
CACTCGCATGTCAGAGACCAACTCCGAAGGGCTCGGTGAAACGGACGTCGCCGTCCCACAGGTCGCGCAGGTCCGCGATGTCGTAACGGCTGGTGATGGTGCGGTCGAGGCCCATGCCGAACGCGAAGCCGGAGTACTCCTCCGGGTCCACGCCGCAGGCCACGAGGACGCGCGGGTTGACGACGCCGCAGCCGCCCCACTCGACCCACCCCTCGCCGCCGCACGTGCGGCAGGACGAGACCTCGGCCGGATCGTTGTGGCAGACGTAGCAGAGCAGGTCGACCTCGGCGCTGGGCTCGGTGAACGGGAAGTACGACGGGCGGAAGCGCGTCGTGATCTCGGTGCCGTAGATCGCGCGGGCGAAGTGGTCGAGCGTGCCCTTCAGGTGGGCCATCGACAGTCCGCGGTCGATCGCCAGGCCCTCGACCTGGTGGAAGACCGGCATGTGCGTCGCGTCGGCCTCGTCGGTGCGGTAGACGCGGCCGGGGCAGACGACGTAGATCGGGGGCTCGTTCGTGAGCATCGTGCGGGCCTGCACGGGCGAGGTGTGCGTGCGCAGCACCATCGCGGCGGACTCCGGCGAGAGCCAGAACGTGTCCTGCATCGTGCGGGCCGGGTGGTCGGGGCCCAGGTTGAGCGCGTCGAAGTTGAGCCACTCGGCCTCGACCTCGGGACCCTCGGCGACCTCCCAGCCCATCGCGACGAAGATGTCCGCGACGTGCTCCTGGATCGTGGTGATCGGGTGGCGGGCGCCGACCGGCTCGCGGTCGGTGGGCAGCGTGACGTCGACGGCCTCGGCGGCGAGGCGCTGCTCGAACTCGACGGCCTCGACCTCGGCGGTGCGCGCGGCGAGCGCCTGGTTGACGGCGCCGCGGGCCTGGCCGACGCGCTGGCCGGCGTCCTTGCGGGCCGCGGGCGGCAGGGCGCCGATCTCGCGGTTGGCCAGCGCCAGCGGCGAGCGATCGCCCGCGTGGTCGATGCGGACCTGCTTCAGCGCGTCGAGGGAGTCGGCCGCGGCGATGGCCGCGAGGGCCTCGTCGCGCATGCGGGCGACCTCGTCGGCACGCAGCGGCGTGACCTCGACCGGGTCGTAGTCGGAATTGGGCGCAGACACGCCCTGCAGTCTATCGGCGGGTCAGGACGTCATCGTGTCCGGCTCGTTGACCGGCAGCCACACCCGGATGCACGCTCCGCGGCCCTCGGCGTCGGCGATCGCGATGGTGCCGCCGTGCTGGTCGACGACGCCGCGCACGATGAACATGCCCAGCCCGCTGCCGGCGCCGGGGCCCGACCGCCAGAAGCGGCTGAAGATGCGCATCCGCGACTCCTCGGGGATGCCCGGGCCGTTGTCGACGACCTCGACCAGGACGCCGGGGACGCCGGCGTTCTCGTGCGGCGAGACGACGACCTCGCGCAGTCCCTCGCCGTGGCGGATCGCGTTCTCCACGAGATTCGTGAAGACCTGCGTGATGCGGTCGGCGTCGCCCCACACGACCGGGACCTCGCCCTCGACCCGCGGCAGCGGGGGCTGCTCGGCCGTGGAGAACACCGACGCCAGCACCCGCTCGGTGAGCTGGTCGAGGCGCACGGGCTCGGTCCGCAGGGACAGCCGGCCGGCGTCGATGCGCGCGGCGTCGAGCAGCTCGGTGATGAGGCGGCTCAGCCGGTCGGCGTCGGCGTCGATCGTCTGCAGCATGAAGACGCGCTGCTCCTCGGTGAACGCCTCCCAGCGGCTCAGCAGCGTCGCGCTGAACCCCTTGATGCCGGTCAGCGGCGAGCGCAGCTCGTGGGCGACGGTGGCGACCATGTCCGACTTCTCACGGTCGCGCTGCAGGCGCACGCGAGCGTTGCGGATGCTGACGATGACCTGCTCGACCTTGCCCGCAGGGCGCTCGCGCACGAGCGAGGCGGTGATGAGGTACTCGCTGCCGCGCGGCGAGTACCAGGAGGACTCGCTGATGCGGGTGCGGATGTTCAGCCCGTCGTACGGGTGCACGCAGTCGAACCAGCTGTTGCCGTTCAGGTCGTCGAACGGCAGCGCGTCGTTGAGGTGCATGCCGATGAGCTCGTCGCCCTCGGCGCGGGCCCAGTAGTTCACCCAGCGGTTCACGTACGTGACACGACCGTCCGCGTCGGCGACGACGATGCCGTCGGGGAACTGGTCGAAGGGCACGGCCCCGAGCCTAGCCCTGCTCACGGGCCGATGCGTAGAGACAGACGGCGGCCGCCGTGGCGAGATTCAGGCTCTCCGCCCGGCCCAGGATCGGCACGTGGACGCCACGGTCGGCCAGGGCGACCCAGGCGTCGGGCAGGCCGTGCGCCTCGTTGCCCATGAGCCACGCGGTCGGGGCGGCCAGGTCGAGGTCGGCGTCGAACAGGCCGGTCTCTCCCCCGCCGTCGGCGGCCAGCACCTGCACGCCTCGCTCCTGCAGGGCGGCGATGACCGCCTCGACGTCATCCTCGACGGCGATCGGCAGGTGGAACAGCGAGCCCGCCGTGGCGCGGACGACCTTGGGATTGAGCGGATCGACGCTCTCGCCCGCGACGACGACGGCCGCGGCGCCGGCGGCGTCCGCGCAGCGGATCACCGCGCCCAGGTTGCCCGGGTCGCGGATCTCGGCGCACACGACGACGAGGCGGGCGTCCGCCGGCACGTCCTCGAGGGTCGTGAGGACCGAGTGGCAGCGCGCCACGAGCCCCTGCGGCGTCACCGAGTCGGCGATCGCCTCGACGACGTCGTCGGTGACGACGTGCCAGGTCTCGGCCTGCGCGACGAGCTCGGGATGCCGGTCGGTGGCGTCGACGGTCGCGAAGACCTCGATGACGACGCCACGCTCGGCGAGGGCCTCACGGACGGCCTGGGGTCCTTCGGCGAGGAACTCGCCGGTCCGGACCCGGAACGCACGCGTGGCGAGCCGCCGAGCGGTCTTCACGCGTCCTGAACGGACGGTGAGATCGCCGGGGCTCGCCACGAGTGGAGGTGAGCTGGTGCTCAGGCGACGGTGTCGGCCTTGGGCGCGTTGACGTCCTCGGGGAGGTTCGCCTTGGCGACCTCGACGAGGGCGTTGAACGCGGCGGGGTCGTTGACGGCCAGATCCGCGAGGATCTTGCGGTCGACCTCGACCTCGGCGGCCTTGAGGCCCTGGATGAAGCGGTTGTACGTCATGCCCTGCGCGCGGACCGCGGCGTTGATGCGCTGGATCCAGAGACGACGGAAGTCGCCCTTCTTGGCCTTGCGGTCGTTGTAGCTGTAGACCAGCGAGTGGGTGACCTGCTCCTTGGCCTTGCGGTACAGGCGCGAGCGCTGGCCCCGGTAACCGGACGCCCGCTCGAGGACTTCGCGGCGCTTCTTCTGCGCGTTCACCGAACGCTTGACGCGTGCCACAGTGTTACTCCTTCAGATACTTCGAAAACTAGGGGTGGGCGCTCAGAGACCGAGCAGCTTCTTGACCTGCTTGGTGTCGGCCTTCGACACGTCGGCCGTGCCGGCGAGGCGGCGCTTCCGGGTCGAGGACTTGACCTCCAAGAGGTGGCGGCGGTTGGTCTGCTCACGGCGGAGCTTGCCCTTGCCGGTGATCTTGACGCGCTTCTTCATGCCCGAGTGGGGCTTGAACTTCGGCACGGTTATGCCTCCATGTCTGGGTCGAGGTTCTCGGAGCGTCGGCGAGGCTTCTTCTCCGTCTGGTTCTTCTGCTGTTCTTCGCGATGCGCCTTCTCGGCCTGGGCCTCGGCTTCACGCTCTGCCTGGCGCGCGGCAGTGGTCTCGGCCTTGGCGGCCTTGACCTCGGCCTGCGCCTCGGACTTCTTCTTGTGAGGAGCGAGCACCATCGTCATGTTGCGACCGTCCTGGCGGGCGTTCGACTCGATGAAGCCGAGATCCTCGACGTCGGCGGCCAGCTTCTGCAGCAGGCGGAACCCGAGCTCGGGTCGGTGCTGCTCGCGGCCGCGGAACATGATCGTGATCTTGACCTTGTCGCCCGCCTTCAGGAACCGCACGACGTGACCCTTCTTGGTGTCGTAGTCGTGCTGGTCGATCTTCGGGCGGAGCTTCATCTCCTTGATGATCGTGTTCGTCTGGTTGCGACGAGATTCGCGGGCCTTCTGGGCGGCCTCGTACTTGAACTTGCCGAAGTCCATGAGACGGCACACCGGGGGGCGGGCCTGCGGGGCCACCTCGACGAGGTCGAGATCGGCCTCGGCGGCCAGACGCAGGGCATCTTCGATACGGACGATGCCGACCTGTTCACCAGAGGGTCCGACGAGACGGACCTCGGGTACGCGAATGCGCTCGTTGACGCGCAGATCAGTGCTGATGGATCCTCCTGAGATCGGGTTTGGAGGACACGAAAAAGGTGGCCTCCGTCGAAGCGAAAGCCACCCGTTCACACATGCACCGCCCATGGCGGCGCTCGCCGAGAGAACATCCTCGGCGGGTGACCCCCGGATCCGTGAACCCGGCAGGTGGGAGTGACCTCCACTTCGATCAACCATGCTAGCAGCCGATTCCTTCCCGGGCGAAATCCGGGTCCCCTACCCTGTGGCCCATGCACAGCGACCTCTTCGCCCAGGCCAACCTCGAGAAGCAGACCGACGAGCGGTTCGTCGTCCAGAACCCGCAGATGCTGCGGGTGTCCCTCGGCGCGGACGTGCTGGCCGTGAAGGGGGCGATGGTCGCCTACCAGGGCGACGTCGCGTTCCACCACGAGAGCGCCGGGTCGATGGGGCGCCTGCTGAAGAAGGCCGTCAGCGGCGACGACGTGCCGCTCATGCGCGTCTCGGGCAACGGCGAGGTGTTCTTCGCCGACACCGCCGGCTTCGTCTTCCTCGTGCACCTCGACGGCGACGCCCTCAGCGTGAGCGGCCACAACCTGCTCGCGTTCGACGCGTCGCTGTCGTGGGACATCAAGCGCCTGCGGGGCGCGAACATGATGGCCGGCGGGCTGTTCAACATGGAGCTCTCGGGCACCGGGACCGTCGCGCTGCACGCGGTCGGGCAGCCGGTCGTCCTGGACTGCACGCAGCAGCCGACGCACGTCGACGTCAACGCCGCCGTCGCGTGGTCGGCGACCCTGCAGCCCCAGGTCGTCAGCTCGATGAACATGAGGTCCATGCTGCGCGGCGGGTCGGGCGAGGCCTTCCAGTACCGGTACCACGGCGCCGGCTTCGTCGTGGTCCAGCCGAGCGAGTGGGACAGCGGCGTGAGCGGCTCGTCCGGCGGCTCCTCGGGCGGCGGCGGACTCTTCGGCGACCTGTTCAGCTGAGGAAACCTCCGCGAAATCTCGGGCGTCCACACTGGCCGCATGATGTGGCGCGTGCGGACGACTCTGGAGGACCGGCCGGGGATCCTGGCCGAGATCGCACAGGCGTGCGGCAAGGCCGAGGTGAACATCGAGAGCATGCAGGTGTTCCCCGGCGACCCGACCGTGATCGACGAGTTCGTCGTCACCGCGCCGGAGGGCTTCACCGACGTGCAGCTGGCGCGCGTGTTCGAGGACGCCGGCGGTGGTGGTGTCGTCGTGACGCGGACCGATCCGGTCGAGGTCGTGGACGAGCCGACCAAGTGGCTCGTCGGGGTGCACCGCATCCTCGAGGAGGGACGCGACATCGAGGAGGTGCTGCGCGAGCTGCTCGGCACCACTCCCCCGGACGTCGCCGACTACGCCGGTCACGACGTGCTCGACCTCGAGCGGCGCAACGGCACCAGCCTGCGCATCAGCCGTGCCGTCCCGTTCACCCCGATCGAGCGCGCCCGCGCGCAGGCGCTGCTGTCCCTCGTCAGCGACGCCGGCGCCGACGTCCCGCTGCTGCAGCCGGCGACGCTGCACCCGCTGCCGATGGTGCGCCGGGCGACGCTCGCCGACATCGACGCCGTGGCCGCCCTGCACCAGCGCTGCAGCGCCGAGACGCTCTACCACCGCTACCAGGTGCCGCTGCGGATGCCGATGACGACGCGGCTAGCCCGGCGCCTCGTCATGCCGGAGTCCGGTGTCGCCCTGGTCGTGCAGTCCGGGCTGGACGTCGTCGGCCACGGCGTCATCGAGCAGCTCGACGGCCAGTGGCTGTTCCACGTGCTCGTCGAGGACGCCTGGCAGGGCCGCGGGGTCGGCTCGCTCCTCGTGCGTCAGGGCGCGGGTCGCGCGAAGGCGCTCGGCGCCCAGCGGCTCACGTTCGTCACGGCGGGCTCGAACGACAAGCTGCTGCGCACCGTGGGCAGCGCCGGGTTCGCGGCGCGGGTGGAGCGCCACGACGGCAACATCCACATCAGCGTGCCGCTCACGACGGTCACGCCGATCGAGGACTGAGTCAGGCCGGCTCGACCCAGGCGGTGCCGCCCTGGGTGCGCACCAGGACGTGCTCGGCGGCGACGTGCTCGAGGTCCTCGGTCTCGACGACCTGGAACGTCGGCTGCCCGAGGTCGAGCAGCAGCGCCGAGGCGCCGTCGGCCAGGGCCGCGCGTGCGGCGTCCCGACCGTAGACCGGGACCGGGCGTGAGGTCGGGTTCCAGCGGCTCATCGTCTCGAGCGAGCTGAAGGCCAGCAGCGCCGTCCGCCCGTCGGCGCCCGTCATGAGCACCGCGGCCATGTCGGAGTTCTTGTCGCTGCCGTCCGTGGCGCGCGCGCCGAGCACCGCCACGACCGGCACGAACACGCGGGCCGTCCCGATCGTGGCCAGCATCGTGGCCTCGTCGGCGAGGTCGAGTGTGGGGTCGATCCTGCCGTCGTCGTCGGGGAACGCCGGCTCGGCGAGCGATCGCCCGCCGCCGAAGCTGTCGTCGCTCACTCGACGTGTCCCGCGAGCCAGCGGACGGCGTTGCGGGCGGACTCGCCCTCGCTGCCCTGGATGCCGAACAGCGGGAACCGGCGGTCGTCGCGCGTCACGAGCGTGGGCCACGGCGCGCCGTCGCGCATCGAGATGTTGCGCACCTCGTCCCACCGGAAGACGCGCCGGCGGAACGCGTTGACGAACGTCAGGTGCTCCTCGTCGGCGCTCACGCGACTCGTCGACACCGCCGCGGCGAGCACGGCCACGACGCCGATGAGCGCCCAGATGGTGATGCTCTGCGACGTCGTGAAGCGGTAGTCCTCCGGGAGCCGGGTGCCGATGGCGACCGTCAGCACCACGAGCACGGCGACGACCGCCCACATGACGACGATGACGCCGGTGGGCCGGAACGTGCGACGGGCGCTCATCGCGATCAGATCCGGCACGACAGGATGTCGGTCACGAGGATGCCGCGACCGCCCAGGGCGAACAGGTCGTCCATGACACGCTGGCTGGCGTCGCGCGGGACCATCGCCCGCACCGCGACCCAGCCCTCGCGATGAAGGGGCGAGACCGTCGGCGACTCGATGCCGGGCGTCAGGGCGACGGCCGCCTCGACGTTCTCGACGCGGATGTCGTAGTCCATCATCACGTAGGTCCGCGCGACGATGACGCTCTCGAGGCGGCGCTGGAACACGTCCAGGCCGGCCGGGCGCTCGGCGCCCGAGCGCGTGATGAGCAGCGCCTCGGACTCCAGGATCGGGTCGCCGAAGACCTCGAGCCCGGCCTGGCGCAGCGTCGTGCCGGTCTCGACGACGTCCGCGATGGCGTCGGCCACGCCGAGGCGGATCGAGGTCTCGACGGCGCCGTCGAGGCGCACGACCTCGGCGTCGATGCCGAGTCGCTCGAGGTGGGCGCGGACGATGCCCGGGTAGGACGTGGCGATGCGGCCGCCGGCCAGCTGGGACTCGCCCGTCATGGCGCCGGCGGGAGCCGCGAACCGGAACGTGGAGCCGGCGAAGCCGAGCCGCATCGACTCGTCGGCCTTGGCGCCGGAGTCGAGCAGCAGGTCACGGCCGGTGATGCCGGCGTCGAGCGTGCCCTCGCCGACGTAGATGGCAATGTCGCGCGGGCGCAGGTAGAAGAACTCGACGTCGTTGTCGGCGTCGACGCAGACGAGGTCCTTGGCGTTGCGGCGCTGGCGGTAGCCGGCCTCGGCCAGCATCTCGGCAGCGGCCTCGGACAGGGCCCCCTTGTTGGGGACGGCGACCTTGAGCATGGGATTCCTAGAGGTGTGAGTAGACGTCATCGAGGGAGATGCCAGCGGCGATCATCATCACCTGCGCGTGGTACAGCAGCTGGCTGAGCTCCTCGGCCGCACGCGCAGGTCCCTCATGCTCGGCGGCCATCCACGACTCGGCGGCCTCCTCCACGAGCTTCTTGCCGATCGCGTGCACGCCACCGTCGAGCTCCGCGACCGTGCGGGAGCCCTCGGGGCGGGAGGCGGCCTTCTCGGAGAGCTCCGCGAACAGGCCTTCGAACGTCTTCATCGGGTCGATCCTATCGGCGGGCCGTGAGGTCCCGGAGGGTCACCCACGTGGAGAGGGCGGCCTCGGCCGCCTCGCGGCCCTTGTCCTCGCGCGATCCGGGCAGTCCGGCACGGTCCAGGGCCTGCTCGTCGTCGTCGCACGTGAGCAGTCCGAAGCCGACCGGGACGCCGGTGTCGAGCGCGACGCGCGACAGGCCGTCGGTCGCGGCGGCGGAGACGTACTCGAAGTGCGGCGTGCCGCCGCGGATGATGACGCCGAGGGCCACCACGACGTCGTAGCCCGCCTGCGCGCACGCCTGCGAGACCAGCGGCAGCTCGAACGAGCCCGCGGCGCGGATGAGCGTGGGCTCGGTGACGCCGGCGGCCTTGAGGGCGCGCTCGGCGCCGGCGATGAGGCCGTCCATGACCTCGGTGTGCCAGCTGCTGGCGACGATCGCGACGCGTGCGCCGGAGGCGTCGACGCTCAGCTCCGGGGCTCCGTGTCCGGCCATGTCAGTTCTCCTCGTCGAGCTGCAGCTGGGGCAGGTCGTGGCCCATGCGAGCGGCCTTGGTCTGCAGGTAGCGCAGGTTGTCGGGCGTGGGCGCGATGACGACGGGCAGCCGCTCGGCCACCTTGACGCCGTACTGCTCCAGCTGGGTGGACTTGTCGGGGTTGTTGGTCAGCAGGCGCACCGACGTGATGCCCAGGTCGCGCAGGATCTGCGCGCCGGCGGCGTAGTCGCGCTCGTCCTCGCCGAACCCCAGCGAGAGATTGGCGTCGACCGTGTCCTGGCCCTCGTCCTGCAGGCCGTACGCCTGCAGCTTGTGCAGCAGGCCGATGCCGCGGCCCTCGTGGCCGCGCAGATAGACCACGACCCCCGCGCCCTCGGCGACGACCGAGGCCATCGCGGACTCGAACTGCGGGCCGCAGTCGCAGCGGCGCGAGCCGAAGACGTCGCCCGTGAGGCACTCGGAGTGCAGGCGCACGAGGACGTCCTCGGTGCCGGGCTCGCCGTGGACCAGGGCGACGTGCTCGGAGCCGTCGATGCGGTCGCGGTAACCGAGCGCGCGGAACTCGCCGAACTCGGTGGGCAGGCGCGTCGTGGCGAGCCGCTGAACCTGGGACTCGTGCAGGCGCAGGTACACCTGCAGGTCCTCGATCGAGACGAGCGCGAGGTCGTGCTCGTCGGCGAACTCGCGCAGCTCGGGCGCGCGCTTGAGGGTGCCGTCGTCGTTCATGACCTCGCCGATGACGCCGGCGGGCGTGAGCCCCGCGAGGCGCGCGAAGTCGACCGCGGCCTCGGTGTGGCCGGGACGCTCCAGCACTCCCCCGGGCTTCGCGCGCAGCGGCACGATGTGCCCCGGCTGGGTGATCTCGAACGGCTCGGTGGCCGAGTCCGCGAGGACACGGCACGTGCGGGCGCGGTCGGCCGCCGAGATGCCGGTCGTGACGCCGTCACGGGCGTCGATCGACACCGTGTAGGCCGTCCGGAGGCGGTCGCGGTTGTGCGGCGTCATGAGCGGGATCGCGAGACGGTCGAGGATCTCGCCCGTGACCGGCGCGCACACCAGCCCGCTGGAGTAGCGGACCAGGAACGCCATCAGATCGGGCGTCGCCTTCGACGCGGCGAAGATGATGTCGCCCTCGTTCTCGCGGCCCTCGTCGTCGACGACGACGATGGCCTTGCCCTCGCGGATGTCGTTGATCGCGCGCTCGATGCTGTCGAGGCGGACCCCGCTGTGCTGCTCACTCATGCGTGAGCTCCCTTCTCGAGCAGTCGCTCGACGTACTTGGCGATGACGTCCACCTCGAGGTTGACGCGGTCGCCGGGCTGACGGGTGCCGAGCACGGTGTCGGCGAGAGTGGTGGGGATGAGCGAGACGCTGAACCAGTCGTCGGCGGCCTCGACGACCGTGAGCGACGTGCCGTCGACCGTGATCGAGCCCTTCTCGACGAGGTAGCGCGACAGGTCTTGGGGCAGCGAGAAGCGCACGACCTCCCAGTGCTCGCTCGGCGTGCGGTCGAGCACGGTGGCCGTGCCGTCGACGTGGCCCTGGACGATGTGGCCGCCCATCCGGGCGCCCGCCTGCATCGCGCGCTCGAGGTTGACGACGGAGCCGGGCTCCAGGTCGCCCAGGCTCGTGCGGTCGAGCGACTCGCGCATGACGTCGGCGCTGAACGTGTCCTCGGTGGGCTCGATGACCGTCAGGCAGCAGCCGTTGACCGCGATCGAGTCGCCGTGCTTGGCGTCCGAGGTCACGACCGGCCCGCGGATCGTGATCCGCACGGAGTCGCCGAGGTCGTCGAGGGCCACGACCGTGCCCTTCTCCTCCACCAGTCCGGTGAACATCAGTCCATGTCCTCTCTGGGCATCCGGCCGGGGGTGCCGATGATGCGGATGTCGGGGCCGACCATGGTCAGGTCGCTGATCTCGATGGGCCGGATGTCGGCCAGCGTGGTCGCCTCGCCCTCGAGCGCGGCGCGGCCGGAGCCGAGCATCGCCGGGGCGAGGTAGCCGATCACGCGGTCGATGAGGCCCTCGCCCCAGAACGCGCCGGCCAGGCGGGGGCCGCCCTCGAGCCACACGTGGTGGATGCCGGCCTCGTGCAGCTCGGCGAGCACCTCGTGCGGGTCGCGCGAGGCGATCTGGCGCGTGGGGGCGACGCGGTCGAACACGCGGTAGTACTGGGGGATCTTGGACTCGCCGACGATGACGCGCAGCGGCTGGCGGTCGTACGGCAGCGGCAGGTCGGCGTCGTCGCGGACGGTCAGGCGCGGATCGTCGGTCAGCACCGAGTTGGTGCCCGCCATGATCGCGTCGCACTCGCCGCGGAACCGCTGGACGTCGCGGCGCGCCGTCTCGCTCGTGATCCACTTGCTGGAGCCGTCCGGCGCGGCGCTGAGGCCGTCGAGCGTCGCGGCGTACTTCCACGTGACGAACGGGCGGCCGTTCGCGTACCGGAAGGCCCAGAAGCGCACGAGCTCGTCGGTCTCGTCGGCCAGCACGCCGCCCTCGACGTCGAGCCCGGCGTCGATGAGCGCCTTCGCACCGCCGGCGCCCTCCGCGGGATCCGTGGTGCCGTAGACGACGCGCGTGACGCCCGCCGCGAGCAGCGCTTGGGTGCACGGGCCGGTCCGGCCCGTGTGGTCGCACGGCTCGAGGGTCACGACGGCGGTGGCGCCGCGGGCCCGGTCGCCCGCCTGCGTCAGCGCGTCGACCTCGGCGTGCGGCGTCCCGGCGCCGCGGTGGACGCCCACCGCGATCTCGCGGCCGTCCGCGTCGAGCAGGACGCAACCGACGGGCGGGTTGGGCAGCGTGCGGCCGACGGTGCGAGCCGCGCCGATCGCGCGACGCATCGCGTCGATCTCGGTCTGACTGGCCACGGTGCTCCCGGGTTCGGGCTCGCGACACACCGGGGTCCGCCCGGACGCGTCGCGACCGGGCTGCGTGCGCCTTCCATCCGGACTTTCACCGTCGGTACCGGAATTCCACCGGTTCAACCTCGGCCCTGCTCGGGAGCGTGGGCCTCGGGTCGCGGACTGTCACCGCCGGTTCGGACTTTCACCGACCCCGGAGCACGCGAGCGATTGCTCGTACGGGTGCCACTCTACCGGCTCAGTGGCAGGCGCCGACGGCCGTCTCACGCAGGCGCTCCACAATGTCGCCCGGATCGTCGGCGCTGTAGACCGCCGAGCCGGCCACGAAGGTGTCCGCGCCGGCCTCGGCGCAGCGCTCGATCGTCTCGAGCGAGACCCCGCCGTCGACCTGCAGCCAGATGTCGCCGCCGACCCGGTCGAGCAGGGCACGCGTGCGCCGGATCTTGGGCAGGCACAGGTCCAGGAACCTCTGGCCACCGAACCCGGGCTCGACGGTCATGATGAGCACCATGTCCAGCTCGGGCAACAGGTCCTCGTAGGGCTCGATCGGCGTGGCGGGCTTGAGCGCCATCGACGCGCGGGCGCCCTTCGCGCGGATCTCGCGGGCGAGCCGGACCGGGGCCTTGGCGGCCTCGACGTGGAACGTGACGCTCGAGGCACCGGCCTCGACGTACTGCGGCGCCCAGCGGTCGGGATCCTCGATCATCAGGTGCGCGTCGATCGGCTGCGGCGCGGCCTTCGCGAGCGCCTCGATCACGGGCGCGCCCAGCGTGAGGTTGGGGACGAAGTGGTTGTCCATGACGTCCATGTGCAGGAAGTCGGCCGTCGGGATGCGGGCCGCCTCCCCCGCCAGGTTCGCGAAGTCGGCGTTGAGCAGGCTCGGCGTGATGCGCATGGGGCGAGCGTAGCGATCAGCGGCGGCGCAGGACCGCGAGGTACATCGCGTCGGTGCCGTCGGTGTGCGGCCACCAGTGGTGCTCGGACTCGACCTCGGCGTCGTGGCGCTCCGCGAGGACCGCGTCGACGACCGCGCGCGTCTCGGCGGGCAGCGGCGAGCACGTCGCGTAGCCCACCACTCCCCCGGGCCGGACGAGGTCGATCGCGTGCGCCAGGAGCTGCTGCTGCAGCGCGACCAGCTCGCCGACGTCCTCGGGGCGGCGCCGCCAGCGCGCCTCGGGCCGGCGGCGCAGGGCGCCCAGGCCCGTGCACGGCGCGTCGAGCAGGACGCGATCGAAGGACTCCTCCTCCCACGGGCCCTGACGGCCGTCGTGGACGGTGACCTCGACGTTCTTGAGGGCGCGCACCGACTGCCGGACGAGATCCGCGCGGTGCGGCTGGACCTCGTTCGCGACGAGGCTGGCACCGCGCTGGGCGGCGAGGGCGCCGAGCAGGGCCGCCTTGCCGCCGGGCCCGGCCGCGAGGTCGAGCCAGTGCGTGTCGTAACCCTCGATCGGCGCCTCGGCGGTGGTGATCGCCACCAGCTGGGAGCCCTCGTCCTGCACGCCCGCGCGGCCGAGCCGGACCGCCCCGATGTGGCCCGGGTCGCCCCCGCCCGTGAGCACCTTCGCGTACGGGCTGTGACGGCCGGGCTCTCCGGGCAGCTCGTCGGGATCGACGAGGCCGGGACGAGCGACGAGGGTGACGTGCGGCGGGACGTTGTCGGCCTCGAGGAGCGCCTCGAGCTGGTCGGCACCGACGGCCTGCTCGAGCGCCTCGACCACCCAGCGCGGGTGCGAGTACCGGATCGCGAGGGCGTCGTACCGGTCCCGGCCCGCCGTGAGCTCGTCGAGCCACGTCTCGAGGTCCTTGGCCGCGATCTTGCGCAGCACGGCGTTCGTGAAGCCGACCGGCTTGTGCCCGACCTTGCGCCGCACGAGGCGGACGGTCGTGTCGACGGCGGCGTGGGCGGGAATGCGCATCGCGAGCAGCTGGTGCGTGCCCAGGCGCAGCGCGTCGCGGACCGCAGGGTCGACCTTGCCCGTCGCGACGGAGTCGATGATCGCGTCGTACGTCCCCTGCCGGCGGATCGTGTGCGAGGTCAGCTCGGTGGCCAGCGCCGCGTCGCGCTGGGACAGGTCCTTGAGCAGGGTCGGCAGCAGCAGGTTGACGTAGGCGTCGCGCTCGCGGACGGCCGTCATGACGTCGTACGCGACCTCGCGGGGATCGGCGCTCATGCGAACACGACCTCGGTGGCGCCGCCCAGGCCGCGGCCCCAGTCGGCGGCGGGCATCGCCTTCTTGCCGTGCGGCTGGACCTCGCCGAGCACGACGTCGGTCGTCGCCGTGCCGACGCGGACCTCGCGCTTGCCGATGGCGGCGACGCCGGGCTCGAGCGTGGACTCCTCGGCGATCGTCAGCGGGCCGACCTTGAGCCGCAGGCCGTCCGCCTCGGTCCAGGCGCCCGGCGCGGGCGTGCAGCCGCGGATCTGGCGGTCGATCGCGAATGCGGGGCGCCGCCAGTCGATGCGCGCGTCCTCGGTGGTGAGCTTGTGCGCGTACGAGACGCCGTCCTCGGGCTGCGAGACCGCGCCGATGTCGCCGTCCTCGATGTGGTCGACGACGTCGGCGACGAGCTTGGCGCCCTCGTCAGAGAGCCGGTCCAGCAGCGCGCCCGCGGTGTCGTCCTCGCGGATGCGCTCGGTGATCGTGCCGAGCACCGGCCCGGCGTCGAGCGCCTCGACGAGGCTGAAGACGGTCGCGCCCGTCACCTCGTCGCCGGCCATGATCGAGCGCTGGACCGGGGCGGCGCCGCGCCACGCCGGCAGCACCGAGTAGTGCAGGTTGATCCAGCCGAGCTCGAGGGCGTCGAGCACGTCGCGGCGCAGCAGCGCGCCGTACGCGACGATCACCCCGAGGCGCGCCTGCGTGGCGGCGAGCGCCTCGAGGAACTCCGGGTCGGAGGTGGACGTGGGCTTGAGGACGGCGATGCCGTGGGCCTGCGCGGCGACGGCGACCGGCGACGGCTGCAGCGACCGCCCCCGGCCGACGCGGGCGTCGGGGCGGGTGATGACGGCGGCGACCTCGTGGCGGCTGGCGACGAGCGCCTCGAGCGTCGGGACTGCGGTGGCCGGGGTGCCGGCGAAGACGATCCTCACCCGCAGGAGTCTAGGTGGGGCCTCAGAAGGCCACGGGATCGATCTGGATGCGCACGGGCGGCTCCTTGGCCGCGCTGCGCTCGGCGGCGACCCGCTTGAGCACGCGCGCGAGCGCCAGCCCCTCGCGACGCGGCACGCGCAGGATCAGCCGGTCGCGTCCCGGCTCGACCGGCACCGGGCCGAGGACGTCCACGAACGCCGGCCACGTCCTCGCCGCGAGGGAGGTGATGACCGCTTCGGGCCCGTCGACCGTCGCGAGGCGCCCGACCGGCGGGAGGTGCGTCTGGGCGCGGTCGGCGAGCTCGCGGGCGGCGAGCCCGGCGGGATCGGCGCGCACGAGCGCCTGCAGCACCGTCGCGTCGCCCACGGCGACCGCCTTCGCCCCGAAGGCCGCCAGGGCGAGGGCGTTGAACCAGCGGCGGTGCGACTCCTCCACCACGCGGACGTCGTCGCGCGCCAGCATGAGCCACGTGTCGAGCAGGACGACGACGGCGTAGCCGTGGTCGACGTGGGGCTCGGCTCCCGGCGTCGCGAGCACGAGCGGCGCGCCCTCCCGCTCGACCGAGCCGAGGACCCCGTCGCCGCCGGACGTGACGATCGTCCGGTCCGGGAACGCGGCGGCGAACTCCTCGGCCGTGCGCAGCTGGCCCACGACGGGCGCGCGCAGGCGCGTGCCGCCGCACTCGCCGCAGCGCCATTGCGCGACGGTCGTGGCGCACCACCGGCACACGAGCGGCGCGTCGGCGCGGTGCTGGACCAGCGGGCCCTGGCAGGCGGGGCACGAGGCCGGCGTGCGGCACTGCGCGCACGCCAGCGAGGTCCGGTAGCCGCGCCGCGGCACCTGGACCAGGACGGGACCGTCGGCGCCGCGGATCGCCTCGAACACGGCGGTGGGCAGCCGGGCCGGGGTGGCGCCGTGCTCGCTGCCGTCGGTGACGTCGACGATCGGCCACTCGCGGCGCCGCGACGGCTGGTCGGCGACGATCTCGGCGCACCAGCGCTGGTCGACGAGCGACTGGGCCTCGGCGGTGCGTGCGTGACCGGCGATCAGGACGCCCGCGTCCGCCTGCACGGCACGCGTCAGCAGCACCTCGCGCGTGTGCGGGTACGGCGCCCGCGGCTCGGCGTGCAGGTCGTCGCCGTCGTCCCAGATCGCGACGAGGCCGAGGTCGCGCACGGGCGCGTACGCTGCACCGCGCGTGCCGAGGACGACCTTCACCTCGCCGCGCGAGACGCGCAGGAAGTTCCGGTACCGCGCCGGCGGCTTGTCGGCGGCGGTGAGGGTGACGTGGACGCCCGGCCCGAGGGACTCGGTGAGCACGCGGTCCCAGCGCTCGACGTCCCGCACGTCCGGGACGCACACGACGGCCCCGCGGCCCGATCGGACGGTGGCCGAGACGGCCTCGGCGACGGCGCGCTCGGGCTCGTGCCGGGGCAGCACGTTGAGGACGGCCCGCGGCGACTCCCCCGCGCCCAGCGCCTGGACGAACGCGGCACCGTGGACGTAGGCGTGCCACGAGGCGTCACCGATCGACGGCGGCTCGGGCGCCGGGTCGCCCGCGGGACGAGCCTCGGCGCGCGCGTGCCGCGGTGGGATCGCGAGGCGCAGCACGTCGGCGACGGTGCCGGCGTAGCGGTCGGCGAGCGCACGGGCGAGCGCCGCGACCTCGGGCGTCAGGACCGGCTCGGACGAGACGACCTTCGCGACCGGGGCGAGGCTCCCCTCGTGAGCGCTGTCGGCGGCGAGCTCGAGCACGTAGCCGTCGACGAGGCGGCCGGCGAAGCGCACCTTGACCCGGCAGCCCGGGACGACGCCCTCGGCGAGGTCCTCGGGGACCGCGTAGTCGAACGGGCGGTCCAGATGCGACAGCGGCGTGTCGACGAGGACTCTCGCGACACGCCGCTGTGCGGCACTCACTTCGGTCAGAGACCGGCAGCCGCGCGCAGCGCGTCGGCGCGGTCGGTGCTCTCCCACGGCAGGCCCGGGCGGCCGAAGTGGCCGTAGGCGGCCGTCTCGGCGTAGATCGGGCGCAGCAGGTCGAGGTCGCGCACGATCGCGGCGGGGCGCAGGTCGAAGACCTCGAGCACGGCGTCGCGGATCGTGTCGACGGGGACGACCTCGGTGCCGAACGTGTCGACGTAGAAGCCGACCGGGCGGGCCACGCCGATCGCGTACGCGACCTGGACCTCGGCCTTGCGGGCCAGGCCCGCGGCGACGATGTTCTTGGCGACCCAGCGCATCGCGTACGCGGCGGAGCGGTCGACCTTGCTCGGGTCCTTGCCGCTGAACGCGCCGCCGCCGTGACGGGCGTAGCCGCCGTACGTGTCGACGATGATCTTGCGGCCGGTCAGGCCGGCGTCGCCCATGGGGCCGCCGATGACGAACTTGCCGGTCGGGTTGATGTGCGACTTGTAGTTCGACGAGTCGATGTCGTACTGGCTCAGGACCTCGTCGATGACGTGCTTCTTGAGGTCGGCCGGCAGCTGGGTCTCGAGGTCGACGCCCTCCTCGTGCTGCGTGGAGATGACGATGGCCTCGACGCGCACCGGCTTGTCCTGGTCGTCGTACTCGATGGTGACCTGGGTCTTGCCGTCGGGACGCAGGTACGGCAGCGTGCCGTCCTTGCGGACGCGGGTCAGCTGCTCGGACAGGCGGTGCGCGATCGTGATCGGCAGCGGCATGAGCTCGGGCGTCTCGTCGCACGCGAAGCCGAACATGAGGCCCTGGTCGCCGGCGCCCTGCAGGTCGAGCGGGTCGGTGGCGCCGCCGAGGCGGGCCTCCTCGGCCGTGTCGACGCCCTGGGCGATGTCGGGCGACTGCGCGTCGAGGGTGACCTGGACGGCGCAGGACTCGCCGTCGAAGCCCTTCGTGGAGGAGTCGTAGCCGATCTCGAGGACGCGGTCGCGCGCGATGCGGGCGATGTCGGCGTAGGCCTCGGTGGTGACCTCGCCGCCGACCAGCACGAGGCCGGTGGTCACGAAGGTCTCCGCGGCGACACGGCTCTTCGGGTCCTGCGCGAGCAGGGCGTCGAGAATGCTGTCGCTGATCTGGTCGGCGATCTTGTCCGGGTGACCCTCGGTCACGGACTCGGACGTGAAGAGTCGGCTCACGGCTACCTCTCTGATGGGGGATCGTGCGACGCGTCGTGCGTCGTCTTGACTGTAGTGGGGCGGATGCGGGTCGGCCCGCTCATTCCATGCGTTGGACGAGCACGTCCCAGATGGCATGGGCGATCTCGCCCTTGTCGGCGCGGGCGACGGGCACCTCGGCGCCGTCGGCCGTCAGAATCGTGACCTCGTTGTCGGGCTGGCCGAAGACGCGCTCGGAGCCGACGTCGTTGACCACGAGGACGTCGCAGCCCTTGCGGCCCAGCTTGGCGCGGCCGTGGTCGAGGACCGAGCCGTTCGCGTCGCCGGTCTCGGCGGCGAACCCGGCCACGAGCGGCACGCGGCCGGCGCGGCTGCGCACGAGCTCGACGAGGATGTCGGGGTTCTGGACCAGCTCGATGCCCGGAGCGCCGCCGTCCTCGGCCTTCTTGATCTTCGACTCCGCGTAGGCGGCGGGGCGGAAGTCGGCCGGCGCGGCGGCCATGACGACCGCGTCCGCTGTGGGGGCGGCCTTGAGCATCGCGTCGCGCAGCTCGGCCGTGGTGGTGACGCGCACGACCTCGGCGCCGGCGGGCATGTCGATCGAGACGTTCGCGGCGACGAGCGTCACGGAGGCGCCCCGCGCGAGCGCGGCCTCGGCCAGCGCGATGCCCTGGCGGCCGGACGAGCGGTTGCCCAGGAAGCGGACCGGGTCGAGGAACTCGCGCGTGCCGCCGGCGGAGATGGCCACATGGCGGCCGGCGAGGTCGCGGGGGCGACCGGCCAGCGCCTGCAGCGCGATCCGGTGGATCGCCTCGGGCTCGGGCAGGCGGCCGGGGCCGGTGTCGGAGCCCGTGAGCCGGCCGGAGTCGGGCTCGATGACCAGGACGCCGCGCTCGCGCAGCGTCGCGACGTTGGCGACGGTGGCGGGGTGCTCCCACATCTCGGTGTGCATCGCGGGCGCCATCACGACGGGACAGCGCGCCGTCAGCAGCGTGTTGGTCAGCAGGTCGTCGGCCAGGCCGTGCGCCGCGCGCGCCAGCGTGTTGGCCGTGGCGGGCGCGACGACGACGAGGTCGGCGGTCTTGCCCAGCATGACGTGCGGGACGTGCTCGACGTTGTCGAAGACGCCGGTCTGGACGGGGTGCCCCGAGAGGGCCTCCCACGTCGCGGCGCCGACGAACTCGAGCGCGGACTCGGTGGGCACGACCTGGACGTCGTGCCCTCCCTCGGTGAACAGCCGCAGCAGCAGCGCCGCCTTGTACGCGGCGACGCCGCCGGTGACGCCGAGGACGATGCGGCTCATCGCGGCAGGCTCAGGCCTCGTCGGTGGCCGGCGCGGCGTCGGGATCGATGTCCTCGGCCGTCAGCAGCTCGGCGTTGATCTCGCGCAGCGCGATCGACAGCGGCTTCTCCTGGACCTCGGTCTCGAGCAGCGGGCCGACGTACTCGAGCAAGCCCTCGCCCAGCTGCGAGTAGTACGCGTTGATCTGGCGGGCGCGCTTGGCGCTGTACAGGACCAGCTTGTACTTGGAGTCCGCCTTCTCGAGCAGATCGTCGATCGGCGGGTTGGTGATGCCTTCGGCAACGGATCGCGTCGTGGACACTCAGAATCTCCAGAAGATCGGTGGATTACCCGGCAGGGTCGGCCGCCGGGCCGTATCTGAACAAGTCTACCAACTCGCGCCCGGCTTCCTCGACCTCGGTGTTGACGATCGTGGCGTCGAACTCCTCCACGGCCGCCAGCTCCTCGCGGGCCGTGGCGAGGCGGCGCTCGCGCTCGGCCTCGCTCTCGGTGCCGCGGCCGACGAGGCGCCGCACGAGCTCGTCCCAGCTGGGCGGGGCGAGGAACACCAGGAACGCCTCGGGCAGGTGGCGGCGCACCTGGCGCGCGCCCTGCAGGTCGATCTCGAGCAGGACGGACTCGCCCTGCGCGAGCCTCTCCTCGACGGCGGCGCGCGGCGTGCCGTAGCGGTTCACGCCGTGGACCGTGGCCCACTCCAGCAGCCCGTCGGTGGCGATGAGCCGGTCGAACTCCTCGGGGCTGACGAAGTGGTAGTGCTTGCCGTCGACCTCGCCCGGCCGCGGCGGGCGCGTCGTCGCCGAGACCGACATGTAGATCTCGGGGTGGTGCTCACGGACCCAGGCCGCGACCGTGCCCTTGCCGACCGCGGTGGGGCCGGCCAGCACGATGAGCCGGCCGCGCTCAGCCACGGCGCGAGATCTCGGCGATCAGGCCCTTGGCCTGGTTGCTGCCCAGGCCGCGCAGGCGGCGGCTCTCGGCGATGTTGAGGTCGGCCATGATCTGCTGGGCCGTCAGCTTGCCGATGCCGGGGATGCTCTGGAGCAGGTCCATCACCTTGATCTTCGCGATCGCCTCGTTGCGCTTGGCCTCGGCGAGCACCTCCGCCACGCTGGCGCCGGAGTGCCGCAGGCGGTTCTTCACCTCGGCGCGCACCTGGCGGGCGGCGGCCGCCTTCGCGAGGGCCTCGCGTCGCTGTTCGTCGGTCAGTTCGGGCAGAGCCACAGGTCAGTTCCTCACTCGTCGGACAGGTCGGTGCCGCACTCGTCGTGCATGTGCTGGGCCAGCTCCTTGCGTTGGCTGGCCGTGTCGTTGAACGCCTCGTTGGCGGCCTGGATGCGCTCGAGGTCCTCCCGCGAGAGCGCGTTGACCTTCTCCTCGTCCTTCATGTCCTGGATGCGGATGTCGGCCTTGCGGTGGGCGGCCACGACCGCGCGGGTCGCCTTCGCGACCGCCTGCCACTGCTCCTTGACGTCCGCCGGAGCGGTCTTGGCGACGTCGCGCGTGACGTCGGCGTAGTCGGCGTAGGCGGCGCTGGTCTGGCGGCCGAAGGACTTCAGCACGTCCTCCCCGTCGCCCACGGCGTCGCAGTACGGGCCCCCACCCGAGCACCCCGTGAGCAGGCCGAGACCGAGGACCACGGAGGGCAGCCAGGTGGAGCGTCGCACCCCGACAGGCTACCGGCGACGGCCCGCGCTCCCGTGCTCACGGGGCCGCGTGTATCAGGCAGAACCCTTCCCGCTCCCGGTCGATGTGAGCAGAATGACAACCGTGACCACCGAGAAGTCACGAGAGTCCGCGGCCGACGACGGCCCCTGGGTCCGCTCCGGCGAGGCGTTCGCCCGCTGGCGCGGCGGGGACCGTGGCGCGATCGACGACCTCGTGCGAGAGATGACCCCCGTCCTGTGGCACGTCGTGCGCGCCTACCGGCTGGAGGAGGACGTCTGCGAGGACGTCATCCAGTTCACGTGGCTGACCCTCGTGCGCAAGGCCGACTCCGTCGAGAACCCGCGCGCCGTCGCGTCGTGGCTCATCATCACGGCCCGCCGCCAGGCGTGGCGCGTGGCGTCGCGCAACCGGCGCGAGGACGTCACCGACGACGAGGTGCTCGCCCCGATCCTGCCGTCGTCGCGGGCCGCCGAGTCCGAGGCCCTCGAGGCGGACGAGAGCCACCGCCTGTGGGCCGCCGTCGCCCGCCTCAACGAGCGCTGCCAGCGACTGCTGCGCGTCATCGCGTTCGACGACAAGCCCGACTACAAGCACATCTCCGACGACCTCGGGATGCCCGTCGGCAGCATCGGCCCCACCCGGCGCCGGTGCCTCGAGAAGCTCAAGTCCGTCATCAGCGGCGAGGAGGCCACGTCATGACCGAGCGCGATCCCGTCTTCGACGACCTGAAGGCCATGTACGAGGTCCTCGACCCGCCGCCGCCGCACCTGGTCGACGCCATGATCGCGGCCGTCGCTGCCGAGGACCTCGACGCCGACTACGAGCTGCTGACGCTCGTCAGCCGGCAGACCGAGCTGGCGGGCACGCGCGGCGCTGCCCCGCTCACGATCGAGTTCAGCTACGAGGACGTCACGGTCCTGCTCCGCGTCGTGGACGGGAGCGAGGGCGTCCGCCGCCTCGACGGCTGGATCACGCCCGCGGCCGACGGCACCGTCCGCGTCGTCCGCGACGGGCGTGAGCTCACCACCGACCTGGCCGCCGGGCGGTTCGAGATCGCCGAGGTCCCGTCGGGACTCGTGCGCATCTGGTTCGACATCGACGGCCGCGACGAGCTCGCCACCCCCACCTTCGAGATCTGAGGACCCCATGGCCCCTGAGGAGAACGACGGCGCGCGCGCCGTCCCCCGCCTGGAGACGTTCGACGAGTGGACCCGGCACCGATCGGTCGCCGAGGAGCAGGGCCGCCTGCTCAGCGGCGACTCCGGCGCCCACGTCGACGGCGTGCGCGCGAACGCCACGGCTTACCTGAGCACGCGCCTGCTCGTGTCGACCCTGGTCGAGGTCGACCAGGCGATCGACCTGCTGCGTGAGGCGGCGCAGCCCTTCGACTGGACGGTCGAGGAGGACCCGGACTATCCCCGGATCACGCTGGACGAGTCGGACGAGGAGCGCCGCCAGCGCGCCGAGCGGTACCCGTGGGCGACGGGCTCGCTGGGCCTGGCCCGCGTCGTCATCTCGGCGACGCAGGACTCCCCCACCCGGCCGCCGGACGCCTGGACGCTGCTGCAGGCGGCCCGCGCCGGTGACCCGCGCGGCGCCCTGCTGCGCGGCATCGGCCTCGACCACGTCCTGTCGACGGCACCGCTGACCCGTGGGAACCCGCTCACCCGCGGCAACCCCCTGACGCGCGGGAACCCGCTCACCCGCGGCAACCCCCTGACCCGTGGGAACTCCGCGCTGCTCGAGACGTATGCGGACCAGGGCAGCGGCGGCCGTCAGCCGGTCACGTTCGTGGGCCCCGCCCCCGAGCGCCGTCCCGACGATCCGGACGCACCGCGCCGGGCCAGAATCGGCGTCGTCGACACCGGCTGCGGCGAGCACACGTGGTTCGCCACGGGCGTCGTCCAGGGCAGCGGGCTCCCCTCGGGCCCGGCGATCGGGCACGCGGACACGGCCACCGACCCCGAGCGCGTCGGCGACGTCTCGGGACCGCTCGACGGCTCGATCGACGAGGCGTCGGGACACGGCACGTTCATCGTGGGCCTGCTGCGCCAGGGCGCCCCGGACGCCGACGTCCACTGGTGGCGGCTGCTGGACTCCGACGGCACCACGCCCGAGTCCGATCTCGCGACCGTCCTCATGCAGATCGCCCGGCTCGTCCGCCTCGGCGACGAGGACGGCGGCCTCGATCTCGACGTCCTCAACCTCTCGTTCGGGTACTACCACGAGACGCCGGTCGACGAGCTGTTCGACCCGACCCTCTACGAGATCCTCGCGGCGATCGGCCGGACGGGGACGGTCGTCGTGTGCTCGGCAGGCAACGACGCCACGACGCGCCCGCTGTTCCCGGCCGCCTTCGCGCCGTGGGCCGGCGCGGACGACGTGGTGAGGCGCGACCCGCGCAGCACGCCCATCGTCGCGGTCGGCGCGCTGAACCCGAACCTCGTGACCGATGCGCTCTTCTCGAACGCCGGCCCGTGGGTCAGCGCCTACCGGCCCGGCTCGTCGCTCGTGAGCACGATCCCCGCGTTCCAAGGCGGACTCGAGCCCGTGGCGCGTGTCCGCAGTGGCGGCCGCCTGCGCGAGGCGATCGATCCGGACGACTACCGCGGCGGGTTCGCGGTCTGGAGCGGCACGTCCTTCGCCGCCCCCGTCTTCGCGGCGCAGCTCGCGCGGCGCATCGCGGACGGACTCCCCCGCCCGGACGCCGCGCGCCCCGACGCGGGCGACGTCGTCATCCGGAACAGCGAGATCGTGGCGAAGCTGGTGGACGCTCGACCATGATGGGCACATGCTCGCGGCTCAGGAACTGCACCGGCGTGGGCTTGAGCACCTCCACCAGTGGCGGTACGCGTCGGCCCGCCGGGAGCTGCAGCGGGCGCTGACGCGCGACCCGTCCGACGAGCTGCGGGCGCGGATCCTGGTGAGCCTGGCGCTCGCCGTGGCCGAGCTGGGCGAGCCGGACGCCGGCCTCGATCTGTGCGCACAGGCGCATGCCCTGCCGATCACGTCCCGGGACATCTCGGCGCTGATCACGACCCAGGAGGCGGCCCTGCACCAGCGCCGCGGCGAGTACGAGACGGCGCTGGAGCTCTACGAGCGGTCGATCGACGACCTTTCGCCCGGCTCGATCGAGCAGGCCAACGGGCTGAACGACCTCGGCGTGCTGCGCCTGCGGCTGGGCGACTTCGTCGCGGCGGACGTCGACCTGGCCCGCGCGGCCGAGGCGTTCGACCGGCTCGGCGACCCCGTCGGTCGCGCCACCGCGATGCACAACCGCGGGTACGCGGCGATGCGGCGGTGGGACCTGGCCGCCGCCCTCGAGCTCATGGAGTCGGCGCGCCCCGTGCTCGCGCGAGGATCCCAGGTGGCCCTCGCACTCGTGGACCAGGACCGCGCCGAGGCCCTGCTCAACGCCGGGATGGCAAGCGACGCCATCGCGCTGCTGCGGTCGAGCGCCGCGACGCTCGGCCGTCACCGGCACCACCAGATGCGCGCCGAGTGCGAGTTCGTCGCCGCTCGCGCGCTGCTGGCGACCGACCCGCACCAAGCCCGGCGGCTCGCGCGGCGCACGGCGCAGCGACTGCGGCGGATCGGCAGCGAGTCCTGGGCGCTGCGTACGGAGGTGATCGAGGCGGTCGCCGAGATCCGCACCGGCACGGCGAGCCCGGCCTGGCTCGAGTGGACGGACCGGCTCGCCGCCGCCCTGCGCGGGCGCCTGCTCGAGCACGAGGCCCAGCTGCTGGACCTCAACGCGGCGCGGGCGGCCACGCGGATCGGGCGCCTGGACGACGCCGAGCGGCGCCTCGACCGCGGCCACACCACCGAGACCGATTCGCTCACCGAGAGGCTGCTGGAGAGGGCGGCTCTCGCGGACCTCGCGGCGGCCCGGGGTGAGCGCGTCGCCGCGCTGGGCCACCTGCGCACGGGCCTCGACCTGCTCCACGACTGGCAGTCGTCGTTCGGCAGCCTCGACATGATGTCGTCGGTCGTCGGGCACGGGCGCGGCCTCGCGACGACCGGCATCCAGCTCGCGCTCGCGGATGGGTCGCCGGATCTCGTCTTCGAGTGGTCCGAGCGCACCCGCGCGCTCACCACCCGCGTCGTTCCCGTGAGACCGCCGCAGGATCCCGGCACGGCCGCGGACCTGATCGAGATCCGCTCGCTGACGGTCACCGAGCCGGAGGCCGGGACGCCGGAGGCGGCGCGCCTCGCCACCCTGCGCGACCGTGTGCGCCATCGCTCGTGGCTGGACGCAGGCTCCGGCGAGGTGGGCGCCATCGCGGACGTCGACACGGTCGCCCGTGCCCTCGGCGAGGAGGCGGCGCTCGTGAGCTTCCTGTGGGACGGCGCCGACCGTCTGGAAGCCCTCGTCGTGACCGACGAGACGCGGCGTGTGATCGACCTCGGGCCCTCGGCGCCCATCACCGGCCTGCTCGAGGGGCTGCGTGCCGACCTGGACGTCACCGCGAGCCGGCTCGGGCCGGCGCTCGCCCGCGTCGTGCACGAAGGCCTGCAGCGGCGACTGGACGCGGTCGCCGAGGTGCTGGTCGCGCCGCTGCTGGACGAGCTCGGCTCACGGCACGTGGTGCTCACCCAGGCCGGGATCCTGGCGGGAATCCCGTGGTCGATGCTGCCGGGGCTCGTCGGGCGGCCGCTGACCGTGGCCCCCACGGCGACCCGGTGGCTCACGGCGCGTGGACTGGCTCCGGTACGCGCCGTAGGCCTCGTCGCGGGGCCGGGCGTGCCGCGGGCCGTCGAGGAGGTGCGCCAGGCGGCGTCCGGCTGGGACAGCGCCTCCTGCCTCACCGACGGCGACGCCACCGTGGGCGCGGCCCTCGCGCTCGGCTCGGAGGTCGACCTGCTGCACCTGTCCGCCCATGGGCGCCACGCCGTGGAGAACCCGCTGTTCTCCGCGGTGCTGCTGGCCGACGGCCCCCTGTTCGGCTACGACCTCGACCGGATCTCGCGCGTGCCGCAGACCGTGATCCTCTCCGCGTGCGAGGTCGGCCGCTCCACCCAACGCTGGGCCGAGGAGTCGCTCGGGATGGTCAACGCCTGGCTGCACGCCGGCGCGCGCTGCGTCATCGCGTCCCCGGCGGCCGTCGCCGACGACGAGGCCTGCGAGGTGCTCCAGGACGTCCACCGGCTCATGGCCGCCGGCTCTCCCCCGGGCGTCGCTCTGGCCGAGGCCACGGCCGACCGACCGACGTCGTTCGTGTGCTTCGGCGCAGGCTGGTGAGCGTCAGAGCAGGGACAGCGAGTCGTTGACCGCGGCGGCCGCGGCGCGCAGCGACGTCACGTCGGGGCCCTTGTCGAGGACGTCGCGCGAGGTGCTCGGGACGAGGAAGTCCGTCACCGTGCCGAACAGCCGGCGCAGGTCGTCGACCGTGCCGCCCTGGGCGCCGAACCCGGGCACCAGGAGCGGACCGTTGATCTCGAGGCGCTGCGTGTCGAGGTGCGGCACGGTGGCGCCGACGACGGCACCGAACGGCCCCATCGGCGAGGCACCCTCGTTGGCTCGGGCGAGCTCGGTCAGGATCTCGTCGCCGATCGACATGCCCGACGAGGCCGTCGAGGACTGCAGGTGCACCGCCTCGGGGTTCGAGGTGAACGCCAGCACGAAGACGCCCGCGTCGTTGTGCTCGGCCGCCGCGAAGAACGGCGCCAGCGAGCCGAAGCCCAGGTACGGGCTCACGGTGATCGCGTCCGCCGCCATCGGCGCGTCGTCGTCGAGGTAGGCGTCGGCGTAGGCCTGCGCCGTCGACCCGATGTCGCCGCGCTTGACGTCGAGGATCGTCAGCGAGCCGGTGTGCCGCAGGTCCTGCAGCGTGCGCTCGAGGATCGCGACGCCGGCCGCGCCGAAGCGCTCGAAGAACGCCGACTGCGGCTTGACGAACGCCACCTTGCCGGCGAACGCCTCGACGCACGTGGCGGCGAAGCGGTCGAGGCCGTCGATCGAGTCCTCGAGCCCCCACCGCTCCAGCAGGTGCGGGTGGGGGTCGATGCCGACGCACAGCGGACCGTACGCCTGCATCGCCACCGAGGCGCGGCTCCCGAAGCTCACCGGACCTCGTCCGCCCAGGACTGCAGGGCGCGCACGCCGATGCTGCCGGCGATCTCGGCCTCGATGCCCTGCACGGCCGCCGCGAGCGCCTGCACCGTGGTGAGGCAGGGGATGCCCTCGCCCACCGCCGCGGTGCGGATCTCGTAGCCGTCGACGCGCGCGTTGACGCCGCTCGACAGGCCGTGCGGGGTGTTGACGATCAGCTGGACGTCGCGCTCGTGGATCTTGTCCACGACCGTGCTGCCCTCGCCGCCCTCCTCGTGGAGCTTGCGCAGGACCGTCGCCTTGACGCCGTTGCGCTGCAGGACGTCGGCCGTGCCGCTCGTGGCGAGGATCTCGAAGCCGAGGTCCGCCAGGCGCTTGATCGGGAAGATCATGTGGCGCTTGTCGCGGTTGGCGACCGACACGAAGACCTTGCCCGAGGTCGGCAGGCCGTTCTGCGGGCCCGACGCGGACTGGCTCTTGGCGAACGCCGAGCCGAACGTGGCGTCGATGCCCATGACCTCGCCCGTGGAGCGCATCTCGGGACCGAGCAGCGTGTCGACATAGCGACCGTCGTAGGTCCGGAAGCGGCTGAACGGCATGACCGCCTCCTTGACCGCGATGGGCGCGGTGGCCGGCAGGCGGCCTCCGTCGCCCTCGGCGGGCAGGACGCCGGCGGCGCGCAGCTCGGCGATGGACTCGCCGAGCATGAGCCGGGCGGCGGCCTTGGCCAGCGGCGTCGCCGTGGCCTTGGACACGAACGGCACCGTGCGCGACGCGCGCGGGTTGGCCTCGAGCACGTAGACCGTGTCCGAGCTCAGCGCGAACTGGATGTTGATGAGGCCGTGGACGCCGACGCCGCGGGCGATCGCCTCGGTGGAGGCGCGGATCTTCTCGATCTCGAGGTTGCCCAGGGTGATGGGCGGCAGCGCGCAGGCGGAGTCGCCCGAGTGCACGCCGGCCTCCTCGATGTGCTCCATCACGCCGCCGAGGAAGAGCTCCTCGCCGTCGAACAGGGCGTCGACGTCGATCTCGACCGCGTCGTCGAGGAAGCGGTCGACCAGCACGGGCCGGTCGGGCGAGATCTCGGTGGCGTTCTCGATGTAGGTCGAGAGCGACTCCTCGTCGTAGACGATCTCCATGCCACGGCCGCCGAGGACGTACGACGGGCGCACGAGCACGGGGTACCCGATCTCGTCGGCGATGCGCTTGGCGCCCTCGAACGTGGTGGCCGTGCCGTGCTTCGGCGCGGGCAGGCCGGCCTCGGCCAGGACGCGGCCGAAGGCGCCGCGCTCCTCGGCGAGGTCGATCGCCTCGGGCTGGGTGCCGACGATCGGCACGCCAGCGGCCTTGAGGCCCGCGGCCAGGCCGAGCGGCGTCTGGCCGCCGAGCTGGACGACGACGCCCGCGACGGGACCGGCGGCCTGCTCGGCGTGGACGACCTCGAGGACGTCCTCGAGCGTCAGCGGCTCGAAGTACAGGCGGTCGCTGGTGTCGTAGTCGGTCGAGACCGTCTCGGGGTTGCAGTTGACCATGACGGTCTCGTAGCCGGCCTCGGACAGCGCGAGCGACGCGTGCACGCACGAGTAGTCGAACTCGATGCCCTGGCCGATCCGGTTGGGGCCCGAGCCGAGGATGATGACGGCCTCGCGCTCGCGCGGCTCGACCTCGGTCTCCTCGTCGTAGGACGAGTAGTGGTACGGCGTCTTGGCCGAGAACTCCGCGGCGCACGTGTCGACCGTCTTGTAGACCGGGCGAACCCCGAGCGCGTGGCGGACGCCGCGGACGACGTCCTCGGACAGCCCGCGGATACGGCCGATCTGCGCGTCGCTGAAGCCGTGGCGCTTGGCGTGCTGGAGCAGCTCGGGCGTGAGGCGCTCGGCCTCGGTCAGCTCGGCCGCGACCTCGTTGAGCAGCGCGAGCTGGTCCACGAACCACGGGTCGATGCTGGTGGCGGCGAAGACCTCCTCGGGAGTGGCACCGGCGCGCAGGGCGTCCATGACCAGCTTGAGGCGGCCGTCGTGCGGCGTGGCGGCCCGCTGCAGCAGGTCGTCCTTGTCGAGGTCGACCCACTCGCGCTCCCACGAGAACACCGCGCCGGGGCGCTCGAGCGAGCGCAGCGCCTTCTGCAGGGCCTCGGTGAAGTTGCGGCCGATCGCCATGGCCTCGCCGACGGACTTCATGTGCGTCGTCAGCGTGGGGTCGGCGGCCGGGAACTTCTCGAACGCGAAGCGCGGGACCTTGACGACGACGTAGTCGAGCGTCGGCTCGAAGCTGGCCGGCGTCTCCTTCGTGATGTCGTTGGGGATCTCGTCGAGCGTGTAGCCGATGGCGACCTTGGCGGCGATCTTGGCGATCGGGAAGCCGGTGGCCTTCGAGGCCAGCGCCGACGAGCGCGAGACGCGCGGGTTCATCTCGATGACGACGATGCGGCCGTTCTCGGGGTTGACCGAGAACTGGATGTTGCAGCCGCCGGTGTCGACGCCGACCTCGCGGATGACGCCGATCGCGATGTCCCGCAGGCGCTGGTACTCGACGTCCGTCAGCGTCATGGCGGGCGCGACGGTGATCGAGTCGCCCGTGTGGACGCCCATGGGGTCGAGGTTCTCGATCGAGCACACGATCACGACGTTGTCGGCCGTGTCGCGCATGACCTCGAGCTCGTACTCCTTCCAGCCGAGGATCGACTCCTCCAGGAGGACCTCGGTGGTGGGGCTCAGCGCCAGGCCGGTGCCGGCAATGCGCAGCAGGTCGTCGTGGTCGTACGCCAGGCCCGAGCCCGCGCCGCCCATCGTGAAGGAGGGACGCACGACGACCGGGTAGCCGCCGAGCTCCTCGACGCCGGCCTCGCACTCGGCCATCGTGTGGCAGATGACCGAGCGGGCCACCTCGGCGCCCCACTCCTTCGGCAGGCCCTCGACGATGCGCTTGAAGGACTCGCGGTTCTCGCCCTTCTCGATCGCGTCGATGGACGCGCCGATGAGCTCCACGCCGTACTTCTCGAGCACGCCGGACTTGTCCAGCGCGATCGCGGTGTTGAGGGCCGTCTGGCCGCCGAGGGTGGCCAGCAGGGCGTCGGGACGCTCCGCGGCGATGACCTTCTCGACGTACTCGGGCGTGATGGGCTCGACGTACGTGGCGTCGGCGAACTCGGGGTCCGTCATGATCGTGGCCGGGTTCGAGTTCACCAGGATGACCCGCAGGCCCTCCTCGCGCAGCACGCGGCAGGCCTGGGTGCCCGAGTAGTCGAACTCGGCGGCCTGGCCGATGACGATCGGGCCGGAGCCGATGACCAGGACGGATTCGATGTCAGTGCGCTTCGGCACCAGTGGCCTCCTTGGTGTTCGCCATCAGGTCGACGAAACGGTCGAAGAGGTAGCCGGCGTCGTGCGGACCGGCGGCGGCCTCGGGGTGGTACTGGACGCTGAAGCCGGGGCGCTCCAGCAGGGCGATGCCCTCGACGACGTCGTCGTTGAGGCCCACGTGCGTGACCCGCGCGGGGCCGAAGGGGGTCTCGAAGTCCTCGTCGATGGGCGCGTCCACGGCGAAGCCGTGGTTGTGCGCGGTGATCTCGACCTTGCCGGTCGTGCGGTCCTGGACCGGCTGGTTCACGCCGCGGTGGCCGTACTTGAGCTTGTAGGTGCCCCGGCCGAGCGCGCGGCCGAAGATCTGGTTGCCCAGGCAGATGCCGAAGTACGGGGTGCCGCGGTGGAGGACGCCCTGGACGACCTCGACCTGGTGGTCGGCCGTCGCCGGGTCGCCGGGGCCGTTCGACATGAAGACGCCGTCGGGCTGGACCTCGAGGACCTCCTCGAGCGACGCCGTGGCGGGCAGGACGTGCACCTCGATGCCGCGCTTGGCCATGAGCTTGGGGGTCATGCCCTTGATGCCCAGGTCCAGCGCGACGACGGTGTACTTCTTCTCGCCCTCGGCCGGGACGACGTACGCCTCGTCGGCGGTGACGTCGGCGAGGTAGTTCGAGCCGGTCATGCTCGGGGCGGCCTTGACCTGCTCGAGCAGCTGCTCGGGGTCGAGGACCTCGGTGCTGATGCCGGCGCGCATGGAGCCGAGCTCGCGCAGGTGGCGGGTCAGCGCACGCGTGTCGACGCCGCTGATGCCGACGACGCCCTGCTCGGCGAGCAGCTCGTCGAGGCTGCGGTTCGAGCGCCAGTTGGAGCGGCGGCGGGCGGGGTCGCGGACGACGTAGCCGTCGACCCACACGCGACCGGACTCGAAGTCCTCGTCGTTGGCGCCCGTGTTGCCGATGTGCGGCGACGTCATGACGACGATCTGGCCGCGGTACGACGGATCGGTGAGCGTCTCCTGGTAGCCGGTCATGCCCGTGTTGAACACGATCTCGGCGATCGTGGTGCCGGTCGCCCCGTAGGAGCGGCCGCGGAACGTGCGCCCGTCCTCGAGGACCAAGATGGCGTCAGTCACTGCGTGTACTCCTTCGTCGTGTCGGTGTCACAGTTTTTCATTGGAGCTTCCCCTCCAGCACCGTGGCCCTGCCCGCCAGGAACGTCGCGACCACGCGGCCGGGCAGCTCCAGTCCGGCGTAGGGCGTGTTGCGCGAGAGGGAGGCGGTGTCGGCCGGCTCGATCGTGCGCGTGGCCTCGGGGTCGTACAGGACGACGTGCGCCGGCTCCCCCGCCGCGAGCGGGCGGCCGTGGGCCTCGACGCGGCCGATGCGCGCGGGGTTGGCGCTCATCCTCTCGGCGACCTGCGCCCACGTGAGGGCGCCGGTGTCCACCATCGTCTTCTGCACGATGGACAGCGCGGTCTCGAGGCCGATCATGCCGAAGGCCGCGGCCTGCCACTCGCACTCCTTGTCCTCCATGGGGTGCGGGGCGTGGTCGGTGGCGACGATGTCGATCGTGCCGTCGGCCAGGCCCTCGCGGACGGCGAGGACGTCGTCCTTGCTGCGCAGCGGCGGGTTGACCTTGTAGATCGGGTCGTACGTGCGCACGAGTTCGTCGTCGAGCAGCAGGTGGTGCGGCGTGACCTCGGCCGTGACGTCGATGCCGCGGCTCTTGGCCCAGCGCACGATCTCGACCGAGCCGCGCGTGGACAGGTGGCACACGTGCAGGCGGCTGCCGACGTGCTCGGCGAGCAGGACGTCGCGGGCGATGATCGCCTCCTCCGCGACGGCGGGCCAGCCGGTGAGGCCGAGCTCGCCCGACAGCGGGCCCTCGTTCATCTGGGCGCCCTCGGTGAGGCGCGGCTCCTGCGCATGCTGGGCGATGACGCCGTCGAACGCCTTGACGTACTCCAGCGCGCGGCGCATGAGGACGGCGTCGCTGACGCACTTGCCGTCGTCACTGAAGACGCGGACCCGCGCGGCCGAGTCGGCCATGGCGCCGAGCTCGGAGAGCCGCTCCCCCGCCAGGCCGACGGTGACGGCGCCGATGGGCTGGACGTCGGCGTAGCCGTGCTCGCGGCCGAGGCGGTAGACCTGCTCGACGACGCCGGCGGTGTCGGCGACGGGCTCGGTGTTGGCCATCGCGAAGACGCACGTGAAGCCGCCGCGGGCGGCGGCCTGCGTGCCGGTCAGGACGGTCTCCGCGTCCTCGCGGCCGGGCTCGCGCAGGTGGGTGTGCAGGTCGACGAGGCCTGGCAGCGCGACCAGGCCGGTGGCGTCGACCGTCTCGTCCCCGGTGAGGTCGGTGCCGATCTCGCGGATCACACCGTCCTCGATGACGATGTCGGCGACCTCGTCGCCGAGGATCCGGGCGCCCTTGATGACGGTGCTCATGCGTTCTCCCCTTCGGTGGCTCCACCCAGCAGCAGGTAGAGCACGGCCATGCGGACGGCGACGCCGTTCGTGACCTGCTCGACGATGACCGAGCGCTCGCTGTCGGCGACGTCGGCGTTGATCTCCATGCCGCGGTTCATCGGGCCGGGGTGCATGACGATGGCGTGGTCGGGCAGCCGGTTCATGCGGGCGACGTCGAGGCCGTAGCGGCGGCTGTACTCGCGGGCGCTGGGGAAGAACGAGGCGTTCATCCGCTCGCGCTGGACGCGCAGCATCATGACGGCGTCGGCCTTCTCCAGGCTCGCGTCGAGGTCGTACGACGTCTGGACGGGCCAGGTCTCGACGCCGACAGGCAGCAGCGTGGGCGGCGCGACGAGCGTGACGTTCGCGCCGAGCGTGTCGAGCAGCAGCGCGTTCGAGCGGGCGACGCGGCTGTGCAGGACGTCGCCGACGATCGTGACGTTCCTGCCCTCGAGGTCGCCCAGGCGGCTGCGCATCGTGAACGCGTCGAGCAGCGCCTGCGTGGGGTGCTCGTGGGTGCCGTCGCCGGCGTTGACGACGGCGCCCTGCGTCCAGCGCGAGTTCGCGAGGCGGTGCGGCGCGCCCGAGGCGTGGTGGCGGATGACGACCGCGTCGGCGCCCATCGCCTGCAGCGTGAGCGCGGTGTCCTTCAGGCTCTCGCCCTTGCTGACGCTGGAGCCCTTGGCGCTGAAGTTGATGACGTCGGCCGAGAGGCGCTTCGCGGCGGCCTCGAAGCTGATGCGCGTGCGAGTCGAGTCCTCGAAGAAGAGGTTGACGATCGTGCGGCCGCGCAGGGTGGGCAGCTTCTTGATGGGGCGCTTGGCGACGCCGAGCAGCTCCTCGGCCGTGTCGAGGATGCGGACGGCCTCGTCGCGGGTCAGGTCGCCGGCGCTGAGCAGGTGCTTCACGAGGCGCTCCCCTCGATCGTCACCGAGTCGTTCTCGCCGTCGGTCTCGGCGAGCCGGACGCGGACCTTCTCGGACTTCGACGTGGGCAGGTTCTTGCCCACGAAATCGGCACGGATCGGCAGCTCGCGGTGGCCGCGGTCGACGAGGACGGCGAGCTGCACGGCCTTGGGCCGGCCGAGGTCGCTCAGCGCGTCGAGCGCGGCGCGGATCGTGCGGCCGCTCATGAGGACGTCGTCGACGAGGACGACGACGCGGTCGTCGATGTCCTCGGGGACCTTGGTGTGCTCCAGCGCGCGAGGAGCCTTCAGGCGCAGGTCGTCGCGGTACATCGTGACGTCCAGGGCGCCCGGCGTAATGGCGGTCCCCTCGACCTCGGCCATCTTCGCGGCGATCCGCTCGGCGAGCTCGACGCCGCGGGTGGGGATCCCGAGGATGACGACGCCTTCGGCATCGCGATTGCGCTCGAGGATCTCGTGGGTGATGCGTGTCAGCGCACGCGAGACATCGGTGGCATCCATGACGGTGCTCAAGCCGACCTCCTTCTCCGCCTCACGGGACGGTGGTTAAAGGATGGTTCGGGTCGAGGCTATCAGCGGGCGACAGAAGCCTGGGTCGCGGGCAACATAACGGGCTTACAGATCGCAGACAGGCAGACGCGCCCCAGACAGGGCGATGGCACTCGCGATGGCGGCCCGTCGATGTAGGGTCCGCTAAGAGTCCCGCTCTCGCGGCCACAGCCACCGGAGGCAGTAATGGGCATTTCCGTCGCAGTCCGTAAGCACCTTTGGGGTCGCGCGAGAAACCTCTGCGCATTCCCTACGTGCAATCAGGTGCTGAGTGACGACGTTGCAAGCTCAGGGACAGGCACCATTGCCCCGATGCTAATCGGCGAAGAGGCGCACATCAGGTCGGGACGCGTCAACGGCCCGCGGCATGACCCGGACTATCCTGAAAGCCAAATCGACAGCTACGAGAATTTGATCCTCCTATGCGGCACGCACCACACGGTCGTCGACAAGCAGGACGGTCGGGCTTTCTCCGTTGCCGAACTCGAGCAGATGAAGGCCCGCCACGAAGATGGAGGCGCTGCACGGGACCGCCTCGTCGGCCTCATGCGCGAATACGTCGCCGACCGCTTTCTGGCAGATGACCGGATTCAGTTCGAGCAGGTCGATCTCAGCGGTCCGACGGTCGACTCGATGTTCGTCGACGTCCCCTTCGCCGCGCACGTTGATGCGCCAGCCGGTCAGTTACTCGACACGCTTCTCTTCGGAGAAGTTGACGAGTCGTCAGCCGCCGATCGGGACGAGTACGTTCAGATCGGTGCAGCACAAGCCATACTGCACCCAAACTGGACTGGCAATGCACTACTGGTTGGCGGCCCGGGACAGGGAAAATCAACTGTCCTCCAGTACGTTTGCCAGTATCACAGGGCGCTTCTCCTGAACGACCCGCGGTATCGGCTCGAAGTAGAGTCACTGCGACGTTCCACAGCAGCGGCACGCATGCCGTTCCGAATTGACTTGAGGGCTTACGCCGGGTGGATCCGCCAACGCATCGAACGCGCCGAAAGAAAGTCAAAAAGGCCGAAGCTCCAGCTCGAGGTCTTCATCGCAGAGGAAGTCAGCGCTCATACCGCGACCCGCTTCTCAGTCGAGGACTTCCTGAGCACAGTGGCTTCCTCGCCAGTTCTCGTCGCTCTCGATGGCCTCGACGAAGTCGCCAATCTGAAGGACCGCGACTTGGTCGCGAGCGAGATCCTTGCCGCAGCGGCGCGGCTTGCCGCGAATGCCAACGACCTCTCATTACTTGTGGCGTCCAGACCCGGAGCCACGTCAGCAGGAATCTGGTCTGCTGACAATTTCCCTCAGTTCTTCTTCCGTCCCCTCACCCCCGGATTGAAGTACCTCTACCTCGAGAAATGGTCAAGGCACGCTGGACTAGACCGGCATCGTGCTTCCAGACTCAAGAGTCTTCTAGGCGAGAACGAGGATGTACCTCACATCCGCGAACTGTCGTCGAATCCGATGCAACTAGCCATCCTTCTCCACCTCCTATACAGGCGAGGTCTCCTGCCTCAACAGAGGACCGACTTGTACGTTGACTATGTTCAAACGTTCTTCGACAGGGAGTCTGAGGGTAAAGAGCCACTCGCTGATAGCGAGCGTAGAACAATCGAGGACGTGCACGCTTTCCTGGGGTGGCATATCCAATCCCGGTCTGAAGCCGGCCTTAGCACGGGATCGATTTCCCGCGAGGATATCTCGGTGCTGCTAGAGGAATTCCTCTCAGGTCGAGAGGGCGGGCCGGAGTTAGCCGGCCGGCTGTTTGATGCGCTAACATCGCGCGTCATCTGTCTAGTCGAGCGTCGCAAGGGTTTCTTCGAGTTCGAAGTTCAATCGCTACAAGAGTACTTCGCTGCTCGACACATATTTGACAACGCTCCGTCCCGTGGAGTCGGCAACACGAAGGACGACTGCGTGGAGGCGCTCATGCAGCGCCCGTACTGGTTCAACGTGCTTCGGTTCTTCGCAGGGATGCTCAGCAAGGGCGAGGTCAAGTCGCTCGTAACCACGCTCGAGATGCTCCAGGCGCTCCCTGATCTGAAGGCCCACCCCATGTTGCGGTGGGTAGCTGTCCAGTTGCTGGATGACCGCGTGTTCCAAGCTCAGGGGTCGGCAGTAATCCAACGAGTTGTCGATTTTGCACTCGACGGTCCTGGGTTGTTACTCGCTGAGGACGGCTTCCTCAACGGCACGCGAACCCCCGCGGTCTTCAGCGAAGGCGCAGGCCGTCGTCAAGCGGCTGAACATGCTCGTCTGCGACTTCAATCCGCATGCGGGCGCCATTTCCGCAGGGCGGCAGCCGGCATTCTTCTGCGGCACGAGTCACAGGATCAGATCCACGCATGGTGGTGGTCGGACGAGCAGAGGACAGTGTCAGCCGACTGGATGAAGTCTGCGGCGGATTTGCGGGTCTTGGAGGGCTTGGATGCGACCCAGGAAGAGCACCTCGAGAAGTGTGCTCAACTGCTGGATGGCGAGCCTCTATCCGAGGTATTACTTCGGGGTTCCTACGACGGAGCCTCCGATGTCCTGATCGAAACGTGTCGAGCGGAGATCGCGGACGGAGTCGCCGACTCGCTTGTCGTAGAAATTGATGCGGGCCGTACAACACTCGGCCTCCTCCTTTCGGCAGGACTTGAAACTCATCCACTCTCGCGCGCGTTCGAAAACGGAAGATCGGCATCCGTCGTCGAGAAAAGGTTGCGACGCCGGGTGCGAAACCGGCCAGGAAGGGCAGAAGCGCGACATCTGATAGCGACCTTGAACAGCTTCCCCAGCAGGACGTCCGACTGGACTTCGTCCCAAGTTTGGCTTAACGCTCTGGATGTGCTCTGTCGCGCGTGGGGCGATTCATGGCTACTACGCATGAGCTGTGTCGCTTGGCCGGTTGACGTCCCGTCAAGGGCCGTAGCGCGGCCTTCGATTACTTCGGATGCACCGATCACGCATCTCGTAGCTTGGACCTCTGCCGCGAGGGAGCACCGCGCGGATCCCGCCTGGTGGAGCGAAGGGTTTGAGCGGAGCTCCAGCACTTTGGAAGCAAGGCACTGGCTGCTCGGCCTCCTAGTCTTCGCACACACGAATGTCATCGTCGATGTTCTTCCCGCGATGGAAGCACACGTCGCGTCGCTTTCAGACGAACAACTCGCCAGCCTGCAAATGTTCCTTTGGCATCACTTGCGGACCCCGACTGCTCGACGGATCAATCCTTCCGAATCGATTCGGCTGGGTCGCTTCAAGCCCTCAGGGAAGTCATCAGTGCTCTTGCAGAACATCGTGACAGAGGGCGCTCGCGATGACCTCGCCAAGTTCCTACTGGCCGACATCAACGCCGTCCTCAGGCCGAAAGGCCGGATCACGAGGCACCTTCAGAACACCGTCACGCGCTCGGAGTCGATCAATGTCGAGGGATTCGTCGGTCTCCGTTCTTCGCTCCCAAGGACTTGGTCCCTGGGTGGCGTGCTTACAGGAATGACCAAGTCCAAGAGCCGAGACATTCTCTCGAATCCTGATAGATGGCCTACGGCAATCGTCTATGAGGCCGTCTCGAGACTAGACAACGATAGAACCGACATCTTGCCATTGCTTGACCAGGCAAGTAGCGACAACTGGGTCGTGTAGGCCCGCGATGGAAGGTCCTCCATAATCGCAAGTGTGCCGAGCCTAGGCCAATGCGCCGGTTCGGCGACTGGATTGCAGCCCGTAGGAACGAAGTGGACGCCTGCCAGACCCCTATCAAACGAGTAAGCCCAACGTGACCAGCAACTTCTTCCAGAACGAGCGCCAGCGCTCGCGCTTCTCGGCGGAAGCCAGCTTCGGCATGCTGGACCGCCACCCGGTCCGCGGAGACGTCGACGTTGACCGACGAGCCGTCGGCGAGCTTCGCGCGCTAGTAGCGCCACTTCTCGGTGGGCCTGACCCGCGGCTCAGCCGCGAGGGCCACCCCGTCGAACTCGTCACGGCCGGAGACGACCGCGAGCCACATCTCACGCAGCTCGTCGAGCGAGCCGACGACCTTCCTCGACGCCGAGACGGCGTGGTCGCCACCGGACAGCTGACCGTTCTGGCGCAGTCCGTGCTGCTGCCTGAACTCGATCGCGATGGTCTGTGCCCACCAGCCGTCGTTGAACGCCTTGCCGTTCGCAGCGTGGGTGGTGATGCCGAGTTCGTGCACCCACACCAGCGCGAGCTTCGCGATCTCGGCGTGCGGCAGATCGCGGGCGCCCTGCGAGATCAGCCAGGCGTCCCACGCGCTCCATGCGGTGCCGGTCGCGTTCGTGATACTCGCCGCGTTCGATGCCATGGGGTGAAGCCGCGCATCAACTGCGGCCGCGCGTGACGTGAGCGCCCAGCTGAGCGAGCGTGGAGGCGGACGCCGCGGCGTGATCCTCGCTGAACACGCCGTCGGGGACGCCGGTGGCGGTGTTGACGACGCGGGTGCCGCGGCCGAGCAGGGGCTCGAGCGTCCAGGTCATCGTCATCGTGCCGGCGAAGTCGGGGTCGTCCGACACGAACTCGGCCTCCTTGACCACTCGGCGGGGCGCGTCGATGCTGGCGAAACCCACTTCGACCGCGTCGGTGTTCGCGCCGGACTTGCCCGGTGTCGTCTCGTCGTCGTACGTCTACGTCATGCGGTAGCCGCCGCCCGGCGTGGCGTCGAATCAGCTGAAGCGGCCGGTCATCCCGGACGGAGGCAGCCATGCCGTGCGCGCCGCCTCGTCGACGAGCGCGGGGAACACCTTTTCGGGTGTCGCGTCGAGGACCGCCTCGCCTACGTCGGTGTGGCTCATCGGCTCGGATCGATGATCGTCATGCCGGCCAACCGCGCCGTGTCGAATACCGGCAGCAGCTCGCCGGCCTCGGCGAGGCCGATGGTGCGCTCGATCAGGCGCTGGGGCTGGAGCGAGCCGTCCTCGATGAGGGCCATCATCCCCGGGTAGTCGACGGCGGCCATGCCGTGGCTGCCGAGGACGTCGAGCTCCCAGCCGATGACGCGGGCCATCGGCACGCGCGGATGACCGTCGACCGGAGGCAGCAGGCCGATCTGCGCGAGGCGGCCTCGGCGGCGGAGGCTGAGCAGCGCGTCGGCGCAGGTCTGCTCGCTGCCGACCGCGTCGACGGAGACGTGGCTGCCGCCGCCGGTCAGCTCGGCGACGGCGGCGGGGATGTCGCGGCCGTCGGCGAGCAGCGTGTGCTCGGCGCCCAGGTCGGCGGCGACGGCGAGGGCCTCGGTGTTGCGGTCGACGGCGATCACGCGGGCGCCCAGGGCGCGGGCGATCATGACGGCGCTCAGGCCGACTCCCCCGGCGCCGACCACCGTGACCCACTCGCCCTCGGCGACGCGCGCCCGGCCGACGAGCGCGCGGTACGCCGTCGCGAAGCGGCAGCCGAGGCTCGCCGCGGTGGCGAAGTCGACCGACGCGGGGATCGCGACGAGGTTCGTGTCGGCGGCGTGGATGGCGACGTACTCGGCGAACGAGCCCCAGTACGTGAAGCCGGGCTGCTCCTGGTCCGGGCAGACCTGCGCGTCCCCGGCGAGGCACCACTCGCACGTGCCACAGCCCGCCACGAACGGGACCGTCACGCGGTCTCCGACCTTCCAGCGCGTCACGCC
This sequence comes from Aeromicrobium jepli, assembly GCF_047246605.1. Taxonomy (NCBI): domain Bacteria; kingdom Bacillati; phylum Actinomycetota; class Actinomycetes; order Propionibacteriales; family Nocardioidaceae; genus Aeromicrobium; species Aeromicrobium jepli. The sequence goes on from NZ_JBFOKO010000004.1 coordinate 164,083, forward strand.
CGGGCCGATCGACGAGATCTCGCCGGCCAGCTCGTGGCCCGGCACGTGCGGGAACGCGACGTCGTCGTCGTGGCCGGCCCACGCGTGCCAGTCACTGCGGCACAGGCCCGTCGCGACGACCCGGACGACGACACCGCCGTCGGGCGCAGTGGGCTCCGGTACGTCACGAACCTCGGGCCGGGCCCGGGCTGCATCGAGGACTAGCGCGCGCATCCGCACATCCTCGCAGGATGCGCGCGCCGCCCGTGGGATTCAGCCCTCGGAACCCACGAGGTCCGCGAGAGGCGTCGGCGTCCGGCCGCCGACGCGCTCGACGACGTCGGTCACGCGCGACAGCTTGCCCAGGCGGATCGACGTGCCGAACGAGACGAGCAGCGGCGCGAACTCCGCCGGGACGCCCGCGGCGACGAGGCCGTCCCGGTAGACCTCGTCGTCGACGTTGAGCACCTCGATCGGACGGCCCGCGACCTGCTCGGCGAGGGCGGCGAAGTCCTTCGCGGTGATCGCGGCCGGGCCGGTCACGTCGTACACCTGGCCCTCGTGGCCGTCGCCCGTCAGCACGGCCGCAGCCACGGCGGCGCAGTCCGCGCGGGTGACGTAGGCCGCGCCACCGTCGCCGGTGTTGGTGAACAGCCGGCCGCTCGCGGCGGCTTGGTTGATCGTGTCGACCTGCATGTCGGCGTAGAGGTTGTTGCGCAGCATCGTCCACGCGAGGCCGCTGGCACGCAGCGCGTCCTCCGTGGCGGCGTGATCGGGAACCACGCCGGACGGGTTGTCCGGCGTCGGCTCCGGGATCGACGTGTAGGCGACGTGGCGGACGCCCGCACGGGACGCGGCGTCGATCGCGGCCAGGTGGCCCTCGAGTCGCGCGCCGACGATGTCGGTCGAGATCAGGAGCATCCGGTCGACACCGGCAAGCGCCTCGGCGAGGGCCTCCGGCTCCGCGAAGTCCGCCTCGCGGACCGTGGCACCGCGCTCGGCGTAGGCGGCGAGCTTGGACGGGTCGCGCGTGAGCAGCACGACCTCGGAGGGATCGACGGTGGCGAGGAGCTGGTCGGCGACGAGGCGGCCGAGCTGGCCGGAGGCACCGGTGACGGCGATGGTCATGAGGAGTCCTGATCTGTAGTCATGATGATGGCGGTTCCTTCGCAACTGTAGTCATCCCGATGGCAATAGGGCAAGATGGGTACGTGGCCCGATCGACCAACACCCAGTTCGCGGTGGCAGTGCACGTCCTGACGTACCTCGCCGCCAGCGCCGCCGCGGGGCGCACCGCGCCCGTCGGCTCCGAGGAGCTGGCCGGCAGCACGGCCGTGAACCCCGTGCACGTCCGCAAGGTGCTCGGTCCGCTGCGCGACGGCGGGCTCACCCGCTCGCGCCCGGGCGCCCACGGCGGCTGGGAGCTGGCCGTCGACCCCGCCGATGTCACCCTCGCGCAGGTGTGGCGGCTGCTCCAGGGCGATGACCCCGTGCTCGGCCTCCATGGACCGAACCCCGCCTGCGCCGTCGGCAGCAGCATCCAGGGCGTGCTCGTCGGGCTCGACCGTCGCGTGGCCGAGGCGATCGTGGCCGAGCTCGACGCGATCACGCTCAGCGACGTGATGGAGGACGGCGGGTTCGACGCGGCCGACTTCGCGGCCCTGGCCGCCATGGCGTCGGCCTAGTCTGGCCGGGTGGCGGAGCTCGACGGCATCTGGTGGACGGCCTCCGGTGACGGGCCGGCCGTCGTCGTGCCGCGGTTGAACGTCGACTGGACCGCGATCGACCTCTCTGCGCTGAGCGATCACTTCCGCGTCGTGGTCGTGTCGCCGCGCGGCTTCGGCCCGAGCACGCGACCGGGCTCCTACGACCTCGACGGCTTCGTCGGTGACGTCGAGCGCGTGCTCGATCACCTGGGGATCGACGCCCACGCCACCTTCGGGTACTCGATGAACGGCGTCATGGCCGCGCAGCTGGCCCGGCGATCGTCACGCGTCACGGCGGTCGCGTGCGGGGGGTTCCCCCTGACCGCCGACCTGTCCGGCATGGGTGAGCGCGCTCGCCGGCGCAACGAGACCGCACGGCAGGACCCGCACGCGTGGTCCGAGGTCGTCGCCACGTACGACCCGCTCGCGGCCGAGGCCTTCTGGGACGGGGTCGCCGCGCTCCCGACCGGGACGCTCGCGGACCCCGGCGTGCCGCTGTTCGCGTGGTGGGGCGCCAAGGACGCCGTCGTCGCATCGCTGCGCTCCCCCAGCGATCTCGCCCGGGACCTCGACACCCGCGGCATCCCCTTCGAGGTCGTCCCGGGCCTCGACCACGACGGGATGCTGCGCCGGCTCGACCTGGTCCTGCCCAGGGTCGCCGACTGGCTCGCGACGGTCAGCGCGCGTCCGTGACGGTCTCGTGCACGAGGTGGTGCCACACCAGCGCGTGCCCGAGCGCCACGAGCAGGACGAGCAGCAGAGCCTCGACCTGGATCGGTCGCAGTCCGACCGGCTCGGCGAGCCCGGGGAACGAGCCGACGAGCGCCACGAGCACGTACGCCGCGGCGGTCCCGGCCCGCACCGCTCGCACGGCGGGCACGGCGTCCGTCGACAGCAGGCGCAGCGTCGACGCGAGCCCGGCGAGCGCGATGACGATGAAGCTCAGCCGCCACACGAGCGGCTGCTCCACCCCGCCGACCTGCGCGAACAGCCCCATCAGGGCCGGCAGCAGGAAGGCGAGGTAGACGCCGCCGATGGCGCGCCGCCGGACCGGGTCAGCCACCCACGCGGTGTCGCGCAGCGTCACGCCCCACCACAGCCCCACAAGCGTGAAGCAGGTCGCCGAGAAGACGGCGTAGAAGGTCGTGACGTCCATCGTGACTCCGGCGGGATCAGACCACGGTGATGACCTGCACCGGGCTCTCAGCGGTCGCCGGCGGCGTGCTCAGGCCGACGTAGGCGACCTCGACCCGCGCGAACAGCTGGTCCGGGTTCGGCGTCGTGGGGAACGACTGCCCGGGGATCGTCGAGCGTCCGCCCGGATCCTCGTTGAGCGAGCTGCGCGGCACCGTGATCTGCCGGGACCGCGTGGCCACCAGCTCGCCCGGCGCGAACGCGATCAGCTGCGTCGGGAACGTCTGCATGACCTGGTCCGTGGCCTCCCCCGGGTCGTCGCCGATGATCCGGATGCGCTCCTCGAAGCCGAGGCCGTGGTCGCCGAGGAACCGCTCGAGGTCAGTGCGCTGGACAGTGTAGGCGACGTCGAGGGTCACGGTCGAGAAGTCCCGCGAGGAGATCGCGAACGTCAGGTGGGAGATGCTGGGCATGTCTGCTCCTTCGTGAGTGCCGTGCCCCCACCGAGAGCACGCGCGCCCCGTCCCGATACACCGACTGGCCCGTTCGGCCGATTCCGCGTCCCGATCCGCGCGGCTAGCCTGACGGCATGGAGCGGTCGTGGCCGCTGACCGGCCGGGACGACGACGTGCGCAGGATCGCGGCGGCGATCCGGCCGGGCCACGCCGGGATCCTCGTCGCCGGGCCCGCGGGCGTCGGCAAGACCCGCCTGGCGCGCGAGGCACTGGGCGCCACGCCGGCCGTCTGGGCCCACGGCAGCACGGCCGCCAGACCCGTCCCGCTCGGCGCCTTCGCGGGCCTGGTCGACCTGCCCGCGGGTGACCCGCTCGAGACCATCGCGCGGGCCCTGGACCAGATCGGGCGGCGCCCGGGCGTGCTCGTCGTGGACGACGCGCACCAGCTCGACGAGCACTCGGCGATCGTCCTGCACCGGGTCGTGGTCCGGCGGTCGGCACCCGTCCTGGTCACGCTCCGCACGGGCGAGCCGGCGCCGGACACCGTGACGGCGCTGTGGAAGGACGACCTCGTCCCGCGCTTGGACCTCGCGCCCCTGGACGCCGCCGAGACCACCTCGCTCGTGGCCCGCGTGCTGCGTGGGCCGGTCGACTCGTCCGCCGCCCGGCGGCTGTGGCGGTTGACCGAGGGAAGTCCCCTGTTCCTGCGCCACCTGCTGACGGGCGAGGTCACCGCAGGACGGCTCACGGCCGCCTCGGGCATGTGGCGGTGGGACAGCGATCCCGAGCTCTCCGCCGAGCTGACCGACCTGCTGGAGCACCAGATCGGCGAGCTCCCCGCCGAGGTGCGCGACGTCGTCGACCTCGTGGCGCTCGCCGAGCCCGTCACCGTCGCGACGCTCGCGGCGCTGACCTCACCCGCTGCCGTCGAGGAGGCCGAGACGCGAGGGCTCGTCCGGACCGACGGGCGGGTGGGTCGCCTCGCGCACCCGCTGTACGGCGAGGTCCGCCGCGCCGCGATGGGCACCCTGCGCGCACGGCGCCTGCGCGGCGAGGTCGCTCGCACGCTCGACCCGGACACGAGTCTCATCCCACGCGCCGTCCTGACGCTCGACTCGGACCTGGAGCCGGACCACGAGCTGTTCCTGCGGGCCGCCGAGTCCGCCACGCGGATGTACGACCTGCCCTTGGCCGAGCGCCTCGGGCGGGCCGCCTCGGCGTCCGGCGACCCGCGTGCGCGGATCGTCCACGCGGCGGCGCTGTCGTGGCTGAGCCGCGGCGAGGAGGCCGAGGCGATCCTCGCCGAGCTCGGCGCCACCGCCACCGATCCGACCCTGCGCTCCCTCGTGCACCTGCACCGGACCGGGAACCTGCTGTTCACGATGGCCCGCCCGGGCGCCGCTCGCGAAGCGCTCGAGGCCGCCGAGTCGACCGGGGCGCTGCCACTCCACGTCGCGTCCATGGCCATCGCGCTCGCCGCCGGAGCGGGCGACCTCGGCTCCGTGCTGACGCGTGGACCCGCCCTGCTGAGGTCGGACCTGCCCGACGACCTGGCGCGCATCCTCACCGCGTCCGGCGTCTCGGCGGCCGCCGCCGTGACGGGGCGAATCGAGCTGCTCGACGAGGCCGCGACCATCGGCGGCCTCACCTCCGACCGCGTTCCCACGGTCATCCCCGGCTTCGGCCTGGCGGACTATCAGGTGCTCGGGCACCGGCTCGCCGGGACGCCCGCCCGAGGCGCCGGCCTGGCGCGCAGGATGCGCGACGCGTCCGCCGACCTGCCGGGTCCGGCCCGGCTGATGGGCCTCGTCGTCGCCGGGCACGCGGCCCTCGGCCGGGGCTGCGTGCGTCAGGCGATCGCGCTGCTGAGCGAAGCATCGGCGGGCCTCGACGGCTCCGGCCACGAGTTCCGGTTCCGGTGCCGCACGCTGCTCGCGATCGCCCTCGCGCAGGCCGGACGGGTCACGGAGGTGTCGCCGTTGCTGCACGCCCTCGTCGAGGAGCAGCACCCGGCCTACCGGCTGTTCGTGCCGGACGATCTGCTCGCTCGCGCGTGGGGCGCGGCCGCCTCCGGGTCCACGACCGAGGCCGTCGGACTCGCGCTCGCCGCGGTGGACCTGGCCCGCGACTCGGGGTCCCCCGCCTACGAGGTGCTGGCCGCGCAGACCGCGGTCCAGCTCGGCGACCTCTCGGTGCTGCCCCGGCTCGAGTCCCTCGTGTCTCTGAGTCCGCGGGCGCGCACCGCCACCGCGCACGCCCGGGCGCTGGAAGCCGGGGACGGTGAGGCCCTGCTGCGCGCGGCCGAGGCGTGGCGGGCGCTCGGCGACCTGGTCGCCGCCGGAGACGCCGCCGCCCAGGCCGCGGCGGTCCACCGCGGGGGCGGCCGCACCGGGTCGGCCCGTGCCGCCACCGAGCACGCGCGCCGCCTGGCCGACGAGTCCGGGGCCCGCACCCCCGCCCTCGAGAAGGCGGTCCGACCACTCCCCCTGACGTCCCGCGAGCGCGAGATCGTGACCCTCGCGGCACGCGGTCGCTCGAACCGGGAGATCGCGGCGAGCCTCACCCTCTCGGTCCGCACCGTCGAGGGCCACCTCTACCGCGCCGGCCACAAGCTCGGCGTCACGGATCGCGCGGACTTCGCCGGCGTCCTCGGAATCGAGTAGCGGACTACTCGCGCTCCTCGACCCGCGCGTGACCGATCGTGGCGGCATCGACCGAGGAGGAGCCATGACCACCATCCACGTCCGTCCCGGCGAGGGCCGGCACTACCCCATGATCGACGGCGACCACGTCGCCAAGGCGGCCGTCGAGGGCGACGGCGGCGCGTTCGAGGTCTTCGAGGTCGTCGCCCCCGCACGCGAGACCGCGCCGCCGCACGTCTCGCCCTGGGCCGGCGTCCTCTACCTGCTGGAGGGCCGGCTGCGGGCCTTCGTCGACGGCACGCCCCACGAGGTCGAGCCCGGCGGACTCGTCGTCGCCCCCGCCGGCACCCCCGTCACGTTCGAGGTCGTCGGCGACACGGCGCGGTTCCTCGCGATCACGACGGGCCTCGGCGCGGGACGCTTCTTCGCGGACTTCTCCGAGTCCGTCCGGGCCGACCTGCCGCCGGAGCAGTCGATGGACTCGATCCTGTCCGTGACCCGGCGGCACGGCGTGGCGCTGGCAGGTGCGTGATGTCCACGCCCACGGCCACCCGGCCACCCGCGATGCCCGAGGCCGAAGGGTTCGAGCACCTGATCGTCGAGACGCCCGGGCTGCGGTCGCACGTCGCCGCGATCGGCGAGGGCGACCCGGTCCTCATGCTGCACGGCTTCCCCCAGCACTGGTGGCAGTGGGCGCAGATCGCCCCTGCGGTCGCGGCGCGCGGCCACCGCGTCTACTGCCCCGACCTGCGTGGCGCCGGCTGGACGGTCGCGGACGATCCGCGCATCGACCGTGAGACGCGCCTGCACGACGTGCTCGCCCTGATGGACCAACTCGGGATCGAGCGGGCCCACGTCGTCTCGCACGACATGGGCACCGTGACGGTGTGGCAGCTGGTCTACGACCATCCCGAGCGCGTGCGCACGTCGGTCCAGCTCGCCGTGCCGCCGCCGTACCTGCGGTTCGACCCGCGGGTCATGCCCGGCTTCCGTCACATGCCCGCGTTCATCTGGCACCGCCCGGGGGCGTCGCTGCAGCCGATCTTCTCGCCCGCCTACCTCGCCCATCCGCTGTCCGAGGAGGTCATGGCGGCGCACCTCGCGCCGATGGCCGTCCCCGAGGTCGACGCCGCCGTCCGTCCACTCACCCGCCGGTTCGTCATCCCCGAGGCGCTCCGGATGATGCGCGGCGTCTACCGGCGCCGCCGGCTGACCGTCCCCACGCTCGTCGTCTTCGGGCGGAAGGACTGGCCGTGGACCGAGGCCGTCCTGACGCGGGCATGCCGCGACCCGGAGCACCGCTACGCCGACCGGGTCGAGTTCGCCTACGTCGACGACGCCGCGCACTACGTCACCGACGACGCGCCCGAGGAGGTCACCGCCCTCGTCCTCGACTGGTTCGAGCGCGCCGGGTGACGTCAGCCGCGCAGCCGCCGGGCGAGCACCGGGATCATGACGGCCGCGGCCAGCAGGTGCAGCGCCACGAGCGCGATCGACGTGCCGAGGCTCGCGCCGACGACGAACGGCGGCACCAGCGAGACCGCCAGCAGCGGGACGGTGACCGCCACGAACCGCTGCGCAGGCCGGTTGCTCCACCGCGCCAGTCCCAGCGCGAGGCCCACGCCGACGAGCGAGAAGAACCCGGTCACGGTCGCGAACGCGCCTGTCGGGATGGCCTCGCCGCCGTCCGGGATCTCGAACCGGACGCAGGCGGCCCTGGCGATCGCGCCCGCCGCCGTGGTCGACGTCGCGGCGACGACCGCGGCGATCACGCCCGTCACGGCGACCGCTCCGAGCCGAACGCGCGGGCGGCCCTCGACGGCGCTCATGCCCCGGCCTCGAGACGCGCGTGCAGGGCGAAGCGCTCGAAGTGCTCGCTGCCGAAGGTGACGATCTCGGCGATGCGGCCGCCCTCGATGCGCAGCACGTCGATCGCCAGCGGGAGATACGCGTTCGCGTCCCCGGACCACAGGTACGCGGCGACACCGGGCTGACGGTTCGCCTCGACCGGCACGATCCGCAGGCCCTCCATGCTGTCGAAGCCGCCCTCGACCCACTCGCGGACGACGTCGTCGCGTCCCACGTGCACGCCCGGGACGGGAGGCATCGAGCTGATGACGTCCTCGCGCAGCATCGCGGCGAGCGTGTCGACGTCGGTCGCCACCGAGGCCTCCGCATACCGGCGCACCAGGTCGCGCGTCTCGGTGTCGCTCTGCGAGCCCGTCCAGTCCTGGCGCTCGGCCGGCAGGTGCTCGCGCATCCCCGCCCGCGCCCGCTGCAGCGCGCTGTTGACCGAGTTCACCGAGTCGCCCAGCAGCTCGGCCACCTGCTTCGCCGGCCAGCCGATCACGTCTCGCAGGATCAGCACGGCCCGCGGTCGCGGAGCCAGGTGCTGCAGGGCCACCACGTAGGCGAGCTCGATCGTCTCGCGCGCCATCGCCGCCGACTCGGGCTCGTCGACCTCGTCGGCGCGCAGCTCGTCCAGCAGCCGGTCGGGGTACGGCTGCAGCCACAGCACCTCGCCCCCGGTCGCCGGCTCGGGCCGGCGCCGGCCCAGCAGGTCGAGGCAGGCGTTCGTGGCGATCCGGTAGAGCCACGCCCGGAACGTCGATCGCCCCTCGAACGACTCGCGCCCGCGCCACGCCCGCAGGAACGTCTCCTGCACCGTGTCCTCGGCGTCCTCGAAGGAGCCGAGCATCCGGTAGCAGTGCACGTGCAGCTCCCTGCGGTGCCGCTCGGCCATCGCGGAGAACGTCGACTCGTCGACCTCGGTCATGTCGCCCCGCTCCCCCACTCGCGTCTCCACCCTCATGGTCATCCTCTTCCGGCTCGTCGTGTCCTGTCACACGTATGACGGCGCCGGGCGCGAGAACTCATCACCGCGTGAGCCAACCGAATCGGCGGCCCAGCGCGTCTGGGGTGTGTCAGCGTCCGACGACAGGAGCACGCGCGTCCGCGCCGCGGGCCGCCGCACCGTCGCCACGCTGGCGGTCGGCGCCGTCCTCGGCACCGCGTTCCTCGTCACGGACCGGGACCGGGACGCACGGCTCGAGGTCAGCACGAGCATCGTCGCGTCGGACGTCCAGCGCGTCTCGGCGGCCTACCGGACCGGCGGGGCGTTCTCACGCGGCGACACGCTGTGGTTCAGCGACCCCGAGTACGCCGTCGACCTCGGCGTGACCGTCCAGCTCATGTACTACACGGCCGACGGCGTCGTGGCCGGCGTGACGAACGACGACGCCGGCGACGCCGCACGCGACTACGTCTACGTCGGCACGGACGGCACCGTGCGCGAGCTCGACCTGCCGGGCTACGTCGTGCCCGGGACGGACGCCCAGGCCGACCGGCTCGCCTACCTGACGCAGCGCCCCGGCGGCTGGACCGTCCACGTGGTCGAGGCGTCCACCGGACGAGAGCTCGCGACCCGGCCCGTGGAGGCGCCGTACACGTGGGCCGGCTGGGACCTCCCGCCGATCGGCCTGAGCGGCGACCACGTCGTGATCGGCGTCGACCGCGCGCAGTACGTCCTCGACTGGCGCACCGGTGAGCGCGTCGCCGACGTGCCGGGCGAGCGGCTGCCCTCGACCGGTGGCGGCCGGGCCCTCGGCGGGCCGCTGGGCGCGAGGACCTACGCACTCGGCGACTCGACGGAGCTGCGCTCGACCACCGACCTCGCCGCCCGCGACGAGACCGGCGGACACCCCTGGGCCAGCAACGAGCTCTCGCCGGACGGCCGCTTCGTCCTGACCGTCACCACGATGGTTGGCCTGGACGAGGACGGGAACGTCACCGAGGTCCAGGACGGGGCTGGCGGCGACGTCGTCGACCGTCCCGTCGTCCACGTGACCGAGGTCGACACGGGACGCCGCATCACGCTCCCGGGGCACGGACGCACGTACGGCTGGACCCCGGACGGCCGACTCATGCGCGTCGACGGCACGACCGTCACGACGTGCGACGGGGCCACCGGCGAGTGCTCCCAGCGCTCGGTTCCGGCCGGCACCGGGACGATCCGGCTGGCGGGCCGTTACTTCGGCTCCTGAAGCGACGGGCCGCCATCCGCGGGACGTGGGACGTCTGCCTAGGATCAGAGGCGATTCTCTACTGCCTCGGGAGGTGGACGTCGTGGTGTCCAATCACAGCGACATCGGCGAGCGCATGGCGGCCGCCGCGCGGGAGCTGCAGGACCAGCACGACGCTCAGGCCACCGTGAAGAGCGCGGTGGAGCTGCTGGTGCGCAACGTCGCCGGCTGCACGTCGGCCAGCATCTCCCTGGTGTACGCCAAGCGGCGGGTCGAGACCCCCGCCGCCAGCGACGAGCTCGCCGCCACCGGTGACCGCCTGCAGGAGGAGCTCGGCGAGGGTCCCGCGCTCGACACGCTGTGGGACGAGGAGACCGTCTACGTCCCGGACCTGGCCTCGACCGATCAGTGGCCGCACTGGGGCCCGCGACTCGTCGAGGCCACGGGCGCGCGCAGCGTCCTGACGTTCCGCCTGTTCACGCTGTCGAACGTCATCGGCGCCCTGAGCATGTACTCCACGGACGTCGATGCGTTCGACGCCGAGGACAAGGCCGAGGGCTCCGCGCTCGCCGCCCACATCGCCATCGCGGTGCTGGCCGCCCAGCAGCTCGACCAGTTCGAGACCGCCCTGGACTCGCGGACGACCATCTCCCAGGCGTGCGGCCTGCTGATGGAGCGCTACGGCATGGACTCCGCCGCCGCCTTCGCGGTGCTCACGCGGGTCTCCTCGACGCAGAACATCAAGCTGCGCGAGGTCGCCGCCGAGCTCATCCGCACCCGCAGGCTGCCCACCACCAACGGCTGAGGTCACCCGCGCGCCCGGCGCAGCACGATCTCGTCGTCCTCGACCTCGCCCGTCTCGAGGAAGCCCAGCGAGCGGTACAGCCCGAGGGCGACCTCGTTGTCCGGTGACACCGACAGGGCCGCCTCGCGGAAGGGCGTCCCCGAGAGCGACGGCTCCTCCCGCTCCCACAGGTCCAGCAGCGCCAGGACGGTCCCCCGGCCGATCCCGTGGCCCTGGCGCCCTGCGTCGACCAGCAGGCCGCCGATCCAGTGACTGCCCTCGTCCGGATCGACGGCCCACATGACGTGGCCGACCGTCTCGCCGTCCGCCACGATCGCGCACGAGCGCCACAGGTCCCCGTACGCGGAGAGGCACAGGTAGTACGTGGCGTCCGCCACCCAGTCCCGCTGTCGGCCGGCCGGCCGGACCCGCGCGATGTCGCGCCAGTTCTGCTCCGTCGCCGGCACGACCGTCACCGCGGGGGCGCTCATCTCGCACCCCAGAACGTCGTGAGCCGGCCGGCGAGCGCCGACCCCTGCTCGTGACCGGTCCGGGCTGCCACCGGCCGCAGGCCCGGATCCATCGCATCGACGCCGAACAGGTGCTCGGCCTCCGGCGGCGGGACGACGAGCTCGACGGCGCTGCCGGCCGACCGCAGCTCCTCGAGCTGCGTCGACAGGTGCAGCCCCCAGTCCACGGGCGTCCATGAGCGTCCGCCGAGTGGGCTGAGGACCAGCACGCGCGCGCAACCGGCGGCGACGTCCGCGTTCTCCGCGTTCGTGCGGTGCCCGCCGTCGATGTAGTGCCCGCCGCCGAGGGCGTACGCGAACCCGCCGGCGCAGCTCGCCGCCACGGCATCCACGAGATCGACGCCGCTGTCGCGGTCGAAGACCACGGGCTCGGCGGTCTCGGCGTCGACGGCCGTGATCCGAAGGTCGTGCCGCGGCCACGTGGCGCCGCTCAGGCGGGCGGCCACGGTCTCGCGCCAGCGCGCCGAGGCCTCGTCGCCGAGGTCGGTGGCCCGCGCCAGGGCCGTCGCGGCCGTCCGCCGGCGCAGGTCGTCGGCACTGGCGGCCTCCGCGACGCGCCTGCGTGCGCGCTCGAGGTGCTCCGCGACCTGACGCCGGCTGCCGCGGCGTGGCGACCCCGGCGGCGCGACGAGCGATGCGGCGTGGAGCCGGCGGGGATCGCCGTTCGTGATCTGGGCCGCCACGGTCGAGCCGGACGAGGTGCCGACGACGCGGTCGGCCGTCGTCACGTCGAGCCCGCCGTCGAGGAGCCCGGCGACGACGCCGACGACCCAGGCATGGCCGGTGGAACCGCCTCCGCCGAGCACGAGGGCACGGCCGGACGGGATGGATGAGGAGGTGGTGTTCATGGGATTCGCCCTTTGCGAGGTGGGGCGCTCCCGGTGACGCCTGACTCAGGCGTGGGATCGGGACTGCACGGGAGCACCCATGTCGGTCACTGCGGTCACGGGTCTCACCTCCTGCCGTCCTCGTCGCTGTCTCGTCACACCCTAGACCACGCCGACGCGCGACGGCCGGCGACGGGAAGATCCCCCGTCACCGGCCGCCACGTGGTCGGACTCAGGTCACTGGACCCGGATCCGCATCGAGGTGCCGTTCTGCTTGAGCACCCGGATCTTCACCCCCGCTCCGGCGACCTTCACGCCCGTGCGCGGCTGACCCGCGTCCGCGAACGGCTTGAAGTAGCGGTCGGGGTTCGAGTCGTCGAACACCGGCTTCGCCGCCGCACCGCGGATGTAGCTCTTGCGGCCACCCGCCGTGAGGTAGAACGAGTCCGACCTCTCCAGCCCGAACGGGGCGTCGTACGTCTGGATGCGGCCGCGCCACGCCTGGCCCTGCAGGTTGTAGATCACCTGCGGGTTGGCGTCGACGGGCAGCACCAGGCCTCGCCCGGGATGCTGGCTGGTGTTGTTGTCGGTGTACGACGTGTCCCAGTAGTTCACCAGCAGCCCGTTCTGGTACGGGAAGTGCTCCACGAAGTCCGGTCGGTCCGGGAAGCTGAAGTTGTACGGTCCCGTGCGCAGGTAGCGGTCGTACGAGACGTACGCCCGGTTGCTGGCGAGGTAGAACTGGTCCGACAGCGTGGTGAAGGACGCGGCCACCGAGGTGAACCCGTCCAGCGTCCACCCGTTCGGCGGGTTCTCGGCGCCGTCGGCGAACACCGTCGTGCCACTGGTGGTCACCTTGATGTCGTCGACGAAGATGCCCGACCAGCCGAGGTCGGGGTCCTGGCCCTGCACCGCACCGTCGGTGCGGTACCGGGCGCGGAAGCCGATCGTCTGGCCCGCGTACGCCCCGAGGTCGTACGTCACCTGCTGGTACCCGTCGCTGACGCCGTCGATGCCGACCTCGTCCGCGACGTCGTCGCCGGTGTCGGGATCGAACGAGGCGGTCGGCAGCGCCACCCAGTTGCCGCTGCCCGCGGGGACCTCGGCCTCGAACCACGCGTAGTCGTAGTCCTCCTCGATGTTGTACTGCGTCTTCAGGCTCAGGGTCGCGCCGCCGGCCGGCACCGCGATGTCCGCACGGGACATCGACGACTCGTAGTCGTCGCCCTGGCCGGACCACCACTGCTTCGTGCCCTCGGGGGGCGTCGGCAGGACCGTCCGGGTCTCCTTGTCGGGCAGGACGACGGCGACGCCCTGGGCCTTCTTCGAGTTGTACTCGTGGGGGCCGAGGTCGATCGTCCGGCGCTGGCCCGCCACGACCGTCTCGTAGTCGAGCCAGCCCAGCTGCAGCTTGTCCCACACGCCGAGGTCGGCGGGCCGGGTGCCGATGCCGCGGTCGCCCGGAGCGGAGACGCGGCTCTGCGCCATGAGCGTCCACCAGTTCACCGGGTTGTCGCCCGACGCCGCGGTGTCGTAGTGGTCCGGCAGGCCGAGGTCGTGACCGTACTCGTGGGCGACGACCGACAGACCGCCGTTCTCGGGCTGGATCGTGTAGTCCGCCGCCCAGATGCCGGTGTTGCCGACCTGGGTGCCGCCGTCGAGGTTGCCCGCGGGACCGGCGGTGCCGTCGAACTGCTGGAACGCCTTCCAGCGATGGCTCCAGATCGCGTCCTCGCCGTACAGCGGGTCGGCGTCGGCCTGGTCGCCCCCGGCGTGGATGATCTGCAGCCGGTCGATGTAGCCGTCGGGCTCGTCGAAGTTGCCGTCGCCGTCGTAGTCGTACCGGTCTCGCAGGTCGAAGCGCGCGATCGTCTGCTTGATCTGCGCATCGGTCTGGCCGGCCGCCCGCTGGTCGGCGACCCACTGGTTCATGCCGTCCTGCACGAGGTTCCACGTGTTGGAGCAGACGTTGGACCCGCAGGGGTAGCCGTCGCTGCGTCCGTAGCGAGCCTGGTTGTAGGGCACCCGCGTGACGTTCGTGACGATCCCGTCGACGCTGTAGCGACCCGACGACTGACGCTCGTAGTACGTCTTGAGGGACTCGACGCCGGCGCCCTCACCGAAGTAGAGCTGCTGGTAGTAGGCCCGGTCGTAGTTCGGGCGCCACTGGGTCGAGTTGTCGTTCGGGCCGGGCTCGGGGATCTGGTTGAACAGCGGCCCGTCGAACCGCGCCGGTCCCTGCGTGTCGGGGTCGGTGTCCTGGTCCGGGTAGCTCGGGTGACGCTGGTTGCCGAACTCGACGAGCAGCACGAAGACCTGGTCGGTGCGCTCGTTGGAGAGCTCGACGTACTGGTCCTGGGTCGCTTGCGCCGCCTGGCGGCCGCGCGCGTTCGCCCGCGCCCGCGCGGGCTCGCGCCCGAGCTTGAGCACCTGGTTGCCGGCGATCGTCCTCGGCTTCGCCTCACCACTGAGGACCTGCGCCCACGCCTCCTGGCGCAGCGCCTCCTGCTTCTCTGCCTTCGGGTTGGGAAGGACGTGGGCCGAGTTGGCCTGCTGGGCCTCGCTCGTGCCGCCCGCGGGGCCGGATGGGGCCCCCACGGCGGTCGGGCCGACCATGAGGCCGGCCCCTGCCATCAACGCCAGGCTGAGCCCGGCATGCGTGATTCTCACGTGGATGTTCCTTTCGTACAGAAAGGGGAATCCGGCCGGGGGGTCTCGCGGGCTCTCCTGTGTGCCCTGCCGACGTTATGCCTGTGAGGACGGTTTGCCCAGACCGGCGACGGGGAAAATGTTGCTCCCGTTGCGGATGATCCGGGTCAGGCCAGGGCGCCGCCCGCGGCGAACGCGATCTTCGCGAATCGCTCCCCCATGAGCGCGTGCGTGGCGGCGTCCGGGTGCAGCGCGTCGGGCAGCGGGTGGACCGCCTCGTCCGCCGCGCCGTGGAGCTCCAGCCCGTCGAGGTGGTGCAGGTGCGGGTCGTCCACGCGGCGGGCCTCGACGATCCGCCGGAGCTCGTCGCGGATCACGCGCAGGGTCAGCTTGCCCTGCGCGACCTCCGCCGGGTCCCCGCCGGCGATGAACCGCACGGCGTCCGTCCCGAGCGTCGCCGGGTCCGGCCGGCCCGGGCCGGGGGTGTCCTCGTGGATCGGGCACAGGATCGGCGAGACCACGAGCAACGGCGTCCGCGGATGGCCCTCGCGGATGGTGTCGAGGAAGCCGTGCATCGCCGCGACGAAGCCGCGCACGCGCATGAGGTCGGCGTTCACCAGGTTGATGCCGATCTTGACGCTGATGACGTCGGCCGGCAGGTCGCGCATCGTGCGGGCCGTGGCAGGATCGAGCAGCGCGCTGCCGCCGAAGCCCAGGTTCACGAGGTCGACGCCGGCCACCGCAGCAGCGATCGCCGGCCACGTGCCAGTCGGCGTGAGCGCGTTGGACCCGTGACTGATCGAGCTGCCGTGGTGCAGCCAGACGCGCCGGTCCCCGGCCGGGACGGCCTCGACCGGCGCGTCGGCGCGGAGCGAGACCACCTCGGTGAGCTCGTTGTGCGGCAGCCAGAGCTCGACCAGCTTGTCCGTCGCGGGGAGGCCGCCGAAGGCGACGACGCCGGGGTCGCCGTGCGTGACCTCGCGGCCGCCCGTGGTCATGTCGATCGTCAGCACGTCCCCGCCGTCGACGGTCCCGCGACCGGCCGGGCGACCGTCCACGAGCAGCTCGTAGACGCCGAGCGGCCGCGGCGGAGCCCCGACGTACGCCACCCGCGTCGGGCGCGTCTCCAGCTCGATCGCGGTCGCCGCGCTGCGGAACACGAGGCGCACCCCGGACGGCTGCGCCTGCGCCATCAGCAGCTGCGGGTCCGGCAGCTGGCGCCGTGCCCACCCGGGCAGTCGGTGCGGCTGGACGCCGGTCGCGGTGTGCTCGATCTCGACGGCGCCGCGGAACAGCGCCTCGGTCAGCGGGACGTCGGTCATGGTCATGTGGTCGGTTCCTGTCCGGCGGTGGGCCAGTGGGTCAGTGCGGTGTCGAGGGCCTGCGTCATGCGGCTCCACGACTCCTCGGGATCGGGGTCGGAGCGGTCGAAGCCTCCGGTGACGTGCAGGCGGACGAAGCCGTTGACGGTGCTGCCGATGAGTCGCACCACGTGCGTCTGCTCGGACTCGGGCAGGCCGTAGCCCCGCACGACGGCGAGCATCAGCGCTCCGACGCGCGCTCCCGCCGGCTCGGCCTCGGGCGCCGTGATCCGCACCTGCGTCGACTCCCAGCGGCCGGGGTGCTCGGTGGCGAACGTCCGGACGGCGTCGACGAGGGCCGCGAGGGCGTCCCGGCCGGCGCGGCCCGCCAGCGCGAGGCCCAGCCGCTCCCCCAGCTCGGTCAGCGCGAGCGCGCTGATCCGGCCGCGGAGGTCGTCCGTGCCGGCGAGGTGGAAGTACACGCTCGCGGGCTTGACGCCGACGCGTCGCGCGACGGCCGAGACCGTCACGGCCTCGAAGCCGACCTCGTCCGCGAGGTCGGCGGCCGTGCGCGTCAGCGACTCCGGGGTGAGCGCCGGTCGGTCCGACATGCTGCCTACTTCACATAGATGAGCACCTACAGACATTAGGTTACGCCATGTCGCCCACCGATCGCCTCTCTCCCACCGGTCGGCCGGACCGCGGGAACCTCGCGGGACAGGCGCGCCGCCTCGGCGGAGTCGCACGCGAAGATCGACATGCCGCGGTACGAGTCGTCGTCCTGCTCCAGGAAGGGGCCGTTCACGACGAGGACGCCCTGCCGCGCGAGCTCCGCCCGGTACGCCAGGTGCTCCGCCTGGAGCGCGTCGAGGGCCGCCTCGTCCAGGTCGGGCGGGTCGGCGGCGCGGCGCAGGATCACCACCGTGTAGGCGTCGAACTCGTCGTGGACGTCCTTCACCGCGGCGCCTCCGTGCGCTCCAGCCAGTGGTCCACGAGGGCGGCGAGCAGGGCGGGCTGCTCGTGCGGCAGCGCATGGCCGGCGTCGTCGACCACGGCGACGGTCGCGCGCGGGTGGACGTCGACGAGGTCCGCCGCGGCCCGGTAGCCGACGCTCGAGTCGAGCCGGCCGGCCACGACCAGCGTCGGCCCCGGGTACGGCTCGGCGACGAGCGAGAGGCCCCAGCTCCCGCCGATGCGCTCGAGCGCCTCCTCGTCGACGAGGTGCGCGGACGGCGCCACGAACCGCTCGTACCGCTCGAGCATCTCGGGGGTCTGGACGACGAAGTAGCTGCGGAACACCTCGTCGCCCAGGGCGCCGTCGCCCTCCACGACGCGGTGCTCGGGGACGTCGTCGTCGAGGCCGAGCAGCGGGCACACGAGCGCGAGCCCGGCCACCTGGTCCGGCAGCCGCGCGGCGATGCCTCGCGCGACGTACGCGCCCCAGGAGTGCCCGATGAGCAGGAACGGCTCGTCGCCGCACTCCTCGCGGACGAACTCGAGCAGCACGTGGAGGACGTCGTCGGTGGAGCGGATCGAGGGCGGCGCCGGCGACCGGCCCATCCCGGGGAGGTCGGGATACACGCGCCGGAGTCCGGGCCGGTCCAGGGTCGGCTCGAAGCACGCCTCGGGCTCGCGGTGGTCCACGCCGGCACCGTGCAGCACCAGCACCGGGCGACCGTCCCCGTGCCGGACCGCGTGCAGAGCGCCGCGCTCCATGGGGGCACCGTAACCCCGACGGCGCGCCGGGTCACGGCTCCGGCCGTATCGCTTGACCCGCGACCGGGCTCACCTCACCCTGAGAGAGCATGCTGCTCCGCGCGGAGGAACCTCCGGGACGAGGAGGACGACCATGGGCTGGACGGACGATCTCAGGCGCTGGCGCCTCGAGCGTGACCGGAGGCCGGGCGCGCGCACGCAGCGGGGCGTCGCCTACGCCACGGCGGGCATCGTCCTGGCGATGCTGCTGCTGAGCTGGATCTGGGCCGCCTCCCACCCCAAGCCCGATCCCGGCGAGACGGGACGCTTCGTCTACGGCGTCACCCTGTTCGTCGTGTTCGCCGCAGCCGGCGCGATCGGCGCCGCCCTGGGCTTCCTGTTCGGCCTTCCCCGTGCGCGGGTCTCCGAGCCGCTGACCCAGACGAGCGGCGAGGGCGCTCCGACCGGCGTCACGCGGGTCGTCGGGCGGAACTACCTGGCCAACTCGAACCTCATCAAGGTGTCGGACTGGCTGACGACCATCGTCATCGGCCTGACCCTCGTGAACCTCGGCAAGATCGCCCCGGCCGCCAGGCGACTCAGCAGCCGGCTCGAGGAGCCGCTCGGCGGGTCCTCCGGCGCCGCCACGCTGGGTCTGGCCGTGATCATCTTCGGCGCCGTGTGCGGCTTCATCCTGATGTACCTCTACGTCAGCATCCGGATCCGCGAGCTGCTCGAGGACGCCGAGGACTCCGAGGTCGCCGTCCCCGAGTTCGTCGACCTGGACGTCGCCACGGCGAAGCGGCTCGCGAGCGGGCTGTCGATCACGCTGACCGTGCCCGACGGCACTGCGGACACGGCGACCATCACGGGGCAGTGGCCCGACGCGGGCACGGTCATCGGCGGCGACAGGAACGTCTACACCGCGGTCTAGCGTTCGGCCGAGTTCTGGCAGAGGTGCCCACTATGTTGGGTGCCATGGACCCGGCACCTCGTGGCTGAACGCGCTCCTGCCGACGGGCGTGGCGATCGCCGTCGGCGACCGCTTGGGGCGGGCCGCGAAGGCACTGCCCTCCACCGATCACGAGACAGGCGAGAAGGACTCCCGCACCCGTGAGCAGAAGCAGGCCGACCTGCTCGCCCACTGGCTCACGTCCTCCGAGGGCACGCAGACCGACATCCGTGCCGAGGTCGCCATCGGCATCACCGCCACCGACCTCATCGGCCTCACCGACGGCCCCGGGCTGACACTCGACGGCGAGCCCGTCGGCAGCGCATGGGTACGCGAGCTGGCCCAGTCCGAGCACACCGTCTTCCGCCGACTCGTCCTCGACCGCCTCGGGCGAGTGCTCGACACCGAGGTGATCGGCTACCGGCCGACCGCGGCACTGAGACAGGCGCTGCGATGGCGGGACGGCACCTGCCGGGTCGCCGGCTGCCGGGCCCCGGCGCATCAGTCGGACCAGGACCACGCGCTCACCCTGTCCGCGCGGTGGGCCGAGCGGTACCGCTCGGCCTGAGCCGGCACGTTGCGCACGTCACGAGAACCGGTGTCGACCACGACCTCCCCAACGCGTACATTGGTGAGGCTGACCTAAGGTGGTCCGCCCTGCTTCCCGAAGGTGAGCTGCATGCTCGGCACGTTCCTGATCGGCCTGCGCGAGGGCCTCGAGGCCTCGCTCGTCGTGGGCATCCTCATCGCCTACGTCCGCAAGATCGGGCGCGACGACGTGCGCCCGCGCATCTGGACCGGCGTCGGCGCGGCGGTCGTGCTGTCGCTCGGACTCGGCGCGCTGCTGACGTACGGCACCTACGGACTGACCTTCGAGGCGCAGGAGATCATCGGCGGCAGCCTGTCGATCCTGGCCGTCGGCCTCGTCACGTGGATGATCTTCTGGATGGCACGCACGGCGCGCGGCCTCAAGCGCGAGCTCGAGCACCAGGTCGACTCTCGCCTGGACGGTCCCGGCTGGGGACTCGTCGCGATCGGCTTCCTCGCCGTCGCCCGCGAAGGGCTCGAGACCGCGCTGTTCCTGTGGAGCGCCGTGAACGCCGCGGGCGACGGCGGCGACGGGCGCCTCGCCTGGCTCGGCGCCGTGCTGGGACTGCTCACCGCCGTGGCCATCGGCTGGGCGATCTACCGGGGCGTCGTCCGCATCAACCTCGGCACGTTCTTCACCTGGACGGGCGCGCTGCTGATCGTCGTGGCCGCCGGCATCCTCGCCTACGGCGTCCACGACCTGCAGGAGGCCGGCGTCCTGCCCGGCCCGTGGACCCAGGGCGCATCGGCGTGGGCGTTCCAGCTCAGCGACACGATCGACCCGTCCGGGCTGCCCGCCGCCCTGCTCAAGGGCACGATCGGCTTCTCCCCCGACATGACCAAGCTCGAGCTCGCCGTCTGGGCCGTCTACCTGGCCGTCGTCGGCACCCTCTACTGGCGCGCCACGCGGCGCACCCGCCCGGCGGTCAAGGCCGCCCCGACCGAAGGAACCCGTGCATGAACCGTCGCACCCGCCCCATCGCGCTCGCCGTCGCCGTCACGGCGTCGCTCGCGCTGAGCGCCTGCGTCAAGAACTCCGACTCCGACGACGCCGGCATCGAGGTGACCAGCACGGCCGACTCCTGCGAGGTCTCGGCCGCGAAGGCCGAGAGCGGGACGCTGACGTTCGACGTGACCAACGACGGCTCCAAGGTGACCGAGTTCTACCTGCTCGACAGCGACCAGCTCCGCATCGTCGGCGAGGTCGAGAACATCGCGCCCGGCACGTCGCGCACGCTCACGGTCCAGGCGCAGCCCGGTGAGTACTACACCGAGTGCAAGCCCGGCATGGTCGGCGACGGCGTCGGCAACGCGAAGTTCACCGTCACCGGCGACGAGGTCGCTCTCGACCAGGACGAGCAGCAGGCGTTCGACGCCGCCGTGGACTCCTACACCGCCTACACGAAGGACCAGGTCGGCACGCTCGTCACGCAGGTCCGCAAGTTCGTCGACGCGTACGTCGCCGGCGACGACGAGAAGGCGCGGGCGCTGTTCCCCATCGCGCGCATCAACTACGAGCGCATCGAGCCGACCGCCGAGCAGTTCGGCGACCTCGACCCCAAGATCGACTATCGCAAGCCCGGCGCCGAGGCCGAGAACCTGCCGTTCACCGGCTTCCACCGCATCGAGATGGACCTGTGGCTCGACGAGGCGCGCAAGAACTACCCCGGCGAGAAGCTGACGGCGCTCGAGGAGGCCGGCCGCCGCCAGGTCGGCGAGCAGCTCGTCACCGACATCGAGGCGCTCTACGACAAGGTCCACTCCGACGCGTTCGTGCTCGAGATCGGCAACATCACGAACGGCGCCATCGGCCTGCTCGACGAGGTCGCCTCCCCCGACGGCAAGCTCCCCGGCGAGGAGGACGAGTTCAGCCACACGGACCTGTACGACTTCTACGCCAACGTCGAGGGCTCCAAGGTCGCCTACGAGTCCGTCCGCGACATCGCCGAGGCCAAGGGCGCCGAGGGTAAGCAGCTGGTCGAGCAGCTCGACGAGCAGTTCGCCGCGATGTTCGCGCTGCTGGAGAAGTACGGCAGCTACGAGGACGACTTCGTCTCCTACGACACCGTGAAGCAGCCGCAGCGCAACGAGCTCGGCGCCCAGCTGAACGCGCTGAGCGAGCCGCTGTCGCAGCTGACCGACGCGGTCCTGGGCGGCTCGGCGTCATGACCGGTCCCCGGCTCTCCCGTCGCTCCGCCCTCGGCCTGCTCGGGGCCGCGGGCGCGGCCGGGGCCGTCGGGGCGGCCGGCGGGTTTGCGGCCGGACACGCGCAGGACGAGGCCCCGAGCGCGAGCGACCTCGTCGTGCCGTTCCACGGGGCGCACCAGGCGGGCATCACCACGGCCGTGCAGCAGCACCTGTACTTCGCGACGTTCGACATGACCAGCACGGCCACGCGTGAGGACCTCGAGTCCCTGCTCGCCGACTGGACCGACGCCGCGGCGCGGATGACCCGCGGCCAGGAGGTCTCGCCCGAGGGCGCGGTCGGCGGCGGCCCGTACAAGCCGCCGGAGGACACCGGCGAGGCGCTCGGCCTGCAGGCCAACGCCCTGACGATCACGTTCGGCTTCGGCCCGACGCTGTTCGCCCGGAAGCGTTTCGGCATCGCCGACCGCCGCCCGGCCGAGCTGGTCGAGCTGCCGTCGTTCGCGTTCGACCTGCTCGAGGACCGGTTCAGCGGCGGTGACCTGTGCATCCAGGCGTGCGCCAACGACCCGCAGGTCGCGGTCCACGCGATCCGGAACCTCTCACGCATCGCGTTCGGCCGGGCCCAGGTCCGCTGGACCCAGCTCGGCTACGGCCGCACGTCCACCACCTCGAAGGCGCAGTCCACGCCGCGCAACCTGTTCGGGTTCAAGGACGGCACCGCCAACATCTTCAGCAACGACGACCGGGACCTGGCGACGTGGGTCTGGTCCGACGGCGCCGACCAGCCGTGGATGGAGGGCGGCACGTTCCTCGTGGCGCGCAAGATCCAGATGCTCATCGAGTCCTGGGACCGCGTCCGGCTCGAGGAGCAGGAGGCGATCGTGGGCCGCGACAAGGGCGAGGGCGCTCCCCTGTCCGGCGGCACCGAGTTCACCGAGCCCGACTTCTCCGTGTTCTCCACGAAGGCGGCCGGGCCGGCGATCCCGATGGACTCGCACGTGCGGCTCGCGCACCCGGAGAACAACGGCGGGGCCCGCCTGCTGCGCCGCGGCTACAACTACGTCGAGGGCAACAACGACCTGGGCCAGCTCAACGCGGGGCTGTTCTTCCTGGCGTTCGGCCGATCGCCGCAGCAGTTCATCGACATCCAGCGCTCGCTCGCCGGCGACGCGCTCAACGAGTACATCCGGCACATCGGGTCGGCGATCTTCGCGATCCCGCGCGGAGTCCGCCCCGGCGAGTCGATCGGCGCCGGCCTGTTCGCGTAGTCGCCGCGGCGAACCTACGCTGCTGGTGTGACAGCAGTGACTCGGCAGGGTCTCGTCACCGGGGCCGTCGTGCTGGCCCTCGTGGCAGCGGTCGCCGCTGCGCTGCTGCTCTCACGCCCGCCCGAGGACCGCTTCGTGGCCGGCCCGCAGCCCACCCTGCCGATCCCCACGCGGTCGGCCGCGCCCACCCCCACGCCGGAGCCCGACCCCTGCCGCGGCGGCGCCGACCGTCCCTTCACGCCGGCGTCCATCGAGGTGGCCGGGCAGGCCCATCCGGTCATGGAGCTGCCGCGGGATGCGCGCGGCGTGCCGGGCGTCCCGCCGCTGACCGACGAGGGCAAGTGGACGTGGGGCTGGGACGGCGCCCCCAGTCCGCTGCCCGGGGCCCGGCGCGGCCACGTCCTGGTGAACGCGCACACGTACCCGGACGGCTCCGCGCTGGGCAACCTGCTGCTCGACCGCCTCGAGGACGGCGACGTGCTCGTCGTCCGGGGCGAGGGGCAGGTGCAGTGCTACGCGGTCGAGCGCGAGCTCGAGGTCCCGGCCGACAGCCGCGACAGCGGCTACGAGAACCCGCGGGGCCCGGCACGCCTGGCCATCCTGGCGTGCTCGGGCACCCGCACGGGTCCGGGCGAGTGGTCGCACCGGACGATCTGGTTCGCGAAGGCGGTGGACGCTACTCCGCGGAGCGCGGCGCGACATGCGCCACCGTCGACAGCAGCCCGTTGACGAACTTCGGCGACTCGTCCGTGGACAGCTCGGTCGCCAGCTCGACGGCCTCGCTGATCGCCACGGCGTCCGGCACGTCGTCGACGTGCAGGATCTCGAACACGGCGATGCGCAGCAGGTTGCGGTCGACCGCGGGCATGCGGTCGAGCGGCCACGCGTGCGAGTGCTCCTCGAGCAGGGCGTCGATCTGCGTGGCGTTGGCGGCCACGCCCTCGACGAGGCTCACCGTGTACGGGTTGACCGGCGGGTCGTTCAGCTCGAGCCGCTCGGCCAGCGTGCCGTCCGCGGGCAGTCCGCGGGACTCGGACTCGAACAGGATGTCCAGGGCCCGCTTGCGGTACTTGGTGCGTGCAGCCATCAGGCCTTCACGCGACCGAGGTAGCTGCCGTCACGCGTGTCGACCTTGATCTTCTCGCCGGACTCCAGGAACAGCGGGACCTGGATCTCCTTGCCGGTCTCGAGGCGCGCGGGCTTCGTGCCGCCCGAGGAGCGGTCGCCCTGCAGGCCCGGGTCGGTGTGCTCGACGACGAGCTCGACCGAGGCCGGCAGCTCGACGTAGAGGACGCGGCCCTCGTTGGTCGCCACGACGGCGTCCTGGTTCTCCAGCAGGTAGTCGACGGTGCTGCCCATGACCTCGGGCGTGACCTCGATCTGGTCGTACGTGGAGGTGTCCATGAACACGTAGTTCGTGCCGTCGTTGTACAGGTACTGCATGTCGCGCTTGTCGACCGTGGCGGTCTCGACCTTCGTGCCGGCGTTGAAGGTCTTGTCGAGGACCTTGCCCGACTCGACGTCCTTGAGCTTGGTGCGGACGAAGGCGGGGCCCTTGCCCGGCTTCACGTGCTGGAACTCGATGACGGCGAGGAGCTTGCCGTCGATCTTGAGGACCATGCCGTTCTTGAGGTCGTTCGTGGTTGCCATCAGTGGATCTCCAGGAGTTCTTTCGTCGTCTCGGTGAGCACGTCGGGCTCACCGCCGTGGTCGGGGTCGGTGACGAGGACGGTGTCCTCGATGCGCACGCCCCCACGGCCCGGCAGGTAGATCCCCGGCTCCATCGTCAGGACGGTGCGACTGGCCAGTCTACCGGGGTGCGCGGAGCCGATGAACGGGTCCTCGTGGATCTGCAGCCCGACGCCGTGGCCCAGGCCCGTCGTGAAGGCGTCGATCCAGCCGGACTCCTCCAATGAGCCGCGGGCCGCGGTGTTCGCGTCGGCCACCGGGACGCCGGGCCGCAGCCGGTCCAGCCCGGCCGCCTGGGACGCCTTCACGGCCGCGTGGATCTCGCGCTGCCAGTCGGCCGCGGGACCGAGGACGACGGTGCGCGTGCAGTCGGCGTGGTACCCGTCGACGCGGGCGCCGAAGTCGATCTTGAGCAGGTCGCCGCGTCGCAGCTCGCGGTCGGTGGGCTCGTGGTGCGGGATCGCGCTGTTCTCCCCCGCCGCGAGGATCGTGTCGAACGCCTTGTCCTCGGCGCCGAGCTCGAGCATCCGCCACTCGAGGTCGCGGGCGACCTCGCGCTCGGTGCGGCCGAGCAGCGGCCCGGCCAGCAGCGCCTCCAGCGCCTGCACCGAGATCTCGCAGGCGCGGCGCAGCGCGTCGACCTCGGCGTCGTCCTTGACCTCGCGCAGCCGCTCGATCAGTCGCCCGGACGGCTCGGGGCGACCGAGCTTCTCCCACGAGTCGACGTCGATCAGGTGGGTCTCGGCGACGAGGTCGGCCGGAGCGCGGCCGGCTGCGACGCCGATGATGTCGCGGGTCACGACGACCTCGAGCTCGAGCCCGGCCGCGGCGAGCTGCTCGGCGGCCTGGTCGCGGTACCGGCCGTCCGTGAGGAACACCGGGTCGCCGTGGGTCGGCACCAGCAGCGCGCCGTTGGAGCCCGTGAACCCCGTCAGGTACCGCACGTTGACCAGGTCCGAGACGTACATGGCCGCGTGGCCCGCCTCGGTGAGCAGGTCGCGCAGGCGGGTCAGTCGCTGCTCAGTCACGGACGGCCTCCCAGCACTCGCGCAGCAGGTCCTCGGACGGGCCGGCGAGGATCCGCGGGCTCGCCAGCGCGTCCAGGACGACGAAGCGCAGCTGGTCGCCGCGGGTCTTCTTGTCCAGCCGCATGCCGCTCAGCAGGTCCTCGAACGAGGCGCCGCCGTAGGTCGTGGGCAGGCCGGCCAGGCCGAGCGTCGCGCGGTGACGGGCGAGCAGGTCGGCGTCGATGAGGCCGCTGCGGTGCGCGAGCTCGGCCACGAACACCATGCCGACGCTGATCGCCTCGCCATGGCGGATCGTGTACCTCTCGTGGCGCTCGATCGCGTGCCCCAGCGTGTGGCCGTAGTTGAGCGCCTCGCGGCCGATGGAGCCGTCGGCGCCGGTCTCGCGCAGGTCGCCGGCGACGGTGCGCGCCTTGACGGCGATGCCCCGGGCGACGAGGTCGGCGAGCAGGTCGTCGGCCGGGTCGAGCGCCCGCTCGGGCGTGGCCTCGACGTCGGCGAGGATGGTGGGGTCGGCGATGAAGCCGCACTTGACGACCTCGGCCAGTCCGCCGCGCAGCTCGCGCTCGGGCAGCTCGGCGAGCGTGCTGAGCTCGCACAGCACGCCGATCGGCTCGTGGAACGCGCCGACCAGGTTCTTGCCGGCCGCGACGTTGATGCCGGTCTTGCCGCCGACGGCGGCGTCGACCATGCCGAGCACCGTGGTGGGCACCGTCACGCACCGCACGCCGCGCAGCCAGCTCGCGGCGACGAAGCCGGCCAGGTCCGTGGTGGCCCCTCCCCCGACGCCGACGACCAGGTCGGAGCGGGTGAAGCCGTGCAGGCCGAGCTGGTCCCAGCAGTGCGCGAGGAACTCGACGGTCTTGGCCTGCTCGCCGTCGGGCGCCTCGATGAGCAGGACCTGCCGGCCGGGCAGGTGGCGCGCGAGGCCCTCCGCGACGCCCAGCACCGGTCCGGCGTGGATGATCGCGACGCGCACGGCGTCCTCGGGCACGAGGGTCTCGAGCTCGCCGAGCACGTGGTGGCCGACGACGACCTCGTACGGCTGGGCCGTGGAGACGGCGACGCGGCGGGTCATCGGCCGAGCTCCGCCAGGACGCGCTCGACGACCTCGTCGGGGCTGAGCTCGTTCGTGTCGATCGTGAAGGTGGCGACCTCGGCGTACAGCGGCCGGCGCGCGTCCATGAGCTGCTTGAGCTGGCTGCGGACGTTGCCCAGCAGCAGCGGCCGTCCCGAGTTCATCCCGACGCGCGTCGCGGCCTGCGCGAGGCCGACGTCGAGGTGGAGGACCGTCTGGTCCGCGAGGAGCCGTCGGGTCCCGGGGTCCATCACCGCTCCTCCGCCCAGCGCGAGCACGCCGTCGTGGGTGCGCAGGGCCTCGGCGACCGCAGCCGCCTCGAGGGCACGGAACGCGGGCTCGCCGCGGCCGACGAAGATGTCCTGGATCGACTCGCCCTCGGCGGCCTCGACGTCCTGGTCGGTGTCGCGCACGGCGACGCCGAGCCGCTCGGCGAGCAGCTCGGCGACCGTGGTCTTGCCCGCACCCGGCGGGCCCACCACGACGACGACCGGGCGGGTGCCGGTCACCGGTACCTCAGGTTCTCGAGGTAGGTCCGCACGTTGCGGCGCGTCTCGCCGACCGAGTCGCCGCCGAACTTCTCCAGCAGCGCGTCGGCCACGACGAGCGCGACCATCGCCTCGGCGACGATGCCCGCCGCGGGCACGGCGCAGACGTCCGAGCGCTGGTGGTGCGCCCGGGTCTCCTCGCCGGTATGGACGTCGACCGTGCGCAGCGCGCGCGGGACCGTGGCGATGGGCTTCATCGCCGCGCGGACGCGCAGCAGCTCGCCCGTCGTCATGCCGCCCTCGGTGCCGCCGGAGCGGCCCGAGACGCGGCGGATGCCGTCCGCCGTGGGGACGATCTCGTCGTGGGCGGCCGAGCCGCGCGTGCGCGCGAGCTCGAAGCCGTCGCCCAGCTCGACGCCCTTGATCGCCTGGATGCCCATGAGGGCGGCGGCCAGGCGGGCGTCGAGGCGGCGGTCCCACTGCGTGTGCGAGCCCAGGCCCGGCGGCAGGCCCTCGACGAGCACCTCGACGACGCCGCCGAGCGTGTCGCCGTCCTTGTGCGCGGCGTCGACCTCGGCGACCATCGCGAGCGACGTCTCGGGGTCGGCGCAGCGCAGCGGGTCGGCGTCGAGGCGGTCGACGTCGTCGTGCGTGGGCAGCACGCCTGCAGGCGCCTTGACGGTGCCGAGCTCGACGACGTGGCTGACGATCGTGGCGCCGGTGGTCTGCGCGATGAACTGCGCGGCGATCTCGCCGAGCGCGACGCGGGCCGCGGTCTCGCGGGCGCTGGCGCGCTCGAGGATCGGGCGGGCCTCGTCGAAGTCGAACTTCTGCATGCCGGCCAGGTCGGCGTGGCCGGGACGCGGCCGGGTCAGCGGCGCGTTGCGCTTGAGGCCCGCGAGGGTCTCGGGGTCGACCGGGTCGGCCGCCATGACCTGCTCCCACTTGGGCCACTCGCTGTTGCCGATGCGCATCGCGATGGGGCTGCCGAGCGTGCGGCCGTGGCGGATGCCGCCGATGATCTCGAGCTCGTCGGCCTCGAACGCCATGCGGGCGCCGCGGCCGTAGCCGAGACGGCGTCGCGCGAGTGCGGCCTGGATCTCCTTGCTCGTCACCTCGACGCCGGCCGGCAGGCCGTCGAGCGTGGCAACGAGAGCGGGGCCGTGGGATTCCCCGGCAGTCAACCAACGAAGCATGGGGCCGATTCTCTCAGACCCACAGCGCGGCGAACGCACCGAGCAGCAGGTATGGACCGAACGCGATCGGCGTGTGCGTCCCGAGGCGTCCGCGCGCCAGCACCAGGCCCACGACCGCGCCGATCACGAGGCCGAAGAACACCCCGTAGAACGTGGCCAGGTAGCCCAGCGGGCCGAGCGCCACGCCGATCACGGCGGACAGCCGGATGTCGCCGTAGCCCATGGGCCCGAGCAGCCCCAGCACGAAGTAGCCGCCGAACACCGCGACGTTCCCGATCAGCGCGTGCAGCAGGACCCACGGGTCCTCCAGCAGCCACGCGCTGAGACCCACGAGCAGCCAGCTGACGACGTACAGCGGCGCGACGATGAGGTACGGCAGCAGGTGCACCTTCCAGTCGACCCAGGCCAGGACGGGGGTCGCCGCCGCGATCGGGATCCACACCGGCAGCAGCCTCGGCTCGGTGATCGTGGCCGCCGCGATCCCGGCGAGCGCGATGGCCGGCAGCATGAGCCACACGCCCAGGCGCGGGGTGCTCGCGAGGACCGCGTACTCGATCTTCTCGGGCATGTCCGGGTCGGGCTCGCTCTGCGGCTCCGGCAGCCGGGCGAGCAGGAGCGGCGAGAGCGCGGCCAGCAGGCCGGCCAGCACCATGGCGAGGATCGTCATGACGGGCACGAGTGGCACCCTAACGGCTGGCGAGCGCCTCCAGTGCCGCGTCGCGCAGGACCTGTGGATCGACGACCTCGCCGGTCATCAGGTCGACCTGCAGGACGGCCTGGTGGGCCAGCAGGTCGAGTCCGCTGACCAGCGGCGTGCCGTCGGACTGCGCCGACCGCATGAGCACGGTCGGCCACGGGTCGTAGACCACGTCGAAGACGGCGTCGGCCGCGCCGACCCACGCGTGCTCGTGGCCGGCGACGGCGGAGCCCGGGACGGTGGAGACGAGCAGGTCGTCGGTCTCGGCGACGTCCACGTGCAGCCCCACGATCGAGACCGCGAGGCCGAGCGACTCGATGGCGCGCGCCGTCGTGGCCGCGCGGGCCTCCTCGCGCACGCGCAGCTCGACGCGGGCGGCGCCGAGGCGCTTCGCCGCCAGGGCGAGCGACGCCGCCGTGGCGCCGGCGCCGAGGATCCGGACGGACTCCACGGCGTCGATGCCGACCTCGCGCAGGGCGTTGATCGCGCCGGGCACGTCGGTGTTGTGCGCGGCCCAGCCGCCGTCGTGCGCCACGAGCGTGTTGGCGACCCCGAGCGCCTGGACGTCGGCGTCGCGGGTCACCCCGAGCGCGGCCGCCTCGCGCTTGAGCGGCGCCGTGACGGAGTAGCCGCGCCAGCCCTCCCGGTGCTCCGAG
The DNA here is from genome assembly GCF_047246605.1 of Aeromicrobium jepli. Classification (NCBI taxonomy): domain Bacteria; kingdom Bacillati; phylum Actinomycetota; class Actinomycetes; order Propionibacteriales; family Nocardioidaceae; genus Aeromicrobium; species Aeromicrobium jepli. The sequence goes on from NZ_JBFOKO010000004.1 coordinate 193,592, forward strand.
ACGAACTCGCGCAGCTCGCCCTCGGCCACGTCGAACGCGCCGTAGCTCCACTCGAGCCCGAGCGTCGCGTAGGCGGCCCGGTGCATCGCCGGCGAGAGCGAGTGCGCGATCGGTGAGCCGAGGACGGCGCACCTCATGTCAGCCACCGCACGAACCGGCGCCGTACTCGGCCTGGCAGTCGCGGGTGTGCTGGCCGAAGTCCTCGTTGTAGACGACCGACCCGTCCTTCTTGGCGAAGAAGAACAGCCACGGGCCCTCGGCCGGGTTCAGCGCCGCCTCGATCGTCGCCTGGCCGGGCGAGCCGATCGGTCCCGGCGGCAGGCCCGCGTGCTGGTACGTGTTGTACAGCGACGGGTTGGCGCGCTCCTCGGGCGTGGTCCACACGTCGCCCTTGCGCTCGCTGACGTACGAGACCGTCGAGTCCAGCTGCAGCGGCATGCCCTGCTCGATGCGGTTGTAGAGCACGCGGGCGATCTTGGCGTAGTCCTCGGGCTTCTGGCCCTCGTACTCCAGGATGCTGGCGAGCGTCAGGATCTGCTCGCCGTTCATGCCCAGCGCCGGGGCGCGCGTGCCGATGTCGAGGTCCTTGGCGACCTTGAGCGTCTGGTCGACCATGCGCTTGAGCACGGTCTTGGCGTCGTCGCCCGGCTCGACGAAGTAGGTCTCGGGGTACAGGTAGCCCTCGGGGTTGCCCTTCGCGAAGTCGGGCAGGCCGATCGAGGACGGGTCGTCGAGCGCCGCCTCGAGGTCCTCGGCCTTGATGTCGGTGTTCTTGGCGATGACCTCGACGATCTGGCCCACCCGGGCCCCCTCGGGCACCGTGAACTTGGTCTGGACGCGCGCGGAGGGGTCGACGAGGGCGGCCATCGCCGCCTCGGAGGACATCTTCTCGCGCAGCTGGTACGTGCCGGGCTGGATCTGCGAGGCCCTCTGGTCGGTCAGGCTGAGCTGGTAGAACGCTTCGGACGACTTCACGACGTCCTTCTCGGCGAGCAGGCGCGCGATCTGCAGGCCGTTCGCCCCGGCCGGGATCGTGACCTCGACCGAGCCGGAGCCGCTGCCGCTGTAGTCGTCGGCGCCGCCGAGGCGGTCCATCGCCTTCGTCACCACGACGTACCCGCCGATGAGCACGGCGATGACGGCGAGCAGCGCCAGGACCTTGCCGACGCCGCTCTTGCGCTTCGCGGGCTCCGCGCGGCGGCGCGAGCCGGGACGGCGCTCGGGCTCGGGACCCGGCTCCCCCGCGAGGAGGTCGAGTCCGTTGTCGTTGTCGCTCATGCGTCGTTCCCTTCCGTCACCGTGACGAGCTCGCCCGGGGCGGTCCCTCGCGTCTTCTCGGCATCGATGGCCGACTGCAGGATGACCACCGCAGCGGCCTGGTCGATCACCGATCGCGACGACTTCGTCGTGCGGCCACTGGCGTGCAGCTGCGCCTGTCCCGCGACGGTCGAGAGCCGTTCGTCGACCAACCGTACCGAAACGCCCGGGACGGCAGTGGCGAGTTCCCCCGCGAACGCCCGCACCTTGACGGCGGCCGGGCCCTCACGGCCCGACAGGCCCAGCGGCAGGCCGACGACCACCTCGAGCGCCTCGTACTCCTCGACGAGGGCGACGAGTCGCGTGACCGCCTGCGGGCCGGCCGTGACGGTCTCGACGGGGGTGGCGATGAGCCCGTCCGGGTCGCACGAGGCGACCCCGATGCGAGCGTCACCGACGTCCACGCCGAGCCGCCGGCCCCTGCGCCAGGTCATCCGAGCAGCGTCTCCCGGACGGCGGCGAACGCCGCGTCGATCCCGCCGAGGTCCGTGCCGCCACCCTGCGCGACGTCGGCCTTGCCGCCACCGCGGCCGCCGATCCTGTCGCCCACCACCGCGATGACGTCCTTGGCCGACAGGCCCCGGTCGATCGCGGCCGGGTTCAGCGCGACGACGGCGGACGGCTTGTCGCCGCCCGTGCCGATGACCACGACGACCGCCGGGCGGTCCTGGATCCGGCCGCGGATGTCGAGCGCGAGCTGGCGCACGTCGCCGCCGCCGACGCCCTCGGCGCGGTGCGCGACGAACGCGACGCCGTCGACGTCCTGCGCGGCGGCCGCGATGTCGCCGGCCGCACCCTGCAGCTGTGCCGTGCGGATCTTCTCGAGCTCCTTCTCGGTCGCCTTGAGGCGCGAGACGAGGTCCTGGACCTTCGCGGGCACGTCGTCCGGCTTGGCCTTGAGCATGTCCGTCAGCTGCAGCACGAGGTCGCGCTCACGGGCGAGGTACTCGAAGCCCTCGATGCCGACGAGCGCCTCGATGCGGCGGTTGCCCGCGCCCACCGAGGAGTCCGAGGTCAGCACGACCGTGCCGATCTGGCTGGAGCGCTCGACGTGCGTGCCGCCGCACAGCTCGCGCGACCAGGGGCCGCCGATCTCGATGACGCGGACCTCCTCGCCGTACGTCTCGCCGAACAGCGCCAGCGCGCCGAACTCCTTGGCCTCGGGCAGCGTCATGTAGTGCTGGGAGACCTGCAGGTCCTCGCGCAGCGCGCGGTTCGAGACGTGCTCGACGCGGTGGAACTGCTCGGGGTCGAGCGCGCCGTTCCAGCCGAAGTCCAGGCGCAGGTAGCCCGGCCGGTTGTACGAGCCGGACTGCAGCGCCGTCGGGCCGAGCACCTCGCGCAGCGCGGCGTGCACGACGTGCGTGCCCGAGTGCGCCTGGCGGGCGCCGACGCGCCACTCGTGGTCGACCTCGGCCGACAGCTCGCGGTCGAGGGTCAGCTCGCCCTCGAGGACGCGCACCTGGTGCACGACGAGGCCGCGGATGGGCCGCTGCACGTCGAGCACCTCGGCCGAGCCGCCGTCCCAGCGCAGGACGCCGGCGTCGGCGGCCTGGCCGCCGGACTCGGCGTAGAAGCCCGTGCGATCGAGGACGACCTCGCCGACCTGGCCCTGCGACAGGACCGGGACGGACTCGCCGCCGGCCAGGAGCGCGAGCACCTTCGACTCGGTGATGAGATTCGTGTACGCGACCCAGTCGGTGGGACCGAAGGTGTCGATCGTCTCGCGGTAGACCGTGGTGTCGGCGTGGACGCCCTTCTTGGCCTTCGCGTCCGCCTTGGCGCGCGCCTTCTGCTCGGCCATGAGGGCGCGGAAGCCCTCCTGGTCGACCGAGAGGCCCTGCTCCTGCGCCATCTCCAGCGTCAGGTCGATCGGGAAGCCGTACGTGTCGTGCAGCTGGAACGCCTTGTCGCCCGCGAGGACCGTGCCGCCGGACTGCTTCGTCTCCCCCGCCGCGACGTCGAAGATCTGCGTGCCCTTGCCGAGCGTCTGGCGGAACGCCTCCTCCTCGGCGTACGCGACCTGGCTGATGCGCGCGAAGTCGGTCTCCAGCTCGGGGTACGACGCCTTCATGCGCTCGAGGCTCACGGGGAGCAGCTCGGGCAGCGCCGGGTCCTCGAAGCCGAGCAGGCGCATCGAGCGCACCGCGCGACGCAGCAGGCGGCGCAGGACATAGCCGCGCGACTCGTTGCCCGGGGTGACGCCGTCGCCGATCAGCATGAGGCCGCTGCGGACGTGGTCGGCGATGACGCGGAAGCGGACGTCGTCGACGTGGTCCTTGCCGTACGCGCGGCCGCTCAGCTCGGCGGCCTTCGCGATCACGGGGTAGACCTCGTCGATCTCGTACATGTTCTCCTTGCCCTGCAGGAGGTACGCGACGCGCTCGAGGCCCATGCCGGTGTCGATGTTCTTCTTCGGCAGGGGCGCGATCACGTCGAACTTGTCCTTGGCGGACACGTTCGCGATCTCCTCCTGCATGAAGACGAGGTTCCAGATCTCCAGGAAGCGATCCTCGTCGGCCTCGGGGCCGCCGTCGGGGCCGTACTGCGGGCCGCGGTCGACGTAGATCTCCGAGCAGGGGCCGCCCGGGCCCTCGACGCCCATGTGCCAGTAGTTGTCCAGCAGGCCGCGGTTCTGGATGCGCTCGTCGGGCAGGCCGGCGATGCGCTTCCACAGCTCGCGCGCCTCGGTGTCGGTGTGCAGCACCGTCACCCAGATCTTGTCGGGATCGAAGCCCAGGCCGCCGTCGTCGACGGACTTCGTGATCAGCTCCCACGCGTGGGTGATGGCGCCTTCCTTGAAGTAGTCGCCGAAGCTGAAGTTGCCGTTCATCTGGAAGAACGTGCCGTGACGCGTGGTCTTGCCGACCTCCTCGATGTCGAGGGTGCGCACACACTTCTGCACGCTCGTGGCGCGGTCGAACGGCGGCGTCTCCTGGCCGAGGAAGTACGGCTTGAACGGCACCATGCCGGCGTTGACGAACAACAGGTTCGGGTCGTCGAACAGCAGCGGGGCGGAGGGCACGACCGTGTGGCCGGCGTTCTCGAAGTGGGAGAGGAATCGGCGCCGGATCTCAGCGGTTTCCATCAGTCGGAGTCCTTCTGTTGGGGGGAAGTGTCGGAGTGCTCGGGCAGGGCGAGCCGGTGGTCGTGGTCGAGCAGGTGGGCGCGCAGGTGCTGCTCCTGGGCGCTCATGCCCTCCGCCATCTCGGCGCGGAAGGCACGGACACCCGAGCCGAGTGCCGCGGCCTGGTCGATCAGGCCCGGCATCGAGAGCCGGTAGGCGGCGCGCTTGGCCTTGACGCTGGAGTACACGCCGGCGGCGGCGCCGGCGACGAACCAGACGAGGCGGGCGCTCACGAGCCCACCCAGCCTCGGCCGCTCGACGGGGGCGGGTCGTTGGTGGCGCGGGCCGCGGCGCGGGCGGCCCGCTGGCGAGCTCGCTTCCGGGCGCGGTACTCGCGGCGCATCAGGCCGATGATCCGGTCGCGGCTCTCGGGGCGCAGCGCGTGCGCGAGGCCCGCGGCGACGATGTTGAGGCGCACCGCCGGGCGCGTCATCGAGGCGGCGACGATCTGGTCGTTCGTGGGCTTCACGATCACACGGCCCTCGACGACGCGGACGACCTCGGCTTCTCGGTGATCGAGTGCCTGCGAGGAACGAGCAGGTGTATCGAGATCACGCTCTTCGTCGGCGTGATCTCGATACGCCGCGACTTCGTCGCGAGCTACTCGATCACCGGATTCCGCTCGACTGACCTCGTGCGCGAGTGTCCTCGCCTTGCGCAGCGCCACGACCGCGACGACCGCAGCGGCGACCGCGACCACCGCCAGCACGGCGGAGGCGACGAGCATCGCGAGCTGCACGGACATGGGAACGAGGTTACCGGTCTCGGACGATCGCGCGGATTCGGGCGAGTCGCTCGGCGATCGCCCCTTCCGCCCCGTGCGGCCCCGGTCGGTAGTAGTCCGACCCGTCGACGTCGTCGGGTGCGTACTGCTGCGGGACGACGCCGCGCGGGTCGTCGTGCGCGTACACGTAGTCGTGTCCGTGGCCCAGCTTCTTGGCGCCGGAGTAGTGCGCGTCGCGCAGCGCGGGCGGCACCGCGCCCACCTTGCCGGCGCGGACGTCGGCCATCGCGGCGTCGATCGCGCGGATCACGGAGTTCGACTTGGGCGCGGTCGCGAGGTGGATGACGGTCTGCGCGAGCGGGATGCGGGCCTCCGGGAAGCCGATCATCGCGACGGCCTGCGCGGTCGCGGTCGCCAGCGGCAGCGCGGTCGGGTCGGCCATGCCGATGTCCTCGCTCGCGTGGATCATGAGGCGGCGCGCGATGAAGCGCGGGTCCTCCCCCGCCTCGATCATGCGCGCCAGGTAGTGCAGCGCGGCGTCGACGTCGGAGCCGCGGATCGACTTGATGAACGCGCTCGTGACGTCGTAGTGCTGGTCGCCCTGGCGGTCGTAGCGCACGGCCGCCTTGTCCACGGCGAGCGCCGCGTCGTCGAGCGTGATCTCGTCGTGGCCCTGATGGGCGGCGGCGCCGGCCGCGGCCTCGAGGTACGTCAGCACACGGCGGCCGTCTCCCCCGGCGAGCCGCACGAGGTGGTCGCGCGCCTCCTCGCTGATCGCGATCGCTCCGCCGAAGCCCCGCTCGTCCTCGATGGCCCGGTCGACCAGGACGGCGATGTCGTCGTCGGTCAGCGGCTGCAGGGTGAGCAGGAGGGAGCGGCTCAGCAGCGGCGAGATCACGCTGAAGTGCGGGTTCTCGGTCGTCGCCGCGACGAGGCTGACCCAGCGGTTCTCGACGCCCGGCAGGAGGGCGTCCTGCTGCGCCTTGCTGAACCGGTGGACCTCGTCCACGAACAGGACGGTCTCCTTGCCGCGCGACAGCGCCTGGCGCGCGCCGGCGATGACCTCGCGGACCTCCTTGACCCCGGCGCTGACGGCCGAGACCTCGACGAAGCGGCGGTCGGTCTGGCGGCTGATCAGGCTGGCGAGCGTCGTCTTGCCCGTGCCGGGCGGTCCCCACAGCAGGACGGTCAGCGGGGCGTTGCCCTCGATCATGCGGCGCAGCGGCGAGCCCGGCGCGAGCAGGTGCTGCTGGCCCACCAGCTCGTCGAGCGACTGCGGCCGCATCCGGACCGCGAGCGGCGCGCTCGAGTGCGCGTTGCCGGCCAGGGTGCCGCCCGAGTCGCGACGGCCGGAGTCGGGCGCCTCGGGGAGGTCGAAGAGTCCGTCGGTCACCGTACGAGCCTACGGCGTGGGGTCACTCCCCCGTGCGTCCGTCGATGCACTCGCGCAGCAGGTCGGCGTGGCCGTTGTGCCGCGCGTACTCCTCGATCATGTGCACCACGAGCTCGCGGATCGAGATCGTGCCGCCGTGCGGGTGCGGCAGCTCGCGGTCGAGGTCGGCCTCGTCGACGCCGTCGAGCCACTCCTCGGCCCGGGCGACCTGCGTGCGCAGCGCGGCGAACGCCTCGTCCACGCACTCCTGCGTGCCGACCGCGCCGGTGAAGTCGGCGTCGCGGTCCTCGGCCTTGAGGAAGAGCGCCGGCTCGTCCGAGCCCTGGGCGACGCGCACGAACCAGTGGTGCTCGACGAACGCCAGGTGGCGCACCAGACCGAGCAGCGACAGCGTGCTGGGCGGCACGCTGCGCCGCGCCAGCTGCTCCGGAGTGAGGCCCTCGCACTTGAGCTGCAGCGTCTGGCGGTGGAAGCCCAGGTACTCCAGGTACGTGGCCTTCTCACCCACCGGGTCGCCGTGCGGGCGCGGGTCCTCCTCCGGAGGCAGCCAGGAGCCGCTCACGACTCGTCGTCGTCCTCGTCGGGCTCGGCGTCGACGCCGGCCTCGGCGCGCTGCTCGGGCGTGATCGGCGCGGGCGCGGCCGTCAGCGGGTCGTAGCCTCCGCCGGACTTCGGGAACGCGATGACCTCGCGGATCGAGTCGGCGCCGGCGAGCAGCGCGACCGTGCGGTCCCAGCCGAACGCGATGCCGCCGTGCGGCGGGGCGCCGTACTTGAAGGCGTCGAGCAGGAAGCCGAACTTCTCCTGCGCCTCCTCGTTGCCGATGCCCATGATCTCGAAGACACGCTTCTGCACGTCCTCGCGGTGGATGCGGATGGAGCCGCCACCGACCTCGTTGCCGTTGCAGACGATGTCGTAGGCCTGCGCCAGGGACTCGCCCGGCGTGGCCAGCGTGGCCGGGTCCTGCGGCGCCGTGAACGCGTGGTGCACCGCGGTCCACTCGCCGCCACCGACCGCGACGTCGCCTGAGTCGAGCTCGCTCACGGGCTCGAACATCGGCCAGTCGACGACGAAGGCGAAGGCCCACGCCGACTCGTCGATGAGGTTCTCGCGCTTCGCGATCTCGATGCGCGCGGCACCGAGCAGCTGGCGCGAGCTCTTGACCGGGCCGGCCGAGAAGTACACGGCGTCGCCCGGCTCGGCGCCGACGGCCGCGACGAGGCCCTCGCGCTCGGACTCGGACAGGTTCTTGGCGACCGGCCCGGTGAGCGAGCCGTCCTCCTGGACCAGCACGTAGGCCAGGCCCTTCGCGCCGCGCTGCTTGGCCCACTCCTGCCAGCCGTCGAGGGTGCGGCGGGCCTGCGAGGCGCCGCCGGGGTGCACGACCGCACCGACGTAGGGGGCCTGGAACACGCGGAACGGCGTGTCCTTGAAGTAGTCGGTCAGCTCGACCAGCTCGAGGTCGAAGCGCAGGTCGGGCTTGTCCGAGCCGTACTTGCTCATCGCGTCCGCGTACGTGATGCGCGGGAACGGCGTGGGCAGGTCGACGTCGATCAGCTTCCACAGCGCGACGTAGATCTCCTCGGCCAGCGCCATGACGTCGTCGGCCTCGACGAAGCTCATCTCGATGTCGAGCTGGGTGAACTCGGGCTGGCGGTCGGCGCGGAAGTCCTCGTCGCGGTAGCAGCGCGCGATCTGGTAGTACCGCTCGAGGCCGCCGACCATGAGCAGCTGCTTGAACAGCTGCGGGCTCTGCGGCAGCGCGTACCAGCTGCCCGGGCGCAGGCGCGCCGGCACGAGGAAGTCGCGGGCGCCCTCGGGCGTGGAGCGAGTCAGCGTGGGCGTCTCGACCTCGACGAAGTCGTGGCGCTCGAGCACGGCGCGGGCGGCCGCGTTGACCTTGGAGCGCAGGCGCATCGCGTACGCCGGCGCCGGGCGGCGCAGGTCGAGGTAGCGGTGCTTCAGGCGCGCCTCCTCGCCGACCTCCACGTGCTCGTCGATGGGGAACGGCAGCGGGTCCGACGTGGACAGGATCTCGACCTCGTCGGCGATGACCTCGATCTCGCCCGTGGCGATCGCGGCGTTCTCGTTGCCCTCGGGACGCTTCTGGACGGTGCCGGTGACCTTGAGGCAGTACTCGTTGCGCAGCTGGTGCGCGACGTCCTCGCGGACGACGACCTGGGCGACGCCGCTGGCCTCGCGCAGATCGATGAAGGCGACGCCGCCGTGGTCGCGACGACGCGCGACCCAGCCGGCGAGAGTGACGGTCTCGCCGATGTTCGCGGTCGTCAGGGTTCCGGCGTCATGGGTGCGGATCACGCTGTCGTCTCCTTCTGGGTCACCTGCGGTCGCAGGTCGGTCTCGGGGGGCGTCCACGCGTCGGGGTCGGCCGACTGCTGGTCACCGGTGCGGATGTCCTTCACCTGCGGGCCGTCGTCGGTGACGAACCAGACGAAGGGGATCCCGCGGCGCTCGGCGAAGCGGATCTGCTTGCCGAACTTCTGGGCGTTGGGGGCGACCTCGCACGCGATGCCGCGGACGCGCAGGCGCTGGGCGATCGCGTCGCTCTCGGCCCGCGAGTCCTCGTGGTTCACCGCGACGAGGACGGCCGACGGGACGGCGCGCGTGGCGGTGATCCCGCTGGTGGTCAGGGTCGACAGCAGGCGCGAGACGCCGATCGACAGGCCGACGCCGGGATACGTGCGCTTGCCGTCGGAGGCGAGCTGGTCGTAGCGGCCGCCGGAGCAGATCGAGCCGAGCGACGGGTGCTCGGCGACGCGCGTCTCGAAGACCGTGCCCGTGTAGTAGTCCAGGCCGCGCGCGATGCGCAGGTCGGCCGTCACCGTGACGCCCTCGATGCCCGCGCAGCCCGCGACGACGGCCTCGAGCTCGGTCAGGCCCTCATCGAGCATCGGGTGCTCCACGCCCAGGTCGCGCACGCGCTGCACGAACGACGTGTCGGTGGTGACGATCTCGGCGAGCGCGAGGCACGCGGCGGCCTGCTGGTCGGTCAGGCCCTGCTCGGTCAGCAGCGCGGCGATCTTCTCGGCCGGCAGCTTGTCGAGCTTGTCGATGACCTGCATGACGGCCGTGGGCTCGGCGACGCCCAGGCCCAGGTAGAAGCCCTCGAGGACCTTGCGGTTGCTGACCTGCAGCGTGAGCGACAGGCCCGGGATGGGCAGGCCCGCGAGCGCCTCGGCCATGACGCGGGCGACCTCGACGTCGAAGTGGAACGCCAGCGAGCCGTCGCCGACGATGTCGATGTCGGCCTGGGTGAACTCACGGAACCGGCCCGCCTGCGGGCGCTCGCCGCGCCAGACCTTCTGGATCTGGTAGCGGCGGAACGGGAACTGCAGGTGGCCGGCGTTCTCGACGACGTAGCGCGCGAACGGCACCGTCAGGTCGAAGTGCAGCGCCAGCTCGGAGGCGTCGGACTCGTCGGCGTGCAGGCGACGGACCTCGTACACCTCCTTGTCGATCTCGCCCTTGCGCAGCAGCGTCTCGAGCGGCTCGACGGCGCGCGTCTCGATGTTGGCGAAGCCGTGCAGCTCGAAGACGCGGCGCAGGTGGTCCAGCACCGCCAGCTCGACGCTGCGCTCGGCCGGCAGGAACTCGGGGAAGCCCGACAGCCGGCTCATGCCATCAGCTCCGCGAGGAACGGGTTGGTCTGCTTCTCGCGGCCGATCGAGGACTGCTGGCCGTGGCCGGGCAGCACCACGACGTCGTCGGGCAGCGTGAGCACCTTGGACTGCAGGCTGCGCAGCATCTCGGCGTGGTCGCCGCCGACGAGGTCGGTGCGGCCGATCGAGCCGAAGAACAGGAAGTCGCCCGAGAACATGATCTGCGAGACCGGCTCGGGGCCGGTGTAGTCGAGGCGGTAGGCCACGGTGCCGGGCGTGTGACCCGGACAGTGGTCCACGGTCAGGCGCAGGTCGCCCACCTCGATGACGGCGCCGTCGACGGCGTCGCGCACGTCGGCCGGCTCGGAGAACTGCGACTCGTCGATGTCGCCGAGCTGCTGGCGCAGCATCGCGGCGGACTCGTTGGAGATCGCGGCCATCGGGTCGTTCAGCAGGTGGCGGTCGGCCGGGTGGATCCACAGCGGCGCGCCGAACTCGTCGGCGACCTTGGCCGCGTCCCACATGTGGTCGAAGTGCCCGTGCGTCACCAGGACGGCCGCGGGGGTCAGGTCGTGCTCGGCCACCACGGCGCGCACGCCCTCCAGCGACTGCATGCCCGGGTCGACGATCGCGCACGGCGAGCCGGGTCCGGAAGCGACGAAATAGCAGTTCGCCTGCAGCGGTCCGGCGGGGAAGGCGGTGAGAAGCACGTCCGTCAGGGTACGCGAGGACGACGACGTGCCGCGAACCTCCTAGACTGACCGGCATGAGTGATTGGGGCCGCGTCGACGCGGACGGCAACGTCTACGTCAAAGAGGGCGACGGCGAACGGTTGATCGGGCAATGGGTGACCGGAGGCGACGCCGACGAGGCGATCGCGTTCTACACCCGACGGTTCGAGAACCTCGAGACCGAGGTCGACCTGCTGGAGAAGCGGGTCGCCGCCGGCACCGTGTCGCCCGACGACGCGACGAAGGCGATCGCCACCGTGCGCGAGCAGCTCGTGGACGCGCAGGCGATCGGCGACCTCGCGTCGCTCTCGTCGCGCCTCGACGCCCTCGAGCCGCGCCTGGCCGAGCTGCGGGCTCAGCGCAAGGTCGAGCGCGAGCAGCGTACGGCCGAGGCGACCGCGGCCAAGACGCGCATCGTCGAGGCGGCCGAGAAGATCGCCGCGGGCCAGGACTGGCGCAACGGCGCCGACAAGCTGCGGGCGCTGCTCGACGAGTGGAAGGCCCTCCCCCGGCTCAGCAAGTCCGCCGACGACGAGCTGTGGCACCGCTTCTCGACCGCGCGCACCGCGTACACGAAGAAGCGCAAGGCCCACTTCGGCGAGCAGAGCGTCAAGCGCGACCAAGCCCAGAAGATCAAGGAGCGCCTGATCGTCGAGGCCGAGGCGCTCTCGGGATCCACCGACTGGGGTGCGACGTCCGCCGCCTACCGCGACCTCATGCAGCAGTGGAAGGCCGCCGGCTCCGCGCCGCGCAACGTCGAGGACAAGCTCTGGAAGCGGTTCCGCGCCGCGCAGGACGTGTTCTTCTCCGCCCGCGAGGCCGCCAACGCCGCGCAGGACACCGAGTACGCGCAGAACGCCGAGGTCAAGCGCCAGATCCTCGAGGAGGCGGAGGCGCTCGTCCCGGTCAAGGACCTCGAGGCCACCCGCAAGGCATGGCACGACATCGCCGACCGCTGGGAGGCCGCCGGCAAGGTGCCGCGCGACCAGATCAAGGAGCTCGAGGGCCGCATCCGCGCCGTCGAGCGCGCCATCCGCGAGGCCGGCGAGCAGGAGTGGAAGCGCACCGACCCCGAGAAGTCCGCGCGCGCCGACGACATGATCACCAAGCTCGAGGACGCCATCTCCGCGATCGAGGCCGACATCGCCAAGGCCGAGGCCGCCAGCGACACGAAGAAGGTCGCCAAGCTCCGCGAGAACCTCGAGTCCCGCCAGGCCTTCCTCGAGATCGCCCGCCGTACCGCCTCCGACTTCAGCTGATCGCTCGCCGAAGCACTCGATCGGCGGGGCTCCCGCTGATCGAGTAGCTCGCGAGCGCAGCGAGCGGCGTATCGAGATCACCAGTTCCTGCTCCGTGTCCTCTTCTTCGCGAGGTCCGGCAGGAGCTCGTACTCGCCACGCATCAACGCCTCGCGCTTCGCCCTCGACCAGCCCTGGATCCGCTTCTCCGCGGCGAAGGCGTCCGTGACCCGCTCGAACTCGTACGACCAGGCGAGCTCGACGGGAAGCCGGTGTTTCGTGTACTCGGATCCGTTCCCCGTGCGGTGCTGGTGGAGCCGAGCGGCGAGGTTCCGGGTGCTGCCGACGTAGTAGGAGCCGTCGGCGCACGTGAGGATGTAGACGTGGGCCATCGGCCCAGCGTGCTCGAGATCCGGCAGCCGAGGCCGCCCGTCCACAGGTGATCTCGATACGCCGGGAGCTCGCTGCGCTCGCCCCGGCTACTCGATCACCGGCTCCGGTGATCGAGTAGCTCGCGAGCGCAGCGAGCGGCGTATCGAGATCACTTCACGGTCTTCGCCTACTGCGTGACGCGGTAGGCGTCGAAGACGCCCTGGACGTTGCCGACGGCCTTGAGGACGGCGCCGAGGTGCTTGGCGTCGCCCATCTCGAAGGTGAAGCGGCTCTTGGCGACCCGGTCGCGCCCCGTGCTGAGCGTGGCCGACAGGATGTTGACGTGCTGGTCCGAGATGACCTTCGTGATGTCGGACAGCAGGTGCGGGCGGTCGAGCGCCTCGACCTGCATCGCCACGAGGAACGTCGTCTTCGCGTCCGCGATCCAGCGGACGTCGACGATGCGCTCGGTCAGGTCGGCCAGCTCGGCGAAGTTCGCGCAGTCGGCGCGGTGCACCGAGATGCCCGAGCCGCGCGTGACGAAGCCCTTGATCCGGTCCCCCGGCACCGGCGTGCAGCAGCGTGCGAGCTTGACCATGACGTCGCCGGAGACGCCCACGACCTCGACGCCCGCGTCGTTGCGGCTGCCGGACTGGCTGCGGCGGGCGCGAGACGGCGGCAGCAGCGTCGCCTCGGCGAGCTCCTCCTCCGCGCCCTCGCGGCCGCCGGCGAGGTCGATGACCCGCTCGACGACGTTCTGCGCACCGACGTTGTTCTCGCCGACCGCCGCGTACAGCGACGCGATGTCGGGGTGGCCGAGGTCCTTCGCCACCGTGTCGAGGTTCGCCTGCCGGAACAGGCGATGCATCGGCAGGCCCTCCTTGCGCATCTGCTTGGCGATGAGGTCCTTGCCGTGGTCGATGGCCTCCTCGCGGCGCTCCTTCGTGAACCACTGGCGGATCTTGTTGCGCGCGCGGGGGCTCTTGACGAAGTCCAGCCAGTCGCGGCTGGGACCGGCCGTCGGCGACTTCGACGTGAAGATCTCGACGACGTCGCCGGACTCGAGCTTGGACTCCAGTGAGACCAGGCGTCCGTTGACGCGCGCGCCGACGCACGTGTGGCCGACCTCGGTGTGGACGGCGTAGGCGAAGTCGACCGGGGTCGCCTCGGCCGGCAGCTGCACGAGGTCGCCGCGCGGGGTGTACGCGTAGACGCCCGCGTTCTGCATCTCGAAGCGCAGCGAGTCCAGGAAGTCGGTCGAGTCCTCGGTCTCGGACTGCCAGTCGACGAGCTCGCGCAGCCACACCATCTCATTGCCGCCGGGGCCGGCCTTGGAGGCCTTGCCGCCCACGGCGGACAGCGACTCCTCCTTGTACTTCCAGTGCGCGGCGACGCCGAACTCGGCGCGGCGGTGCATCGCGAAGGTGCGGATCTGCAGCTCCACCGGCTTGCCCTGCGGGCCGATCACGGTGGTGTGCAGCGACTGGTACATGTTGAACTTCGGGACGCTGATGTAGTCCTTGAAGCGTCCCGGGATCGGGTTCCAGCGCGCGTGCAGGACGCCCAGCACGGCGTAGCAGTCGGCGACGTCGTCGACGAGGATGCGCACGCCGACGAGGTCGAAGATGTCGGAGAACTCGCGGCCGCGCACGAGCATCTTCTGGTAGATCGAGAAGTAGTGCTTCGGCCGGCCCGTGACCTTGGCCTTGATCTTCGCGTGGCCGAGGTCGGAGTTGACGTCGCGGATGACGCGCTCGAGGAAGGCCTCGCGCGACGGGGCCCGCTCGGCGACGAGGCGGACGATCTCGTCGTAGACCTTGGGGTGCAGCGTGGCGAACGCCAGGTCCTCCAGCTCCCACTTGATCGTGTTCATGCCCAGGCGGTGGGCCAGGGGCGCGAAGATCTCGATGGTCTCGGACTGCGCGGAGTCGCCGTACTTGACCTTGTCGAGCTTGGTGACACCGTCGACGAGGTGGACGACCTCGTCACCGAAGTCCTTGCGCAGCTGCTCGATCGTGTACGGGGTGTCCTCGACGGTGTCGTGCAGCAGCGCCGCGCACAGCGTGGGCGCGGTCATGCCGAGCTCGGCGAGGATCGTGGCGACGGCCAGCGGGTGGGTGATGTACGGGTCGCCGCTCTTGCGCTTCTGGCCCTCGTGCATCGCCGCGGCGACCTGGTAGGCCTTCTGGATCGACGCGATGTCGCCCTTGGGATGGGTGTCGCGGTAGATCTTCAGCAGCGGGTCGAGCACCGGGTTGCCCGCGGCGGTCTTGCCGCCGATGCGAGCGAGACGGCTGCGCACGCGCGCGGAGGCACGCGCCGAGTCCTGGGTCTTGGGCTCGGCCGTCTTCGACACCGGGTTCTCGGTTCGCTCAGCCACGCGTTCCCCTCCTTCGTCCCATCCTACGGAAGGCAGCTCAGCCGAGGGTGGTGATCACCGAGGCGACGGTGCCCAGGACGAGCGCGGCGATGGCCACGATCGCGACGATGCGGACGGTGCGCTGGCTCATCAGTACTCCAGGAGGGCGGTCAGCGGGACGTCGCCGAGGACGGCGCGGCCGCCCAGCGCGGGCAGCTCGATCAGCACGAGCGACCCGGCCACCTCGGCGCCGGCGCGCTCGAACAGGCGGGCGGCGGCGCGCAGCGTGCCACCGGTGGCCAGGACGTCGTCGAGCAGCAGGACGCGCGCGCCCGGCCGGACGGCGTCGGCGTGGATCTCGATCGTGGCCTCGCCGTACTCGAGCGAGTACTGCTCGCCGATCGTGGCGGCGGGCAGCTTGCCGGCCTTGCGGACCGGCACGAGGCCGATGCCGAGCGCCTCCGCGACGAGCGGCGCCAGCAGGAAGCCGCGGGCCTCGATGCCGGCGACGACGTCGAGCGGGGCGAACGCGCGCGCCGCGTCGACGAGCGCGGTCACGGTGGCGGCGAGGCCGTCGGGGTCGGCGAGCAGCGGCGTGATGTCGCGGAACGTGACGCCCGGCTCGGGCCAGTCCTCGATCGCGCGGACGAGCCGCCCGGCGACCTCGGTGAAGTCGCTCATGCCTGCGGGTCCTCCGTGCCGGTGCCCTCGGCCTCGGCGATGGCGGCGCGGGCCACCTCGATGACGACGCCGGGCGCGACCTCGAGGCCGACGGTCTCCTCGTCGACGTGGTGGACGGTGCCGTGGATGCCGCTGCTGGTCATGACACGCGTGCCGGGCCGCAGGGACTCCTGCATCGCGCGGAGCGCGGCGAACTGCTTCTGACGCTCGCGGGTCGGTCGCAGGATGAACAGGTAGAGGACCAGGGCCATGACGGCCAGGAACCCGATGTCGATGAACGTCACCGGAGGAAGTCTAGTCGGCGTCGTCCAGCGGCAGCTGCGCGGCGTCGGCGCCCGCGGGCGGCACGAGGCCGAGGTGGCGCCAGGCCGCCGCGGTGGCGATCCGGCCGCGCGGCGTCCGGGCCAGGAAGCCCAGCCGGACGAGGAACGGCTCGGCCAGCTCCTCGACCGTCTCGCGCTCCTCGGAGACGGCGACGGCGAGCGTGGCGACGCCCACCGGTCCCCCGCCGAAGTTGCGGCACAGCACCTCGAGGACGGCCCGGTCGAGGCGGTCGAGGCCGAGGTCGTCGACCTCGTACAGGTCCAGCGCCGCCCGCGCGACGTCATGGTCGACCGAGCCGTCGGCGCGCACCTCGGCGTAGTCGCGGACGCGCCGCAGCAGCCGGTTCGCGATGCGCGGGGTGCCGCGTGAACGCGAGCCGATCTCGGCGGACGCCTCGGGGCTGATCCGCAGGTTCAGCAGGTCCGCCGAGCGGCGCACGATGCGGTCGAGATCGGCGGGCTCGTAGTAGTCGAGCTGGGCGGTGAAGCCGAAGCGGTCGCGCAGCGGGCCCGGCAGGAGCCCGGCCCGCGTCGTGGCGCCCACGACCGTGAACGGCGGGATCTCGAGCGGGATCGCGGTGGCGCCGGGGCCCTTGCCGACGACGACGTCGACGCGGAAGTCCTCCATCGCCATGTACAGCAGCTCCTCGGCGGGCCGTGACATGCGGTGGATCTCGTCGATGAACAGCACGTCGCCCTCGTTGACGCCCGAGAGGATCGCCGCGAGGTCGCCGGCGTGCTGGATCGCGGGGCCGCTGGTGAGCCGCAGGGGCGCCGAGAGCTGGTGGGCGATGATCATCGCGATCGTCGTCTTGCCCAGGCCGGGCGGGCCCGAGAGCAGCACGTGGTCGGGGGTGCGCTCGCGCGCGACGGCCGCGTCGAGCACGAGGGACAGCTGCTCGCGCACGCGCTCCTGGCCGATCAGCTCGTCGAGCGTGCGCGGGCGCAGCGCCTGCTCGAACGCGCTCTCGTGCGGCTGGGCCGCCTCGGCGACGATCGACTCGAAGTCGTCGAAGTCCTCCATGGTCAGCGCCCCCGGTCCATCGATCGCAGGGCGTCGCGCAGGACGGCCGAGATGTCCGGCTGGTCGCCCACGCCGTCGGCGACCCGGTCGATCGCGGCGTCGGCGTCCTTGGCCGACCAGCCCAGCCCGACGAGCGCCTCGTGGACCTGGTCGCGCCACCCGGCGGCGGCCGGCGCGGCCGAGGCCGTCGCGGCGGCGCCGACGCGGTCCTTGAGCTCGACGACGATCCGCTCGGCGCCCTTGCGGCCGATGCCCGGGACCTTGGTCAGCGTGGCGTGGTCGGACGAGGCGATCGCGACGCGCAGCCGCTCGGGCGG
This sequence comes from Aeromicrobium jepli, assembly GCF_047246605.1. Taxonomy (NCBI): domain Bacteria; kingdom Bacillati; phylum Actinomycetota; class Actinomycetes; order Propionibacteriales; family Nocardioidaceae; genus Aeromicrobium; species Aeromicrobium jepli. The sequence continues at coordinate 210,818 of NZ_JBFOKO010000004.1, forward strand.
GAGCACCGCGAGCATCGCCTGGGCGACCTTGGGTCCCACGCCGCTGGCGGTCTGGACGAGCTCGAACATGTCGCGCTCCTCGGCGTCGGCGAAGCCGTACAGCGTCATCGAGTCCTCGCGCACCACCATCGAGGTCCACAGCGTGGCCTCCTGGTGCAGGCGCAGGCCGGCGATCGTGGAGGGCGTGCACATCACGTGATAGCCGACGCCGCCGAGGTCGAGGACGGCCGAGTTGAGCGAGAGCGCGGCGACCGTGCCGCGCAGGTGGGCGATCATGCGCGGCCCCCGGCCGCGGCGACGGCCTCGGCGAGCCGGTTGCGCGCTCCCCCGCGCCACACGTGGCAGATCGCCAGCGCGAGCGCGTCGGCCGCGTCGGCCGGCTTGGGCGGCGCCTCGAGCCGCAGGACGCGGGTGACCATGGCGGCCACCTGCTCCTTGTCGGCCCGGCCGCTGCCGGTGACGGCGGCCTTCACCTCGGACGGCGTGTGCAGGTGGACCTCGATGCCGTGGCGCGCGGCGACGAGCATCGCGATCCCGCTGGCCTGCGCGGTCCCCATGACGGTGCGGACGTTGTGCTGGCTGAACACGCGCTCGACCGCGACGACGTCGGGACGCAGCCGCACGACGAGGTCGTCCAGGGCGCGCTCGAGCCGCAGCAGCCGTCGCGCGAGGTCGAGATCGGAGGGCGTGCGCACCACGCCGACGTCCACGAGCGACAGCGGGCGGCCGACGGATCCCTCGACCACGCCGACGCCGCAGCGGGTCAGCCCGGGGTCGACGCCGAGCACGCGAACAGAACGCATGTTCGACACCTTAGACGCCCGGACGGACGGTCCCGCGGCCGCCACGCCGTGCCCGGCTCAGCCGGTCAGCTTCGCGTCCGGGGTGCGGGCGATCTCGTCGGCCAGCTCCCCCGCGACGCGCCTCGCGCGCGAGCGCCCGGCGACGAGCGTGCGATACGTCGGCGCGGCGGAGCCGTCACGACACAGCTCGACCGGGTACCGCGCGAGCAGGATCCAGCTCACGCCCAGCAGCACGGGCACGAGCGTGAGCGCCCACGCACGGTCGGTCTTGACCAGCACCGGCGCCAGGAGCACGAGCAGCACGAGGCCGGCCACGACCAGCAGGGGGCCGAAGCCCGTGCTGTCGTCGGACTCGCCCACCACCAGGTCGCCGCCGAGGTCGCGCACCACCGGACGCCGGACCGAGACCGTCCACCCCACGCCGTCGGGGGTCAGGACACGACGCTGCATGGCCACATCATGGCCCGCGGCTCAGAGCTCGGCCATGACCTCGTCGGGCGCGTCGAAGTTCGCGTAGACGTTCTGCACGTCGTCGCAGTCCTCGAGGGCGTCGATGAGCCGGACCACCTTGGCCGCGCCCTCGGCGTCGACCTCGACGTTCACGCTGGGCACGAACGAGGCGTCGGCCGAGTCGTAGTCGAGTCCGGCCTCCTGCAGCGCGGTGCGCACGGCGACCAGGTCGCCGGGCTCGCACAGCACCTCGAAGCTGTCGCCGAGGTCGTTGACCTCGTCGGCGCCGGCGTCGAGGACGGCCAAGAGGATGTCGTCCTCGTTCGTGCGGCCGCTCTCCTGCTCGGCCGGGACGATGATGACGCCGCGGCGGCCGAACATGTAGGCCACCGAGCCCGGGTCGGCCATCGTGCCGCCGTTGCGCGTCATGGCGGTGCGGACCTCCATGGCGGCGCGGTTCTTGTTGTCCGTGAGGCACTCGATCAGGAACGCCACGCCGCTGGGACCGTAGCCCTCGTACATGATCGTCGTGTAGTCGGCGCCGCCGCCCTCGGCACCACCGCCGCGCTTGACGGCGCGGTCGATGTTGTCGTTCGGGACGGACTGCTTCTTGGCCTTCTGGATCGCGTCGTAGAGCGTCGGGTTGCCGTCGGGGTCGGCACCGCCCGTGCGCGCGGCGACCTCGATGTTCTTGATCAGCTTGGCGAACAGCTTGCCGCGCTTGGCGTCGATCGCGGCCTTCTTGTGCTTGGTGGTCGCCCACTTGGAGTGGCCTGACATGGCGTTCTCCCTCTTCCCTGACGGCGCCCCGTCACGACCGGTGGGTCACGACTGGGCGGTGATCTCGACGAACCTGCGATGGAGGCGGTCGTCTCCGGACACCTCCGGGTGGAACGACGTCGCCATGATGTTGCGCTGCCGGACCGCGACGATTCTACCGTCGGCCTCCCCACCGTGGACGCGCGCGAGGACCTCGACGTCGTCACCGGCCTCCTCGACCCACGGCGCGCGGATGAAGACGGCGTGCACCGAGTCCTCGAGGCCGGCGAAGTCCAGCTCGGTCTCGAAGGAGTCGACCTGCCGGCCGAAGGCGTTGCGGCGCACCGTGATGTCGAGGCCGCCGACCGTCTCCTGGCCCTCGATGCCGTCCCGGATCCGGTCGGCGAGCATGATCATCCCGGCGCACGTGCCGAACGTGGGCATGCCCTCGTGGACGCGCTTGCGCAGCGGCTCGAGCAGGTCGAACGTGCGCGCCAGCTTGTACATCGTGGTGGACTCGCCGCCGGGCAGGATCAGGCCGTCGCACCGGTCGAGCTCCTCGGGGCGACGGACGCCGAACGCGTCGACGCCGAGCCGGGTGAGGGCCTGCAGGTGCTCGCGCACGTCGCCCTGGAGCGCGAAGACGCCGATGGAAGTCACCCCGGGAGTGTAGTCGGCGCCCCCGGCGTCACCGCACGGTGAACCGGATGACGCGCTCGCTGACGATGCGGTCCGGCGAGTTGTCCGTGACGCGCAGGTACAGCGTGTACTCGCCCGACTGGCTGAAGGTCGTGCCCGGTCCCCCGCTGCCGAGCGGGACGTGCCACGTGACGGGCTGGGTGCTCGTGTTCGGCGAGGCGGGCGACGTGGTGGCGGGACGGAACGAGCCGCAGCTGGACAGGTAGAAGCCCGGACCGAACAGTGCGTCGGGGTTCCAGCACTGCGTGCCGAGCCAGTTGACGCGCTGGAGCCGGTACTCGACCGTGCGGATGCCGTCCGCGTCCGTCGCCGTGCCGCACGGGGCGCGGCGCAGGCCGCACTGCGCGGCGACGATGCCGTCCACGAGCTCGGTCGACAGGTACGTGATCCCGTCCTGCGGGGACGTGAACGCGATCGTCGGGGCGAGGTTCACGTTGCCGCACCGCACGGTGCTGGAGTCCGTGACGGTGATGTCCGCCGCGCGCGTCGCGGAGGACAGCCACGGCGTGGTGGCCGCGCCCTTGAGCTCGGAGCGCCCGGCGAGCCGGTACAGGCCGGTGTCGCCCGCACCGATCCCGAGCATCGCCCGGGTCACGCGGGTCTCCACGACGGAGTCGACCGCACCGGTGGGCGTCACCCTCAGGAAGGGCGTGGACGGTGTCGCGGCGCCGGATCGCGCCACGAACCAGACCTGGTGGTAGCGCGGCGACGCGACGAGCGTGCGCAGCGTGATCGACCTGTCCGCGTTGTCGGTGCAGACCGGGCTCCCCCAGTCGAAGATGCGCACCTGGTGGGCCTGGATCGTCCCGGCCTCGAACGTGGCCTGGTCCGTGAAGTAGGCCTCCGTGGTGGGCACCGGTCGCACGCTCGCCGCCGCCAGGCCGAGTACGGCGACCGCCGCCGCGGCCCGGCCGGCGGTGGAGGGGCCGCTGCCGCTGCCGCCGCCACGCCGCCACAGGCTCGCGAGCACGAGCGCCACGACGATGCCGCTGAGGAACATGGCCCACGGGCTCGCCATCCAGCTTGCGAGGTGGCCCAGCCACGGCACGTCGAGGAAGACGCGGTCGACCTCCTCGGCGACGTAGGGGCGCGCGTCCGGCTCGCGGTTCGTGTCGCCCTTGAGGGTCAGGCTCACCGAGCCGCCGCCCGCCGGCTCGGCCTCCACGACACGGTGGGTGACCCGCACGCCGTTCGCGTCGGTGACCGACACGACGTCGCCGACGGACACGGCGGTCGCGTCGACGGTCCGCGCGAGGCCCAGGGACCCGGCGGGGATCTCCGGTCCCATCGAGCCGGAGCGGAAGATGAGCGGCTGCACGCCCGCCACGACCGTGGCCAGCGCGAGCAGCAGCGACACGGTCCCGAGCGCCGCCGTGACCCACAGGGCGACGTCGCCGGCGGCTGCGAGGCGACGCCGCAGGGCAGGCGCGCTCACGGGGCACCCGCCTGCTTGGCCCGGAACACGACGCGGATCTCGGTCTCGGTGCCCTGCGCGGACCCGGGGGCGCCTGCCGCCAGCCCGGCGAGCATGCACACGCGGATCTGGGCGCCCGGCCCGAGCGAGACGGGAGCGTCGCCGGGGGTGACGGGGACCGGGGTCGTCGACAGGACGTGGCCGGTCCACCACGGCGTCCCGGCGGTGCAGCTGCCGGCCCGGTCGACGGCCTCGCGCGTCCCGGTGTTCCGCGCCTCGCCGCCCAGCACGGTCGAGGCGGTCAGGTGCGGGTTCATCAGCATCGTGGTGGACATGCCCGTCGCCGTGAACGTCAGCGGCGCCGATCCCGCGTTGCGCAGGAAGAGGTCCATCGCGACCGACTCACCGGGCGCGACGTTGTCGAGCTCCTTGACGGAGTAACCCCACAGCTCGCTCGCGCCGACCGCCTGCCACGCGACCCGGCCGGTCTCGGGGTCGAGACCGCCGATCTGCAGGTCGAGGCTGCCCGAGGTGATCGTGCCGGTGCTCAGCGAGGCGGAGTCGGACCAGTACGCCACCGTCCCGATCGCACCGAAGCCCAGGACGAGGCCCAGCGACAGCAGGAGGCGGCCGGGAACGGTCCGCACCATCTGCCACACCCGCCTCACCGGCGAGTGGCGCTCCCCCGAGAAGGCCATACCGCAGATGGTAGATCGGCGGCGCCCCGGGCGCGCTCGGGGAGCGCCGGCGTGGGATCAGGCGACGCCGCAGTACACGCGGTACGAGAACTCGAACAGGCCGCGCGTCTCGTAGAGCTTCACGGTGGCCGTCGTCGACGTCCACGTGGGCGTGCCCTTGAGCCGGCTCGACACCCGCGCGGTGTACTGGACCGCCCCCGCGCCGAAGAACGTCCAGTCGGTGAAGTTGCGCGCGACGCCGAGCGTCTGGATCGCGCCGGCGGCGCCCGTGCCCGTGACGGTCCCGCCCCGGCTGGGCTCGACCGCGCCCGAGCTGTCCTGCACGAGGGTCACGACGTAGTCGTAGCGCGGGTCGCGGTGCGCCCACGACAGGTTCACCGAGCCGCCGCTCGTGCCGACGTTCTGGCACGAGACGCTGGCCGGCGGCAGGACCGAGGCCGACCCGATGGCGTCGCCCAGCACGGCCGAGTCCGAGAAGGCCGCCGAGGTCGGCTGCACCGCCGTGACCCCGCCCGCGAGCGCGACCGCCGCGATGCCGACGCCGGCCGCCAGCACGCGGCCGCCGGACTCGCCCGGACCGGACCCGCGATCGTCCCCGCCACCGCGCTGGCCGAAGGCGATGAACAGCGCCGCCGCGGCCAGCAGGCCGCCGACGAACATGCCCACGGACGAGCTCACGGCCTGGACGACGTAGCCGGCCTTCGGCACGTCGAAGCTGACGCGCTCGACGGAGGTCACGTCGTACGGCTCGGTGTCGGGCTCGCTGTTGGCGTCGCCCTTCAGGGTCAGCACGGCGCCGTCGGCCGTCGGGTCGGTCCGCACCACACGGTGCGTGATCCGGACGCCCTTCGCGTTCAGCACGCTGACGACGTCCCCGACCTCGACCTCGGACGCGTCGACTTTGCGCGAGAACGCGAGGTCGCCCGCCTTGATCTCGGGTGACATCGAGCCGGTCGTGAACACCAGCGGCGTCAGCCCGAACGCGAACATGACCACGGTCCACACGATCGACAGCAGGCCCAGCACGGCCCCCGTCCACAGGACGGTCTCGCGGATCCGGCTCCTCATGGCGTGCCTCAGCTCAGCTGCGTGGCGTTGAACGTGAAGTTCACCGAGGCCGTCCTGCCCTGGGCGCCGTTGTCCGTCGCGCCGGGCAGGATCGCCTGGACGCACAGGTTGTCCGTCAGGTCGGTGGACTGCAGCGCCAGCGGCGTGGCCAGGGCCGTGCGGCCGGTGAACAGGCTCGTGGCGGCGGTGGTCAGCTTGGCGCCGTCCGCGCCGCCGAAGACCTGCGTGCCGGTGCACGCCTGCGTGCGGATGCCGTTGGCGTTCACGGCCTGCGCGGCGGCGGTGCCGGCGAAGACCTTGAAGCGCAGCGCCTCGGTCAGCTCGTTGCCCGACGCGACCGCGGCCGACGCCGAGTAGGTGAAGGCGATCGTGTTGGCGGCGCGCTGGACCGCGACGGTCGCCGCGACGCTCTCGCCCGGCACCATCGCCGAGATGGCGAGCTTGCCGGACGCGGGCTGGCTGTCCTGGCCGTCGAGCTTGAGGTCGAGGCGCGCGGTCTGGATCGTGCCGCTCGCCATCGTGGACGAGTCGGTCCAGAACGCCAGCGTGCTGACGCTGGTCAGGCCGAGCACGATGCCCAGGCTCAGCACCGCACGCGTCCGCGTCGACTTCACGGACGCGACGAGGCGCGAGAACAGGGTGGGCTCACTCATCGGAGGTCTTTCCTTCCTCGGGTCGGCGGCGGGCGACGAGCGCCATCCACAGACCGGTGATCAGGGCGCCGGCGCCCAGCGGGACGAGCCACGCGGGCTGGTCGGCGCCCGTGCCCGGCAGCCAGCCGTCGCGCGTGCCGGCCACGTCGGTGTCCTCGATCGCGATCGCGGCGGCATCGTCCGTGGCGGGGTCCTGCGGGTCGCTCGCGCCGTCGCCGTCGCCGGCTCCGGGGTCGGCGGGCGCGGCGGTCGGCGTGGGCGTCGGCCGCGGGCTCGGCGGGACGACCGGCCCCTGGTAGGTCAGGCGGGTGCGCAGGTCGAACGCGAACGCGAGCCGCTGCGTGGCGTTGGCGGCCGTGTCGTGCAGGGTCGCGCGGATCTGGATGTTCATCCTCTCGCCCGCCGCGAGCGGCCGCGGAGCGGTCCACGCCGAGCGGACCGGCTGCCACGTGTCGCCCTCGCCGGCGCGGACCCGGACCTCGAAGTCCTTCGAGGACAGCAGGGACTGCACCTGCGGCAGCAGGGTGATGCGGAACTCGGTGGAGTCGCTCGAGCGGTTCATCGCCCAGAAGCCCGCCGTCACGCTGTCCCCGGGGACCCACCGCGCGTCGGGATCGAACAGCGGCGACCCGAGCGACGTCGTCCAGGGCCCCTCCTCGTGGAGGCTGAGGCCGAGGTTGCTGCCCGGGGTCGTGGGATCGGCCGCGAGGGCCGGGGCGGGGACGGCGGCGAGCAGCACGAGGACGGCGAGGGCGCGCACGGCGGCGACGAGGACCTTGGTCATGCGTCACCCGCCGTCCGGACGCGGCGACGCGCGAGGTCGCGCAGGCTGCCGGCGAACATGCTCACGGCGTACAGGCCGAGTCCGCCGGCGACGGCGTACACGGCCGCGTTGCGCTGGTCCTGGTCGACGGCGGTGCTCGCCCAACCGAGCTTGGGCACGGCGTACCAGAGGGCGCCGCGCACCTGGACGGGCTTGACGGGCTCGAGGTCGGCGGCGTCGTTCGCGTCGCCCTGCGTGATGAACTCGGGCTCGCCGTTCGCGGCGTAGCTGACACCGACCACCCGGTGGGTGACGACGGTCGGCTCACCCGAGCGGAGCTGGTACGTGATGACCGTGCCGACGCCGATCGCACTCGCGTCGACGGGCTTGACCACGACGAGCGTGCCCGGGGCGTACTTGGGCTGCATCGAGCCGGTGAGGATCGTGTAGGGCGTCGCCCCGCCGATCCGGGGGATGAGGACCGCGACCGCGATGACGAAGACGGCCACGAGGATGACGGCCCAGGCCAGGGCCTGGCCCACCCACCGCAGCGCCGGGCGGCGCGTGCGGTCAGCGGGGGCGATCGCCGTCATCCTCGTGAGCCTCTCTGTTCGATGGTCGATGGGTCCTCAGCGGGTCACTGCGCGGTCTGCGTCAGGGTGACCTTGACGGCCGAGAGGTTGACCGTCTTGTTCTGCGACGTGTTGTCGGCGGTGCTGCCGAAGGGGAAGTCGAGCTTGATCTCGGCGGCGACGTCCTTGCCGTTCTGGGCCGAGGTGATCGGCGTGGCGCCGGTGACGGTGGTGCCGTCGAGCTTGAACGTCGACGTCAGCGTCGAGCCCGAGAACGCCGTGCCGGTGCCGCCCGTGACGCCGAGGCTGCCCTTGAGGTTGTTGCCGGACGCGCCGATCGTGTACGAGCCGGTGTAGACCAGCGTGTCGCCGGGGACGACCTTGACGCTCGAGATGGACGAGGTCACGTCCGTGCCGTTCAGCTTCCAGGTGCCGCTGTCCTTCGCGGTCAGCTTCAGCTCGCCGGACGTGATGCTGCCACCGGCGATGTCGCCCTCCGCGTTCCAGTACGCGAGCGAGCCGGCACCACCGAGGAGGAGGGCGGCGGCGGCGCTGGCGGCGATGGCGCCCTTGGTGGACTTGTTCATGTTCTGCTCCTTCGTGATTCCCGATCGACCATCGATCAGTTGCTACATCCATATAACGACGGATTGAGCGACCTGTGATGCCAAATCGCGAAGGAATCTTGAATTCATGACGCACGTCACGACCGATCCGTGACTGAAGTCCTAGTTCTTTGGAACCATGCCCATGACACGAAAGGGCGCCTCCGGTCGAAACCGGAGGCGCCCTGGCGCTGAGGTGTGTTAGTGACTCACCAGCCGCGAGTCTCGAGCCGGTGCGGCTCGGGGATCTCGTCGACGTTGATGCCGACCATGGCCTCGCCAAGGCCGCGCGAGACCTTGGCGATGACGTCGGGGTCGTCGAAGAACGTCGTGGCCTTGACGATCGCGGCGGCGCGCTCGGCCGGGTTGCCGGACTTGAAGATGCCCGAGCCGACGAAGACGCCCTCGGCGCCCAGCTGCATCATCATCGCGGCGTCCGCGGGGGTCGCGATGCCGCCGGCGGTGAACAGCACGACGGGAAGCTTGCCGGCGCGGGCGACCTCGGCGACGAGCTCGTACGGCGCCTGCAGCTCCTTCGCCGCGACGTACAGCTCGTCCTCGGGCAGCGACTGGAGGCGGCGGATCTCGGCGCGGATCTTGCGCATGTGGCCCGTGGCGTTGGAGACGTCGCCCGTGCCGGCCTCGCCCTTGGAGCGGATCATGGCCGCGCCCTCGGTGATGCGGCGCAGCGCCTCGCCCAGGTTGGTGGCACCGCACACGAACGGGACGGTGAACGCCCACTTGTCGATGTGGTTCTCGTAGTCCGACGGGGTCAGCACCTCGGACTCGTCGACGTAGTCGACGCCCAGGCTCTGCAGGACCTGCGCCTCGACGAAGTGGCCGATGCGGGCCTTGGCCATGACGGGGATCGAGACGGCCTCGATGATGCCGTCGATCAGGTCGGGGTCGCTCATGCGCGCGACGCCGCCCTGGGCGCGGATGTCGGCGGGGACCCGCTCGAGCGCCATGACGGCGACGGCGCCGGCGTCCTCGGCGATCTTGGCCTGTTCCGCGTTGACGACGTCCATGATGACGCCGCCCTTCAGCATCTCGGCCATGCCGCGCTTGACGCGTGCGCTGCCGGTCGTTCCCGGCTCGGTGGTGGTGTTCTCGGTGCTCACCCCGCAAGTCTACGAGGCGCCGTCACCCGTCCCGTCACTGTCCATGCGCACGAGACGGGCGCGGCCTCGGCTCAGGCCGCCTCGGCCTGGCGCTTCACCATCGCCATGCGCTGGGCGACGGTCACCAGGCTGGCGAACGCCAGGAGCCACAGCGTCGCCTCGCGCAGGATCGGCAGGTCGAACAGCCCCGACAGGCCGGTCATGACCAGGATCGACACGAGCCGGTCCGAGCGCTCGGCGATGCCGCCCTTGGCCTCCATGCCGAGCGACTCGGCGCGGGCGCGGGCGTACGACGTCAGGCTGCCCAGCACGAGGCAGGCCAGCGAGAGGCACAGGTAGGTCGGCGAGTCGCCCTCCCACGCGTACCAGAGCGCGAGGCCGCCGAAGACGGCCGCGTCGCCGACCCGGTCGAGCGTCGAGTCCAGGAACGCGCCGTACCGCGACGAGCGGCCCAGCTTGCGGGCCATCGTGCCGTCGACGATGTCGCTGAACACGAACGCCGTGATGAACAGCGTCCCCCAGAAGAAGATCCCCTGCGGGAAGAAGAACAGCGCACCGAACGACACGCCGATCGTGCCGACCCACGTCACCATGTCGGGCGAGACGCCCATCTTGATCAGGCCGTCGGCGACGGGCGAGAACAGCCTGTTCCAGAACGCGCGGAACCGCTCCAGCATCAGGCCACCTTCTCCCAGACCGACCGCAGCAGGTGGGCCGACTCCTCGATCGTCTGCGGCAGGGTCTTGGTGCGCCCCACCACCGTCATGAAGTTCGCGTCGCCGCCCCAGCGCGGCACCACGTGCTGGTGCAGGTGCGCCGAGATCGAGCCGCCCGCCGCCGAGCCCAGGTTGAGCCCGACGTTGAAGCCGTGCGGCGTGCTGATCTCGCGCGTGGCGCGGATGGCCTGCTGCGTCAGCGCCGTGAGCTCGGCGGACTCCCCCGGCGTCAGCTCGGTCAGGTCCGAGACGTGCCGGTGCGGCAGCACCATGAGGTGCCCCGGGTTGTACGGGAACAGGTTCATCGCCACGAAGCAGTGGTCCGCGCGCACGACGAGCAGCTCGTCCCCACGCTCGCCGCGCACCATGGCGCAGAACGGGCAGCCCTCGCTGGTGCCCGCCTCGCGCACGTAGGCCATGCGGTACGGCGCCCAGAGGCGCTCGAGGCCGTCGGGATCGGTCATCAGACCTGCACCCGGTCGCGCACCGCCGTCACGATCTTGTCGATCGCGTCGTCGAGGGACACGCCGTTCTCCTGCTCGCCGTTGCGGTAGCGGAACGACACCGCGTTGGCCTCGACGTCCTTGTCGCCCACGAGCACCATGAACGGCACCTTCTGGGTCTGCGCGTTGCGGATCTTCTTCTGCATGCGCTCGTCGGAGTCGTCCACCTCGAAGCGGATGCCCTCGGCGCGCAGCCGGACGGCGAGCCGCTCGAGGTACTCCACGTGGCGCTCGGCCACCGGGATCCCGACGGCCTGCACCGGGGCGAGCCACGGAGGGAAGGCGCCGGCGTAGTGCTCCACCAGGACGCCCATGAACCGCTCGATCGAGCCGAACTTCGCCGAGTGGATCATGACGGGCTGCTGGCGCGTGCCGTCGGCGGCGACGTACTCGAGGTTGAACCGGTCCGGCGACGGCTGGTTGAAGTCGTACTGGACCGTGCCCATCTGCCACGTGCGGCCGATCGCGTCGCGCGCCTGCACCGAGATCTTCGGACCGTAGTAGGCCGCGCCGCCCGGGTCGGGCACGAGCTCGAGGCCGGTCGCGGTGGCGACCTCCTCGAGGACCTTGGTCGCGGTCTCCCAGTCCTCGTCCGAGCCGATGAACTTGTCCTTCGAGGCGTCGCGCGTGGACAGCTCGAGGTAGTAGTCGTCCATGCCGAAGTCGTCGAGCAGGCTCAGCATGAAGTTCAGCAGGTGCGCGACCTCGGCGGGCGCCTGCTCGGGCGTGACGTAGGAGTGCGAGTCGTCCTGGGCGAACCCGCGCACGCGGGTGAGGCCGTGGATGACGCCGGACTTCTCGTTGCGGTACACGTGCCCGAACTCGAACAGGCGCAGCGGCAGCTCGCGGTACGAGCGCTGGCGCGACCGGAAGATCAGGTTGTGCATCGGGCAGTTCATCGCCTTGAGGCGGTAGTCGCCGCCGTCGACCTCGAGTGCGGGGAACATGCCCTCGCCGTAGTACGGCAGGTGGCCCGACGTGTGGAACAGGCCCTCCTTGGCGATGTGCGGCGTGCCGACGTACTCGAAGCCCTCCTCGATGTGCCGGCGTCGGACGTAGTCCTCCATCTCGCGCTTGATGACGCCGCCCTTGGGGTGGAAGACGGGCAGGCCGGAGCCGATCTCGTCGGGGAAGCTGTAGAGGTCCAGCTCGGTGCCCAGGCGGCGGTGGTCGCGGCGCTGGGCCTCCTCGATGCGGTGCAGGTGCGCCTCGAGGTCCTCCTTGGTCGCCCAGGCGGTGCCGTAGATGCGCTGCAGCTGCTTGTTCTTCTCGTCGCCGCGCCAGTAGGCGGCGGCGGAGCGCATGAGCTTGAACGCGGGGATCCGCTTGGTGGTGGGCAGGTGCGGCCCGCGGCACAGGTCCTTCCACGCCAGCGAGCCGTCGCGCTTGAGGTTGTCGTAGATGCTCAGGCCGCCCTCGCCTACCTCGACGCTCGCGCCCTCGGCGGCGTCCCCGGCGGTGGACTTGAGGCCGATCAGCTCGAGCTTGTACGGCTCGTCGGCCAGCTCGGCGCGGGCCTCGTCGTCGCTGATCTCGCGGCGGGAGAACTTCTGGCCCTCCTTGACGATCTTCCTCATCCGCGACTCGATCCTGTCGAGGTCCTCGGGGGTGAAGGGCGTCTCGACGTCGAAGTCGTAGTAGAAGCCGTCGGTGATCGGCGGGCCGATGCCGAGCTTGGCGTCGGGGAAGATCTCCTGGACGGCCTGCGCCATGACGTGCGCCGTCGAGTGGCGCAGGATGTCGAGGCCGTCGGGCGAGGTCATCTCGACCGGCTCGACCTCGTCGCCCTCGACGAGCTCGCGCGACAGGTCGACCAGCGTCCCGCCGACACGGGCGGCGATCACCTGCGGGTCGTCCGCGAACAGCTGCCACGCCCGGGTTCCGGGCTCGACCTCCTGCTGCGCTCCGGCGACGGTGACGGTCAGACTCATGTGAACCCCTCTGCGACGTGGCGACCCCTACGGCTGGGCAGCGCTCTTGGGCTCACACTACCGAGGTCCGTCGCTCGGCCCCGCCTGCCCCGCGCACTCCGACGAGGCGCTCGCGCTCGGCTGATCCTGTCGTTCCGGCCCGGCGCGGGCCTCTGCCGGACTACGATCAGGAGGCTTTGCCCTCTTCTCCGAAAGAACTCGCATGCGTCGCACCCTCCTCGGCCTCCTGGCCGCCGTCCTGATCGCCTCCGGCTCCACGCTCGTCGCCACGCCCGCCCAGGCGGCGACCAAGCCGGTCACGATCAAGAAGCTCTCCACCCAGTGGATCGGCTGGGACGGCGCCGCCGTCGTCAAGCCCAACGTCAAGAAGGCCAAGAAGGTCAAGATCGTCCGCAAGGCGATGACCGTCCAGCAGGGCTCGCGCGTCGTCCGCCGCAACAAGACGGCCGTCAAGCTCCGCCCCGGCACGTACCGCCTGACCACGAAGGTCACCTACAAGCACAAGGGCAAGAAGCGCACCGCCGTCGCGCGCCAGAAGCTCGTCGTCCGCCAGGGTCGCTGCGCCACGCGCGCCGACTACGCCGCCATCAAGGTCAGCATGACCGCCGGCGCCGGCGACGCGGTCGCCACCGTCGCCCGGACCGTCCACAACTCCGGCTTCCTGGCCAGCGACATGCTCGGCGAGATGACCCTGGGCGAGTGGCGTGACGTCATCGCCGACATCGATCCCGAGGCCGCGGCCGCCTTCCAGGAGATGATCAACCTGTACGGCGAGGACGCCGTCATGGACATCGGCTCGTACACGATCTGCCAGAACAAGAGGAAGACCGTCGACGTGCTGTACATCGACGGCCACGCGATCGACAAGGCCATCGAGGACGCGGTCTGATCCGTCCGTCCGGGCCGGTGCTCAGCGCCGGCCCGGACGGGGCGCGGCCAGGAGGTCGTCGCCCAGCAGACGGCACGCCAGCAGCGCCAGCTCGAGGTCGACGCGCCGCTCCCCCAGCCGCTCGTCGAGCTCGGCGCCGATGCGCTCGATCCGGTACTTGACCGTGTTGCGGTGCACCTGCAGCGCCTCGGCGGTGGCCTGGAAGTTGCGGTCGTGGTCCAGCCACGTGCCCAGCGTCTCGCGCGCCCGGGCGGCCGCCGGGGACACCGCCCCGAGCGGACCCAGCACGTCGCGCACCCAGCGCTGCAGCGCTCCGGGCTGCCGCAGCAGCATCGAGATCAGCGCGATCCCGCGGTCCCCGAAGGCCGTCACCTGGCCGATGCGGTCGCCGGCCTCGAGCGCGAGCTCGAACGTGTCCCGCGCCTGCGCGTGCGTCCGGCGGAAGCCCTCGATGCCGAACTCGGGCAGGCCCACCGCGGCGCCCAGCTCGGGGAACTTGGCCAGGACGTCGGCCACCTCGCGGTCGATCGGCTCGGCGCTCGCGCCGCGACCGATCCACAGCCACGCCGTCGTGCGGTCGATCGCCGAGAACAGCGGCGGCGTGCCGGCGCCCACGCGCGACTCCAGCTCGCGGCTGATGCGCTCCATCGCGACGAGCGCGTCCGTGATGCCGTCCTGGTCGCGCGACCACAGCACGAGCCCGACGTGGTGCTGGTCGAACCGGTATCCCGTCTCGGCCTCGAGGTCGTGCTCGGAGGAGTCGTCACCGCGCAGCAGCCCCTGCAGCATCGCCGACGCGACGTTGCCCGACGTGGTGGCCCACCGCCCGCGCTCGTCCTCGTAGCGGTCGAGCAGGTGCAGGCAGATCCAGTCGATGTACTGGTAGACGGCGTCCGCGATGGCCCGCACGGCGCGCAGCGTGGGGACGCGGCCGGCGTCGATCCGCTCGGCCTCGTCCAGCACGACCGTCATGAGGAACTCCTGCCCGAGCTGGTAGGCCCGGACGAGGGAGTACGAGGGCACGCCACGCTGGGCGAGCCGCAGGGCGTACTCGACCGCCGCGGTGGGCGCCTGGATGCGGTCCACCGGGATCGCGTTGATGAGCAGGTGGACGATCGTGTTGATGTTGCTGTCGACGCTCGCGTCGAGCAGGTCGATGAGCGGCTGGTCGAGGTCGAGGTCGCTGATCGAGCGGATCTTGTCGGTGAGCACGCGCGTCAGGTGGGGCTGCTCCTCGGACAGCCGCTGGCCCAGCGCGGCGACGAGCCGGCGCACGTCCGCGGCGTCGACTCCCTCCGCCGCGGCCTGCTCGCTCATGCGCCGATGGTCCCGACGATCCCCGCGTGACGCAAGGCCCTTCGCGCAGCGAGGTGACCGCACATCCCGTGCGCGCCCGCGCCCGGGGGCGTGGCCGCCGAGCACAGGTACGTCCCCGGCACCCCCGTCGAGTACGGGTCCAGGCCGATGCGCGGCCGGAAGATCAGCTGGCGAGGCGTGTTGGCGCCGGTGACGATGTCGCCGCCCACGTAGTTCTCGTTGTCGCGGACGATCTGCTCGGTCGAGCGCACGGACATGCCGACGATCCGGTCGCGCACGCCCGGCGCGAAGCGCTCGATCTGGCGCAGGATCGCCTCGGTCGCGTCGCCGGTGAAGCCCTGCGGCACGTGCGCGTACGCGTCGATCGGGTGGACGTCCCCGGCGCGCCGGCCGGGATCGGCCTGGGACTGCTGGCCCAGCAGGACGTAGGGCCGCTCGGGCATCCGGCCGTGCCAGATCTGCCGCTCGGCCGAGGCGATCTCGCGCATCGAGCCGCCCAGGTGGACGGTGCCGGCGTGGCGGGTCGGCTCGTGCTGCCACGGGACGCCGCCCTCGACCGCGAGCGCGATCTGGAACGCGCCGGGCCCGAAGCGGTAGCGGCGGTAGGCGGCCGCGACGCGCGACGGCAGGGCGTCGCCGAGGATGTCGACCGCGCTCCCGGGGGTCGTGTCGAGCATGACGATGTCGGCGCCGCCGAGCTGCTCGCGGCTCGTCACCCGGACGCCCGTCGTGACGGTTCCGCCGAGGGCCTCGAGCCGCCGCACGAGGACGTCGGTGATCGCGCCCGTGCCACCCTGCGCGACCGGCCAGCCGTAGCGGTGCGCGGCCGTGCCCAGCGCGACGCCGATGGCCGCGGAGACCGGGCTGCCGAGTGGGCGGAACGCGTGCGCCGCGACACCCGCGAACAGCGCCGAGGCCTCCTCCGAGCGGAGCATCCGACCGAGCCAGGTGGCCGGCAGCAGGCTCGCCATGCCGAAGCCCGCGAGCGCGAACGGGTGCCGCGGCACGTGCAGCATCGGCTGGAGGAACTCGTTCGCGATGCGGTCGAACCGGTCGGTCAGCGCACCGAAGACGCGCCGGTAGGTGGCGCCCGACTCGCCCAGCCCGGCGGCGGTCCGGTCGACGTCGCGCCACACCGCGGCCCCGCGGCCCCCGTCGAGCGGGTGCGCGTACTGGACCTCTGGCCAGCGCCACGTCAGGCCGTCGGCCGTCAGGTCGAAGCGCCGGCTGAACGCCGTGTCGACGGCCAGCGGGTGGAAGCCCGAGCACTCGTCGTGGAGCACGCCCTCGACCGTGTAGTGGCCGCTGCGGGCTCCACCGCCGACCTGGTCGGCCGCCTCCAGCACCTCCACCTCGACGCCGGCCTGCGCGAGGGTGAGGGCGGCAGCGAGCCCGTTGGGGCCGCTGCCGACCACCACCGCTCTCGTCACGTCGCCACCCTCTCCTCACCCGACAGGTCGCCCGCCGGACGGTACCCCGGACGCTGCCACGTAATCGTGTGCCGGATCGGTCCGTTGGGGATCCACGGCTGCTCACTGACAGCATCGCGCACGTCGTACCACCCGCGCTCGACGACGCCCAGGGCCGCGTCGATGACCTTGTACTGCACCTGCGTGCGGTGGATGGGCTGCGACTCGGTGAACGTCGTGACCCACTCCCCCGGCTCGAAGTGGCATCGCTCCTGCACCGCCGCGATCGTGCGCTCGTCGAACAGGTGACCGTCGCCGAACTGCCAGCCCAGCAGGACCGTGCAGACGACCTCGCCCTCGCGCAGGCGGTAGTTCTCGAGCCGGTCCAGGTGGCGCTGCATGAGCGACAGCTGGGCACGGCCGTGGCTGTGCATGCTGCGGAAGGCGACGCACTTCTGCAGGAAGATCTCGGCGACGTCGTAGCCGTACAGCGCGGCCAGCTGCTCGCGCTGGATCCGCATCCCCTTCACCAGGCCCGTGTCGAGCTTGTCCTCGGCGCCGTTCATCCGGAACGCCATCGTCGCGGAGGCCCAGTTGCCGGCGTACTGGCGCATCGAGATGAGGAACGAGACCCACTCGGGCTTGAGGTTGCCCAGGATCGGGCCCGTCAGGAAGCCGACGAGCGCGGCGACCAGCAGCCACGGGCTGGAGAAGTCGCCCAGGCCGTAGCCGTCGCCGGCCATGAAGCCGCCGAACAGGAACGGCGTGACGAAGATGAAGAAGATGTTCCACTCCAGCGGGACCGCGAGCGGGTACGTGGAGTAGATGAACAGGTGGAACGCCATCATGCCCGCGATCGCGAGCCACGTGATCGTCCCGTTCGTGGAGAACAGCAGCACCAGCGGCAGGACCAGCTCGACGACGGTGCCGCCGACGTGGGCCCACGTGAACGCCATCCTCGTCGGCATGAGGTCCTCGCCGTCGACGTCGCGGTAGAGCGTGCGCTTGAACCGCCTCGACGTGAGCCACGGCGTGTTGCTCATCATCGCCTGCACGACGAACGTCAGGTGGTGGCCGAACTTCGAGACGCCCGCGCCGAGCCAGATCGTGACCATCGCGATCTTCGCGACCAGCACCATGTCCACGTGCGACGCGAGCGTCGCGAACGCCAGCAGGCACAGCGCGTACTGCTCGGGCCGCGACGCCAGGAACACGACCTTGTCCCGGAAGGCCATGACCACCAGGCCGGCGAAGTACGCGATGAGCGGCCACGAGGCGATCAGTCCGGCCTCGGAGTAGGCCGCCTCGCTCTGCCGGCCGGGCAGCACCAGGGCGATCGCCAGCAGCACCACGAGGGCGACGTACAGCGCGACGTCGAAGGCCGTGCGGGCCGCTCCCCCGGTGCCCGGGATCCGGTCGCCGTACGGCGGGCACCGGAGCGTGCCGACCCGCGTCCAGTACTTCCAGCCTCCGGTGAACGGACCGAACTTGAACGACAGCGGCCCCCACGAGGCCGCGTGTCCCGTGATCTCCCACAGGACGATCCAGACCATGAGCTTCTGGTAGACGATCAGCTCGCCCCACCAGCCGCCGAGGTCGAACAGGCCCAGGCCGGGCGTCGTCAGGCCGACGACCAGCCAGCCCCCGGCGATGAAGGCGACCGTCTTGACCAGGTAGAGCACGTGCATCTGCTTGGGGCCGCCGAAGCCGTAGTCGGCCCAGTGCAGGGCCAGCACCCGCATCCGGTCCATGACCGGCATCTGCTCGAACCGCTCCGGGTCGACCGGAGGCATGTCCGCCGTCGTGAATCCCATGTGTCTCGACCTCTCTCGATGTGTCAGGCGCTGCGCACGAGCCGGCGCAGGGTGGGCTTGTCGATCTTTCCGACCGGGTTCTTCGGCAGCGCCTCGACGATGTCGACGGCGGCCGGGACCTTGACGCGGGTCAGCTCGCGGCGGCAGTGCTCGAGCACGTCCTCCTGCGTCAGCACCGCGCCGGGGTAGGCGACGACGAACGCGACCGGGACCTCGCCGAGCACGTCGTCGTGGCGCCCGACGACGGCGACCTCGAGCACGCCCTCGATGCGGGCGATCGCGTTCTCGATCTCCTTGGGATACAGGTTCTCGCCGCCGCGGATGATCATGTCCTTGATCCGGTCGACTAGCTGCAGGTAGCCGTCCTCGTCCAGGCGCCCCACGTCGCCCGTGTGCAGCCAGCCGTCGACGACCGTCTCGGCGGTGGCCTCGGGCCGGTTGAGGTAGCCGCGCATGACCGTGGGCCCGCTGATGAGCACCTCGCCGATCTCACCCGGCGGCAGGTGCTCGCCATCGGGTCCGCCGATCGCGATGCGCTGGCCCGGCAGGGCGGGTCCGACGGTGCCGAGCTTGCGCACCGCGTCCGGACCGACGGGGTTGCACGCGGAGGCGCACGTGCCCTCGGTGAGCCCGTAGCCCTCGACCATGACGAAGCCGAAGCGCCGCTCGCACGCCGAGAGCAGCTCGCGCGAGACCGGTGCCGCGCCGCACACCACGAACCGCAGGGACGAGGTGTCCGGACGGACGTCCTCCGGGAGCGCCGCCAGCAGCGCATAGATCGTGGGCACGGCCGAGAAGTAGGTCGGCCGGATCCGCTCGACCTCGCCGAAGAAGGTCTGCGGGCTGAAGCGCCCGACGATCGTGAGCCGTCCGCCGACGCGCAACGGGGCGAGCAGGGACACCATGACGGCGTTGACGTGGAACAGCGGCAGAATCAGCAGGCAGTGGTCCCGGGCCGTGAGCTCCATGTGGCGCGCCATCGTGCCCGACATCGCCTCGACGTTCGCGTGGTCGAGCATGACGCCCTTCGGGCGTCCGGTGGAGCCGCTCGTGTAGACGAGCAGCGCGAGGTCGTCCGGGCGGACCTCGACCGGGGCGGCGCCCGTGGGAAGGGCCGTGGCGAGGGAGTCCACGGGGATGGGGCGGGCGCCGCCGGTCGGGGCGTCGTCGCTCTCGACGACGATGAGGCGGGCCCCGGAGTCGCCCACCTGGTGCGCGGCCTCCACCTCGGTGAACGCCGGGTTCACGGGCGTGGCCGTGCCGCCGAGTCGCCATGCTGCGAACAGGCAGACCACGAGCTCCACGCGGTTCGTCAGCATGACCGCCAGCACGTCGCCGCGCCCGAATCCCTCCTGCGCGAGGCGGCCGGCGACGGCGTCCGCGCGCTCGTCTAGCTCGGCGAAGGTCAGCGAGGTGCGGTCGTCCGCGACGGCCGGGGCGTCGCCGTACCGGGCCGCCAGGATGTCGCTCAGGTACGCCAGGGTCATGCCCGCCGCCTTCCGCTCAAGAATGTGATGTGGCACACATCCCGGACGCTAGGGCAGTGACCGGTGCCCAAGACATCTGCGTTCCGGCAGAACTTTCGCCGCGAGATTGTGCACGGCGGCCAATTCACGCCGGACGGACCGGGCGACTTGTCTCGCGTGCACAAATTGCCCGCGGCCCTTGTCAACCGGCCCGGTCCGGCCCCCAGACTGGGGAGTGCTGTCGTTGACGTGGTGGGGTCACTCGTTCGCCACGGTCGAGCTGCCCGGCGCGACCGTGGTCACCGACCCGCTCATGGTCCGGCGGCTCCTCCACCTGCGCCGCGCCTCGCCGCCCCCGCCCGGGACCGCCACACGTGCCGACCTCGTGCTCGTCTCGCACCTGCACCACGACCACCTGCACGTGCCGACGCTGCGCCGGTTCGACGACGCCGTGCCGATCGTCGTGCCCCGCGGAGCCGTGCGGGCCGTGCGTCCCCTGGGCCGCCTGAACGTCATCGAGGTCGTGCCGGGCGACCGCCTCACCGTGGCCGGAGTCGACGTCGAGGTGCTGCCCGCGCGGCACGACGGCCGCCGGGACAGGCGGCCGGGCGCGGCGGTCGCGCCCGCCCTCGGGTTCCGGTTCGGGTCCGGCGGCGCGACGTGCTGGTACCCCGGCGACACCGGCCCCATGGACTTCGCGCCCGTGCCCGAGGTCGACCTGGCGCTCGTGCCCATCGGCGGGTGGGGGCCGACGCTCGGCGACGGGCACCTCGACCCGGCGCAGGCCGTCGAGGCGGTCCGGTCCGTGGGCGCGCGCTGGATCGTGCCGGTCCACTTCGGCACGTACTGGCCGGTCGTGCTGTCGTCCTCGGGCTCGACGCACCACCTGCGCTTCGTCCAGCCGGGGCCGACGTTCCGCGCAGCGGCGGACGAGGCGGGCCTGGGCGACCGCGTCGTCATCCCGCCGATGGGTGTCCGCACGACACTGCCGCGTGGCACCATGCCCCTGTGAGCCAGACCACCCCGGCCGGGTGGGCTGCGTCGACCGTCGTCGCCCCGCGACGAGCCCTGCGGTTCCCGCGGCTGCCCGACATCCTCCAGGCGCTGTGGAGCGTCGCGGTGACCGCGCTCGGCGTGTGGCTCGGCCTCCTGGTCCTCGACAAGACCGTCGACGACTGGGTCCTGCTGCTCGGCGTCGTGGTCGTGGCCGTCTTCCTCGTGGACGTGGTCCTGGCCGGCCCGCTGCGGCTGCTGGCCTCGCGCGGCAGCGTCCTGCTCGCCATGGCCCTCGGCCTCGGTGTCCAGGTGGTGGTCCTGGGCGCTGCCATCAGCGTCGGCGCCAGCGCGGACCTCACGTTCGGCGACACGGTCGTCGTGCTGCTCGTCGCCTCCACGGTCATGGCCGTCGGCCGCTGGTTCTCGGGAGCGACGGACAGCGGCTACGTCGTCGGCGCCGCGACGGCGCGCACGTCCCGGGCGCTCGCCCGCGCCCGCTCGCACCGCGAGCGGGACCGGGGCCTGCTCGTCGTCCAGCTGGACGGACTCGCGCTGCCGGTGCTGCGGCGCGCCCTCGCCGGTGGACAGGCCCCGAACATCGCGCGCTGGATCGGCTCGAGCCACACGCTCACGGGGTGGTGGGCGACCATCCCGTGCACCACGCCGGCAAGCATGGCGGGGTTCCTGCACGGCTCGCCCGACATCCCCGCGTTCCGCTGGTGGGACCGCCGTTCGGGGCGGCTGCTCGCCGCCGGCAACCCGGCCGACTCCCGGCTCGTGGAGTCGCGCTTCGACCCGGCGTCCGGGCTGCTGATCGAGGGCAGCGCCGTCAGCACCACGTACACCGGCGGGTCGTCGCGCGCCTACCTCACGATCAGCAAGGCGACCCGCGCGCGGGACCTCGGCTCGGGCTCGGCCTACCTGGCGTTCTTCATCCGCCCGTTCCTGCTGCCCGGCGCGCTCGTGATGACGGTGGGCGAGGTCCTCAAGGAGCTGCACCAGGGTCATCGTCAGCGGGCGCGCGACGTGCAGCCGCGCATCCCGCGCAAGGGCGGCTACGTGCTGCTGCGCGGCATCACGAACGTCCTGCTGCGCAAGCTCAACCTGTCGCTCGTCGCGGAGGAGATGGCCAGCGGCTCGCCGCTGATCTTCGTGGACTTCGTCGACTACGACGAGATCGCGCACCACGCCGGACCCGAGCGGCCGGAGTCGATGCGCGCGATCGAGGGCCTCGACGGGGTGCTGGGGGCGCTCGAGGACGTGGCCCGCTCGGTCCGCACGCGGTACGACCTCGTCCTGCTGTCCGACCACGGGCAGAGCCTGGGCGCGCCGTTCTCGCAGCTGGCGGGCTGCTCGTTCCCCGACCACGTCTCGGCGCTCATGCGCTCGGACGGGTCCGAGGCCGCGGTGCTCACCACGACCGGCGGCGGCGAGGAGCGCGCTCCCGTCAACGCGCTCGTGTCCTCCGTCGTCGGCGAGGGACAGCGCCGGCCGGAGCGGGTCGTCGCGGAGTCACCCCACCCCGAGGTGGTCGTCACGGGCGGCGGCAACCTCGGCATGGTGTGGTTCCCGCGGCTCGGCGCGCGGCCCACGCGCGACGAGATCGACGCGCGCTGGCCGGGACTCGTGCCGGGGCTGCTGGCCAGTCCCGGCGTCGGGCTCGTGCTGGCGACCGGCGGCGACGGGACGCCCGTCGTGGCCGGCCCCGGCGGCACCCGCGAGCTGCGGGCCGGCGGCGCCGTCACCGGCAGCGACCCGCTGGCGGGCTACCCCTCCCGGACGGCCAGCGACCTCGAGCGCCTCCACGGCCTGCCCGACGCCGGCGACCTCGTCGTGATCTCCACGGTCGACGAGCTCGGCGGCATCCACGCCTTCGAGGACCAGGTCGGCTCGCACGGCGGGATCGGCGGACCGCAGAACCAGGCGGTCCTCGTGCACCCCCGCGCGTGGACGCTCGACCCCGCGCTCACCGAGCACGTGCCCGAGCTGGGCGACTCCCCCGTGCTGGTCGGCGCCTGGAACGTCCACCGCCAGCTGCGCGCTTGGGCGGGCCTGCCATGACGACCGAGCTCGAGCGCCTGGAGCGATGGCTCGCGCACGGCGGCACGTGCCGGATCGCGGGGTCCGTCGCCGGCCGGTGGGACATCGCGCTGTGCCGCTGCGACGGCGGCGAGGAGGTGGAGCGCCTCACGACGACCGATCCCGCCGTGGCCGCGTGGGTCCGCGCGAACGGGACCGACTAGAAGGCGGCGCGGATCGCCCCGACGGGACGCCCGGCGCCCAGCACGTCCCGCTCGCGCAGCGACGAGATCGCGTCGTGGTCGACGCCCTCCGCGTCGAACGCGCCCAGCTCGTCCAGGGCCCGCACCATCACCGGTGCGAGCGGGCGCTCGGCGCCGTCCAGCACCTTGAAGGCGACCGCACGGCCGTCGGGCAGCCCGGCGGCGAAGACGCCGTCCGCGCCGTCCTTGGCCACGAGGCCCGGCACCGCGCGCATGAGCGTCGTGGGCGGGCGACGGCCGCCGGCGACCATCTCGGGGTGGGCCGACATCGCCCGGGCGACGCGCGCCTCGGCCGACTCCGGATCGCGCGTGGGTGCCGAGGCCACGCGGCCGAAGCCGCGGGCCAGGCCCGTCACGGTCGTCGCGAACAGCGGCGCGCCGCAGCCGTCCGTCGTGGCGGTGGCGACGGGCACGCCGGTGAGCTCGGCGATCGTCTCGCGGATCGCGACCTGCAGGGGGTGACCGGGATCGAGGTACGTGCGCGTGTCCCATCCGGCGGTGACGCAGGTCAGCAGCATCGCGGCGTGCTTGCCCGAGCAGTTCTGCGTGATCCGCTCGGGGCCGTGGCCCGCGGCGAGCCACTCGCGCTGCGCGCTGCTGCCCCACGGCAGGTCCGGCGTGTTGAGCAGCGCCTGCTCGTCGAGGCCCGCGATCGCGAGGATCTCGCGGGCGCCGGCCAGGTGCTGGGCCTCGCCGTTGTGACTCGCGGCGGCGAGCGCCATGAGCCGCTCGGGCAGGTCGAGGCCGTGCCGCACCATGGCGACGGCCTGCAGCGGCTTGACGCACGAGCGCGGCCACATCGTGACCTCGGGATCGCCCAGCGTCAGCACCGGCGCGCCGTCCGCACCGAGCGCGACGAGGTGGCCGGCGTGCACGGACTCGACGAGGTCGCCGCGCACGACGTGCGCCAGCGGGGCCGAGGGCAGGGCGGAGACGTCGTCGGTCCGGGGTGCAGTCGTCATTCGGGGAGGATATCCGCGACCGCGCGGATCGGCTTTGGGACACTGGTCCGGTGAGAGTCTCGACGAAGTCCGACTACGCGCTGCGCGCCCTGATCGAGCTGGCCGCCGAACCCGGCGACCGGGCGATCACCGCCGACGAGCTCGGACGGCGCCAGGACATCCCGCACACGTTCCTCCAGTCCATCCTCGGGGACCTGCGCAAGGCGGGCGTCCTGTTCGCCCAGCGCGGCCAGTCCGGCGGCTGGCGGCTCGCCCGACCCGCCGAGGAGGTCACGATCGCGGACGTCATCCGCGCGGTCGACGGGCCCCTCGTGTCCGTCTACGGGGTCCGCCCCGAGTCCGTCTCGTACAACGGCCGGGCCGAGGTGCTCAAGCCGGTCTGGGTCGCCGCCCGCGACGCGCTGCGCGAGGTCCTCGAGACGGTCACGATCGCGCAGCTGGCCAGCGGCGAGCTGCCGCCGGCCGTCGTGAAGCGGACCGAGGACGACGACGCCTGGCGTCCTCACTGAGGCTCGGACACACCCGTCACGCGCTCCACTCGCGCAACATGCCTCGCGGCTCCTAGCATGGCGATGTTGCTGCAAGCCTCGTAGAAGGCGGTCCCGTGTGATCCCCTCCCCCGAAGACGCACGGCTCCGTGCGCTGCACGACCTCGGCGTGCTCGACACCCCGCCCGAGGAGCGCTTCGACCAGGTCGTGCGGCTCGCGCAGCGGATCTTCGACGTTCCCAAGGTCGCGGTGAACCTCATCGACGCCGACCGGCAGTTCACGAAGGCGGCGGTCGGCATCCCGCTCGGCGACCGGCCGCGCGCCGAGTCCTTCTGCACCCACACGGTGGCGGCGCAGGACACGATGATCGTGCGGGACGCGCAGCTGGACGAGCGCTTCGCCCGGCACCCGGACGTCGTGGACGACGGCGAGCTGCGCTTCTACGTCGGCCAGCCCCTCGCCGCGCCCACCGGCGAGACCGTCGGCGCCCTGTGCCTCGTCGACGACCACCCGCGCGACCTCAGCGAGGCCGAGCTGGGACTGCTCGCCGACCTCGGACGCTGGGTCGAGCGCGAGCTGGCGGCCGACGACGACGAGCTCCAGGCCCGCGAGGTGCAGCGCCGCCTGCTGCCCTACCGGCCGATCGAGCTGGACGGCTACGCGATGGCCGGCTGCTGCCTGCCCGCCCGTCACGTCGGCGGCGACTACTTCGACTGGTCGATGGTCGACGACCGGCTGCAGGTGGTGGTCGCGGACGTCATGGGCAAGGGCATGACGGCCGCCGTCCTCACCGCCGGCATCCGGGCCATGATGCGCGGCGCCGCGCCCTTCAACCCGCTCGAGCGGGCCGTCTACCGCACGGCCGTCGGCATGGCGGACGACTTCACCGAGACGGGCACGTTCGCCACGCTGTTCGCCTGCCGGATCGAGCCGGCGTCCGGCGAGCTGGACTTCGTCGACGCCGGCCACGGCCTGGCCCTCGTCGTGCCGCCGCAGGGCGAGCCCCGGCGGCTGCAGTCGCGCGACCTGCCGCTCGGCGCGCTGCCCGACGACACGTGGACCGTGCAGCGCGAGCGGCTCGCGCCCGACGAGACGCTCATCCTCGTCAGCGACGGGATCTTCGACATCGTCGAGGACGAGGCCGCGGCCGTCGACACGGCGGCGCACATCGTGCGTGACGGCAAGGACCCGGCGTCGACGATCGCGCGCATCGAGGAGTACGCGCGGACCCACGACCTCGACGACGACCTCACCGCCGTCGTGATCAGGAGGCTGCCCGCATGATGCGCCAGCTGGCCGTCCGGATCCTCGTCGTCCTGACGCTGCTCACCGGCACCTCCTACGTCGTGTGGCGCTGGGGCTGGTCGGTCAACTGGGACAACTGGTGGATCGCCGTGCCGCTCGTGGTCGCCGAGACGTACGCGCTCGTCGACGCCTACCTGTTCGGCCTCACGGTGTGGCGGATCAAGCAGCGCGGCGAGGCCCCTCCCCCGCCCGAGGACGCGACGGTCGACGTCTTCATCACGACCTACAACGAGCCCGTCGAGATGGTCATGGCGACGGCGCAGGGCGCGCAGCGGATCGCGTTCCCGCACCGCACGTGGATCCTCGACGACGGCAACCGCCCCGAGCTGGCTGCGGCGGCCGCCGAGCTGGGCGTCGGCTACCTCGTGCGCAGCGACGACTGGACCGACCGGCCCCGGCACGCCAAGGCCGGCAACCTCAACAACGCGCTGTTCGCCACCGACGGCGAGTTCATGCTCATCCTCGACGCCGACCAGGTGCCCGACCCGGCGATCCTCGACCGGACGCTGGGCTGGTTCCGCGACCCCGAGGTCGCCCTCGTGCAGACCCCGCAGTGGTTCACGAACGTGACCGACGCCGATCCGCTCGGCAGCCAGGCGCCGCTGTTCTACGGGCCCATCCAGCAGGGCAAGGACGGCTGGAACGCGGCGTTCTTCTGCGGCTCGAACGCCGTCCTGCGCCGCGAGGCCCTCATGCAGCTGGGCATCGTCGGCTACGTCCGCGAGGTCGAGACGGCGGTCGCGGACGCCCTCAAGGCGTCGCAGCGGATCCTCGGCGGCGCGGCCCGTCGCGCACGGCGCACGCACCCGGAGCTGGCGGGCGACTTGGAGGAGCTGCGCGCGGCCGCGCAGCGCTCCCTCAAGGACCTGCGCTCCGGCGCCCTGATCGCCGAGGTCACCTACGGCTTCCAGCAGGCCGTCGACCGGGCGAGCCGCGGCGCCGTCGAGCGCGACCTCGCCGGGATCGCCGAGGACCTCGAGCTCATCGCGGCCCTGCCCGTGGCGGTCGACCAGGAGGCCGGCGCCCTCGTCGTGGACGACGTCGCCCTGGACCGGCTGGCCGACCGCGAGTGGAGCCCACTCGGCGCCATCGAGTCCGTTCGGTCGCTCATCCGGGCGGTCGACGTGGACCGGTCCGACGAGGCGCAGCCGATGATGCCGCTCGCGACCGTGTCGGTGACCGAGGACATGGCCACGTGCATGCGGCTGCACGCGCTGGGCTGGAAGTCGGTCTACCACCACGAGATCCTCGCCCACGGCCTCGCGCCGGAGGACCTGCGGACGATGCTGCAGCAGCGCCTGCGCTGGGCCCAGGGGACGCTGCAGGTCCTGCTGCGCGAGAACCCGCTCGTGCAGCGCGGGCTCACCGTCGCCCAGCGGCTCATGTACTTCGGCACGATGTGGAGCTACCTGTCGGGCTTCGCCGCCGTGATCTTCATGGCCGCCCCGGTGTTCTACCTCTGCTTCGGCGTGCTGCCCGTGCACGCGTACGGTCTGGAGTTCCTCGAGCGCTTCCTCCCCTACGTCGTGCTCAACCAGCTGCTGTTCTTCGTCGTGGGCTACGGCGTCAAGACGTGGCGCGGGCACCAGTACAGCCTCGCGCTGTTCCCGCTGTGGATCCGCGCGTGCACCACCGCCGCCGCCAACGTCTTCCTCAAGCGGCCGCTGGGCTTCGTCGTCACGCCGAAGACCCGGCAGGCCGGCGGCGGCTTCCCGTGGCGACTCGTGTGGCCCCAGCTCGCGGCCACCGTCATCCTCGTCGCGGCGTGCGTCATCGGCGTGGTGCGGTTGTGGACCGGCGCCGCGGACAGCACGATCGGTACGGTCGTCAACGTCGTCTGGGTCGCCTACGACCTGCTCGTCATGAGCATCATCTACCGCGCGGCGCTCTACCGGCCCGCCGATCCCGCAGAGGAGCCCGCATCGTGATCGACATCGCCAGGACCACCGGGGACGGCGTGACCGTGCTGCAGTGCGACGGCCGGCTGACCATGGTGGCGGCCCCGCGGCTGCGGACCGTCCTCGACGAGACCGTCGCCGACGGCGGCCACCGCATCGTGGTCGACCTCTCCGCGACGACGTTCGTCGACTCCTCCGGCCTCGGCGCACTGGTCCACGGCCTCAAGGCGACGCGCCTCGCCGGCGGCGACCTGCGGATCGCCGGGGCTCCCGACCAGGTGCTCTCGGTCCTGCGGCTGACCAACCTCGATCGCGTCCTGCGGCCGTACGCCGACGTGGCGGAGGCTCGCCGTGAGTGGTGACACGCTGCGCCTCGACGGATGGGCCGTCCCGGCCGAGCTGGAGGCCCTGCACGAGCTCGTGGAGCAGGGACGCGAGGCCTGGCCCTCGGTGTCGGCCGAGGCGTTCATGATGCTGGAGACCGCCGTCATCGAGATCGCCGGCAACGTCGTCGAGCACGGCCGGCCCGTCGGCGAGGTGCGCTGGACGTTCAGCCTCCGCGTGCGCGACGACGTGCTGGAGGGCGTGCTGACGGACGACGGCCACGAGTACGAGGGCGACCTGAGCACCTACATGCCCGACCCGCTGTCGGAGTCCGGACGCGGGATCGCGCTGGCGCAGGCCGCGCTCGACGAGCTCGTGTACGCCCGCGAGGACGGCCGCAACGTCTGGACGATGCGGCGCGCGGCGCAGGCGGCCTGAGGCGTCAGCGGCCCAGGAACTCCACGATCGACGGGCCGAACTCCGGCGCGACGACCGCTCCGAGGTGGTCGCCGTCGACGAGCACGAGCGTGCCGTCGGGCAGCGCGTCCGCCAGCACCTCGGGGCGCACCGCGAGGGGGTCGTCGCGGCCGGCGAGCAGCAGGGTCGGGACGGTGACCCGCTCGAGCTCGGCCGAGCCGCTGTGCACCACGCGCGCCTGCGCTGCGAGCGACGGCCGGTCCGAGCCGAGGTGGTCGGCAAACTGGCGGAAGGCGAGCACCTCCGTCGGGTAGCCGCTCAGGTCGCCCTCGTCGAGCAGCGCCTCGGCCAGCACGCCGCGGTCGAGCGCGCGCGTGTCGACGCCGCCGACCTCGACGACACCAGCGCCGACCCCACCGATCACGAGCCGCGAGACGCGCTCGTCCCGGCCCGCGGCCAGCAGCGAGATGACGGCACCCATCGAGTACCCGACGAGGTGGTACTCGTCGAGACCGAGCGCGTCGGCGACGGCGGAGACGTCAGCGGACATCGTGCGCTCGCCGTACAACGCGCTGTCCGGGGAGGTACCCGACCGGCCGTGCCCGCGCGCATCGACGCCGACGACGCGCCGGCCGGCCGCGACGAGCGCGTCAACGACGCCCGTCGCCACCCAGTTGATCTCGGTGTCGGCGACGTAGCCGTGCTGCAGGACGACCGGCGTCCCGGGCGCGTCGGCGCTCCACTCGTGGAACGCGATGGTCATGCCGTCGGGCCGGGCCAGCTCATGGGTCTGCACGGGACGTGAGTCTGGCACGCGCCCGCCGCCGGAGTCGTCAGGCGGCGCGCGCGGCGGCGAGGAAGGCGCGGATCAGGTCCGCCGACTTCTCGCCGGGCGCGACCTCGACGCCGCTCGACACGTCCACGCCCCACGGCGCGACGGCCGCCACGGCCTCGGCGACGTTCGCCGGCGACAGTCCCCCGGCGACGAGCCAGCGCCCGTCCGGTGCCCGGTCCGCCAGTCCGGAGAGGTCCCATCGCTCCCCCGAGCCCGGCTTCGGCGCGTCGAGCAGGAGCACCTCCTCGCCCCAGGCGCCGACCTCGAGCGGCGGGTCGAGGTCGAGCGACGTCGCCCGCCACACCCGCGGGACGACCGCCTGGGCGGCGTCGAAGTCCTCGCGCCCGTACGCACGGCCGTGCAGCTGCAGCACGTCGAAGCCCAGCCGGGCCGCCGTGAGGGCAGCGTCGGCTGCCGACATGTCGTTGACGACGAGGACGGAGTCGGCCCGACCCCGCGCGGTCTCGACGACGACACGGGCCTCGTCCTCGGTGGCGCGACGGCTGCTGGTGCGGTTCATGACGACGCCGACCGCGTCCGCCCCGGCCCCGATCGCGGCCTCGGCGTGCGCAGCGGTGCGCAGCCCGCAGATCTTCACGTACACGCCGAACATCCTCTCAGGGTTGCCACAAGGGCCGAGATCGGCGCTAGCCTGACCGGCAGGGGCGCTCGGGGCCACGGTCGGACGGACCGAGGAGACAGATGGCGAACGACGACACGAGGACCAGCCCGGCGACGGTGATCCGCGAGTTCGCCCTCGCCGGCGCACTGTTCGGTGCCTACAAGCTGGGACGGCTGCTCGCGCTGGGCCACGAGGGACTCGCCACCGAGCACGCCCAGCTCGTCCACCGCATCGAGGGCTGGCTGTGGCTGCCGTCCGAGGCGGCGATCCAGGCCGCCGTCCACTCCGAGACGCTCTTCCGCGCCGCCAACCTCTATTACACGTACGTGCACTTCCCGCTCATCGCCGTGTTCCTGCTGTGGGGGCTGCTGCGCCGGCCCTTGGCGGAGTACCGCTGGGCGCGGAACCTGTGGATCCTGCAGACCTCGGCCGCCCTCGTGCTGCACGTCGGCTTCCCCCTCGCGCCGCCGCGGATGTTCCCGCAGTGGGGCTTCACGGACACGATGACGCGCTACGGCCCCTCGCCGTACGACGGCGCGAGCGGGGTCCTCGCGAACCAGTTCGCGGCAATGCCCAGCCTGCACGTCGGCTGGGCGGTGCTCATCGCGTACGTCGTGGTCCGCACCGGCCCGCGCTGGCTCGGATGCGTCGCGGTCGGTCACGCGACGCTGACCGTCGCGATCGTCATCGTCACGGCCAACCACTGGTGGGTCGACGCCGCCGCCGGGATCGCGTTGCTCGTGCTCGCCGAGGGGTTCCTTCGCGCGATCGGCGCCGGCCTGCCGCGCTCCGCGCCCGTCGAGTCCGCGCTCGAGCTCGGCGCCTAGCGGGCGGCGCGCCGGGCCAGCCGGCGGGACTCGTCCGTCGGCTCGTCGACGATGTCGGCGAACTCGTCGGTCTTCGGGAGGAACCTCGCCACGTAGGGGCACACGGGCACGATGCGCACGCCGTCGGCGCGCGTCCGCTCCAGCGCCTCCTGCACGAGCGACGCCGCGAGTCCCTGTCCGCCGAACTCGTCCTCGATCACGGTGTGGAAGAAGATGCGCTGCCCGTCGTGGTCGACGAACTGCGTGAAGCCCGCCGTGCGGTCGTCCACCGCGATCTCGAAGCGGTCCGGATCCTGGGCTCGGGTCACGGTCTGGTGAGTCATGGCGGCGTCCTGTCCACGGGGCGGAGCCCGGCCGACTGGAAGGCCGCCGGGGCGTCGTCTCGTGCGACCATACGACACATGAGCAATCCCGAGCGGGATCCCCAGGAGCAGGTCCTCGCCGAGCGCGGGTACTCCCGCGACGGGCTGAGTCCGGGCATCCGCGCCGGCTCCGACGGCGTGACGCTGCTCGAGCCTCGCGAGGTGCCGCTCGGCGGGCCACGCGCCATGACCGTCCGGCGCACCCTGCCGCAGCGCGCCCGCTCGCTCGTCGGCGCGTGGTGCTTCCTCGACTTCTACGGGCCGGACCCGGTGAGCGCCACGGGCGGCATGCGCGTCGCGCGCCACCCGCACACCGGCCTGGCCACCGTGTCCTGGCTGTTCGAGGGCCGGATCGACCACATCGACTCCGCCGGCCACTGGGCGACCGTCCGTCCCGGCGACGCGGTGTTCATGAATGCCGGACGGGGCATCACGCACTCGGAGCACTCCTCGGCCGACACGACGGTCCTGCACGGCGCCCAGCTCTGGTACGCCTTCCCCGAGGACCAGCGCTTCGGCGAGCCCTCCCTCGACGTCCACCGCCCCGAGGCCGTTCACGGCGACGGCTGGCAGGCGCGCGTGTTCGCCGGGACCCTGCTGGGCGTCACGTCACCGCTGCGGACGCGCGCCCCGATCAGCGGTGCCGAGCTGCGGCTCGACCCGGGCACCCGCCTCGAGCTCGAAGTGCCCGAGGGCCACGAGCACGCCCTGCTGCGCGTCGAGGGCGACGTGAGCCTGAACGCGAACCCCGTGCCGTCCGACCACCTCGCGGTCGTCGAGACGGGTCACCGGACCCTGACCGTCGAGGCCGGGCCCGAGCCCGTGTTGGCGCTGCTCATCGGCGGCGAGCCGTTCGGCGAGCAGATCGTCATGTGGTGGAACTTCATCGGCCGCTCGCACGAGGAGATCGAGGCCTTCCGCGCCACGTACCAGGCAGAGATGGGCTTCGACGGCTCCCCCGGCGACGACGTCGCCGACCTGCAGTTCGGGACGTTCCCACCGCACCAGCCGGCCCCGATCCCGGCCCCCGCCCTGCCGACGACGCGCCTGCGTCCACGAGGTTGAGCGGGTGACCCTGCTGCGACGTGCGGTCCCGGCGATCCTCCTGCTGACCCTGCTCGCCGCGTGCGACGGCGGCGGTGAGCAGGCCGACACCACGCCGAGCCCGAGCACGACCGCGCCCACGACGGCGCCCACCACCGCGCCGCCCACGACGCCCGCTCCCCCGCCCGCCTCACGCGTCCGCGAGGTCCCGCCGTCCCAATGGGACGCGATGGTCGAGGCCGGCATGGTCCGGCCCGAGTGCCCCGTCCAGCGGCGCGAGCAGCTGCGCCGCGTCGACCTCAACTTCGTGGACTTCCAGGGCCGCACCCGTCGTGGTCACCTCATCGTCAACGCGGACGTCGCACAGAGCATCCGCCGCATCTTCGACCGGCTGTTCGCCGAGGAGTTCCCGATCCGCCGCATGAGAGGCGTGGAGAGCTATGGCGGCGACGTGGCCAGGAGCCTCGCCGCCGACAACACCTCGGCGTTCAACTGCCGTCGCGCCGACCAGATCAACGCGCCCTTCACGGACTCGCCGCACGCGAACGGTCGCGCCGTCGACATCAACCCGGTCGAGAACCCGTGGGTGGACCTGCGCTGCGACTGCTGGACGCCGTCGGGTCGCCACCGGGCGCGCACGCCCGGCCCCGGCAAGATCCTCGAGAAGGGCCTGGTCTGGCGACTGTTCGACCGCGAGGGCTGGATCTGGCAGAACATCGACGTGCCCGACTACATGCACTTCGACACGGGCTACCCGTCGAGGCCGTTCCGCCCCGGAGTGTGACCTACGTCACCACAAAGTGAGACCAGCCCTGTCACTCCCAGTTACATCAGGTGCATGATCACCCCATGCCCCTGCTCCACTGCCTGCTGCGTGCCGGCTCCGTGCTTGCCGCCGGCGTCGCCGCCGCCGCCCTGATCCCGTCCGCGACCGCCTCGGGCGTCACCACCGACCCGGAGCTGCGCGACGTGATGTTCGTCGGCAACAACTGGGCCGGCACCGCCTCGATCGTGGACGCCCGCGACCCGGCGATCCTCAAGTCCGGCATCGACCTGATCCCGGACAAGGAGCAGGAGATGCGCGACATCACGCGCAACCCCCTGCGGCTGATCACGTTCACCGCCGTGCGCGTCGGCCCCGGACAGGGTCATGACCAGTTCGTCGACGACATGTTCAGCACGAAGGACGGCCGGTTCCTGGCGGTGTCGCGTCCGAGCTTCGCCGACGTCGTGTGGATCGACATCGCGAAGGCCGTCGCCGGGCGCAGAGACTCGATCGTCGCCGAGCAGCCGATGGACGGCTACCGCAGCGACCATGCCGGCCTCTCCCCCGACGGCAGGAGGCTCCTCGTCAGCGACTCCGTCGAGCGCCAGGTGATCGAGTTCGCGATGGTCGACCAGACGCTGCCCGACGGGCGGTCGGTCAAGATGGGCGACCGCCTGCGCACGTTCGAGTCCGGTGACACCCCGCACGAGAACAACTACACGCCCGACGGCCGGCGCATCTTCCACGCGTCCATCGGCTCGGCGTACACGCCCTTCGACGGCCCTGCGGGCGACTGGACCAAGGGCGACCGCTGGTTCGAGATCGTGCGCAACGACGACTTCGGCATCGACCAGCGCTGGGACATGGGCAAGGAGCTGGCCGAGGCCGGGTACCCCCGGATGAGCGCTGCCGTGCGCCCCATGGCGATCGCCCCGGGCGAGCGATTCGTGTACTTCCAGGTCTCGTTCCTCCACGGCTTCGTCGAGTTCGACACACAGGCCGCGGACCTCAACGGCAAGGTCGACTACTCGACGGGCAAGGTCGCCGAGCCCCGCACCGGCGCCGTGACGCGGCTCGTGCCGCTGCCCAACCGGGTGCCGAAGATGCCGATCACCGAGTACGTCAACGACTCGGCGCATCACGGCCTGTCGATCGACGACGACGGCACCACGCTGTGCGTCGCCGGGACGATGGACGACTACGCCGCGCTCGTCGACCGCGCGACCGGCGCGCCGACGTTCTTCGACGAGGCGACGACGGGGCACGGCTACCTCAAGCCGTACTGGACGACTGAGGGCCTGGACGACACGTGCTGGATCTCGCTGTCGGACTCCGACGCCGTCGCGGTGCTCGACGTCGACGCGAAGAAGGAGATCGCGTACCTGCCGGTCGGCGACCATCCTCAGCGCGTGCGACTGGGCACCGTGCCCCGCAGCCTCTTCGGCTGATCCTCCCGTCAGAAGTCGCCCACCCAGAGGCAGCCCTTGACGTGCCCACGGCCGGGCGGCGAGTACCGCGCGTCACCGCCGCAGCCCGGCGCGCCGCACGCGAGTGCGTCGTCCTCCGCGCTCCCGGCGACCCACCCCAGGAGTCGCTCGACCAGGCCGTTCACGGATGGATGCTCCCACCGGGACCGGCACCGTGGTGGCGCTTCTGCGAAAGTCGAGGCGCCGGGAAGGCGAAAGCCCCGGGACCGTTGCAGTTCCGGGGCTTTTCTCGGGTGGGCGATACTGGGTTCGAACCAGTGACCTCTTCGGTGTGAACGAAGCGCGCTACCACTGCGCCAATCGCCCGAGTGCGACGACCACATTAACGCACTCGCTCCCGCGATTCACGCCAGGGGTGCTTCCGGGCAGGACTAGGCCCCGATCCGGGGTCCCGGATCGGTCACGTCGCCACTCACGCCACGGAGCGGATCGTCCCGTCGCGAGCGTGGATCCGCGTGTGGCAGGCCGCGCAGCGTCCCGTCATGGCGCCGAGGTCGGTCGGTCCTCCCAGCGACCAGGCGATCTCGTGGTGGATGTGGTCGATCGGGTTGCGGCAGCCGTCGCTGGCGCACTCGCCGCCTTGCCGGAGCCAGATCGCGTGACGTTGTCGCCTGGTGGCATACCGCTCGGCTCGCCCGATGTCGAGGATCCTCAGGTTCGGCTCGATCCGCTCGACCAGGATCGGCGTGAGTGTCGCTCCGCACGTGAGGTGGCGCAGCAGGCCGGAGCCGATCATCCCGAAGCCGACGAGCGTGGCGGGCTCGCCGCCCTCGAAGACTGATGGCGCCCCCGGCGCCAGTGCCGCCCGCAACGTGCCCGCCTCGACCAGCACGTGCAGCTGAGGAGCGACCGTGCCGTCCGTCGGCAGCCCCTCGGCCAGCACGCGCTCGAGCAGGGTGTCGAGGGCGTCGACGCGACGTTGGGCGGCGGTGCGCTCGTCGCCCTCCGCGACGGGGACGGACGAGGAGGTGAGGAAGGCCTGGAGACGGGCACCGACCTGGATGGGCAGGAATCCACTGACGTGCCAGCCGTCGCCGCACCGGTGCACCTGCAGGTCGCGCCGTTCCATCCCCCGCACCCACGCCTCGTCCAGCGCTTCGGGGTGCTCGACGTCCTTGAACCGGCGCACGACCCGCTTGAGCTCGGCCGGCTCGGCCACGAGTGCGACCTCGAGCAGTGCCGCCTCGAGCTCGCGCGTCTGGGACTCGCCCACGTGCCGCAGCGAGAAGTCGAACAGGACGACGTGCTGGGCCGAGATTCGGCCTTCGCGGTGAAGCCGCGCCATGGCCGGAAGCTCACGCATGGCGCGCGCCGACCGCAGCCGCGCCCGGGTCTCGGAGGCGTCCAGCCTGACCTCGCGCCGCGCCCAGGTCTGGACCGAGGACGCACCCTCGGCCTCGTGCGCGGCCGTCTCGTCGATCCGGAGCAGGCCCTCGCTGATCGCCGCGTCTAGCGCGTCTCGCGCGGCGACGAGCGCGCGGACCTCGTCGGTGGCGCCCACCGCGACCGACCGCAACGCGTGAGAAGCGTCACGCAACACATCGAGCACGGGGCGGTCCGCGGCGGTTGTCGATGTCATGGAGCCGACACTAGGGACGACCTCCGACACCCGTTCAGGAGTCGGTCACGGGTCCATGTCCTCGGCCTCGCGGGCACGCCAGATCTCCTGCGCTCGCAGCGTGATCGGGCCCGGCGCCGGCACCTCGCGGTCGTCGACGCGACCGATCGCCTGGATGGTCCGGGTCGTGCCGACGAGCATGACCTCGTCGGCCTCGAACAGCACCTCCAGCGGAGCGTCGCGCTCGAGGACGTCCAGCTCGTCCGCGAGCCACTCCAGCGCCAGCGCGCGCGTGATGCCGGCGAGGCAGCCGGAGGCCAACGTCGGCGTCACGATCTGCCCGTCCACCACGTACATCACGTTCGATCCCGTGCCCTCGCACAGCTGGCCGAGGGTGTTCGCCATGACCGCCTCCGAGGCGCCTCGGGCCCGGGCGTACTCGACCATCTTCGCGTTCTCCGCGTACGAGGTCGTCTTGAGCCCGGCGAGTGGTCCGCGCTCGTTTCGGGTCCACGGCACGGTCACGATCGAGCTGACGGCCGGCGGTCGCTCCGCCGGCTCGGTCACGACGATGTGGGTGAGACCGGAATCACCCCGCGGCGACCCCAACGGGCCCGCACCCGACGTCACGGTGATGCGGACGCGGCCGAACGGCAGCTCCTGGCCCGCCAGCGTCGCCTCGACCCCCTCGCGGACGAGGTCCAGGTCGGGGCGATCGATCCCCAGGCCCTCCGCGGACGTCGCCAAGCGCTCCAAGTGACGCGTGAGGGCGAAGGGACGACCGTCGACGACAGCCGCCGTCTCGAACACTCCGTCGCCCACCACGATGCCGTGGTCGAGGACGCTCACCGCCGGATCGTGCGGGGATTCCAGCAACTCGCCGTTGAGCCAAGCCTTCATGTCTCGACCTTAGGGGGACCCCGTTTTGGATGCTCGGAAGGTATCGGCTAATGTTTCTTCTCGGCCGGTCAAGCGGCCAGCGCGGATGTGGCTCAGTGGTAGAGCATCACCTTGCCAAGGTGAGGGTCGCGGGTTCGAATCCCGTCATCCGCTCGGAGAGGGTCTCGCCGGACCCATCTGCGGTGGGTTGGCCGAGAGGCGAGGCAACGGACTGCAAATCCGTTTACACGGGTTCAAATCCCGTACCCACCTCGCTGAAAAAATGAATAACCACGGGCGATTGGCGCAGCGGTAGCGCGCTTCCCTGACACGGAAGAGGTCACTGGTTCAAACCCAGTATCGCCCACACTGAACGAGAGGCAGCCGAGATCGGCTGCCTCTTGTCGTATCCGCCGCTCGAGGTGCCGACTCCCCCGATCGCCGATAGACATGACCCATGATCGGATTCCTCGTCGCCGGCCTCATCATCGGTGCGCTCGCGCGCCTCATCAAGCCCGGCAAGCAGAACCTCGGCATCCTGGCCACCCTCGCGCTGGGCCTCGTCGGCTCGCTGATCGGCGGCCTCATCGCGCAGGCCTTCGGCACGGGTGACATCTGGGAGCTCAACGTCCTGGGCTTCGTCCTCGCCGTGATCGCGGCCGTCCTGCTCATCGGCGTCGCCGAGGGTCTGGCCGGCAAGCGCACGACCCGTCGCGCCTGACCTCACACCTACCCCGTCACAGCGGGTGGCCCGAGACATCGGGCCACCCGCTGTCGTGTGTCCGGGGTCCGCGCACGGATGCGGCCGGCCCGGGAGATGGGCCGGCCGCACTCATCACGCTAGGCAGGGTCATGTGGGGGCGCTCTGAGAACGCCGGTTCAACTGGCATTTGCGGCGAGCAGGCGGGATTCTCCAGCGCTCGTGTGACGCATTCGAATCGCCGGAACGGCACCGAAACGTGACAGCGGCGGTGTCGGCGGGGAAGAATACCGACGGCACTTCGACCCGCAGCTCCTGGAGGACACCGCGTGACCAGACGCGTGCAGACGCCTGTCCGGCGCCTCGCCTTCGTCGGCGTCACCGTCGTCTCCACCCTCAGCGCGCTCGTCGCGAGCACCACGGCCGCCACGCCGGCCACGTCGGACGACACCGCAGCCGAGCGGCGGGTCGTCGCCCAGCCGCGCGAGACGATGGTCGTGATCGGCGACTCCTACTCCTCGTACTACGGAGATCGCCACAGCCCGTACCCCGGCTGGTGGGCGACTCTCGCGACCGACCTCGCGCTCGACCCGGTGGTCGACGCCACGGGCGGCACCGGCTTTCTCATGCGCAACAGTGACTGCGCGCAGACCCGCTTCCGCGCCCGCATGGACACGATCCGTCAGGCCGATCCGCGCCTGCTCTTAGTCGAGGGCGGCCGCAACGACTGGCGCCGCTGCGACGCGAACGGCGTCCCGGTCGAGTCCACGCGGACCCAGATCGAGGCGGCGGCGAACGAGTACTTCGCCGAGCTCGCGGTCGTGTGGGACCAGCTCGGGCGCCCGCGCTCGGACGTCTACGTCGTGAGCCCCTGGGGCACGTCAAAGCCGCGCAAGGCGCGCGTCATCCGTCCCATCATCGAGGCGGCCGCCGAGGCGCACGGCTTCACGTACGTGCCCACGCGCCCGCTGACGCTCGCCCAGGCGCCCGACGGCGTCCACCCCAACAACGAGGGCAGCCGCTTCCTGCGCGACCAGATCCTCGCGAACTCGGACCTGCTCGACCGCTTCTCGCGCATCTGAGCCCGTCGGGCAGGATCGACCCATGCCGATCGACACCGTCCGGGACCACCTCGCCCGCCACGGCCGCGAGGACGCCATCGTCCGCACCTCCGGCTCGAGCGCCACGGTCACCGAGGCCGCGGAGGCCTTCGGCGTGGAGCCCGCCCGCATCGCCAAGACGCTGTCGTTCCGCACCGAGGACCCGGACTCGTGCGTACTCGTGGTCATGGCAGGCGACGCGCGCACCGACAACGCCGCGTTCAAGGCGACGTTCGGCTTCAAGGCACGGATGCTGGGCGCCGACGAGGTCGAGCGCCTCACCGGTCACCCCGTGGGCGGCGTGTGCCCGTTCGCGAACCCCGAGTCGGCCACGGTCCACCTCGACACGTCGCTGCAGCGCTTCACAACGGTCTTCCCCGCGGCGGGCAGTCCCGACTCGGCGGTCGAGGTCTCCCCCACCGAGCTCGAGGCGCTGTCCGGTGCCGCCGGCTGGGTCACCGTCAGCAAGCTGGGCTGATCACGCCCGGCCGCACGAGGTGCAGTGCGACGAGCCCACGCGCCGGGGAGCGTCGCAGGACGCGCACGGCGCGACCACGTCGCGGCCGCAGCCCGCGCAGTGCGGACCGTGCTCCAAGCCGGCCTCGCGCAGCGGGAAGCCGCAGAACGGGCACTCCCCCTTGCGCACCCGCCGGCCCGGCAGCCGGGCGGCCAGGTACCGCTGCAGGACACGGAAGGCGACGATCGTCGCCGCGACGCCGAGCAGCGACAGGACGAACGGGCCGAGGTCGAGCGGGTCGATGTAGTCGGTGACGTAATCCACGGCGAAGACGAGGGCCATGATCGCGCCGACCGCGGCACCGGCGAACCCGAGGGCCAGGTAGCGCGACTCGCGGCGACGCATCCGGGCGATCGCCCGGTACGCCACGGCCGTCCAGCCGGCGACGAAGAGCAGGCGCACGACCGCGACGATCCACGCCTGCGTCCCGCCTCGGCTGTCCCGCGCGTATTCGTCCTGCGCGCGCTGGAGGGCGTCCTGCGCCTCCTCGGCGTCCTGCGCGACCTCGCGGAGCTCGGCCTGGGCGCTGTCGTACGCGGTCTGCGCGTCGTCGTACGCCTGCTTCGCGACTGTCGTGTCGCGTCCTTCCTGCAGGGCGACCTTGTACTCCTCGCGCGCGACGTCGAGCTCCTCGCGCCGCTCGTCCCGTGCGGTCTCGGCGGACCATCGATCCTCCTCCGCCCGGACCTGGTCGCGCATCGCGGACTGGACGGTCGCGTCGCCGGTGCCCGGGACGACCGCGTCGACCCAGGCCGGCACCTGCACGTAGAACCAGATCGTCCCCACGAGCATGAACACGCCCAGCAGCACCGCCAGCAGCTTCTCGCTGCGCGTGGCCTCGATCTCCTCGGTGTCGACTCGGGTGCTCATCAGGACTCCTTCTGGGGGCGCGTCCGCGGGCGGAACGTGACGTCGAGCTCGCAGTCCAGAGCCGCGGCGATCCGCAGCAGGGTGTCGAGCTTCGGGGGACGGGAGCCGGACTCGAACCGAGCGATCGCCGACTGCGTGGTGCCGCACAGGTCGGCCAGCTCCCGCTGCGAGAGACGTCTGGCCGTGCGCTGCTCGACCACCTGCCGGGCGATGCCCGCGTAGAAGTCGTCGTGCTCGACCGGTCCTCGCATGACCGCGACCGTATCGCACGCATGCTATGCGTGTCCATAGCACGCGTGCGATGCCTGACCCATTGTCCGCGTCACGTTCTACGGTGGGGCCCATGGATCCCGTGCAGCGCATCCCCGCCAACCAGGCCGTGCCGTTCGACGACGTCAACATCGCCCTCGCCGACACTCCCCTGCAGGACGCGATCACGGCGCTCGCGGGCGATCACGCGGCGGACGTGCGCGACTACCTGACGCCGATGGGCGAGATCGCGGGCTCCGCCGAGGCGCGCGAGCACTGGCACCTCGCCAACGAGAACCCGCCCGTCCACCAGCCGGTCGATCGCTTCGGCCGCCGCATCGACGAGATCCGCTTCCACCCCTCCTGGCACTGGCTCATGGAGCGTGGCGTCGGCTTCGGCCTCACCGCGCAGCCGTGGACCTCGGACCACCCGGTGGCCCACCTGCGGCGGGCGGCCGGCTTCTACACGTGGGGCCAGGTCGAGCAGGGCCACATGTGCCCCATCACGATGACGTACGCCGTGCTGCCGGCCCTGCGGAACGATCCCGCCCTCGCCGAGCAGTGGACGCCCGGGCTGGCGTCCACCACGTACGACTTCGGCCTGCGGGCACCTCAGGAGAAGCGCGGCCTGCTCGCCGGCATGGGCATGACCGAGAAGCAGGGCGGCTCGGACCTGCGCGTCAACAGCACGATCGCCAAGTCGACCGACATCGCGGGCGAGTACCGCCTCACGGGCCACAAGTGGTTCACGTCGGCCGCGATGAACGACGTCTTCCTCGTGCTCGCCCAGACCGACGCCGGGTCCACGTGCTTCGTCGTCCCCCGCGTGCTGCCGGACGGCTCGCGCAACCCGCTGACGATCGTGCGGCTGAAGGACAAGCTGGGCAACAAGTCC
Organism: Aeromicrobium jepli; assembly: GCF_047246605.1. Taxonomy (NCBI): domain Bacteria; kingdom Bacillati; phylum Actinomycetota; class Actinomycetes; order Propionibacteriales; family Nocardioidaceae; genus Aeromicrobium; species Aeromicrobium jepli. The sequence goes on from NZ_JBFOKO010000004.1 coordinate 251,852, forward strand.
AACGCGTCCAGCGAGCTCGAGTTCGACGACACGTGGGCCGTGCGACTCGGACCCGAGGGCCGCGGCATCCGCACCATCATCGACATGGTGTCCGCGACGCGGATGGACTGCATCCTCGGCTCGGCCTCCATCATGCGCAAGGCGTTCGCGGAGGCCACATGGCACGCGCGCCACCGCTCGGCCTTCGGCGCCCGCCTGATCGACCAGCCCGCCATGGTCGGCGTGCTCGCCGACCTCGCGATCGAGTCCGAGGCAGGCATGCTGGCCGGGCTGCGGCTCGCCGCCGCGGTCGACCGGCCCGACGACGAGCACGAGCAGGCGCTGCGCCGCATCGGCCTGGCCCTGGAGAAGTACTGGGTGTGCAAGCGCACGCCGATGATGGTGGGCGAGGCGCTCGAGTGCCTCGGCGGCAACGGCTACGCCGAGGAGTCCGGCATGCCGCTGCTGTTCCGTGAGTCGCCCCTGAACTCGATCTGGGAGGGCAGCGGCAACGTCAACGCCCTGGACGTCCTGCGCGCGCTCTCGCGCGAGCCGGGCACCCTCGAGGCGTGGCGCACCGAGGTCGGCACCGTCGGCGGCGAGGACGCCCGGCTGGACGCCGCCGTCGACGACGTGCTGCGCCGCCTCGCCGACCCGTCCGACGCCGAGGCGTCCGCGCGCTGGATCGCCTCCCGCATGGCGGCGATCCTGCAGGGCTCGCTGCTGATCCGCTACTCCACGCCTGCCGTGGCCGACGCGTTCTGCGCCTCACGGCTCGGTGGCGAGTGGGCCGGCACGTTCGGCACGCTGCCCGCGGGCCTGCCGTTGCGCGAGATCGTCGACCGGGCGCAGCCCGCGGTCTGAGACGTCGTCGCCGAACGGCCATTTTCGACGTCGCGACTTTTCCTTGGAACCACGGCGGGGCGCTCCTGTCGATCTCGCAATATGGACAGGATTCCCACATGTCGAGATGTCCAGTTGTTGGACCGCCATCCCACTGGACAGACTGACGTCATGCTCATCGCCCAGACCGTGTGGCTCGTGGAACGTCTCCACGTCGACCTCGGTCGTGCGCGCTCGATGATGTGTCACTGATCTCTCCCCCCACGCAGATGCGCTGAGGCAACGACGCCTCGCGCCCCCGATCGCGACCAGAGAGCACCATGACGATTTCCCCCGCCGCACCTGCCCGCCCGCGCCGACGCAAGGGTGAGGGCCAGTGGGCGCTCGGCTACCGCGAGCCGCTCAACGCCAACGAGCAGTCCAAGAAGGACGACAACCCGCTCAACGTCCGCGCCCGCATCGAGAACATCTACGCCCACCGCGGCTTCGAGAGCATCGACGGAGGCGACCTGCGCGGCCGCTTCCGCTGGTGGGGCCTGTACACGCAGCGCAAGGCCGGCATCGACGGCGGCAAGACCGCCACGCTCGAGCCCGAGGAGCTGGACGACAACCACTTCATGATGCGCGTGCGCATCGACGGCGGCCAGCTCTCGCTCGAGCAGCTGCGCGCGATCGCGGACGTCTCGGTCGACTTCGGCCGCGGCACCGCGGACGTCACCGACCGCCAGAACATCCAGTACCACTGGATCGACGTGCGCGACGTCCCCACGATCTGGAACCGTCTCGAGTCGGTCGGCCTGTCCACGCAGGAGGCGTGCGGTGACTGCCCCCGCGTCATCATGGGCAGCCCGGTCGCCGGCGTCTCCGCCGACGAGATCATCGACGGCCGTCCCGCGATCGACGCGATCGAGAGCCGCTACATCGGCGACAAGGCCTTCTCGAACCTGCCGCGCAAGTTCAAGACCGCGATCAGCGGCCACCCCGGTCACGACGTGGTCCCCCAGATCAACGACGTCGCCTTCATCGGCGCCGTCCACCCCGAGCACGGCCCCGGCTTCGACGTGTGGGTCGGCGGCGGCCTGTCGACCAACCCGCACCTGGCACTGCGCCTCGGCGCGTGGGTCCCGCTCGACGAGGTCCCGCAGGTCTGGGAAGGCGTCGTCAGCATCTTCCGCGACTACGGGTACCGCCGACTGCGCTCGCGCGCCCGCCTGAAGTTCCTCGTCGCGGACTGGGGCATCGAGAAGTTCCGCGAGGTGCTCGAGACCGAGTACCTCGAGCGCAAGCTCGTCGACCTCGACGCTCCCCCGGTGCCGGACACGCCGGTCGACCACGTCGGCGTGCACCGGCAGGTCGACGGCAGGTTCTACGTCGGCGCCGCCACGACCGTCGGCCGGATTTCGGGCCCGCTGCTGCAGCAGCTCGCGGACGTCGTCGAGGCGCACGGCTCGCAGCGTGTGGCGCTGACGCCGATGCAGAAGATCATCGTGCTGGACGTCGAGGAGGACCGGGTCGAGTCGCTCGTCGCCGCCCTCGTCGGGCTCGGCCTGCACGCCCGCCCGTCGCAGTGGCGCCAGCACACGATGGCCTGCACCGGCATCGAGTACTGCAAGCTCGCGATCGTCAACACCAAGGACCGCGCGGCCAACCTGATCGACGAGCTCGAGCAGCGCGTCTCCGAGCTGGACACGCCCATCACCGTCAACGTGAACGGCTGCCCCAACTCGTGCGCCCGCATCCAGACCGCCGACATCGGCCTCAAGGGCCAGCTCGTGATGGACGAGGCCGGCAACCAGGTGGAGGGCTTCCAGGTCCACCTGGGCGGCGCCCTCGGCATGGACGCCGGGTTCGGCCGCAAGCTGCGGGCCCACAAGGTCACCGGCGACGAGCTGCCCGACTACGTCGAGAAGCTCTCGCGCACCTACCTCGCCCACCGCGAGGACGGCGAGTCGTTCGCGGCCTGGGTCGCCCGCGCCGACGAGGAGCTGCTGCGATGAGCGAGCGCCTCGTGCCCTACTCGTGCCCGTACTGCGCCGACGAGGACCTGCGTCCCCACGGCGAGACGCACGGGACGTGGGAGTGCCGCAGCTGCCTGCGCGCCTTCAGCCTCAAGTTCCTGGGCCACCTGGCCCCGACCGACACCACCACCGCATCACCGCAGGAAGGGAGGAATGCACGATGACCGCACCCGCACTGGTCGCGCTCGCCCACGGCAGCCGCGACCCCCGTTCGGCCCAGACCATCAAGGCCCTCACGGAGGTGGTGGCGTGCATGCGCCCCGACCTGCGTGTGGAAGCCGCGTTCCTGGACCTGTGCGGCCCGAGCTTCGACGAGGTCGTCGAACGCCTGGCCGCCGAGGGCTTCGGCGAGATCGTCGTCGTCCCGCTGCTGCTGACCGAGGCGTACCACGCCAAGGTCGACGTGCCCGAGGCCGCGAAGGCCGCGGCCGCCAAGCACGACGTCCGCATCGAGGTCACGAAAGTCCTCGGCATCGAGGGCACGTTCCTCAACGTCCTCGACCGCCGCCTGCGCGAGGCCCTGAGCCGCAACCGGGTGCGCGAGCTCGATGCGCTCGTCCTGGCCGGCGCCGGCTCGTCGGACCCGCTCGCCAACGCGATGATCGCCCGCGCCGCCCGCGCGTGGGGCGCCCACCACAAGCTGCCCACGATCGCGGCGTTCGCCTCGGCCGCGCCGCCGGCCGCCAGCGAGGCCGTGCGCACGCACCGGGCCGACGGCCGTCGCCACATCGCGGTGGGCATGCTGTTCCTGGCCCCGGGCGTCCTGCCCGACCGGGTGACCGAGCTCGCCCTCGAGGCCGGCGCCGTGGCGGTCGCCGAGCCGCTGGGCGTCGCCGACGAGGTGGCCGAGGTCATCCTCGCCCGCTACGCCGTCGGCGCGGTCGACCTCGTGCCGATGGACGCGCTGTTCGCGGACGTCTGAGCACTCACGAGGGGGCGCCTGGTCACATCGTGGCCAGGCGCCTCTTCTGCTCCCCGACCCGCTGATCGAGTGCCGGCGAGCGCAGCGAGACGGTGTATCGAGATCACATCGTGGCCAGGCGCCTCTTCTGCTCCTCGACGTCGAAGTCGGCCTCCGGCCACTTCAGGTCGAGCTCGTCGAGCGTCTCGCCGAGCATCGTCGCGATCGCCCAGTTGCGGTACCACTTGCGTCCGGCGGGGACGACGTACCACGGCGCGCTCGGGGTGGAGCAGCGCTCCAGGACGACCTCGTAGGCGCGCTGGTACTCGTCCCACAGCTCGCGCTCGTCGAGGTCGCCGGGGTTGTACTTCCAGTACTTCGTCGGGTCGTCGAGGCGCTCGGCGAGCCGCTCCTTCTGGTCGTCGGGGCTGATGTGCAGGAAGCACTTGAGCAGCACTCCCCCGCCGTCGACGAACCGCTGCTCGAAGTCGTTGATGGCGTCGTAGCGGCGCTCGATCTCGTCGGAATCGGCCAGCGACCGCACCCGGCCGATCAGCACGTCCTCGTAGTGCGAGCGGTCGAAGACGCCGATCATGCCCGCGGGCGGGAGCCGGCGCTCGACCCGCCACAGGAAGTCGTGCGAGCGCTCCTCTTCGGTGGGCGCCTTGAACGCGGTGATCACGAGGCCCTGCGGGTCGACGAGCCCCGCCACGTGCCGCAGGGTGCCCCCCTTGCCGGACGTGTCCATGCCCTGCAGCAGCATGAGCACCTTGCGGTCGGTCGTGCCGGCGCGACCGTTCGCGAACAGCAGCTCCTGGCTGGCCATGAGCCGCTTGCCGATCTCGGGCAGCAGGCGCCGTGCGTCCCGCTTCGTGCCGTCGAACTGCGGCGTCGCGTCCGTGGCGATCGTCGTGAGGTCGACCGGGCCCTGGGCGGCCAGGCTGGAGCGCAGATCCGTCATGTTCGGGAGTATGCCCCTACCGTGGAGGTCATGCCGGATCTGAGCGAGCTCGCTGACCTGTACGCCTACCCCGACAAGCCCCTGCCGTGGGTGCGGACCAACTTCGTCGCCTCCGTCGACGGCGCCGTCCAGGACTCCCGCGGTGTCTCGGGCGACCTCGGCGGAGCGCCCGACCTGGCCGTCTTCCGCGTGCTGCGCAGCCTCGCCGACGTCGTGATCGTGGGGGCAGGGACGGCGCGAGCCGAGGGGTACAAGCCGATCCAGGCAGACGCCGTCCACGAGGCCTTGCGCACCGGCCGCCAGCGCGTGCCGCTGCTCGCCGTCGTGACGCGCAGCCTCGAGATCCCCGAGGACCTGCTGGCGCCCGGGACGATGGTCATCACGACCGTCACGTCGCCCGCCGAGGCCCGTGAGCGGCTCGCCCAGATGGTCGACGTGGTCGTCGCGGGCGACGACGAGATCGACTGGGCCGCCGTCCTGGACTCCTTCGCCGCCCGTGGGCTGCACCGGATCCTGTGCGAGGGCGGCCCCGAGCTGCACGGCGCCCTCGTGGAGCGCGACCTCGTCGACGAGGTGTGCGTGACCATCGGTCCGCACCTCGTCGGCGGACCGATGAAGCGCATCACGGAGGGCTCGTCCCCCGTGGAGCGGCCCATGCGGCTGGGCCACGTGTTCGAGCAGGACGACGTGCTGCTCACGCGGTGGGTCCGCGACCGCCGCTCGTCCTAGGCTGTGACCATGTACAACGTGGCCCTGCTGGTCGAGCGCCAGCTGATCGACCTCGACGCCGACCAGATCCTCGCCCTCCACGAGGGTGTCGACGACGAGGTGACCTACCACATGCTGCTGCCGGTGGACGCGTCCCCGGCGGCGCTCAGCGCCTCGATGACGGCGTTCGGTGGAGCGCAGTTCGTGCCGCTCGAGGAGCCCGCGTCCTACGTCCGCATCGAGGACGAGCTGCGGGCCGAGAGCCAGCGCGAGCTGGACGCCTCCGCGGCGCTGCTGACCTCCCGCGGCCAGCACGTGACCGCCAAGCTCGTCGAGTACGACCCGATCGACGCGCTGGTCGACCTCGTGCGCGAGCAGTCGTGCGACGAGGTCATCATCCTGACCGAGTCGCACGTGGTGCGTGAGTTCCTTCACGTCGACTGGACGTCCCGCGCGAGAAGAAAACTGGACGTCCCGACGTTGCACCTTCTGGAACACCTGACCTTCGAAGAACAGGCGGAGATGTGAGCGACAAGACGAGCGACAAGACGTACCAGGTCGACAAGTCCGACGACCAGTGGCGTGACGAGCTCAGCGCTGCCGAGTACCACGTGCTGCGCCAGGCCGGCACCGAGCGACCCTTCAGCAGCGAGTACGAGCACGACCAGACCGTCGGCGTCTACCGCTGCCGCGCCTGCCAGGCCGAGCTCTTCCGCAGCGAGACCAAGTTCGACGCCCAGTGCGGCTGGCCGTCGTTCTACACCCCCCTGGCCGAGGACCGTGTCGAGTACATCGAGGACACCTCGCTGGGCATGAAGCGCACCGAGGTCCGCTGCGCGAACTGCGGCTCCCACCTGGGCCACGTGTTCGCCGGCGAGGGCTTCGACACCCCCACCGACCTGCGCTACTGCATCAACGGCATCGCCCTCTCCCTCGACGCCGACTGACCCCCGCGCGTCCCGCGCGCGAGATGTGTAGCAATGCGCACCCCTTTCGGTCCCCAATCGACCGAAACGGGTGCGCATTGCTACATATCTCAGCTTTCCACAGGACGTGAGACGACGGGCTGACCGGCGGCCCGGGTCGTCGCTAGAGTGCGTAACTCGAAGTCACGTCGCAGTTCGGGGGAACGATGCGGTCTTGGGTCATGAGCGCCTGCGTTGGCGCGCTGTTGCTGGGCTTGTCGGCGTGCAGTGAGGACGAGGCGAGGCCGGCGGAGCCCACGAGCTCGGCGACTACGACATCTGCGAGCCCGCCGCCGTCTGTGCCCTCACAAGCGACGGAGTTCAGCCCAGAGGGTGCGGCTGCATTCGTGACTCACTACGTTGCAGTCATCGATCACGCCTCGAAGACGGGAGATGTGGACGAGCTCGGGCGCTTGTCAGATCCGGAGTGCGGCGGATGCAACGACTACATCGCGTTTTACGAGCGCGTCTACGCGGAGGGCGGTTGGCTCCGCAACCGCAACTGGACCAACGGCGAGACGGACCTCTGGTTCTCATCCAAGCCGGGTGCTGAGGTACGCGCTCGGACCTCCCTGCGCGTGACGAGAGGCGAGGTTAAGACCGGAGCCGATGCGACCGCGTCTACCGCCCCGGCCTCTTCCGAGGTCGTCACACTAGGCCTGCGATTCGAGTCCGGCTCTTGGATCGTCTCGCAACTGGTTCCCGGAGATGTCGAATGATCACCGCCGTCCTGCTGGCTGCCGCATTGGCGCAAGGCGATACGACCGGCCTCAGCCCGGCTCCTGACATGCCGGGAAGCATCGCACATGGACGTTCGTGGGACGGATCTCAGTCCGACACAAAAGTGTGGCGATCCAGCTCGAATCGCGGTCCTCGAGAGGTACAACTCCAACCCTCCGAGTTCTACCGCTTCCGCTGCCGTCCCAATGCGCCGTATCCCGGCACCGACATTTCGTGCGATCCACCCTCGGAACCGGCTGCAGCACCCAAGCCGTCAATAACGCCGGGCGATGTAGAGGCGGAGGCCAAACTGATTCGGTTCCCGTCCCTCCGCGTCAGCGTCCAGCCGGCCGGGTCCACGCTGGTGAACCTCGAGACGATCTTCCACACCACTGTGACGCCGTTCGCCCGCAGCGTCGACATCCTCGACTCGACCGTCGCGCTGCGCGCCACGCCCGTCGCCTACACGTGGCATCACGGCGACGGCACCACCCAAACCACCACCAGTCCTGGCCGCCCGTACCCGGCGATGGACGTCGTCCACCGGTACCGCAAGCCCGGCCACGTCCGCCCGAGCGTCGACGTCACCTATCGCGTCACCTACCGGATCGACGACGGCGACTGGGAGAGCCTCGACACGACCATCACCGCACCCGGTCCCGGCACCGCGCTCCTGGTCCGCGAGGCCCGGCCCGTCCTGACCGACTGACCGCCTGACCGTCGAGCGGCGCAAAGCGGGGTCGCGACTGGCGCAGAAACGCCCGCCACTCGGCGAGTGGCGGGCGTTTCTGCGCCACTCGCCGAACCGGGAGCGGCGGAGGCGGGTCAGGGCCAGAGGGCGGTGAGCTCGGCGACCGAGAGCAGGCGGCCCGTGTAGAACGGGAGCTCCTCGCGGACGTGGCGGCGGGCCGTGGTGGCGCGCAGCTCGCGCATCAGGTCGACGATGCGGTGCAGCTCGTCGGCCTCGAAGGCGAGCAGCCACTCGTAGTCGCCGAGCGCGAACGAGGCGATCGTGTTGGCGCGGACGTCGGCGTAGTCGTGCGCGGCCTCGCCGTGCTCGCGCAGCATCTGGCTGCGCTCGTCCTGCGGCAGGATGTACCACTCGTACGACCGCACGAACGGGTACACGCACACGTACCGATAGGTCCGGTCGTCGGCCATGAAGTTCGGGACGTGCGAGCGGTTGAACTCGGCCGGGCGGTGCAGGCCGGCGTTCGACCACACGGGCGTCAGGTGCGAGCCGAGCTCGGTGCGTCGGAAGGCGTTGTACGCGTCCTGCAGCGCGTCGGCGCTGGGCGCGTGCCACCAGACCATGAGGTCGGCCTCGGCGCGCATGCCGCTGAGGTCGTACGTGCCGCGCACCACGACGTCGTCGAAGGACGCGAACAGCGACTCCACCTCGGCGGCGAGCGCCGCGCGGTCCGCGCCGGCCAGGGGCCGCTCGATTCGGAAGACCGAGTACATCGCGTACCGGATGCTGGCGTTGATCTGCTCGGGGTCGACCTCGTGGGAACTCATGCGTCCATTCTCACCCGGCCAGGGTTCGCTCCGCCGCGGCCCTCCCCGTCGCGACGACGGCGGCGATCCCGACGCCCTCGTACGCCGCTCCGCACACCTCGAGCCCGGGCACCGTGGCGACGTCGTCCGTCACGGTGCGGACGAGGTCGCGGTGGCCCACCTCGTACTGCGGCAGTCCCCCGCCCCACCGCTGCACGACCGTCGCCGAGACCGAGCCGACTGTGCCCGCGGGCTCGACGATCGAGCGCAGGTCCGACAGCGCCAGGTCCACGAGCGTGGCGTCGTCGCGCTGCAGCGTGGCCGTCTCGCCCACCCGGCCCAGCGAGGTGCGCACGACCGTGGCCCCACCGGCGGACTCCGCCAGCCACCGCCACTTGCGGGACGAGAACGTCGCCGCCTTGATCTGCGTCGACTCGACCGGCGGGACGAGGAAGCCCGTCCCGGACGGCAGGTCGGCGCCCTCCAGCAGGAAGCCGACGACGACCATCGAGGCGTAGTCCAGGCCCGCGAGCGCGAACGCGGCACGCGGGGCGGCCTCGGCCAGCAGGCGCGACGCCGCGGGCGCGGGCGCCGCCATGACGACGGCGTCGAACCGCTCGCGCGTGGCGGCCGTGGTCGGTCCGACGACGAGCTCCCACCCGGAGCCGTCACGCCGGATGCCGCGGACCGTCGCGCCGGTGCGGACCTCGAACCCGCCCACATCGACCACGGCCTGCGGCAGCCTCCCGATGCCGCCGCGCAGGCCGACGAGCGCGGGCCCCGGAGGCTTCGGCTCGCTCGCGCGCTGCCGGGCGCCCGCGAGCAGGTCCGGGCCCAGCGAGGCGATCACCGGCGCGGCCGCCTGCAGGGACAGGCGATCGGCGTACCCGGCGTACACGCCGCCGAGGAGCGGCTCGACGAGCCGGTCCACGACCTCACGACCGAGCCGGTCGGCCACGAACTGCGCCACGGAGACGTCCTCGTCGGGGACCGGCGCCGCGTGCGACGCCAGGGGGCGCTGCAGGAGACCGGACGACGCGAGCGCGCCGAGGTCGGACGGGACGCCCATGATCGTGGGCGGCAGCGCCCGGAGCTGGCCGCGGCTCCACACCAGGGACGGGATCGGCTCGGGCGCGACGATGTCGTCGCCGAGGCCGACGGCGTGTGTGAGGTCCGTGGCCTCGGGACGGCGGGCCAGCATGCCCTCGGCGCCCACGTCGATCGTCAGGTCGCCGAGCCGCTCGCGGCGCAGCTTGCCGCCCACCTGCGGCGAGCCCTCGAGCACGACGGGCTCGGCCCCGCCCTGCGCGAGGTGGAACGCGGCGGACAGCCCGGCGATGCCGCCGCCGACGACCGCGACCCGCACGTCAGGCGGTCCGCTCGTACGTGTGGATGAACTCGACGAGGCGCGTCAGCGCGTCGGGGTCGGTCGCCGGCAGGACGCCGTGGCCGAGGTTGAAGACATGTCCCTTGGCGGCGCGACCGGCCTCGATGACCTCGGCGGCTCGACGGTGGACCAGGTCGGTGGGCGCGAACAGCAGCGTCGGGTCGAGGTTGCCCTGCACGGCCTTGTCCGGGCCGAGACGGCGGATCGCGTCGTCGAGCGGCACGCGCCAGTCGACGCCCACCACGTCGGCGCCCACGTCGCCCATCCGGGTGAGCAGCTCGCCCGTGCCCACGCCGAAGTGGATGCGCGGGACGTCGAGGTCGGCGACCGACTCGAGCACGGCGGCCGAGTGCGGGCGCACGTACGTGTCGTAGTCGGCCGGCGACAGCGCCCCCGCCCACGAGTCGAACAGCTGGATGGCGGACGCGCCCGCCTCGACCTGCAGGCGCAGGAACTGCCCGGCGATCGCGGCGATGCGGCCCAGCAGCGCGTGCCACAGGTCGGGCTGGCCGTACATCAGCTCCTTGGTGCGGCGGTGGTCGCGCGACGGCCCGCCCTCGACCAGGTACGACGCGAGCGTGAACGGGGCACCCGCGAAGCCGATGAGCGGGGTGGAGCCGAGCTCCTGGACCAGCCCGCGCACGGCGTCGGTGATGCTCGTCACGTCGTCGGGCTCGAGGTCGCGCAGCGACGCGAGCTGGCCCTCCGAGCGGATCGGGTCGGCGACGACCGGGCCGGTTCCCGGCACGATGTCGAGGTCGACGCCGATCGCCTTGAGCGGCACGACGATGTCGGAGAAGAAGATGGCCGCGTCGACCCCGTGACGGCGCACCGGCTGCATCGTGATCTCCACGACCATGTCGGTGCGGAAGCACGACTCCAGCATGGGCACGCCCTCGCGGATCGCGAGGTACTCGGGCAGCGATCGTCCCGCCTGGCGCATGAACCACACGGGCGTGTGGGAGGGCTCCAGCCCGCGGCAGGCGCGCAGGAACGGGCTCGTGGTGGCGAGGTCGGGGGCGGTCGCGTGAGCGTCGGTGGTCACCCCTCGAGTCTGTCACGCTCTGCGTGTCTAGCCCCCGGCCCCCGCTGCTCGTGCCTAAGATCACGGTGTGGGCGCCCGAAACAAGCTTGATGGCATCCCGGCCCCCTTCACGCGGGCGGTCGAGGAGGTCAAGCGTGCTGCCGCGCGCCCGGAGCTCGAGATCGGCGAGATGCCGCCTCCGCAGCGCATCGCGCCGTGGGCGCACGCCATGACCGCGGACGTGGTCGTCGGCGAGGCCGAGCTGGGCACCGGGCGCTTCATCCTCCTGCACGACCCCGCCGGCCACGACGCCTGGAACGGCACGTTCCGCTGCGTGACGTTCGCGCGCGCCGAGATCGAGCAGGAGATGGCCACGGACCCGCTCATCACGCAGGTGGGCTGGAGCTGGCTCACCGACGCGCTCGGCGACGCCTCGGCCGAGTACGCGAACGCCGCCGGCAGCATCACCGTGGTCCGGTCCGAGGGCTTCGGCGCGATGGCCGACGACGAGGGCGACGCCCAGATCGAGGTGCGCGCCTCCTGGACCCCGCACGGCGACCTGGAACCGCACGCCACCGCCTGGATGGAGCTGCTCGGCAAGCTGGCCGGCCTGCCCCCGCTGGCGCCCGGCGTCGTGCCCCTCACCCGCAGGCGCGCCATCCGGTGAGCACCGCACCCGACGAGACCCCCTCTGCGCCCCTGCCGCGGCTCGGGCTCCGTGAGCCCCTGACGCCCGTCGTCGACACCGACGACGCGCTCGCCCGCGCGTGCGCCGAGATCGCGCTCGGCGAGGGACCCATCGCCCTCGACGCCGAGCGGGCGTCCGGCTACCGCTACTCCCAGCGGGCGTACCTCGTGCAGGTCCGCCGCCAAGGCTCGGGCACGTGGCTCATCGACCCCATCGCCTTCGACGACCTGAGCGAGCTGAACGACGCCTTCGGCGACGCCGAGTGGATCCTGCACGCCGCCACCCAGGACCTGCCGTGCCTGGCCGAGGTCGGCCTGTACCCCGCGTCGCTGTTCGACACCGAGCTCGCCGGCCGCCTGCTGAACCTGCCGCGCGTCGGCCTCGCCGCCCTCGTCGAGCACTACCTCGGCATGAGCCTGGCCAAGGAGTACTCCGCGGCCGACTGGTCCACGCGCCCGCTGCCCGAGCCGTGGCTCGAGTACGCCGCCCTCGACGTCGAGGTCCTGCTCGAGCTGCGCCGTGCCGTCATCGACGACCTCGTGGCGGCCGGGAAGGACGGCTGGGCGCGCGAGGAGTTCGACGCGCTGCTGTCGTTCACCGGCCCGCCGGCGCGCCAGGACCCGTGGCGCCGCACCTCGGGCATCCACAAGCTGCGCAGTCGCCGTGCGCTCGCGATCGTGCGCGAGCTGTGGCAGGCGCGCGACGCGATCGCGGCCGACCGCGACGTCACGCCCGGCCGCGTCCTGCCGGACGCGTCGATCGTCGCGCTGGCCACGCATCCGCCGGGCTCGCTGACGGCCCTCAAGGACGACCCCACGATGCGCCGCCGCGGGCCCCGCCGCTTCGTCGAGCAGTGGCACGAGGCCATCGAGGCCGCCGCCGCGCTGCCCGAGGACCAGCTGCCCACCTCCGGGCAGCGCTCCGACGGCCCGCCTCCCCCGCGGGCCTGGGCCGACAAGGACCCCGTAGCGGCCGACCGGCTCGCCCGGGTGCGCGGCGTGGTGGCGCAGATCGCCGAGGACCACGACCTTCCGGCCGAGAACCTGGTGGGGCCGGCGTTCGTCCGCGCCCTGGCCTGGCAGCCGCCGGCGCAGATCGACGCGGACTCCATCGCCGCCGAGCTCCGCTCCAAGGGCTCGCGCGAGTGGCAGATCGGACTCGTCGCCGCACCGATCGCCGCGGCGCTCGTCGATCCCTGATCGCCTCACCCGGGCAAGAGCGCGTCTCGCGACCACCGCGGGTCTACCCTCGAACGCATGCCCGAGTTCCACAAGCCGTCGCTCCCGGGATCCGCGCTGTTCGAGTCGATCGCGGGCGAGGACGATCCCGCCGAGCGCTCCGCGGCCGGCCACCGGATCGCGAACCTGCTGGTGCGCGGGGCCCACGACCCCGCCGACCAGCAGCTGGTGGAGCGCGTGCTGCACCTGGCCGACTCCGAGGGCCTGGGCACGATCGCCGAGCTCTGGTCGCGCGCGCCGGCCGAGACCGTGGCGGGTGCGCTGTGGCGGCTGTACGCCCTGCGCACGTGGGTCTACCGCAATCCACTCCAGGCGGCGCGTGAGTTCGCGACCGGCAAGGCGTACGCCCCCGTCCAGGAGGTGCTGGCCGGCGTCGTCGACCCGCCCGGCCCGGACGAGGTCATCACGCTCGTGGACACGGTCGTGCGCGGCATCCTGGCGCCCGACTTCGACGTCGCGCTCGACCGCGCCGCCGCCTTCGCGCACATCGTCGGCGTGGGCCGCGGCCAGCTGGACGACGTCGACCCGGCCAGCGGCGCGCGCCTCGTGGACACGGCCCGCCAGCTGCGCGCGGCGGCCGAGGCCGAGCGCCGGGGGAACCTGCACTGAGTTGGCTCCGTCGTTAGACTGGAGGTGCGCCGGGCCGCGGTAGCCCCGGGTCCCAACATCAGCCGCTACGAGCGGCCACGCGCCGTGAGGCGCTCCCGGCCCGGCGCATCCAACCTCAGCCGCGCGGCGCGAACGTCGTGTACGAGTGCGCCGGCGCGAGCAGCTCGTCGAGCGCCTCGGTGTCCTCCGCCGTGGGGGTCCACGCCGCGGCCGCCGCGTTCGACGCCACCTGCTCCGGGCCCGAGACGCCCGCGATCACCGAGGCCACCGCGGGACGCGACGCCAGGCCGCCCATCGCCAGCTCGAGCAGCGTGAGGCCGCGCTCGTCGGCGAACGCCTGCAGCGCGTCGATGCGGTCCCAGTCCGCGTCCTGCCAGCGCGCCCGCTGCTGCGCGAGCCGTGTGCCCTCGGCCGGGTCGGCGTCGCGCGAGTACTTGCCGGTCAGCAGGCCGTACGCGAGCGGGAAGTACGGCAGGATGCCGACGCCCAGCTCGAGGCAGGCCGGCACGAGCTCCACCTCGGCGGCGGGGTTGTAGAGCGAGTACTCGTTCTGGGCCGTCGCGAAGTGCGCGAGCCCGGCGGTGCGGGACACCCAGTCCGCGTCGACCAGCTGCCACGCCGTGAAGTTGGAGCACCCGATCGCGCGGACCTTGCCCTCGTCGACCAGCTCGGTCATCGCGCCCAGGGTCTCCTCGATCGGCGTGGCCGGGTCGGGCGTGTGCAGCTGGTACAGGTCGATGACGTCCGTGCCGAGGCGGCGCAGGCTGGCCTCGACGGCCGTGCGGACGTACGCCGCGCTCCCCCGCCGCCCGCCGTCGTCGCCGTTGCGTCCCTGCATGTCCATGCCGAACTTGGTCGCGATGACGACCTCGTCCCGCCGGCCCTTCAGCGCGGCGCCGAGCAGGGACTCGCTCTCGCCGAGCGCGTAGGTGTCCGCCGTGTCGAAGAAGCGGACCCCGTGCTCGAAGGCGGCGTCCACCACCTCGACCACGCGATCGGCGTCGATCCGCGCGCCGAACGCGTTGCAGCCGATGCCCACGGGGCCGACCTCGATGCCACTGGTTCCCAAGACGTGTTGTGTGCTCACACGACCCACCGTAGGACGGCTAGACTCTCCGGGTGATCCGGACCACCCGCGGTGCGCGACAGCTCGTCGCCGCCCTCGTCGCCGTGCTGCTCGCCGGCGTCGTCGGCCTCGTCGCGGCCGCGTCCTTCACCCGGTCCGACGCCGAGCGCACCACGAGCTCGCTCACCGACCCCGACGGCACGTCCGGCCAGCACCGCGCCACCGTCGTGTCGGCGCAGGACGACGATCACCACGTCGTCGTGGACCTGCCGGCCACGACGCTGGCCCCCGGGCTGAGCCTGCTGGCGGCCGTCGTCACGGCGATCGCGGCCGCCCGCCTGGCCTCCGGGCACGGCACCCTCGCGACCATCGCCAACGGGCGGGCGCCTCCCGCGCGGCTGCTCTGACCCAGCCCGCTCGCCCGCATTCCCGGACGCCCACGTCCGACCACCGAGAGACCACCATGGCCCTGAACACCTCCAACAGACCTGCCAAGCCCGCGAAGCCCAAGCGGCCCAAGCCCCCGCGCGGCCCCCGCACCAACCTCGTCCGCGGCCTCGTCTGCCTCACCGTCATCGCGATCGCCGCGATCGTCACGTTCCAGATGAAGCCCAACCTCGGCCTGGACCTGCGCGGCGGCACGCAGATCACGCTCGAGGCGAAGTCCACCGACCGCGTGGAGGCCGACGCCGAGGCCACCGACCGCGCCCTCGAGGTGCTGCGCGGCCGCGTCGACGCCCTGGGCGTCTCCGAGCCCACGCTCGCCCGCTCCGGCGAGAACCGCATCATCGTCGAGCTGCCCAACGTCCAGGACCCGGCGAAGGCGGCCGAGGTCATCGGCCAGACCGCGACGCTCGAGTTCCGCGAGGTCAAGAGCCCCGCCACCGAGGACACCAAGCCCGCCAAGGGCGAGTCCGTCCTGCCCGACGAGTCGGGCCAGCCGCTGCTGCTGGGCCCCGTCGCGTTCGACGGCAACGGCATCGGCGACGCCAACGCGGGCATGCAGCAGCAGGGCCTGAACCAGTGGGTCGTCAACGTCGAGTTCAACAAGACCGGCCGCCAGCCCTGGCGCGACCTCGTCACGTCCGCCTGCGCCAACACCGCCGCCGGCAACCGCATCGCGATCGTCCTCGACGACAAGGTGATCTCCTCGCCCGGCATCGTGCCCGAGCTGTGCCAGTCCGGCGGCGGCAGCTCGACCAGCATCACCGGCGACTTCACGCAGACCACGGCCAACGACCTCGCCGCGCTGATCAAGGGCGGCGCGCTGCCGGTCCCGGTCGAGATCATCGACCAGCGCACCGTCGGCCCCACGCTGGGCAAGGCCGCCATCGACGACTCCGTCCAGGCCTCGATCATCGGCCTCGCGCTGACCGGCCTGTTCATCATCTTCATCTACCGCCTGACCGGCGTCATGGCCACGATCGCGCTGTGCGTCTACGCACTCGTCTCCTACGGAGCGCTCGTGCTGATGGGGGCGACCCTGACCCTGCCGGGCCTGGCGGGCTTCGTGCTCGCGATCGGCCTGGCCATCGACGCCAACGTCCTCGTCTACGAGAGAGCGCGTGAGGAGTACCACGAGAATCCGAAGGCCGGCCTGCTGTCGGCGCTGACGACGGGCTTCTCGAAGGCCTGGTCCGCGATCATCGACTCCAACGTCACGACGATCCTGGCCGCGCTGCTGCTGTTCTTCCTGTCCGCCGGCCCGGTCAAGGGCTTCGGCGTCACGCTGACCATCGGTGTCATCGCGTCGATGTTCTCCGCCCTGGTCGTGGCGCGCTGGCTGACCGAGTGGCTGGTCAAGCGCGGCTGGATCCGCCACCACCCTCAGGCCTCCGGCATCGCGGGCATCTCCAGCGTCCGCCGCTGGCTCAACGAGCACGGTCCCTACCTGGTTCGTCGCGCCGGCATGTGGGTCGCGGTCTCGCTCGGCATCGCGGTCGTCGCGATCGGCGGCATCGTGGTCCGCGACCTCAACCTCGGCGTCGAGTTCGCCGGCGGCCGCCAGCTGGAGTACTCCACGGCCAAGGTCGTCACGCCCGACCAGGCGCGCGACGCCGTCGCCGACGCCGGCTTCCCCGAGGCGGTCGTCCAGGCCTCCTCGAGCGACGGCTCGGAGAACATCTCGGTGCGCCTGCCCAAGATCAGCGACGCCGAGGCCGAGGAGGTCCGCACCTCGATCGAGAAGGTCGGCGGCGCGACCGAGCAGATCCGCTCCGACACGATCGACCCGACCCTGGGCAAGGAGCTGCGCAACAAGGCGATCCTGGCGTTCCTCATCGCCGTGGCCGCGCAGATGATCTACCTGGCCTGGCGCTTCCGCTGGACGTGGGCCGCGGCCGCCATCGTCTCGATGGCCTCGGTCGTGCTCGCGGTCGTGGGCGTCTTCGCCTGGTGGGGCAAGCCGATCGACGGCGTGTTCCTGGCGGCGATCCTGTCCATCATCGGCCTGGCCGTGAACGACTCGATCGTCGTGCTCGACCGCATCCGAGAACGCACCAGGAACGCCGACATCCCGCTGCGCGAGATGGTCAACGAGGCGATCCTGTCGACGATCCCGCGCACGATCAACACCGCGAGCGGCGCCACGTTCATCCTCGCGGCGCTGGCGATCCTGGGCGGCGACTCGCTGCGCGACTTCTCGATCGCGGTGCTGCTGGGCCTGCTGTTCGGCCACCTGTCCACCGTCTTCACGGCGGCGACGCTCGGCCTGCTGCTCGAGGAGCGCTGGCCGTACAACCCGGACAAGGACAAGCGCAAGTACGCCGACCCGTACTCGCACATCGGCGACGGGCGCGGCCTGCCCGAGGACGGCGGCGCGGTCGTCTGACCCGCGTCGTCACCTCGGCACACCGTCGGTGCGGCCCCGCGAGCAACCGCTCGCGGGGCCGTACTGCTGTGACCGCTGGGGCCCACGAGTCCCGTCCGGTCGGCTCGGGAGTGCGGTGACATGATGGGGGCATGGCCATCGCGAACCACGTGGTCGACCTCATCGGCGACACTCCCCTAGTCCGGCTGAACTCCGTCGTACCCGAAGGTGGCGCCACCGTCGTCGCCAAGCTCGAGTACCTGAACCCCGGCGGCAGCTCCAAGGACCGCATCGCGGTCAAGATGGTCGACGAGGCCGAGGCCTCCGGCGCCCTCAAGCCGGGCGGCACGATCGTCGAGCCCACCTCGGGCAACACCGGCGTCGGCCTGGCCCTGGTGGCCCAGCAGCGCGGCTACAAGTGCGTGTTCGTGTGCCCCGACAAGGTCAGCGAGGACAAGCGCAACACCCTCAAGGCGTACGGTGCGCGCGTCGTCGTGTGCCCCACCGCCGTCCCGCCGGACCACCCGGACTCCTACTACTCCGTCTCGGACCGCCTCGTGCGCGAGATCGAGGGCGCGTGGAAGCCCGACCAGTACTCCAACCCCGCCGGCCCGGCCAGCCACTTCGAGAGCACCGGCCCCGAGATCTGGAAGGCCACCGACGGCCGGGTGACGCACTTCGTCGCCGGTGTCGGCACGGGCGGCACGATCACGGGCGCCGGCCGCTACCTCAAGCAGCAGAACCCCGACATCAAGGTCATCGGCGCCGACCCGGAGGGCTCGGTGTACTCCGGCGGCACAGGTCGCCCGTACCTCGTCGAGGGCGTGGGCGAGGACTTCTGGCCGAGCGCCTACGACCCCCAGATCTCCGACGAGATCATCGCCGTGTCGGACGCCGACTCGTTCGACATGACCCGCCGCCTCGCCCGCGAGGAGGGCCTGCTGGTCGGCGGCTCGTGCGGCATGGCGGTCGTGGCCGCCGTCCGCGTGGCCGAGCGACTCACGCCGGACGACCTCGTGGTCGTGCTGCTGCCCGACGGCGGCCGCGGCTACCTGTCGAAGATCTTCAACGACGACTGGATGGCCTCGTACGGCTTCCTGCGCACGCCGCTGTCCGGCACGGCGAACGACATCCACGTCATCGACATCCTGCGACGCAAGAGCGGCGACCTGCCGGCGCTCGTGCACACGCACCCGTCCGAGACCGTGCGCGACGCGATCGAGATCCTGCGCGAGTACAACGTCTCGCAGATGCCGGTCGTGGGCGCCGAGCCGCCCGTCGTGATCGGCGAGGTGGCCGGCAGCGTGAGCGAGCGCGAGCTCGTGAGCGCGGTCTTCGAGGGCCGCGCCAAGCTGACCGACGCCGTCGCCGACCACATGGAGCCCTCGCTGCCGATCATCGGCTCGGGCGAGGGCCTCGAGGACGCCATGGCCGCCCTGAAGGACAACGACGCCCTGATGGTCGTCGACGAGGGCAAGCCGCTCGGCGTCCTGACCCGCCACGACCTGTTGGGAGTCCACGTATGAGCGACGACACGCAGCAGGGCTTCTCTACCCGGGCGATCCACGCCGGGCAGATGCCCGACCCGCGCACCGGCGCGGTCAACATCCCGATCTACGCCAGCTCGACGTTCGCCCAGGACGGCGTGGGCGGCATGCGCGAGGGCTTCGAGTACGCCCGGACGGGCAATCCGACGCGCCGGGCGCTCGAGGCGAACCTGGCCGCGCTCGACGGCGGCACGTACGGCCGGGCGTTCTCGTCCGGCATGGCGGCGACCGACACGGCGCTGCGCGCGATCCTGCGCCCCGGCGACCACCTGGTCATCCCCGACGACGCGTACGGCGGCACGTTCCGGCTCATCGACAAGGTCTTCTCGCAGTGGGGCATCGACCACACCCCCGCGCCCGTGAACGACCCCGAGGCGATCGCCGCGGCCATCAACGAGCGCACGAAGCTCGTGTGGCTCGAGACGCCGACCAACCCGCTGCTCAACATCGCCGACATCGCCGGTGCCGCCGAAGCCGCGCACGCGGCCGGCGCGAAGCTGCTGGTCGACAGCACGTTCGCCTCGCCGTACCTGCAGCAGCCGCTCGCGCTCGGCGCGGACATCGTCCTGCACTCCTCGACGAAGTACCTCGGCGGCCACAGCGACGTCGTCGGCGGCGCTCTCGTCACGGACGACGAGGAGCTGGACGCCGCGTTCGCGTTCCTGCAGAACGGCGCCGGCGGCGTGCCGGGGCCGTTCGACGCGTACCTGGTGATGCGCGGCATCAAGACCCTCGCCGTGCGCATGGAGCGCCACTGCGACAACGCCGAGGCCGTCGTCGAGCTGCTGCAGGAGCACCCGGCCGTCAGCGAGGTCCGCTACCCCGGCCTCGTCGACCACCCCGGCCACGACGTCGCCGCGAAGCAGATGCGCCGGTTCGGCGGCATGATCTCGCTGCGACTCGCGGGTGGCCGCCAGGCGGCGCTCGACCTGTGCGCGCGCACGAAGGTCTTCACCCTCGCCGAGAGCCTCGGCGGCATCGAGTCGCTCATCGAGCACCCGGGCGCGATGACGCACGCCTCGACCGCCGGCTCGCAGCTCGAGGTGCCCGAGGACCTCGTCCGCCTGTCGGTCGGCATCGAGGACATCGAGGACCTGCTGGCGGACCTGGAGCAGGCGCTGGCGTGACGCGCTCGGGCCGGCGGCCGTTCCACTGCGGTCGCTAGGCTCGAAAGCATGCGCAAGAGCCCTCTCGGCGGCCTGTCCTGGCCGCAGTTGATCGCCGGTGCGCTCGCGGCGATGACCTCGGCGTGGGTCGCGTCGTACCTCGGCGTGGCCGGCACGATCATCGGTGCGGCAGTCGGCAGCCTCGTCGCCTCGATCGCCTCGGCGATGTACGCCCGCGGCATCGATCGGGGCACCACCCTGATCACCGAGAGCGGCAGCGTGATCACGCGCTCGCGGCCCGCGGACGCGTCCGGCGCCGAGGACGAGGAGGTCGTCGTCGCCGAGGGCGAGGTGCTCACGATCGAGGAGCCCGACCGCGCCTTCCCGTGGAAGCGCACCCTCGTGTGGGCCGGGGCCGCTCTGGCCACCGCGCTGCTGCTGATCGGCGGCTACGAGCTGGCGACCGGATCGGCCTTCGGCAAGGCGGACAACCCCTCGATCGGCCGTCCGTGGACCGGTGGCGGCGACAGCGGGTCGGACCGTCGCGACGCCCCCGCCGACGAGACCGAGCCGACCGCCGAGCCGACGGACGACGCGCCCCGGACGCCGGCGCCCACCACCCCCGCGCCGACGACCGCCCCGACGCCGGCTCCCGAGACGGCACCGACCGTGGAGCCCTCCCCCGAGGCGTCGCCGGACGCTCCCCAGGCACCCCTCGACGGCGGAGAGTGAGCCGGGAACAACCGGCGCACCCGCGTCGTTGTGCCTCTTCGGTGAAAGGAGCCCGATGACGATCTGGATGAAGCCCACGCTGACCGAGGAGTCGATCCGGGCGATGACGCCCTTCGACGCCTTCCGCTACGCCGAGGACCTGCTGGAGTCGCGCTACCCGCGCGAGGCCGCCCGTGTCCTGGGCCCGGTCACCGAGGCCGAGCCGCGCAACGCCGCGGTGTGGGAGCTGCTGGGCCGGGCGCACTTCGCCGCGGCGCACCTCGGCCCCGCCGAGCAGGCGTTCCGCACGCTGATCGAGCTGGAGCCCACGAGCGCCTGGGCGCAGACCGCCCTCGGCCTCGCGCTCGACCGGCAGAGCCGCCACCGTGAGGGTGCCGTGCACCACCGGCTCGCGGCGGCGATGGGCGCGAGCGAGCGCGACGCCACCCGCGTCGAGCTCGTCGACCGCCCCGCCGAGTGACGTGCGGCCGCCGGGGATCGCTCCCCGGCGGCCGTCTGTTTGGATGGTGAGGTGTTCACCCTCGGAAGCACCCTGCCGGACGCCCCGGGACGATCGGGCACGATCACGACACCGCACGGCGAGATCCGCACGCCCGCGTTCATCCCCGTCGGCACGAAGGCCACCGTCAAGGCGGTCCTGCCCGAGTCGATCGCCCAGCTCGGCGGCCAGGCGATCCTGTCGAACGCCTACCACCTGTACCTGCAGCCCGGCGCCGACATCGTCGAGGAGGCCGGCGGCCTCGGCGCGTTCATGAACTGGCCCGGCCCGACGTTCACCGACTCGGGCGGCTTCCAGGTGCTGAGCCTGGGCGCCGGCTTCCAGAAGACCCTCGCGATGGACTCGGTCGGCACCACCGCCGACGACGTCATCGCCCCGGGCAAGGACCGCCTCGCGCACGTCGACGACGACGGCGTGACCTTCAAGAGCCACCTCGACGGCAGCAGGCACCGCTTCACGCCCGAGGTGTCGATGCGCATCCAGCACCAGCTCGGCGCCGACATCATCTTCGCGTTCGACGAGCTGACGACGCTGATGAACACGTACGAGTACCAGGCCGAGTCCCTCGAGCGGACCCAGGCGTGGGCGCAGCGGTGCCTGGCCGAGATCGAGCGGCTGCGCGCCGAGCACCCCGACCGTCCGCGCCAGGCGCTGTACGGCGTCGTGCAGGGCGCGCAGCACGAGGACCTGCGCCGGCGCGCGGCCCGCGGCCTCGGCGAGCTGGACTTCGACGGGTACGGCGTCGGCGGCGCGATCGAGAAGGAGAGCCTCGGCACGATCGTGCGCTGGGTGACCGACGAGCTGCCCGACGACCGCCCGCGCCACCTGCTCGGCATCGGCGAGCCCGAGGACCTCTTCGAGGGCGTCGAGGCCGGCTGCGACACGTTCGACTGCGTGACGCCCACCCGCGTCGCGCGCTCCTCGCGCGTCTACAGCGCGAGCGGCCGCTACAACCTCATGGTGGCCGCGTCACGACGGGACTTCGGTCCGATCGAGGACGGCTGCGACTGCTACACGTGCACGCACTACACGAAGGCGTACCTGCACCACCTGTTCAAGGCGAACGAGTACAACGCCGCCACGCTGTGCTCGATCCACAACGAGCGCTTCTTCGTGCGGCTCGTGGACTCGATGCGCGCGGCGATCGAGGCCGGCGAGTTCGCCGACCTCAAGCGCGAGTGGCTCGGCCGCTACCTCGCCGGCCGTCGCTGATCAGGCGTAGTAGCTGGGCTCGCGCCGCTTGAGGGCCGCGATCACGCGGACGGTCACCGGCATGACGGCGAGCTCGACCGCGACCTTCATGATCACGCCCATGACGAAGTAGTTGACGAAGGCGCCACCCGTGGTGATGCCGATCGCCGAGGCGGCGATCGAGCAGAAGATGAGCGTGTCGGCGACCTCGCCCACGCCCGTGGAGCCGACGAGTCGCGCGACGAGCCGGCGCTCGGCCCAGCGCTGCTTCATCCGCACCAGCACCCACGAGTTCAGGAACTGGCCCGCGAGGTAGCCGGCCAGGCTCGCCAGGACGATCTGCGAGACCGGGCCGAGGACCGCCTCGTACGCGTCCTGGTTCTCGTACCAGGACGCCGTCGGCAGCAGCTGCACCACGGCGAACGTCACGGTGGCCAGCAGCGCCATCGCGAAGCCGGTCCAGATCGCACGGCGGGCCGCCTTCAGCCCGTAGACCTCGGAGATGACGTCGCCCAGCACGTACGCCAGCGGGAACAGCACGACGCCGCCGTCCAGCACGAGCGGCCACAGCTGCACGGGCCCGAGGGTCACCAAGCCGGAGCCGACCTCGACCGCCTTGGTCGCGACCACGTTGGACACGACGATGACGACGCAGAACATGGCGAGCAGGACGTCGAAGTGGCTCGAGCCGCGGGCGGCGAACCGGACGCGGTCGGGGCTTGGCGAGGGGGCGGTGGACATGGCCGCCATCCTCCCACGCGCGGCACCCGGTCCCGGATCCTGCTTCCCCCGAATGGGAGAATCGCCACATGCGCGAGAGCCTGCCCACCAGCACCGACGTCCTCGTCGTCGGGGCCGGTCCCGCCGGCTCGTCCGCCGCCGCCTGGGCGGCGCGCCACGGGCTCGACGTCGTGCTGCTCGACGCGGCCACGTTCCCGCGCGACAAGACGTGCGGTGACGGCCTCACCCCGCGCGCGATCGCCGAGCTCGACCGCCTCGACCTGGGCGACTGGGCCCGCAGCCACACGGTCAACCGGGGCCTGCGCGCGGCCGGCTTCGGCCAGGAGCTGCTGCTGCCGTGGCCCGGCGGCTCGTTGCCCGACCACGGATCGGCCGTCCCGCGCACCGAGCTCGACGACCGCATCCGGCAGGCCGCGCTCGACGCCGGCGCGATCGGCGTGGAGGGCGCGCGCGCCGTCGACGTCGAGCGCGCCACGGACGGCTCCGTCACGGGCGTCGTGGTCGACACTCCCGACGGCCGCCACACCATCGCGTGCCGCCGCGTCGTGGTCGCCGACGGCGTGCGCTCCACGCTCGGCCGGGTGCTGGGCCGCGAGTGGCACCGCGAGACCGCGTACGGCGTCGCCGGCCGCAGCTACGTGAAGTCGGGCCGCGGCGACGACCCGTGGATCTCCTCGCACCTCGAGCTGCGCGGCCCCGACGGCGAGCTGCTGCCCGGGTACGGCTGGATCTTCCCCCTCGGCGCGGGCGAGGTGAACCTCGGCGTCGGCGCGCTGGCCACGGCGAAGCGCCCCGCGAAGATCCAGATCCGTCCGCTCATGGAGTTCTACGCCACGCTGCGCCGCGAGGACTGGGACCTGGCCGGGGACCTGCGCATGCCGACCTCGGCGCTGCTGCCGATGGGTGGTGCCGTGTCGGGCGTCGCGGGGCCGAACTGGATCCTCGTCGGCGACGCCGCCGGCTGCGTCAACCCGCTCAACGGCGAGGGCATCGACTACGGCCTCGAGACGGGCCGCCTCGGCGCCGAGCTGCTCGCGCTGGGCGACTCCCCCGCCGAGTCGTGGCCCGCCCTGCTGACCGCGCACTACGGTCCCGCGTTCTCGATCGCGCGGCGCCTCGCGGGCCTGCTCACCGTGCCGCACCTGCTGCCCACGGCCGGCCCGGTCGGCATGCGCTCGCACGCCCTGATGACGATCGCGCTGCGGGTCATGGGCAACCTCGTCACGGACGAGGACCGCGACCTCACGGCCCGCGTCTGGCGCTGGGCCGGGCGCCGCTCGATCCGCCTCGACGAGCGCCCGCCCTTCTCCGGCTGACGGGGCGAGCGACCTCCGCCGGCCGCTCGCGACTTTCGGAACGCGTTGCACGTTCGCCCGGCCGCAGACGGTGGATCCCGTTCCAGAAGTTGTCGGGGCCGGCCGGTAGCCTCGTCCGGTGCTGAGGATCGCAACCGTCAACGTCAATGGCATCCGCGCCGCGTGGCGCAAGGGCATGCAGGACTGGCTGTCGGCGCGTGACGCCGACGTCGTCACGCTGCAGGAGGTCCGGGCGCCCGACGAGGTCGTGCACGAGCTCCTCGAGGGCAGCGGCTACCACGTCGTGCACACCGAGGCCGCGGCCAAGGGCCGCGCCGGCGTCGCGGTCATCAGCCGCCTCGAGCCCACCAGCCACCGCGTCGGCAACGGCGACGAGTACTTCGACGACGCCGGCCGCTGGATCGAGTCCGACCTCACGCTCGCCGACGGCTCGGTGCTCACGGTCGTCAGCGTCTACGTCCACTCCGGCGAGGCCGGCACCCCGAAGCAGGACGACAAGTACCGCTTCCTCGACGCGATGACCGAGCGCATGGCCGAGCTCGGCGGCATGGACGGCCACGCGCTCGTCACGGGCGACCTCAACGTCGGCCACACCGAGCTCGACATCCGCAACTGGAAGGGCAACGTCAAGAAGTCCGGCTTCCTGCCCGAGGAGCGCGCGTACTTCGACCGCTTCTTCGGCGACCTGGGCTGGTACGACGTGCACCGCCAGCTGGCCGGGCCGGTCGACGGCCCGTACACGTGGTGGTCGATGCGCGGGCAGGCGTTCGACAACGACACGGGCTGGCGCATCGACTACCAGATCGCGACGCCCGAGCTGGCCAAGGCGGCGGTCGAGGCGACCGTCGACCGCGCCGCCAGCTGGGGCGAGCGCTGGTCCGACCACGCCCCGCTCACGATCGACTACGACCTCTGAGCCAGATGCATAACCTCGTGATATAATGAGGTTATGCATTCGGACGACCTCCTCGCGCCCACGCTGCGCGAGCTCGCCGCCGCGATCGCCCGGCACCTGCCCCAGGGCACGGTCAGCCGTGCCGCGGCCAGCACCCTGAGCGTGCTGCGCCTCGAGGGCGCCCAGCGGATCACGGTCCTGGCCGAGCGCGAGGCCGTGTCGCAGCCCGCGATGACCAACCTCGTCCAGCGCCTCGAGGCGCAGGGCCTGGTCACCCGCGCGGCCGACCCCGCCGACGCGCGCGCCACGCTGATCTCGGTCACCGAGGCGGGCGTGCGCGTCATCGACGAGCGCCGCCGACTGCAGGACGACGCGCTGCGCGCCACCCTGGCGCGCCTGTCCCCCGAGGACCACGACGCGCTCGTCGCCGCCCTGCCCGCCCTCGCCCACGTCACGGAGCTGCATGAGTCACGCTGAGCCCACCCACCTGTTCCGCCAGCCCAAGGCCGTCTACGCGGTCGCCTTCGCCTGCGTCATCTCCTTCATGGGAATCGGCCTGGTCGACCCGATCCTGCCCGCGCTCGCCGAGGAGCTCGACGCCACGCCGAGCCAGGCGACGCTGCTGTTCACCAGCTACCTCGTCGTCACGGCCGTCATGATGCTGGTCTCGAACTGGGTCTCCAGCCGCATCGGCGCCAAGCGCACCCTGATCGTCGGTCTCGCCGTCATCGTCGTGTTCGCGGCGCTCGCGGGGTCGGCCACGAGCATCAGCGGCATCGTCGCGTTCCGCGCGGGCTGGGGCCTGGGCAACGCGCTGTTCATCGCCACGAGCCTCGCCGCGATCGTCTCGAGCGCGCGCGGCGGGTTCGCCGGCGCGATCATCCTCTACGAGGCGGCCCTCGGCCTCGGCATCGCCGCCGGTCCGGTCGTCGGCGGCGTGCTGGGCGACATCAGCTGGCGTGGTCCGTTCTACGGCGTGGCCGTGCTCATGTTCGTCGCGCTCGTCGCCACCGCGCTGCTGCTGCCGGCCACTCCCCTGCCCGAGCGGCGCACGTCCCTGCGCGCCCCGCTCGCGGCCCTGCGCCACCGCGGGCTGTTCCTCATGAGCCTGGCGGCCCTGCTCTACAACTGGTCGTTCTTCACGATGCTGGGCTACGCGCCGTTCCCGATGGAGCTCGAGCCGCTCCAGCTGGGCTGGGTGTTCTTCGGCTGGGGCATCTTCGTGGCGATCTTCTCGGTGCTGGGCGCTCCGCGGCTGCAGGCCCGGTTCGGCACGGCGCGCTCGCTGTACGGCGCGCTGACCGGCTTCGCGATCGTCCTCGCGTTCATCGCCGCCTTCCCCGAGCACCGCACGGTGCTCGTCGTCGCGGTGATCGTCTCGGGCGTCTTCATCGGCATCAACAACACCCTCACGACGCAGGCCGTCATGATGATCTCGCCCGTCGAGCGCCCCGTGGCGTCGGCCGCGTACGGGTTCGTCCGCTTCATCGGCGGTGGCCTGGCCCCGTTCGCGGCGGGCAAGCTGGTCGAGGTCTCCAACCTGCACGTGCCGTTCGCGCTCGCGGTCGTGACCGCACTGGGCGCCGTCGGCGTGCTGGCGACGAACCATCGCGCCCTCGCCGCGGCGGACGCCGGGATGGACGAGGACGGCCACGCGGCGCAGGACGTCGAGGACGTGGCCGGCCAGGTCGCCGACGAGTTCGGCGGCGCCCCCGGTGCGATCGACGAGGTGGAGGCCGTGCGGGGCCGCTGACCCGCAAAGGCGCGGGGGACGCGCCGTCCCCCCGGATGCACGCCCCCCGCATGGCCGGCACGAGTCGGCCGGCTGACCACAGCGCTTGCGCGTGGTTCTTCCTGACTATACCGGCGTAGTCATTCCGATGTCGCCGACGCGCGACGGTTCACCGGATATTCGCGCCACGGTTCATCAGATATTTACGGCCACGCCTTCTCAAGGGGTGGACCCCGGGGGCTCGTGGTGCCGTAGGGTGGTGCCCAGTTGCACGACGTTGGACAGCAAAAGGATGCAGTACCCCTCGGGGCGTGGTTCCTCTCGCGTGTTGGATGTGCGTCGCGACCGTCGGCCGTGAAGATCGCGACCGACTCTCGCCAGGAGAATCAGAGGAGAAAGACCATGGCCACCGGAACCGTCAAGTGGTTCAACGCCGACAAGGGCTTCGGCTTCATCGCCCCCGACGACGGCGGCGAGGACGTGTTCGCGCACTACACCGCGATCCAGTCCAGCGGCTACCGCTCGCTGAACGAGAACCAGAAGGTCGAGTTCGACGTCGAGCAGGGCCAGAAGGGCCTGCAGGCGGCGAACATCCGCCCGCTCTGAGCGAGGTCGTTCGCACCACGTCAAGAACCCCACCACCTCGCGGTGGTGGGGTTCTTGCTGTCAGTGCCGGGAGGGAGCCGGACTCACAGTTGCGGCGATGCCGCGGCCGGTCCCGTGTTCCGAAGCGGACACGAGCGGCCGGGGAGGAACCGGACGGACGCGGGTGCGAGACCCCGAGGCGCTGCATTCCTCTGACGCCGATGTCCGGGCCGTTCCCTGTCCTCGACCATAACCTCCGACCTGCCCGGAAATCCAGAGGTTTCTCACGCGGAGATTGCTACACGCAGCAGTCGATCGTCACCGCGCCGCGGGGTCGCGCGGCCGTCCGTGTTGGACGTCCCGAGCCACAGCGATCCGTCCGGTGCGACGGCCACGGAGCGCAGCCGGCCGTGCTCCTGCGTGAGGAAGGCGCGGGGCTCGCCGCCGTCCAGCGGCACCTGCCACAGCCGCTGCCCGCGCAACGCGGCGACGAACGCTCGATCGCCGCTGATCGCGATCCCGGCCGGTGACGCCTCGGCCACGTCCCACGTCGCGAGCGGCTGCCGGACGCCCTCGCCACCGCCCCGGCCCTCGACGTCGGGCCAGCCGTAGTTGCCGCCCTTGACGATGCGGTTGACCTCGTCCGCGGACTTGTCGCCGAACTCGCTGGCCCAGAGTCGTCCGGACCCGTCCCAGGCCAGCCCCTCGACGTTGCGGTGCCCGTAGGACCAGACCTCGTTCCCGAACGGATTGCCGTCGACCGGACGGCCCTGCGTGTCGATGCGCAGGATCTTGCCGTTCAGCGGGTCGCGGTCCTGCGCCGTGCCCGGATCGGCCGCGTCGCCGACGGCCACGAACAGGTGGCCCGCGCGGTCGAACGTGAGCGCGCCGCCCTGGTGGTTGAACGCCTTGCGCAGCCCCGTGAGGATCGGCTCGGCGCGGCCCAGTCGCTCGCCGTCGAACTCCAGGCGCACGACCCGGTTGTCCTCCTCGCTCGTGAGGTACGCGTACAGGGCCGACTCGTCGCCGGGGGCGACCGCCAGTCCCTGCAGGCCGCCCTCTCCCCCGGGCGCGACGCCGGGCACGTCACCGACCTTCGTGACGTCGCCGTCCGCCGTCACCCGCACGATCGAGCCCTCGTCCCGCTGCGTCACGAGCGCCGTCCCGTCGGACAGGAACACGATCGCCCACGGCACGTTGAGGCCCGTCGCGATCGTGCCCTCGACGCGAGGCTCGATCGGCCGCGGGGCGGCCGACGTCGGCGACGGGCTCGGCGTCGCGGAGGGGCTCGTCGACGGACTGGGCGACGGCTCGCTCTCGTCCGAGCGGCACCCGGCCAGCCATGCCGCGCCGAGGGCCGTCCCACCGAGGATCAGGTGCCTGCGGTCCATGCAGCCATCGTGCCGCAACCGCAGGAATGCCACAGTGGAGGAGAACGTTGTTCCGGAACATCCCCGAGGAAAGGCCATCATGACCACGATCAACCTCACCGCAGAGACGTTCCAGGAGACGGTGACCGGCGACGGCATCACGCTCGTGGACTGGTGGGCCGGATGGTGCGGACCCTGCATGCAGTTCGCGCCCGTCTACGAGGCCGCCAGCGAGAAGCACCCCGACATCACGTTCGCCAAGATCGACACCGAGGCCGAGCAGGAGCTCTCCGCCGCCGTGCAGATCTCGTCCATCCCGACGCTCATGGCGTTCCGCGACGGCATCCTGCTGTACGCCCAGCCGGGCGCGCTGCCGGCGAGCGCCCTCGACGACATCATCGGCCAGGTGCGCGCCCTCGACATGGACCAGGTCCGTCGCGAGATCGCGGCGCAGGAGGCCGAGGGCACCGGCGTGACGGGCGACACCACCGCCTGAAATGATCGGCTCATGAGCCGTGTGACGTGCCCCGTCCTGTCCTCACGCGTCATGAGTGCCGAGGAGGCCGTGGCGTTCATCCGTCCCGGCGACAACGTCGGCATGAGCGGATTCACCGGCGCCGGCTACCCCAAGGCCGTGCCCTCCGCGCTCGCCGCGCGGGCCCAGGCGGCCCACGCGGCGGGCGAGGACTTCCGCATCGGACTGTGGACGGGCGCGTCGACGGCCCCGCAGGCCGACGGGGTGCTGGCCGAGGCGCACGCGATCTCCACGCGGCTGCCGTACAACTCCGATCCCTCGCTGCGCCAGCAGATCAACGCCGGCGAGGTCGACTACGTCGACGCCCACCTGAGTCATTCCGCGCAGCAGATGTGGTTCGGCTTCTACGGCCCGCTCGACGTGGCCGTCATCGAGGTGACGGCGGTGCTGCCCGAAGGGCTCCTCGTGCCCGGCAGCTCGGTCGGCAACAACAAGACCTGGCTCGACCAGGCCGACAAGGTGATCCTCGAGGTCAACCGCTGGCAGCCCCGCGAGTTCGAGGGCTTCCACGACATCTACCGCGGCACGGCGCTGCCACCCCACCGCCGCCCGCTCGTGCTCACCGAGCCGATGCAGCGGATCGGCGAGCCCTACCTGTACGTCGACCCGGCGAAGGTCGTGGCGGTCATCGAGACCGACGAGCCCGACGTCGGCGCGGCGTTCTCCGCGCCCGACGAGGTGTCGCGGGCGATCGCCCGCCATGCCCTGGACTTCCTGCGCGGTGAGGTCGGCGCCGGCCGCATGCCTCCCGAGCTGCTCCCGCTCCAGTCCGGCGTCGGCAACGTCGCCAACGCCGTGCTGCAGGGCCTCGACGAGTCGGAGTTCACCTCGCTGGTGGCGTACACCGAGGTGCTGCAGGACGGCATGCTGAACCTGCTCGACAGCGGCACGATGCGCGCCGCGTCCACCGCCTCGTTCGGCCTCTCGCGCGAGGGCATGACGCGCTTCCGCGAGAACATCAACGGGTACAAGGGCCGCATCCTGCTGCGCAGCGAGGAGATCTCGAACCACCCCGAGATCGTCCGCCGGCTCGGCATCATCGCGATGAACGGCATGATCGAGGCCGACATCTACGGCAACGTCAACTCGACGCACGTCATGGGCAGCGCCGTCATGAACGGCATCGGCGGCAGCGGCGACTTCGCCCGCAACGCCTACCTGAACTTCTTCCTGACGCCGTCCACGGCGAAGAACGGAGCGATCTCGGCGATCGTGCCGATGGTCAGCCACGTCGACCACACCGAGCACGACGTGCACGTCATCGTCACCGAGCAGGGGCTGGCGGACCTGCGCGGCCTGTCGCCGCGGGCACGGGCCGAGCGGATCATCGACAACTGCGCGCACCCGGACTTCCGGCCGCAGCTGCGCGACTACCTCGAGCGGGCCCTGGCCGCGCGGCCCACCGCGCGCCACACCCCGCACCTGCTGGACGAGGCGCTCTCGTGGCACCAGCGGTACCTCGACACCGGCCGCATGTGACCGCCGTGCCGGCCCGGCTCGCCGCCGTCGTCGTGGCCCTCGCCTGCCTGCTCACCGCCTGCACGTGTCGAGTCCCCCGGGAGGACCGCCTTGTCCGACGCCTCGCTGCCGACCGTCTCGGTGCCGCCGAGCCCGACCCCCACTCCCCCGCCCGACTTCACGCGGCTGCGCGGGCTGGCCGACCGGACCGGCTCGACGTGCACCCTCGTGATGCGCGGGGACGAGGTCGTGCACGAGCACCCGGCGGGATCGCGCCACGCGACGCGCCGGGTCTACTCGATCACCAAGTCGGTCACGGCGGTCCTGCTGGCCATCGTCGCGCAGGAGGGCGCCCTCGGCCTCGACGACCCGGTCGCGCGGCACGTGCGCGACTGGCCGCGCGAGTCCGCGGACGTCACCGTTCGGCACCTGATGTCCATGACGTCGGGCCGGACGTGGACCGAAGCCCTCGACACCGCGATGATCCGCTCGGGCGACCAGACGGCGGCCGCGCTCGCCGTCGGACAGGCCGATCCCCCGGGCACGGCCTGGCGGTACGACAACCTCGCGAGCCAGCTGCTGTCCGCCGTGCTGGAGTCGGCCGTCGGCGACCCCGAGGCGTTCGCCCGCGCGCGCCTGTTCGAGCCCCTGGGCCTGACCGACACCTCGTGGGAGCGCGACGGCGCCGGCCACGTGAAGACGTACGCCGGGATCGTCTCCTCGTGCGCGGACCTCGCGCGCCTCGGCGTGCTCATGCGCGACGGCGGACGGTTCGGCGGCCGGCAGCTCGTCCCGGCTGAGGCGGTCGCCGAGCTGACCACGCCGTCCTCGGACCTGAACGCGGCCTACGGCCTGCTGTGGTGGACCAACGCGCAGGGCCGCGTGGTCGAGGTGCGCCGCGCGGCCGGCTTCGAGCAGGACCGCGAGCCCTACCGCGGGCGGCTCGCCCCGGGGGCGCCCGCCGACGCGTTCTGGGCGCTCGGCTGGGGCAACCAGCTGCTCGCCGTCGTGCCGTCGGAGGACGTCGTCGCCGTGCGCCTGGGTCCCAAGCCCGCGGGTCCCGAGGACCTGACGTTCGACGGCTTCACCGGCGCCGTGCTGGAGGGCCTGCGTCCGAGCTGACCTCGAGCAGGGGTCAGGCGGCGGTGACGAACGACCGCATGCCGACCGAGCCGAGGTCGATCTCGGTGTTGAAGAAGCCGACCTCCTCGTCGGGCTCGAGCAGGCTGAGCGCGGCCACCATCGGGCGGTAGTGGTCGTCCGTCGGCACGGCCAGGCGCGCGGCCGACCAGGAGCGGTACGGGTCGAGCAGGCGCTTCACGTCGCCCTGGGCGATCGCGTCCGCGGTCTGCTGGTCGAACTCGACGGCCCAGTCCCACGCCGCTCCCCCGCCCCAGCGGACGCGGTTGAGGGCGTGGACGATGTTGCCGCTGCCGATGAACACGACGCCGCGACGGCGCAGGTCGCGCAGCCGGGCGAACAGCTCGTAGAGCTGCGGCAGCGGCATCGCGTAGTCGATGCTGATCTGCAGGACGGGGACCTGCGGCGCGGGCGCGAGGAACTTCAGGACGCTCCACGTGCCGTGGTCGAGGCCCCACTGGCTGTCGAGCCGGGCCTCGTACTCGACGAGGTGCTCGGCCAGGATGCGCGCGACCTGCTCGTCGCCGTGGGTCTCGTACTGGACGCGGTAGAGCTCGTCGGGGAAGCCGCCGAAGTCGTAGATGATCGGGTTGCGCGGCGCATCCGTGATGTGGGTGCCGCCGGGCGTGAGCCAGTGCGCGCTGATCACGACGATCGCCTGCGCGGCCGGCAGCCCGGCGCCGACGCGCTCCCACTCGCGGGTGAAGGAGTTGTCGCTGATCGCGTTCATCGGGTTGCCGTGGCCGACGAAGAGGACCGGCATGCGCGGACTCGGCACGAGGCGGTTCGTGAGGTCGGACAGCGAGTGCGTGGGCACGGTCTCGGGGCGCAGATTCATGACGACTCCTGATAGTTGATGATTCAACTATACCATCCCACGTCAGCCGCTTGAGGCCGTGCGCGACAATGGAGGGATGGCCACCGCGACCGAGCTGCAGATCGCCCTGCGCCACCCGGTCCGCTTCGTGGTCGACCCCGACGAGCCGGGTCGGTCGCGCTTCGTCTTCGACGCGCCGGCAGGCGAGATCGAGGCCACGGCGAACGAGGCCGTGGGCCCGCTGAGCGGCGGCATCCGTGCCCTGAACGCCCATCCCAGCGCCCGCGCGTGGGCCACGCCGGCGATCGTCGCGCTGCGCCTCATGGCCACGGGAACCCTCGCCACACCGGGCTCCTCGGAGCTGCAGCAGATGCTCGACGCCGGCCGCGCGATCGGCCCCACCCCCGCCGAGGGCCAGGCCACGGTCCGCGCCTTCCTCGCCGCGCTCGTCGCCGACGCGCCGGCCGTCGCCACGACGCCGCAGCGGCGCCGCGAGCCCGAGCAGCCTCGCCCCACGATCGAGCGGCCCACGAGCTTCTCCTACCGCCTCGACGTGCGGCTGAGCCAGGACGCCGATGCGGCCGCCGACCTCGAGCTCTTCGTGCGGCCGCAGTCGTTCAACCGCGCCGCCGTCGCCGCCGCGACCGTCCTCTCGCGCGACGACCACCACCTCGGCCCCGCCGCGAAGCCGGCGATGCTCGCGATGCTCGAGCGGCTCGCCGCCAGCTGGCCGCCGGCCGACCGGCTCGCGCGCGACGGCCACGCCCGCGTCAGCCCCGACGAGCTCGGCGAGCTCGGCCAGGGGCGTCCCCTCGTGTCCGCCATGGCCAACCGGGTCGACATCGAGTGGCCGGAAGGGCTGCGCCGCGACGTCCGCGCCACCGGCGTCGTCAGTCGCATCGAGGACCCCGACGCGGACCGCGGGCTGCAGCGCGAGCACGACCGCCCGCGTGCCTTCACGTCCGACCAGCTGTTCCGCTTCGACTGGAGCGTCTCGATCGGCGGCGAGCACCTGAGCCGCGCCGAGGTCGAGCAGCTGGCGGCCTCCCAGTCCGGCATGCTGCACCTGCGCGACCGCTGGGTCATGGTCGACCAGCAGCAGGTGGCCCGCGTGCTGGCCGGGCACGGCCGCACGCTGGACTCCGCCGAGGCGCTGCGCGCGGCGGTCACCGGCAGCCTCGAGGTCGACGGCCTCGAGACCGAGATCGACACCGTCGGCTGGCTCGAGGACGTCCGCCGCCGGCTCGCCGAGCAGGACGCCGACATCGCGCCCGCCGACCAGCCCGAGGCGCTCGACGGGACGCTGCGCGAGTACCAGCTGCGCGGCCTGCGCTGGATGAGCCAGCTGGTCGACCTCGGACTCGGCGGCATCCTCGCGGACGACATGGGCCTGGGCAAGACGCTCATGCTCATCTCGCTGCACCTGCACCTCGACGCCGCCGAGCCGACCCTCGTCGTGTGCCCCGCGTCGGTGCTGGCCACGTGGGAGCGCGAGATCGCGCGGTTCGCGCCGGGCGTCCCGGTGGTCCGGTACCACGGACCGCGCCGCTCGCTCGCGGACGCCAAGACCGGCTTCGTCGTCACGACGTACGCCACGATGCGCTCCAGCGTCGAGGACCTGCGCCGGCACCGGTGGAGCCTCGTCGTGGCCGACGAGGCCCAGCACGTCAAGAACCCCGGCAGCGGCGCAGCCCAGGCGCTGCGCCGCATCGGCTCCGACGCGCGCATGGCGTTGACCGGCACGCCGGTCGAGAACCACCTGGGCGAGCTGTGGGCGCTGCTCGACTGGACCACGCCGGGCCTGCTCGGCACCCGCGAGCAGTTCCGCCGCGAGTGGTCCCGCCAGATCGAGCGCGACCACGACACCGAGCGCGCCGCGCAGCTCTCGCAGCTCATCCGCCCGTTCGTGCTGCGCCGCCGCAAGTCCGATCCCGGCATCGCGCCCGAGCTGCCGCCGAAGATCGAGACCGACCACCGCGTCCCGCTGACCCGCGAGCAGGTGGGCCTCTACGAGGCGGTCGTGCGCCGCACGATGTCCGAGATCGCCGACTCCACCGGCATGAAGCGCCGCGGCCTCGTCGTGAAGCTGCTGACCCAGCTCAAGCAGATCTGCAACCACCCCGCGCAGTTCCTGCACGAGCCCGAGGCCCGCCTGTCCGGCCGGTCGGGCAAGCTCGAGGCCTTCGACGCGCTCGTCGAGGAGATCGTCGACGAGGGCGGCGCCGCGCTCGTGTTCACGCAGTACGCCCAGATGGGCCGCCTGCTCGCCCGCCGCCTGGCCGAGCGCAAGGTCCGTCACGACTTCCTGCACGGCGGCACGCCCGTCGCCCGGCGCGAGCAGATGGTGCGCGCCTTCCAGGAGGGCGAGACCGACGTCTTCGTGCTGTCGCTCAAGGCGGCCGGCACCGGCCTCAACCTCGTGCGCGCCGACCACGTCGTGCACTACGACCGCTGGTGGAACCCCGCGGTCGAGGACCAGGCGACCGACCGCGCCCACCGCATCGGCCAGACGCGCAGCGTGCAGGTCCACCGGCTCGTCGCCGAGGGCACGATCGAGGAGTCGATCGCCGAGCTCATCAGCAGCAAGCGCGCGCTCGCCGACGCCGTCGTCAACGCGGGCGAGGCCGCGCTCACCGAGCTCACGGACGCCGAGCTCGAGGTCCTGGTCGGCCTGCGCCTCTAGGCACGGCGGGTGTCCGTCAGGCGATGCCGCCGATGCGGCGGCGTCCGCCGACCGAGCGGCGCTGCGCCGTGAGCACCATCGACAGGTCGAGCTCGAACTCCTTGAGCACGCGGTCGATGCCGCCGACCTCGCCCAAGCCGGACGGGTCGATCGTCAGCAGGTGCAGCGTCGAGGGGCCGCCGGGCTCGCGGACGCGCAGCTGCGTGCCCGGGCGCAGGCCCATGCTCGCGGGGAACACGATCGCGACGTCCGAGGCGCTCAGCGCGCGCCCGGCCGCCACGAGCGGCGTCATGAGCTCGTCGACGAGGTCCTCGGTGTAGTCCCGCGCGCAGACGGCCGTGGCGACCATCTCGGCGTCCGACTCGAGCATCGTCTGGACCGAGTCCGTGGGGACGGACGAGTCCGTGCGTCGCGCCCGGTCGGCGCGGTAGGCGCTGAAGCCGGCCTCGCGGGCGGCGCGCTCGGCGATCTCCTGGACGAAGTCGCCGAACAGCCGCTCGGTGCTCCACAGGAACGCCCGGGTCGGGCCGTCGGCACGGCCGGCCGTGCCGTTCTGCGGACCCATGGCCAGCAGTCGCGCGACGTCGAGCGCGTCGCGCAGGAAGCCGAACTGGGGCGTCAGCTGGACGCCGTCGAGGATGGCCGGCGGCGGCAGCTCGCGCGAGGCCTCGGGGAAGAGGTCGGCGAAGTGGCGCAGCTCGGACTCGAGCCACGACTGCTGCACGGCACCGGAGACCTCGTCGCAGGCCCACTTGAGCGCGGACGCGACCGGGCCGTCGGCGATGAACTCCGAGAACCGGCAGTCGACCGTGTACGGGTCGACGACGCGGCGCCACGCCTTGCTCGGGTCGAGCTGGCCGCGGATCGAGGAGGTGACGGCCGTGCGCTCGACGTAGTTGCGCGGCATGCCCTCGGAGGACGCCCGCGACATGGCGTTCGTCAGGATCATCCCGAGCAGGTCGGACAGGCCCGCGTGGCGCGAGGCGCGGTCCACCGTGGGCACCCACTCGAGGCGGTGCACCGTGGTCAGCATGGTCAGCAGCGACACGCGCCAGCCCGGGTCGTGGCGCAGGAAGTGCGGCATGATCTCGAGCGTCGAGTCACCGAGCGAGACGTAGCCCGCGACGCCGTGCACCTGCACCGTGCCGGCGGCCTCGTCGATCGTGAACGGCTCCTCGGCCAGGCCGAGGCGGCTGGCCAGCTCGGACGAGCGCAGGCGCAGCTCGGCGAGGTCGGACGCGGTGCCCGTGAACGGCTGGGCGGGGCCGCCCTCCAGGAGGGTCAGCTCGGCGCTCATCCGCGCACCAGGAAGTCGAGCGTGACCGCGGTGTCCTCGTGCGTCTTGCCCATGAGGGGCTCGATCGCGAGGGCGCGGCCGGTGACGGTGCGCGTGCGGAACGGGTAGTTCACCGGCGCGTTGCGCGAGTTCACGCGCAGCAGGTCGGCGAGCTGGTCAGGACGCGCGCCGAAGCGGTCCCGGATCTGCGGCATGACGTCGTGGTCCCACACGCGCTGCACGTCCTCCCATGAGGTGATCTTCCAGAAGTACAGGTGGCCCAGCTCGTAGTCCTGCCCGAGCCGCTCGGTGATCTCGTCGTTGAGGTAGGCCAGGAGCGCGACGGCGGCCGCCTGCGGCGTCCACTGCTCGGGCTCGATGTCCGGCGCCAGGGCGACGTCGAGGCTCACCCCGAGGTGCTGCGCCAGCAGGTCGATGTCCGCGTACGCGTCGATGCGCTCGAAGCGGCGGCCGATGGCCGAGTCCAGCGGCGCGACCGCGCGGTCGACGGAGTTCATCGTGGCGAGGATGTGCAGCTCGTGGGGGAAGTACCACGGCTGCGGCAGCATGTACGAGTCGCCCGAGAGCATCCAGATGGGCTCCGTGACGGGGTCGCCCGTGGGGCTGCGCTGGACCTTCGGCAGGTTGACCGGGATGGCCTGGCGGTCGTCGCCGTCGGCGCCGCGCCGGTACGACGTGTCCATGTAGGTCATGAAGTCGCCCAGGATCTTGGGCACGTTGCCGCGGTTGATCTCGTCGATCACGAGCAGCGCCGAGCCGCGGCCCTGGCGCTCGAGCCGGATCGCGAGGTCGAGCAGGCGGCCGGCGAACGGCGCGAGCCGGATGCCCTCGCCCGTGGGGCGCAGGCCGACGATGAAGTCCTCGTAGCCGTAGTCCTGGTGGAACGTCACCCAGTCCGTGATGACGGGCGTCGTGATGGGCGACGACTCGAAGCCCGACGTGAACGGCTGCTGCGGACGGCGCGGGTCGAGGTCGATCGACTCGCCCCCGCTCCAGGCGGCGTCCAGCACCTGGCGGACCTGTGCGACGGCGTGCGTCTTGCCCGTCGCGGGCGGCCCGTAGACGAGGACGCTCTTGCGGTCGCGGAACGCCTCGAGGATCTTGCGCGCGAGCGGCGTGAGCTCGGTGAGCGAGCCGCTGCCGACGGCGATGACGCCGGACTCGGAGCCGGTGAACAGCGGCTGCAGCGACGAGGGCCAGCCGACGGGCAGCGAGGCGCCCGTCGTGAAGCCGGCGTAGTGGTGCCCGTCCAGCGTGCGGGCGACGTAGACGTGCAGCCCGCCGATCTCGGCCAGGACGGACTTGGCGTCCTCGACGGACTGCGGGATGCGCAGGTCCGGCCAGCCGTTCTGCGGCAGCCAGGCGGGGTGGCGCTCGTGGCGGTCGTCCTGACGGTTCTGGGCGGCGATCTCGTAGATGCCGTGGCGGCGGTGGGCCTTGAACACGATCGGCGCGGAGGTGGTCGGGTCGCCCACGACGCGCGCGTCGATGCGCAGGTCCTCCCACAGCTCGGCCGAGAAGCGGTCGCGGCCCATGAACGTCATGAGGTCCGCGATCTGGCGGATCTCGAGCGACGATCGTCCGCGCAGGCCGCGGGAGGACTTCTCCATGCTGTAGAAGTCCTCGGCGCCGATCTCGCGCCACCAGATCCGTTCGACCTTCACCGTGCTCCCTTCGACCGGCCGGGCCGGTGCCTGTCCTGCGCCTGTGAGACGCGGCTTCCCTCGTCCCATGACGCGACTCGTGTCACAAATCTTTCCATGCGCCCCACCCGGGTCCGCCGCCGTACGATGCGGACGTGAGCTGGTTCCGCCGTCGTCCCGCCCCGAGGACCGTCCCGCTGCGCGCGCCACGGCTCGACGGCTCGACCTGGCCGCCCGCCGAGCGGGGCGCCCGCACCGGCTTCGGCGCGGCCACCACGCACCGCATGGGACTGGACGCGGCGTTCACGCCCGAGGCCCACGAGGTCGCCGACCTGCTGACCGCGCGGCTCGTGCCGCTGCTGCCCGTGGACGCCTCGCCCGAGGACCTGCCCCACGTGATCGACCTGCTGCGCAGCGCGGCCCAGGCCGGTGCCGGCATCGGGCTCGTCGACGCCCGTGACGCCTCCCTGGACCGTGAGCACATGGGCGCCGACGCCGCCGGCGCCCTCGGCGAGGCCGAGCGGGACCTGCCGCCCCTGCCGGCCGGGCTGCGGGCCCCCGCCCGCTACCTGCTGCACGCCGGGCACCACGTCGCGCGGCTCGGACCGGAGTCGGTGAGCGCGCTCGAGGCCGACCTCGGCGCCGGTCCCACAAGCCGCTGAGCGTCCCGGCGGCGCCGTTGCCCGACCGCTCGCCGACCGTTCGTCGCAGGATCGTGACGCTCGTCGCACGACCGCCGTGCCCGACTGGGCGGCCGGCGCACCGGGACCTAACGTCTCACGTGATCGCCGTCACGTGACGGAGATCACTCTCTCCGTCCCGCGACCGTGGAGGTGTTGCCATGAGCAGCCCGACCGAATCCGATGCCGTCCTTCCCCCACCGACCGAGCGGGAGGCCGCGTACCTGCGCGTGCTGAACTCCCCCGAGTTCCAGGACCTGCGCCGCCGGCACCGCAACTGGGTCATCCCGGCGACGGTCATC
Source organism: Aeromicrobium jepli (assembly GCF_047246605.1). Taxonomy (NCBI): domain Bacteria; kingdom Bacillati; phylum Actinomycetota; class Actinomycetes; order Propionibacteriales; family Nocardioidaceae; genus Aeromicrobium; species Aeromicrobium jepli. The sequence continues at coordinate 291,534 of NZ_JBFOKO010000004.1, forward strand.
GGCCTGGCGTTCTACTTCGTCTACGTCCTCATGTCGACGTACGCCGTCGACTTCATGAGCGAGAAGGTCTTCGGCAACGTCAACGTCGGCCTGATCTTCGGCCTGCTGCAGTTCGTCGCGACGTTCGCCGTGACGATGTTGTACGTGCGCTACGCCGACCGCGAGCTCGACCCGCGCTCGACGAGGATCCGCGAGGAGATGGAAGCGGAGGGCCTCGCATGATCACGACCACGCTGCCCGCCGTCCTGGGCCGGGCCACCGAGACCGAGGAGATCGGCAACACGACCCTGAACATCGCGATCTTCGCGGCGTTCGTCGTGCTGACGCTCGTGTTCGTCATCCGGGCGAGCCGCACCAACACCGGCACGAGCCAGATGTACACGGCCGGCTCGTCGTTCACCGGCCGCCAGAACGGCGTCGCCATCTCGGGCGACTACCTGTCCGCCGCCTCGTTCCTGGGCATCGCGGGCGCCATCGCGCTGACCGGCTACGACGGATTCCTCTACAGCATCGGCTTCCTCGTGGCGTGGGTCATCGCGCTGCTGCTCGTGGCCGAGCTGCTGCGCAACACCGGCCGGTTCACGATGGCCGACGTCCTGAGCTTCCGCATGCAGGAGCGCCCCGTGCGCACCGCCGCCGCGGTCTCGACGCTCGTCGTGTCGTTCTTCTACCTGCTGGCGCAGATGGCCGGCGCCGGCGGACTCGTCGCGCTGCTGCTGAACATCAACGACTCCTTCGGCCAGGCGATCGTCATCGCGGCCGTCGGCGCGCTCATGATCGTGTACGTCCTCGTGGGCGGCATGAAGGGCACGACGTACGTCCAGATCATCAAGGCGATCCTGCTGATCGGCGCGGCGCTGCTGATGACCGTGTGGGTCCTGGCGCAGTACGGCATGAACTTCTCCGACCTGCTCGGCGAGGGCGCCGCCGCGGGCGCCTCGCTGGAGCCGGGCAAGAAGTACGGCCTGGACAACGTGACGAAGATCGACTTCATCTCGCTGTCGGTGGCGCTCGTCCTGGGCACCGCGGGCCTGCCGCACATCCTCATGCGGTTCTACACGGTCCCCACCGCCAAGGAGGCACGCCGCTCGGTCGTGTGGGCGATCTGGCTGATCGGCCTGTTCTACCTGTTCACGCTGACGCTCGGCTACGGCGCGGCCGCCCTGGTCGGGCCCGAGCGCATCGCCGCCGCACCGGGCGCGGCGAACTCGGCGGCACCGCTGCTGGCGTACGAGCTCGGCGGCACCCTGCTGCTGGGCATCGTCTCGGCGGTCGCGTTCGCGACGATCCTCGCGGTCGTCGCCGGCCTGACGATCACCGCCTCGGCCTCGTTCGCGCACGACATCTACACGAACGTGATCCACCGCGGGAAGTCGCCGGAGGGCCAGGAGGTGAAGGTGGCCCGCATCGCGGCCATCGTCATCGGCGTCGTGGCGATCGCCGGAGGCATCGCGGCCAACGGCCAGAACATCGCGTTCCTCGTGGCGCTGGCGTTCGCGGTCGCGGCCTCGGCCAACCTGCCGACGATCCTGTACTCGCTGTTCTGGAAGCGGTTCAACACCCGCGGCTGCCTGTGGAGCATCTACGGAGGCCTCATCATCACGGTGGGCCTGATCATCTTCAGCCCGGCCGTGTCGGGCTCGGAGACCGCGATGTTCCCCGACCAGGACTGGTCGTGGTTCCCGCTGGCGAACCCCGGCCTGGTGTCGATCCCGGCCTCCTTCCTGCTGGGCATCATCGGGACGCTCACCAGCAAGGAGCACCTGGAGTACAAGGCGGCCGAGATGGAGGTCCGCGCGCTCACGGGAGCCGGCGCGGAGGGCAAGGCGATCAGTCACTGATCGTCGCGAGAGGACGGTGGGGCGGCCCCCTGGGGCCGCCCCATCGTCATGTCCGGACCAGGCGGCGCGACAGGTCGCGGTGCAGCGTCTCGATCTCGCGCTCGTCGAGCGGGCCCTTGGCCCGCAGGCAGCGCAGCGTGCCGCGCACCGAGAGGACGCGCACCCCGCCGACCTCGAGCGGGCGCAGCGGCAGCTCGCCCTCGACGAAGCAGTAGTGCGTGTCCACCGTGGCCTCGGGCAGCGGGCCGATCTGCACCGCGGCCTGCAGTGCCTCGGCGTGCTCGAGAGCCTGCTCGGCGATGCGCGTGTGGCGGACGCCGTCGATGACGAACGTCGATCCGTCGCGGCTGGCCCTGACCTTCTTGCCCGGGTAGGACCGTGGCTCGATCAGGTGCACGCCCGTCGACGTGACGGCGATGACCGGCAGGTCCCCCGTCTGGCCGGGGATGCGCCGGTGGAACAGGAACAGGACCCGGTCACCGAACGCGTCGATGAGGGTCTTGGCGAGGGCGTCCGTCGCATCCGCGTGCAGGGGCTGCGGGTCGCTCTCGTCGGGCGCACCGCCGGCGACGACGGTCAACCGGGGTCGCGACAGCGGATCCACGCTGCGCACGTTCCGACGACTCATGTCCATGAGACGCAGGTCTCACCCGGCCATGACGCCGCTTCGGGGACTTTCTGCGGAGCGGTCACACCAGCGGCCGCCACGGGCGCAGCAGGCTCTCGTAGAGCCGCGCGACGGTGGGCCGGGCGCGCCACGCCGCGACGTCGAGCGGCTCGGCCCGCTCCGCGTCGCGGGCGAAGATGCGGCTCATCCCCTCGGCGAACGTCTCGTCGAGGATCTCGAGGTTGATCTCGTAGTTGCCCGTGAGGCTGAGGCGGTCGATGTTGGCCGTGCCGATCGTGCTCCACTCGCCGTCGATCGTCATCGTCTTGGCGTGGACCATGTGGTCGCGGTAGCGCAGGATCTCGACGCCCGCGTCCAGCAGGCGGCCGAAGTAGCTGCGAGCCACGAAGTCGGCCACGGCGTGGTTCGACACCTTCGGCACGAGGATGCGCACGCGCACCCCGCGGTGGCTGGCGTCGATGAGCGCCTCGAGGATGTTGACGTCCGGGATGAAGTACGCCTGCGTGATCTCGATCGTCTCGGTGGCGCGGTCGATCGCCTCGAGGTACATGCCGCGGATCGGGTAGATCAGCTGGCGCGGGACGTTGCGGTGCGCGCGCACGTGCGGGTCCCACGTGGCCTCGGAGAGCAGCTCGAGCGTGTCGTGCGGGCGCACGTCGTTCCAGAAGTCGACGAACGCGTTCTCCAGGTCCCACACCGCCGGGCCGGTGACGGCGATGTGCGTGTCGCGCCACTCGGTCGCGTAGAGGCTGCCGATGTTGTAGCCGCCGACGAAGCCGACGGTGTCGTCGACCACGAGGATCTTGCGGTGGTCGCGGCCCCACGAGCGCGGCGTGAAGAACGCCAGCCGCCGCGGCAGGATCGGGTACCGCATGACCCGCACGTCGGGCCCGAAGTCGAAGAACCGCGGGTCGACGACGAGGTTCGCGAAGCCGTCGTAGATCACGCAGACCTCGACGCCGCGCCGCGCGGCCGCCTGGAGCGCGAGCTTGAAGCGACGGCCCATCGCGTCGCCCTTGATGATGTACGACTCCAGCAGGATCCGGCGCCGGGCGCCGGCGATCGCCGCGAGCATGTCGTCGTAGAGCGCCTCGCCCGAGACGTAGACCTGGACCTCGTTCTGGCCGCCGATCGTGAAGTGGTCGGCCTCGATGCGCGGCAGCGGCGCCGTGCCCTTGCCGCGCAGGCGCTTGCGGATCGCGGTCGCGGCGGTGAGCGACAGGCCGGCCAGCAAGGGCAGCAGCAGCGTCCCCAGGACGACGCGACGCAGCCAGCCGTGCGAGGAGGACGAGCCGAATGACATGGCTGTCAGCCTAGGCGCACTCAGACGAAGACCGCGACCGGGCGCGCCCCGGCACCCGCGGCCTCGTACAGCGCCAGGAACGTGCCGTCGGGCGCGAACAGCGCCACGGGGCCCCCGGCGGGCACCGCGAGGCCCGGCAGCGCCCGGCCGAACCGCACGTCCGCGGCCTGCTCGGGCGTCAGGTCGACCGACGTGAACGCGGCCCGGGCGGCGGTGTCGAGGTCGACGACCTCGAAGGACTCGGCCAGCTGGTCGAGCGTGCGCGCCTGGGACAGGTCGAACCCGCCCACGCGCGTGCGGCGCAGCGCGGTCAGGTGACCGCCCACGCCGAGCGCGGCACCGAGGTCGCGCGCGAGCGCGCGCACGTAGGTGCCGCTGGAGCACACGACCCGCACGTCGGCCTGCGCCTGCGCGCCCGGGCGGAACTCGAGCAGCTCGAACTGCGCGACCGTGACGGCGCGCGCCTTCAGCTCGACCTGCTCCCCCGCCCGCACGCGGGCGTAGGAGCGCTTGCCGTCGACCTTGATCGCGGACACGGCCGACGGTACCTGCTCGATCGCGCCCGTCAGCGGCGCCATCGCGGCGCGGACGGCCTCGGCGGTGAGCGCCGAGGCGTCCGTCGTCGCCGTGACGTCGCCCTGCACGTCGTCGGTGACCGTGGCGGCACCGAGGGCGATCGTGGCGAGGTACTCCTTGTCGGCGCCCGCGACGTGGCCGAGCAGCCGCGTCGCGCGGTTGACGCCGAGCACCAGCACGCCGGTCGCCATGGGGTCGAGCGTGCCGGCGTGGCCGACCTTGCGCGTGCCGGCGAGCCGGCGCGTGCGGGCGACCACGTCGTGGGAGGTCCAGTCCCCGGGCTTGTCGATGACGACCAGCCCGGAGACCGGACCCGCCTCACTGCTCAGTGGACTCGTCCTCGTCCTCGTCGCGGCGCTTGTACGGGTCGGCGTCGCCGGCGTACTGGGCGCCCTGCGCGCGCTCGGCCACCTCGGCGTCGCGCTCGCGCGCCTTCGCGAGGAGGTCCTCGATCTCACGCGCCGTCTCGGGCACGGAGTCCAGGAAGAACTCCAGCGACGGGGTGTGGCGGGTCGCGAGCTGCCTGCCGACCTCGGAGCGGATCAGGCCGGTGGCGCTGACCAGCGCCGCGGCCGTGTCCTCACGTGCCCTCTCGTCACCCATGACGGTGTAGAAGACCGACGCGTGCTGACCGTCGCCGGTCAGCCGCACGTCCGTGATCGTGACGAACCCGAGCCGCGGGTCCTTGACCCGCCGCTCGAGCATCGCCGCCACGATCTCCTTGATGCGATCGGAGAGCTTCGCCTGGCGGGGACTGGGCATGGCTCAGTCCCGCTTCTTCTCGACCAGCTCGAAGGCCTCGATCACGTCGCCGAGCTTGATGTCGGAGTACGAGACCACGACACCGCACTCGAAGCCCTCGCGGACCTCGGACGCGTCGTCCTTCTCGCGACGCAGCGACAGCACGTCCAGGTTGTCGGCCACGACGGAGCCGTCGCGGACGATGCGCACCTTGGCGTTGCGCCGGATCGAGCCACTGGTGACCATGCAGCCGGCGATGTTGCCGCCCTTGACCTTCGAGGACTTGAAGATGTCGCGGATCTCGGCGGTGCCGAGCTGCTGCTCCTCGTAGATCGGCTTGAGCATGCCCTTGAGCGCGCTCTCGATCTCCTCGATGGCCTGGTAGATGACCGAGTAGTACTTGATCTCGACACCCTCGCGGTCGGCCAGCTCCGTCGCCTTGCCCTGCGGGCGGACGTTGTAGCCGATGATGACCGCGTTGGACGCCGCCGCCAGGTTGACGTCGGTCTCGGTGATCGCGCCGACGCCGCGGTCGATGACCCGCAGCGCGACCTCGTCGCCGATCTCGATGCCGGCCAGCGAGTCCTCGAGCGCCTCGACCGAGCCCGCGCCGTCACCCTTGAGGATGAGCAGCAGCTCGTCGGTCTCGCCCTTCTCCATCGAGGACATGAAGTCCTCGAGGGTGCGGCGGCCCGAGCGCTTCGCCAGCAGCGCGTTGCGCTCGCGCGCCTCGCGCTTCTCGGCGATCTGGCGGGCGATCCGGTCGTCCTCGACGACCATGAAGTTGTCACCCGCACCGGGCACGGCCGTCAGGCCGAGCACGAGCGCCGGACGCGACGGGGTCGCCTCCTCGATGTTGGCGCCGAACTCGTCGAGCATGGCGCGGACGCGGCCGAAGGCCGGACCGGCCACGAGCGAGTCGCCCACGCGCAGCGTGCCGCGCTGGACCAGGACCGTGGCGACCGGGCCGCGACCGCGGTCCAGGTGCGCCTCGATGGCCAGGCCCTCGGCGTGCTGCTTCGGGTTGGCGCGCAGGTCGAGCTCCGCGTCCGCCGTCAGCACGATCGCCTCGAGCAGGCCGTCCAGGCCGAGCTCGTTCTTGGCCGAGACGTCGATGAACATCGTGTCTCCGCCGTACTCCTCGGGGACGAGGCCGTACTCGGTCAGCTGACCACGGACCTTCGACGGGTCCGCACCGGGCTTGTCGATCTTGTTGACCGCGACGACGATCGGCACCTCGGCGGCCTTGGCGTGGTTGAGCGCCTCGACCGTCTGCGGCATGACGCCGTCGTCGGCCGCCACCACGAGGATCGCGATGTCGGTCGCCTGAGCGCCACGGGCACGCATGGCCGTGAAGGCCTCGTGACCCGGGGTGTCGATGAACGTGATCGCGCGCTCGTTGCCGTCGACCTCGGTCGTGACCTGGTACGCGCCGATCGACTGCGTGATGCCGCCGGCCTCCTTGGCCGCGACGTTCGCCTTGCGCAGCGCGTCGAGCAGCTTCGTCTTGCCGTGGTCGACGTGACCCATGACCGTGACGACCGGCGGGCGGGCCTGCAGGTCCGCCTCGTCGCCCTCGTCCTCGCCGAACTCCAGCGAGAAGGACTCGAGCAGCTCGCGGTCCTCGTCCTCGGGCGAGACGACCTGGACGTCGTAGTTCAGCTCCTCGCCGAGCAGCTGCAGCGTGTCGTCGTTGACCGACTGGGTCGCGGTGACCATCTCGCCCAGGTGGAACAGCACCTGGACCAGGGACGCCGCGTCGACGCCGATCTTCTCGGCGAAGTCGGTCAGCGAGGCGCCGCGCGCCAGGCGCACGACCTCACCGCTGCCCTTGCGGACGCGCACGCCGCCGATCGACGGCGCCTGCATCTGGTCGAATTCCTGACGCTTCGCGCGCTTGCTCTTGCGACCACGACGCACGGGACCGCCGGCGCGACCGAAGGCACCCTGGGTGCCGCCGCGCTGGTTGCGGCCCGGTCCACCGGGACGACCACCGGCCGGGGGTCCGCTGAAGCCGCCGGGACGGGCGCCGCCGCCACCGCCGGGACGACCGCCGCCACCGGGACGGCCGCCGCCGCCACCGGGGCGACCACCGGGGCCGGGACGGGCACCCTGGCGGGCGGGACCGACCGACGACTGCTTGGGCATCATCGCCGGGTTGGGGCGCGGCATGCCCGGACGCGCCGGGGCGCCGCCCTCACGGGCGGCCGGCGGACGCGGCGCACGCTCCTGCTGCATGCCCTGCTTCGACGAGAACGGGTTGTTGCCCGGACGCGCGCCACCGGGACGCGGGCCGGGACGGGCGCCGCCGCTGGTGGGCAGGCCACCGGCCTGGCCCGGACGCGGGGTCGGGGCCGGACCCGGACGGGGACCCGGGGTGCGGGTGGGGGCCGGGCCGGGACGCGGCGCCGTCGGCGCTGCCGGGGCGGGAGCCTCGGCTGCGGCGGGGGCGGGCGTGTCGACCGACGGCGGCTTGGGCGCAGCGGGCTTCGGCGCGGGCGCCTCGGGCTGCTGCTGGACCGGCGCGGGGCCGGGCCGGGGACCGGGGGTCGGGGCCGGCGCGGCGGGGGTGCTCGCGGCCTGCGGGGCCGACGCGGCCTTCTTGGCGGGCGCCTTCTTGCCGCCCTTCTTCGCACCCTGCTCGCGCAGGCGATCGCCGTGCTCCTCCTTGAGGCGGCGCACGACGGGCGCCTCCACCGTGGAGGACGCGGACTTCACGTATTCGCCCATGTCCTTGAGGGTGGACAGGACGACCTTGCTCTCAACACCGAGCTCGCGGGCGAGCTCGTGGACTCTGACAGCCACTCTTCTCCTTCAGGGGATCCGGCCCCGGAAGGAGGCTCGGATCACAGGTTGACGTACAGGCTCATTTGGAAGTACTCATCGAGTGCTCATGAGCGTGTGCTCCGATTTCGTGTCGGTGGGCCCGGTCGGACCCACGGTTGGTCAGGCTCTACTCGTCGGCCTCGGATCGCACCCAGGCGGCCAGTGCGTCCGTTCCGATCGGTCCTTCGAGGCGAAGGGCCCGGGCGAACGCCCGCCGGTCGAGGGCGAGCCTCAGGCACCGTTCCGCGGGGTGCAGGTGCGCTCCGCGTCCCGGTCGAGTCCCGTCGGGGTCGGGCTCGGCGGTCCAACCCGCTTCGTCCCGTCCGGCGACGACTCTCACCAGAGTGGTCTTGTCCACACGCTGCCGACAGCCGACGCACGTGCGGATCACCGTCGTCAAGTCTAGCCGCTCTACCGTGACGCCGACGAATCGCCACCGGGAACCGGTGCCGTGTCGGGCCGGATGTCGATGCGCCAACCGGTCAGCTTCGCCGCGAGACGGGCGTTCTGGCCCTCCTTGCCGATCGCGAGCGACAGCTGGAAGTCCGGCACGACGACGCGCGCCGAGCGCGCCGCCTCGTCGACGATCGTGACGCTCTTGACCTGCGCCGGCGACAGCGCGTAGGCGATGAACTGGGCCGGGTCCTCGCTGAAGTCGACGATGTCGATCTTCTCGCCGTGGAGCTCGGTCATGACCGCGCGCACGCGCTGGCCCATGGGTCCGATGCAGGCGCCCTTGGGGTTGACGCCCGGCGTCGTGGCGCGCACGGCGATCTTGGTGCGGTGGCCGGCCTCGCGCGCGATCGCGGCGATCTCGACGGTGCCGTCGGCGATCTCGGGCGACTCCAGCGCGAACAGCAGCTTCACGAGGTTCGGGTGGGTGCGCGAGACCTTGACGCGCGGGCCGCGCATGCCGCGCTCGACCTCGTAGACGTACGCCTTGATGCGCTCGCCGTGGGCGTAGCGCTCCTCGGGGACGCGCTCGTTGATCGGCAGCACGGCCTCGATCGAGCCCAGGTCGATGAACACGTCGCCCGGCGAGCGGCCCTGCTGGATGACGCCGGAGACGATGTCGCCCACGCGGCCGGAGAACTCGCCGTACTTGGCCTCGTCCTCGATGTCGCGGATGCGCTGCATGATGAGCTGGCGGGCCACGGTCGCGGCGAAGCGGCCGAAGTCCTCGGGGGTGTCGTCGAACTCCTCCGAGAGGGTCGGCGCGGGGCGCGCGTCCGGGTCGTCCGCGGACGGCGCGGGCGCGGCGAGGCGCTCCTTGGCCCAGACGGTCACATGACCGGTCTTGCGGTCGAGCTCGACGCGCGCCTGCTGATGGGCGCCCGCCGTCTTGTGGTACGCCGACAGCAGCGCGGTCTCGATCGCGTCGACCACGACGTCGACGCTGATCCCCTTCTCGCGCTCCAGCATGCGCAGGGCGGCCATGTCGATGTCCATCAGACGTCCTTCCGGTTCAGCTCGATCTGCACGACGGCCTTGACGATCTCGTCGTACGGGAAACGGGTGGCCTCGCCCTTGACCAGCAGGTCGACGCCCGACTCGTCGCTGTCGCCGATGCGCGCCTCGAAGCGCTCGCCGTCGACGAGCTCGACCGCGACGACGCGGCCGGCGTTGCGGCGCCAGTGCCGCGGGGCGACGAGCGGGCGGTCGACGCCGCGCGAGGCGACCTCGAGCGTGTAGGGCTCCTCGCCCATGACGTCGGAGTCGTCGAGGGCGGCGGAGATGGCGCGGGTGGCCTCGGCGACCGTGTCGATGTCGACTCCGCCGTCGCGGTCGACGGCGACCAGCAGGCGGCGGCGCGGGCCCTTGCCCACGAGCTCGACCTCGTCGAGGTCCAGGCCGAGGGAGGCGGTGACGGGTTCGAGGAGACTCGAGATCCGGTCCGGGGTGGAAGTGGTCATCGGGTGCTCCTGTTCAGTTGTCATCCGTACTGCCCCACCCTACCGAAGCGGTCGCGGTGGGTAGTCTGCGGTCGTGAGCAGCCGACGCGTCGTCATCGCCGCCGCCGGCGGTGCCGCGGTCGCCCTGGCCGGGCTGTTCGTCACCGACACGTTCGACGACGCGCTGCGCGCCGTCGGGGCCACCCCCAAGCCGCTCCCCCGCCCCGAGGACACCTCGCTGCTCGAGGCCGTCGTGGCCGACCAGCAGCGCGTCCTCGCGGTCGCGCGCGGCGCCGGGAACGAGCGGGTCGTGACGCTCGTCGAGACGCAGCTCGAGCAGCTCGGCGCGACCCCGGGCACCGGCAGCGACGCCGGCGACCTGCGCGCCGTGCTGCGCGACGCGTCGGGACACCGCGCCACCGACGCGCGCGCCGCGATCTCGCCCGACCTCGCCCAGGTGCTGGCGTCCATGTCGGCGGGACTCGCCCAGGCGGTGACGCTCGCGTGAGCACCACCGAGGAGATCGAGGCGACGCGCCGCTGGCTGGCCCTCGAGCACGAAGCGGTCTGGACTTGCGGCCTCATCGGCGCGCGCTTCCCCGAGCTCGCCGAGGCTGCCCGCTCGAGCATGTCGGCTCACCGCTCGACCCGCGACCGCCTCGTCACCCGGGTCGCGGCGCTCGGCGGCCGGCCGGTCGGCGCCCGTCCCGCCTACGCCGTGCCCGATCCCGCCGATGCGGCGGCGGGACGCGCGCTCGCGCAGGACGTCGAGGCGCGCATCGCCGCGGCCTGCGTCCGGCTCGTGGCCGTCACGCAGGACCGGGCGCGCGACCGCGCCGTGGACGGCCTACGGGACGCCGCGACGGCGCAGGTCGCGTGGGGCGCGGCCCCCGAGCCGTTCCCCGGCCTCGACTGACGCCGGCGGCCCGCCTCAGGCCGTGAGCGTGGCGACCAGGTCCGCCACGGCGACGTCCGAGCGCTCGCCGGTGGCACGGTCCTTGACCTCGACGACGCCGTCGGCCAGGCCCTTGCCGACCACCACGATCGTCGGGACGCCGATGAGCTCGGCGTCCTTGAACTTCACGCCGGGCGAGACCTTCGGACGGTCGTCGTACAGCACCTCGAGCCCCGCGGCCTCGAGGTCGGCGACGATGCGCTCGGCGCCCTCGAACAGCTCGGCCTGCTTGCCCGCGACGACGAGGTGGACGTCGAACGGGGCGACCTCCCTGGGCCAGACGATGCCGGACTCGTCGAACGAGCCCTCGACGACGGCGGCGACGGCGCGCGAGACGCCGATGCCGTACGAGCCCATCGTGACCGTGACGAGCTTGCCGTTCTCGTCGAGCACCTGCAGTCCGAGGCGCTCGGCGTACTTGCGGCCGAGCTGGAAGATGTGGCCCATCTCCATGCCGCGGGCCAGCTCCAGCGGACCGGAGCCGTCGGGCGCCGGGTCCCCGGCGCGCACCTCGGCGGCCTCGATCGTGCCATCGGAGGTGAAGTCACGGCCGGCGACGAGGTCGAAGACGTGCCGGCCGGGCTCGTTGGCGCCCGTGATCCAGCTGGTGCCGTCGACGACGCGCGGATCGGTCAGGTAGCGGATGCCGGTGACGCTCTCGGCACCGAGCACGGCGGGACCGATGTAGCCCTTCACCAGGTCCGGGAACTTCTCGAACGCGGCCTCGTCGAACGGCTCGACCTCGGCGGGCGAGACCTGCGCCTCGAGGCGCTTGGCGTCGACCTCGCGGTCGCCGGGCACGCCGATCGCGAGCGGCTCGGTGGAGCCGTCGGGGTGGCGCAGCATGACGAGCACGTTCTTCAGCGTGTCCGCGGCGGTCCAGAGGCGGTCCTGGCGCGGGTGCCTGTCGTTGGCGTGCGCCACGAGCGTCTCGATCGTGGGCGTGTCGGGGGTGTCCTCGACGTGCGACTGCGCGAGCCCCTCGAACGGGATCGGGTCGGGCACGACCGTGGTGACCGCCTCGACGTTGGCCGCGTAGCCGCCGGGCGAACGCACGAACGTGTCCTCGCCGGTCTCCAGGACGGCGAGGAACTCCTCGCTGGCCGACCCGCCCATCGCGCCGGAGTCCGCCTGGACGATGACGTAGTCGAAGCCCAGCCGGTCGAAGACGCGGATGTAGGCCTCGCGGTGCGCCTGGTACGCGGCCTCGAGGCCCTCGTCGCTGACGTCGAACGAGTACGAGTCCTTCATGATGAACTCGCGCCCGCGCAGGATGCCCGCGCGCGGACGCGCCTCGTCGCGGTACTTCGTCTGGATCTGGTAGAGGATCGCCGGCAGGTCCTTGTACGAGTTGTAGAGGTCCTTCACGAGCAGCGTGAACATCTCCTCGTGCGTGGGGCCGAGCAGCATGTCGTTGCCGCGTCGGTCCTTCAGCCGGAAGAGGTTGTCGCCGTACTCGGTCCAGCGGTCCGTCGCCTCGTACGGGTCGCGCGGCAGCAGCGCCGGGAAGCGCACCTCCTGGCCGCCGATCGCCGCCATCTCCTCACGGACGATCGCCTCGACCTTCGCCAGCACCCGCAGGCCCAGCGGCAACCACGAGTAGATGCCGGGCGCGACGCGACGCACGTAGCCGGCACGCACGAGCAGCTTGTGGCTCGGGACCTCGGCATCGGCGGGATCGTCGCGCAGGGTACGGAGGAACAGCTGGCTCATGCGCATGGCACGAGGCTATCGGCTGGACCTCGCCAGGTTGAGCGCCGCCCGGATCAGCGGCCACTGCAGCGGCAGCCGGGCGATCGAGCCGGCCTTGAACGCCGTCGAGGCGCGGCGGCTGCCGACCACGTCGGCCGCCATCTGCACGTTCGCCGGGAAGACCGCGGCGAGCAGCGCCGCCGAGGCGTAGCCGCCGATCCGGCGCGTCCGGGGCGACACCACGGCCGCCGCGCACGCCAGCTCGGCGACGCCCGACGCGAGCACGAGCTCGCGGTGGCGCGGCAGGAACCGCGGCACGATCCGCTCGAACACCTCGGGGCGCACGAGGTGGATCACCCCCGACACGGTGAAGGGCACGGCGACGAGGGCGAGGTCACGACGACGGGACATGGGGGCCTTTCACAGCAGGATCGAGGCGAACGTCTCGACCTCGCGGAACCCGACCCTCTCGTACGCCCGGCGGGCGGCGATGTTGTGGTCGTTGACGTAGAGCGTGACCGACGGAGCCACGGAGCGGCGCGCCTGGCGCACGACGGAGGCGAGAGCGGGCGCGGCGACGCCGGTGCCCCGCAGGTCCGGGTGGACCCAGACGCCCTGCAGCTGGCAGCCCCGGTCGGTGGCCGCGCCGACCTCGGTCTTGAACAGGACGGTGCCGTCCTCGATGATCGCCCACGACCAGCCCATCGACACGAGCTGCGTCACGCGAGCGCGGTAGCCGGCCGGGTTCCCGACGGACTCGGGATGGACGCCGACCTCCTCGGTGAACATCGCGACGCACGCCGGGTAGAGCTCGTCGACCTGGTCGATGCGCACCGGGCGCACGCGCGGGTCGAGCTGCACGTCGCTGTCGTGCTCGAGCACCATGAACGGCTGCACGGGACGCGGCGACCGCGCCGGGCCCCACTCCCCCTTGACGATGTCCCACAGGGGCAGCACGGCCGAGGCCGGACCGACGAGCGAGCTGGGCTTGTGGCCGTGGTCGAGCAGGCGCCGGCCGAACGCGGAGATCGCCTCGGGCGTGGCCTGCGCGGGGACGACGTTCGCGCCGACGTGCAGCAGCGACCGGAGCGCGCCGTCCTCGAACCAGCCCCACAGCTCGGCGCCGAACCAGCGCCGGTCGAGCCGGGTGGAGTCGACCCGGTGCCGCACGAACATGTCGATCAGCGGCTGGCGGTCGAGGAGCTCGTGGATGAGCTCGAGATCACCGCGCGCGAGGGTCCTCACGTAGGAGGAGGTGGCCGCGCGCGGATCGCAGACCTCGGTCATGTGATCGAGCGTACCCGCGCGACGGCCGAGAGACCCGCTCTTCGTCAGGAGACGCTGACCGTGGGCTCGCCGCCGTCGACCGGCTCCATCGTCTCGGCGATGCGCATGGCCTCCTCGATGAGCGTCTCGACGATCTTGCTCTCGGGGACGGTCTTGATGACCTCGCCCTTGACGAAGATCTGGCCCTTGCCGTTGCCGGACGCGACGCCGAGGTCGGCCTCGCGCGCCTCGCCCGGGCCGTTGACGACGCAGCCCATGACGGCGACGCGCAGCGGGACCTCGAGGCCGTCGAGCCCCGCGGTCACCTGCTCGGCGAGGGTGTAGACGTCGACCTGGGCGCGGCCGCAGGACGGGCACGAGACGATCTCGAGCTTGCGTGGGCGCAGGTTGAGCGACTGCAGGATCTGGATGCCGACCTTGACCTCCTCGACCGGCGGGGCCGAGAGGGAGACGCGGATCGTGTCGCCGATGCCCTTGCTCAGCAGCGCGCCGAACGCCGTGGCGCTCTTGATCGTGCCCTGGAACGCGGGACCGGCCTCGGTGACGCCCAGGTGCAGCGGCCAGTCGCCGCGCTCGGCGAGCAGCTCGTAGGCCTTGACCATCACGACGGGGTCGTTGTGCTTGACCGAGATCTTGAAGTCGTGGAAGTCGTGCTCCTCGAACAGCGAGGCCTCCCAGACGGCCGACTCGACGAGCGCCTCGGGCGTGGCCTTGCCGTACTTCTCGAGCAGCCGCTTGTCGAGCGAGCCGGCGTTGACGCCGATGCGCAGCGAGACGCCGGCGTCCTTGGCGGCACGGGCGATCGCGCCGACCTGGTCGTCGAACTTGCGGATGTTGCCCGGGTTCACGCGGACGGCGGCGCAGCCGGCGTCGATCGCGGCGAACACGTACTTGGGCTGGAAGTGGATGTCGGCGATGACGGGGATCTGCGACTTCCTCGCGATCATCGGCAGCGCGTCGGCGTCGTCCTGGCTGGGGCACGCGACGCGGACGATGTCGCAGCCGGCGGCGGTCAGCTCGGCGATCTGCTGGAGCGTGGAGTTCACGTCCGACGTCAGCGTCGTCGTCATCGACTGCACCGAGATCGGGGCGTCGCCGCCGACGTCGACGGAGCCCACCTTGATCTTGCGGGTGTGACGGCGCGGGGCGAGCACCGGAGCGGGCGCCTCGGGCATGCCGAGGTCGATGCCGCTCACGAGAGCCTCACCGGATTGACGATGTCGGCGTAGATCAGGACCACACCCATGATCATAAGGACGAGCCCAACCGCGTAAGCGACCGGAAGCATCTTGGCGACGTCCACGAAGCCCGGATCGGGACGCCCGCGCAGGCGGGCGATGCGGCGCCGCACCTCCTCCCACAGCGCGCCCGCGATGTGGCCGCCGTCGAGCGGCAGCAGCGGCACGAGGTTGAACAGCCACAGGAACAGGTTGAGGCTCGCGAGCAGGCTGATGATGCGCTGCGTGCGCTCGCCCCACGTCGGGTCGTCGGTCGTGACGAGCTCGCCCGCCACGCGGCTGGCGCCGACCACGCTGATCGGCCCGTCGGCCTCGCGCTCGGCACCGAATGCGGCCTGCACGACGCCCACCATGCGCGCGGGCAGGTGCACGAGCGCCTCGGCGGTCTGGCCGATCATCGAGCCCATCTCGGCGACGACGAAGCCGGGGCCCTGCTTCTGCGTGACGAAGGTCGGCGAGACGCCCAGGAAGCCGACGTTCTCGACCCGCTCGGGGTCGTCGATGGACGCGCGCGCCAGCACCGAGGTGTTGACGGTCACCTCCTCGGGCCGCCCGTCGCGCTCGAAGCCGATCGTCGCGGCCCGGTCGCCGTTGCGGCGGATGAGCGTCGTGACCTCGCTCCAGTCCTCGATCGGCTCGCCGTTGAACGTCGTGATGACGTCGCCGGCCTGCAGCCCGGCCTTGCGAGCGGGCGTCACGGGGTCCTCGTCGGTGCACGCGCGTCCGGCCTCGGCGTCGGCGATCGCGCAGTCCGAGACCTGCGAGACGGTCGTGGTGGGCACCGAGACGCCGAACGCCATGAACGAGATCGCGAACAGCACCGTGGCGATGACGAGATTCACCGTGGGGCCGCCGGCCATCACGATGACCTTCTGCCACCACGGACGGCGGTAGAACAGGCGGTCCTCGTCGGCGGGGTCGATGTCCTCGTACTCGGCGGCACGGGCGTCCGTCGCCATCTGGGTGAACAGGCCCGTGTTCGACGAGCGCACCACGAGGTGGCCCTCGCGGTCGCGGACCTCGTGCTCGGGCGGCAGCATCCCGACGAGCTTCACGAAGCCGCCGAGCGGGAACGCCTTGATGCCGTACTCGGTCTCGCCGCGCTTGACCGACCACACGGTGCGGCCGAAGCCGACGAAGAACTGGGTGACCTTGACGCCGAACCTCTTGGCGGGCCACATGTGGCCGACCTCGTGCAGGGCGATCGACGCGGCGACGCCGATCAGGAAGACGACGACCCCGAGGGCGTACATCATCGCGACGCCACCTCCGCCCGGGCGGCGATCGTGGCGCGGGCCTGCTCGCGGGCGGCGGCGTCGGCGGACAGGACGCGGTCGACGCTCAGCTCGCCCTCGGCCGTCGCCGGGTCGGCCAGGTGGGCGTCGACGATGTCGGCGACCGTGTCGACGATGCCGAGGAAGTCGAGGTCGCCGGCCATGAAGGCGTCGACGCAGACCTCGTTGGCGGCGTTGAGGACCGCGGGGGCGGTGCGGCCGAACTCGCCGGCCCGACGGGCGACACGGATCGCGGGGAACGCCTCGTCGTCGAGCGGGAAGAACTCCCATGCCGTGGGCGACGTCCAGTCGCACGGCGGGACCGCGCCGGGAACGCGGCGCGGCCACGCCAGGCCGAGCGCGATCGGCAGTCGCATGTCGGGCGGGGACGCCTGCGCCATCGTGGAGCCGTCGACGAACTCGACCATCGAGTGCACCACCGAGGTGGGGTGCACCACGACGTCGATGCGGTCGAAGTCCACGCCGAACAGCAGGTGCGCCTCGATGACCTCGAGGCCCTTGTTCACGAGCGTGGCCGAGTTGATCGTGATGACCGGGCCCATGTCCCACGTGGGGTGCGCGGACGCCTGCTCGGGCGTGACGTCGCGCAGCTCGTCGCGCGTACGGCCGCGGAACGGGCCGCCGCTCGCGGTCAGCACGAGGCGCTTGACGTCCTCGGGGTCCTCGCCCCGCAGTGCCTGCGCGAGCGCCGAGTGCTCGGAGTCGACCGGGACGAGCTGGCCGGGCTTGGCGGCGTCGAGCACGAGCTGCCCGCCGATGATGAGCGACTCCTTGTTGGCCAGCGCGAGCGTGGCGCCGGCCTCGAGCGCGGCGAGCGTCGGCATCAGGCCGACGGCGCCGGTCATGCCGTTGAGGACCGTGTCGGCGGGAAGGCGGGCCGCCTCGGTGGCGGCGTCCGGACCCGCGATGAGCCGCGGCAGGCGCGTCTCGCCGGCGGACCAGCCGCGGCGCTGCGCCTCGGCGTACAGCGCCAGCTGCACGTCCTGCGCCGCCGTGGCGTTGGCGACCGAGACGACGTCGACGTCGAACTCGAGCGCCTGCGACGCCAAGGTGGTCGGGTCGGCGCCGCCGGCGGCGAGCGCCACGACGTCGAACCGGTCGGGATTGGCCCTGACGACGTCGAGGGCCTGCGTGCCGATCGACCCGGTCGAGCCCAGGACGACCACGCGCGAACTCATGGGGTCCATTGTGGCACCGCGGCCCGAGCCCGGGGTCGGACCCCGTGAACCGCTCAGGTCAGGGTTCCGCCGTGCAGCAGCGTCGCGAGGACGTCGCCGTACTTGCGCTCCATGCGCTCGCCGTAGTCGCCCTCGTCGTGCATCTCGGCGCGTGCCGGATCGACCCGGCCCGCCCGCAGCACGAGGTCGAGCTCGTACTCGTCCTCACCGGCCCCCACGACCGCCGGGTCCTGGGTGATGCTGAACGAGGCCTCGCGGTCGGGCTCGGCCCCCAGGCGGACGATCGCCAGGACGCTGAGGACCCACGTGTGGCGGTCGGGCACGTCGAGGTGGACGGGCGCGCCACGGCGCAGGCCCAGGTCGCGCAGGCCACCGGCGAGCGAAGCCGACTCGTGCAGCAGCTGCGCGTACGACAGCGTGCCGCTGGGCGTGTGCAGCGCGGTCTCGTCGGCGCGGCCCTGGATGACGTGCAGGTCCAGGGCGCGGAAGGCGATGCTCTGCGGTCGGGCCATCAGTTCCCCCTGAAGATCGGGTCGCGCTTCTCGGTGCGCGCCAGGGCCGCCTCCCTGACGTCCCGGCTGGCCCACACGCTCGCGAAGCTGCGGTCGATGCGGTCCTGGTCGGTGCAGCCGTTCAGCACGAGCTTGTTGTGCGCGAGCGTCATGGGCGCGAGGCTCGCGATCTCGTGCGCCCACGCCAGCGCGTCCTCCAGCGTCCCGGCACGATCGGCCAGGCCGCAGGCCAGCGCCTCGTCGCGATCGATCGTGTCGGCCGCCAGCATGACCCGGCGGGCGCGGCCCCCGCCCGCCAGCTCGGCGAGCGTGCGGATCGTCCAGGCGTCGACCGCCATCCCGTTGCGGGCGGTCGGGACCGCGAAGCGGGCCCGCTCGTCCACGACGCGCAGGTCGCACGCGATCGCCAGCTGCGTTCCCGCCCCGATGGCGGGCCCGTTGACCGCCGCGATCAGCGGCACCGGGACCTCGGCGAGGTGGTGGAGCATCCGGTAGAGCGCCTCGATGAACTCGTCGCCGTAGACGCCGTCGAGGTCGGCGCCGGCACAGAAGGCGGAGCCCTCGCCCGTGACGACGATCGCTCGCGCTCCCCCGTCGACCGCCTCGACCGTGGCGGCGTGCAGCTCGCGGCACAGGTCCAGGTTGAGGGCGTTGCGGCGGTCGGGCCGCGTGAGCGTCAGCACGACGACGTCGCCGTCACGCGCGGTGGTCAGCAGGTCGGACATGCGGTCCAACCTAGCGACCGGCCACCGCGCGGACGGCGATGCCTCACTTGACCTCGGTGCGCAGGACGCGGCGGATGCCGAAGAGGCCCGGCAGGATCACGAGCAGGGTGACCGATCCGGCGAACCGCAGGTACTCGTACGCGCCGACGTCCACGGGCTCGCCGAAGAAGTCCGTCCCCAGCTGCAGCGGCGCGGCCGCGTAGTTGAAGTCCAGCCACGGGATGACGTCGCGCGCCCAGCCGAACATGAACCACAGCGTCGTGTAGACGACGAACGGCAGGATCAGTGCGATGACGTAGAACACCGCGATGGCGCCGGGCGTGCTGAGGAAGACCGACGCGATCGCGAAGGCCATGAGGAAGTAGATCAGCTGCAGCGCCGCGGTCCACGCGAGGTCCTTCGCGGAGACGTTCCAGACCATCTCGTTGCCGGTGATCGCGCCGTAGAGCACGTTGCCCAGCGCGCCGACGAGGCCCGCGAGGACCATCGTCCCGAGCGCGAGGATCGTCACCGCCGCGAGCTTGGCGGCCACGACCCGGCCGCGCCGCGGCTCGATCGAGAAGGTCACCAGGTGCGTGCGCTGGCCCCACTCGGTGGTCAGCGTGAGGATCGCGAAGACCGGCAGCAGGATCGACAGCGGGACGATCATCGCCTGCATGAAGCCGTTGGCGGTGATGGTGGACCCGTCGTTGAGTGCCATGACCAGCAGGATCAGGCCCATCAGCAGGACCATCATCCCGCCGGTGCAGATGAACAGCCACAGGCCGCCACGGGTGTCGAACATCTTGCGGACCTCGACCGAGACGGCGCGGCCGAACGGGATGCCGGGGCGGGAGAGGTCGATCGTCGGCTGGGTGGTGGTGCTCATGCCTGGGCTCCTTCGCTGGAGATGAGGTCGCGCTGGTCGTCGGCGGTCAGCTGCAGGAACATCGCCTCGAGGCCGGCGCCGTCGGCCTCGCGCAGCTCCAGCAGCGGGACGCCGGCCGCGGCGGCGGCGAGGCCGACCTGCTCCGGCGTGGCGGGCGAGGTGATGGCGTCGGACGCCTCGGTGGCCTCGAGCCCGGCGGACTTCAGGGCCTGCAGCAGCGCCGCGCGGTCGTGGGCCCGCACGCGGGTGCCGGCGGTGCGCAGCAGCTCGTCCTTCGTGCCGCTGGCGACGATGCGACCGTGGCCGATGACGATGAGGTCGTCGGCGATGATCTGGATCTCGTGCAGCAGGTGCGACGAGAGCATGACGGTGCCGCCTCGGTTGGCGTACTCGCGCAGCAGCTGGCGCATCCAGTGGATGCCCGCGGGGTCGAGGCCGTTGGCCGGCTCGTCGAGGATGAGCACCTTCGGGTCGCCGAGCAGCGCGTGCGCGATGCCGAGGCGCTGGCGCATGCCGAGCGAGTAGTTGCGGACGCGGCGCTTGGCCTCCTTGGGCGTGAGGCCGACCAGGGCGAGCATCTCGTCGACGCGCGAGCCGGGCAGGCCCATCGCGCGGGCGCCGATCGTCAGCACCTCGCGGCCCGTGCGGCCGCCGTGCTGGGCGGAGGCGTCGAGCAGCACGCCCACCTGCGTGGCGGGGTTGGGGATGTCGGCGTAGTGGGCGCCGCCGATCGTGGCGCTGCCCGAGGAGGGACGCGTCAGGCCGGTGATCATCCGCATGGCCGTGGACTTGCCCGCGCCGTTCGGGCCGAGGAACCCGGTCACCCGACCGGGCTGGCACACGAACGAGACGTCGTCGACGGCCCGGAAGTCGCCGTACGACTTGGAGAGGTTTCGGACTTCGATCATGGTTCCACCCTGCCCGATCGGACCGGCGGCGAACAGCGTCCGACACGCTCGACCCGATGGCCGAAAGTAGGGGGTCGCGCCCACCGATCGCTCGATGTGGCGCGCCGATCGTCGCCCCTATCCTGAGGCGGTGACGATGGCCGCTCCCCCGATCTCGCGCTGGGGTCACGCGTGGCGGATCGGGCTGGCCCTGATGATCTCGCTCATCGCGTGGGCGCCGCTGGTCGGCCACCAGTGGGAGCACGCGCGCTGGTGGTTCTGGCTCGACCTCGCACTCGGGGTGCTCAGCTTCGTGCTGGTCAGGTGGCGCCGGCGGTTCCCGGTGGCGGTCGCCGTGACGACGAACGTCCTCGCGGGCTTCTCGATGACGTCCGGCGGGCCGGCCACCTGGGCGCTGTTCTCGCTGTCCACGCGCCGTCGCTGGCGCGAGATCATCCCCGTCAGCGCGGTGGGCGCGGTCGCCGGCGCGAGCTTCATCCTCTTCGCCGACCCCACGCAGGACGGTCGCGAGCTGATGCTCGTGGACATCGCGCTGCTCGCCACGATCATCGCGATCACGGTCGGCTGGGGCATGTTCGTCGGCTCGCGCCGCGAGCTCATGGCCACGCTGCGCGACCGCGCCGAGACGGCCGAGTCCGAGCAGGCCGCCCGCGTCGCCCGGGCCCGGATCGCCGAGCGCGCCCGCATCGCCCGCGAGATGCACGACGTGCTCGCTCACCGCATCTCCATCGTGACGATGCACGCCGGGGCGCTCTCCTACCGCGACGACCTGTCCCCCGACGAGGTCAAGGCCACGGCGGCCACGATCGAGCAGAGCTCGCGGCTGGCCCTGGTCGAGCTGCGCGAGGTGCTGGGCGTGCTGCGCGAGGGCACCGGTGACGCCGAGCCCGAGCCGCCGCAACCCACCGCGGCCGCGATCCCGGACCTGATCGAGCACTTCCGCGGCACGGGGATGAACCTCGTCGCCGACGTGTCGGTCGACGCCGACGCCGTCCCGTCCGCGATCGGCCGCACCGCCTACCGCGTCGTGCAGGAGGGGCTCACCAACGCGGGCAAGCACGCGCCGCGCACCCGCGTCGAGGTGCACGTGTCGGGCGGGCCGGACACCGGGCTCTCGATCGAGGTCACCAATCGGCTCCCGGCCGGGACGCGCCCGGCGGAGCCGCTGCCGGCTTCGGGACTGGGCCTCGTGGGCCTGACCGAGCGGGCCGAGCTGGCGGGCGGCTGGCTGCGCCGGCTCACCACCGCCGACCGGCACGTCCTGAGGGTGTGGCTACCGTGGGCGGCGTGATCCGCGTCCTCGTCACCGACGACGATCCGCTCGTCCGTGCGGGACTGAGCCTCATGCTCGGCGGTGCCGCCGCCCTCGAGGTCGTGGCGGAGGCCGGCGACGGCCGCGAGGCGGTCGCCGCGGTTCGCCATCACGCCGTCGACGTGGTCCTGATGGACCTGCGGATGCCCGTCATGGACGGCATCGAGGCGACGCGCGCGATCACCGACGGCGCCGACGCGCCGAAGGTCCTCGTGCTGACCACGTTCGACGCCGACGACTACGTGGTGCGCGCGCTCTCGGCCGGCGCGGCGGGGTTCCTGCTCAAGGACACGCCCCCGCCGCAGATCGTCGCGGCGATCGAGAAGGTCGTCGCGGGCGAGCCGATGCTCTCCCCCACGGTCACCGAGAACCTCATCCGGCGCGTGACCGCCGACTCGACCGACTCGCGCCGCGCGGGAGCGACCCGGCTGGTGGACACGCTCACCGAGCGCGAGCTGGACGTCGCCCGCGCGATCGGCCACGGCCGCTCCAACGCCGAGATCGCCGCGGACCTGTTCATGAGCGTGGCCACCGTCAAGGCGCACATCTCGCGCATCTTCACCAAGCTCGACGCCGGCAACCGGGTCCAGGTCGCCATCACGATGCACGAGGCCGGCCGGCTCTAGGTGTACTCGGCAGACACGTTGGTGACACGGGGCTTGTGAAAGAGGAGGACCTCCCGGCTTAGTGGAGATGTCTAAGTC
>NZ_JBFOKO010000005.1:0-171 GCF_047246605.1 Aeromicrobium jepli
GAAGTGAGTGTGGTAACCCACATCGTTCCCGGAGGTCTTCGCTACGTCACCTGTTCACAACGTCCCGGGGAACTACAGCTAGCGAGACCGGTGTATCGAGATCACGCCTGAGGGGCGGTGGTTTCGATTACACCGCTCCTTCGTCGCCAGCTACTCAACCACCGGGTTCGC
>NZ_JBFOKO010000005.1:271-295560 GCF_047246605.1 Aeromicrobium jepli
CCCCGGTGATCGAGTGCCGGGCGAACGCCAGCGAGACCGGCGTATCGAGATCACGCCTGAGGTGCGGTGGTTTCGATTACACCGCTCCTTCGTCGCCAGCTACTCAACCACCGGGTTCGCCCCCGGTGATCGAGTGCCGGGCGAACGCCAGCGAGACCGGCGTATCGAGATCACGCCTGAGGTGCGGTGGTTTCGATACGCCGCTCCTTCGTCGCGAGCTACTCAACCACCGGGTCGGGCGAGCGCAGCGACACCGGTGTATCGAGATCACGCCGAGACGGGCAGGGGTCGGTAGCGCCGGTTCTGTTGCCATTCACCCCGGATCCTGAACTCGGGCATGCCATCGGTGAACCGAATGGGGATGCCGACGTTGTGCACGTACCGGTGATGATGAGCGCACAAGAGAACGCCCGTTTCGGTGTTGGTCGCTCCACCTTCTGACCAAGGGATCGCGTGGTGGGCCTCGCACCATCCCGGCGGCCGGTCGCAGCCCGGATACGCGCACCCTTGGTCGCGTTGCGCGAGAGCCAGCCGTTGGGCCTCGGTGTGCAGTCGTTGGGCTCGTCCGATGTCGAGTGGCTGGGACTTGCCGCCCATCACCATCGGCAGGATCGCCGCGTCGCACGCGAGCTTGCGCAGCTCGCCCGCGCTGACCGGGGTGCCGAACTCGGTCACACCCGCCCGGTCGGTCTCCGCGCGCAGCGTTGCCTCGTCCACCGTGACAACGAGCGTCGCAGCGACGCCACCGTGGTTGCCGTAGGCCTCGCGCGGCAGGTGCCGCACGACGTCGGCGAACGCCTCGCCCGCCTTCTCGACAGGGGTGAGAGAGCCGTGCGGCTCGCTCTGCTTGCGCGGGGCGGTCTTGGAGTCGATCACCGCACGCAGCACGTCCGCGGTCAACTGGTCGGTCTTGCCGCCGAACGGCACCAGGCCAGTCTCGTCGTCGGGACGGCCGATCCAGAACTCGCTCAATCGACGCTCGGCGTTCTCGCCACGCTCCAGCCGGTCGTTCTCGATCCGGTCCGCACGGGCCACGTCCACCACCTCGATCGCACGCCGCGACTTCCGGCGGAGCTCCTCGGCCGACATGACCTGAGCCGCCTCGGTCAGGTCCGCCTCGACCCGGTCGCGCTGCTCACGCGTCAGGTCCGAGGGGAGGTCGGCGAGGGCGCCGGTCACGATCGCGGCCTTGTGGGTCGACATGCCCGGCTTCGCCAACGCGTCCTTCACCCGCGGCGCGGCCTCGATGCGCTCAGCGAGCCGGACCTGCTGCGCGGCCTCGCGACGAGTGACGCCCGCCTCGCGCGCGATGAACCCGGTCATGTCGACCGCATCCGTCGTCTTGTGAGCCTGCTGACGGTTCGCCTCAGCCAGCAGGGCCATCTTCAACGCAGCGACCTCACGCTCCAGCGCCTGCACGGCGGCCGTCTCCGAAGCGAGATCGGCGGGGGAGAGGAGCGTGAGGTCACGACGGCGCGCGTCAGCCAGGAACCGCTGCCCTGACTGGAGCCCGCCGATGACGTTCACGAATCCCCCGACTCATCCGAACCGATGTTCTGAGTCTACCGCGTTGGGCCCAACATGACAAGCATCAATCAGGCGCCGAGCGCGCCACCCGGTCGATGACCAGACGAGGCACGTGGTCCTCATGACCCGCGGCGCGCTCGGGGAAGTCGAAGACCGCCATCATCATCTGCATGGGGTACCGGGGCGGTCCCGAGCACGTCCGCACGTGGACGCCGTCCACGGAGAACGCGACCTCGTCGGCGGTCCAGTCGACGGCGTACGTGTGCCAGTCGCCCACGTCGACGGCGACACGTGTCGTCGCGAAGTCCTCGGGGACGTCAGGGTCACCGAACGCGTGGAGGCCGGCCCCGACCTGCGCGCTGCGACCGGGCTCGACGGCGTCCCCGAAGACCTCGAAGACGCAGATCTCGGCGGACTCGCGGCGCGTGAGCTCGCGGCCGACGAGCCAGCACGACGCCATCGACCGCGGCGAGAGGTCCATCCGCGCGGTGATCTCGATCCGGCCCCCGCTGGGCGTCCAGCCCCAGAACGTCTCCTGCTGCTCCCGCACGACCTGCCCCTCACGGAACGGCTGCTGTCCCGTGGTGCTGCCGACCGGTCCGGAGTGGTTGCCGCTCTGGACGCCCGAGACGCGCAGCGGCGGCCGGTGGTCGTCCGGGCACCACAGGCCCTGCTCCGGCCCGATCCGCAGGACGAGGCAGGAGTCGCGGACCTGGTGGTCCGCCGCGCTCGCCGCGAGCGAGCTCCACGCGGGCAGGTAGTGGGGCAGCCACCGGGACCGGTCCAGCACGGCACCGTCGAAGTCGTCCACGAAGTCCTCGGTCATGGTCCTGCGTCTCGCGGTTAGAGCAGTTCGATGCGGTACGAGAGCTCCTCGCGGCCGCCGGGCTGCAGGAGGACGTTGCCCGGCTTCGCCTCGAACTGGCCGTCGAAGTCGGCCGGGGCGGGCAGTCCGCGCCACGGCTCGATGCACACGAAGCGCGCGCCGGGGACGGACCACACGGCGATGCCGGTGAAGCCCTCCCACGACAGGCGCACCTGCCGGCCGGTGCCCGAGGAGTAGACCAGGCCCCGGCTCGCGACCTCGGGCATGATGACCGCGCCGTCCTCGAACCACGCGTCGTTGAGCGTCATGACGTGCTCCCACGCGGGGTTGTCGAACCGGTCGGGCGTGAGCAGGTTGTCGGCGACGCGGCGGAAGGGGACGGTCTCGGGCTCGTCGAAGCGGATCTCGTGCATCGACCTGGGCTGGTCGTCCTCGAGCGGCCAGACGAAAGCCGGGTGCGAGCCGAGCGAGAACGGCATCGGCCCGTCGCCGCGGTTCTCGACCGTGTACTGCACGTCCAGCGCGCGGTCCTGCGCCGTGTACGTGACGGCCAGCGCGAAGTCGTACGGGTAGTGCTCGCGCGTCTCGTCGTCGGCGACGAACACGAACGAGGCGCGGTCCTCGGTGCTGTCGACGACGCTCCAGCCCCGGTCGCGGGCGAAGCCGTGCTGCGGCATCGGGTAGCTGCGGTCGCCGACGCGGATGCGGTCGTCGGGCACGCGGCAGATCACCGGGAACAGCACGGGCGCGTGCCGGCGCCACGGGTCTTCGCCGGACCAGAGGTACTCGTGGCCGTCGGCGTCGCGCAGCGAGACGGGCTCGGCGCCGTGGTGGTCGATGGTCACGGCCACCCCGTGACCGCGGACGACGATGGGGGACGCAGTCATGGGATCGACGGTAGTCAGACGGCGGCCCGCTCCGCACCCGGAACGGGCCGCGACGTCGGTGACGTCACAGTCTCAGGCGTCCGCCGGGGTCCGGCGGCCGAAGCGCGAGCGCTTCCGCGCGCCCGTCTCGGGCTGGTACCCGTAGCCGTATCCGTACCCATAGCCGTACCCATAGCCGCGGCGGCGCTTCTTCGGCTGCGGCGACATCGTCACGACCGTCCCGCACAGGCGGGCGTCGACGCTTGCGAGCCTCTCCAGCGCCGAGGCGTACTGGTCGGTCGTCGTCGAGCCGTGCTTGACGATCATGATCGCGCCGTCCGTGGCGGCGGCCAGCGGCGCAGCGTCGGTCACCGGCAGCAGCGGCGGCGCGTCGATCAGGACGACGTCGTACTCCTGGCGCAGCCGGTCGAGCAGCTTGCTCATCTCGGCGGACTCGAGCAGCTCGGCCGGGTTGGGCGGGATGCGGCCCGAGGGCAGCAGGTGCAGCCGCTCGGTGACCTCCTGGATCGCGTCCTCGGGCTCGACCCGGCCCAGCAGGATCGTCGTGATGCCGACGCTGCCCTCCAGGCGCAGGTACTCGGCCAGCTTCGGCCGGCGCAGGTCGGCCTCGACGAGCAGCACGCGCTGGCCGCTGTCGGCGATGACCTGCGCGAGGTTCGCGGCGGTCGTGGTCTTGCCCTCCGAGGGCACCGAGCTGGTGATCACGTAGCACTTGTGCGTCGTCCCGGCGTCGATGAACTGCAGGTTCGTGCGGAGCACGCGGAACGCCTCGACGCGTGGATGGTGCGCTCGCAGCTCGCGCACGAGCGGCTCCCTGGGCACCTCGCGGTCGTGGTGGATGTCGCCCAGGACGGGCACCTCGCGACCCGAGACGGCGCTGATCTCGTCGCGGGACGTGATGCGGTTGTCCGTGAGCTCGCGCAGCACCGCGAGGCCGAACCCGATCAGCAGGCCCAGGACGAACGCCAGGCCGAGGTTCCGCGCGGGCTTGGGCGAGACCGGCGAGTCCGGCACGGTCGCCCGGTCCACGATCGAGGCCTTGACCGGCGCGTCCTGCTGGCCGTCGGGCGTCTCGAGCTCGCGCACGTAGCTGGCGAACGTCTCGGCGACCGACTGCGTCAGCTCCTGCGCACGCTCGGGCGACGGGTCGGTGACCGACACCGACAGCACGACGGTCTCGATCTCGACGCTCGTCGTGATGCGGCTCATGAGCTCCTGCGGCGTCTCCTCGATCCGCAGCTTCTCGACGACGCGGCTCGCGACCTCCTCGCCCTTGATGAGGGTCGCGTACGACTTCACGCGCTGCTGGCTGAACTGGCCGCCCTGCTGCAGCTCGCCGTCCGAGCCGCTCTGCGGCGTCTTGACGAACAGCCGTGCCGTCGACTGGTACTGCGGCGTGACCGAGAGCGTGTAGAGCCCGGCCGCGGTGACCGTCAAGACGCAGACGAACGCGATCAGCAGCCAGCGCTCCCGCGCGATCCGCAGGTAGTCCTTCACGTCCATGGGGTTCTCCGAGTGGGGATGGGTTGAGGGGCGGCGAGGCGATCCTCGCCGGGGCGGGCGGCAGTAGGCTCGGGCGCGTGGGCCACCGGATCCTTGTCGTCTGCACCGCGAACGTCTGTCGGTCGCCGATGGTGGCCGCGATGCTGCGTGAGCGGCTCGACCCGGGGGTGCACGCCGTCGAGAGCGCCGGTGTCCGGGCGCCACAGGGCCGCGCGATGGATCCGGACTCGGCCGCCCAGCTGCGCGCCCGTGGGATCACCGTGCCCGACACCACCGCGCGCCAGCTGACGCCCGACCTGGTGAGTGGCGCCGACCTCGTGCTGACGGCGACGAGGGCGCACCGCGCCGACGTGCTCGACCTCGACCCGCGCTCGCTGCGCCGCACGTTCACCGTGCTGGAGTTCGCGGCACTGTGCCGCGAGGTCGACGGCACCGACCTGGCCGAGATCGTCGCGGCCGCGGCGGCCGCCCGCGCCCGGGGGCCGCGCGAGGTCGACCTGCGCGACCCGATCGGCCGCTCCGAGGAGGTCCACGCCGAGGTGGCCAGGCTCGCGGACGAGGCGACGGCCGCCATCGCGGCCCGCCTGACGACGAAGGGCGGCAGCGCCGCGGATCGCTAGCGACATGCGCTCGGCACCCGCAGGTCGTTGGCGGAGGTGTCGATGCCCGGCGTCTCGAAGTAGCGCGCGTCGCCCGCGGCCCCGTCGGCCGTCTCGACGCGCCACGTCACCGAGATCTCGTCGCCCGGCTTCACGACGAGCGTGCCGTACTGCACGGGCCGGTCGCCGTACGTGACGTCGCTGGAGGCGAGCGACTGCTCGCGCCCGTCGATCGTGAAGCCGACGACCTTGCCGCCCTTCGGCGCCAGCAGCCGGTAGGTCAGCAGCTGGTTGCCCTTCTTCGTGCGTGTGCCGGTGCCCGTCACGTACCAGGGCAGCTTGCCGGTGTCGCCGAAGAGCTGGTTGCGGAACGAGGTCGTCACGACGATCACCTGGCCGCGCTCGGCCGTGCACGTCGTCGCCTTCACGCGCGTGTCGTAGCGCAGGTAGTACTGCATCTTCGACTGGCTGGCGTCCGTGATGTACAGCCCCACGTGCGGGGTGCGCCCGGGCTGGCCGACGGCACCGGCGACCGGCGTGTCGGCGATGACCCGCTGGCGCTCGGCGTCGCGGAACCACACCTGCAGGCGTCGCTCCGAGGCGGCCTCGGACAGCGCCGAGACGATCTCGGTCCAGTCGCCGCGGCCGTTCATCACGGCGGCGAAGGTGCGCGTCGTGGCGTCCTCGAAGTAGGCGTTCTGGTCGGCCGGGTCCTCGTGCTCGAGGTAGACCCCGTTGAGCAGCCGGTCGAGCGCCGTGTCGGCCGTCAGCCTCTCCCCGCCCGCGAGCGGGACGGAGCCGAGGCCGCGCAGCACGTAGGACATCGCGACCGCGTCGAGGCTGATGACGCCGTCGACCTCCTCGCCGAACGACGTACCGGCACGGTCGGCCCAGATGCGCGCGACCCGGCGGAAGTCCGGGCTGATGTTCGTGGCGCGCACGTCGTGGCCCATGATCGTGCCGAACGCGTCGCGCTCGTCCTTCGTCAGCTTGGCGTCGGGCTGGCGCGATCCGTCTGCGGCGAGGTTGAGCTCGCCCGAGACGGCCTGGTCCACGAGCTCGACCTTGCCGTCCTTCGCGCTGAGCAGCACGTAGACGCCGGCCAGGCCGCCGGTCGAGCGGATCTCGGCGTTGGTCTGGAACGCGAGCAGGTAGTGCTGCTCGCGCTCGGCGCCGAGCGAGGCCGGGGCCAGGTGCATGACGCGGCTGGCGGCACCGGCGGCGCGGTCGGCCTCGGTGACCTGGCGCTGCAGGTCCAGCACGGGTCGCACGAGCGGTCCGAGCAGGCGCTCGGCCTCGATCGCGTTCACGCGGTCGGCGTTCTCGGACAGCACGTCACTGGCCGTCGACACGGCGGGCGCCAGCTCCGCGAGGGCGGCGACGTCGAGCCGGCCGTCGCGCGGCTTGAAGCTCTGCACGGACAGCGACGACCCGCCCTCGACCATGGGCGGCAGCGCCCGGGCGGCGATGTCGTCGATCGCCGCCGAGGTGACCTGGACGGCCTCGACGTTGCGGCCGAGCCACGGCACCTTGGCCGCGACGTCCCACGTGCCGCCGCGACTGATCCGGTGGGCCTCGGAGGTGTTGGCCTGCAACCGGGTCAGCGTGGCGGCGGCGGCCTCGGTCTCACCGGAGGCCAGCTGGTCGCGCAGCAGGACCGCCTGGTCCTGCGCGCGCAGCAGGCTGGCCGCCACCGTCTTGGCTCCCAGTGCGAACGGCACCAGGGCGAAGAGGACGACGGCCAGCCCGAGCCCGAGCGCGATCCAGACCGCGGGCGACCGCCACGGCACCCGCTCCATGATCGCGCTCATCCTAGGCGTGCCCACGGACTCGGCCCGCCTGCGTGCTCACGCGCTTCAGGCGGTCTTGCGGCGACGCGCGGCGATGGCCACACCGCCACCGACGACCACGAGGCCGGCGCCCAGCGCGAGCAGCTGCCAGTTGTCGCCACCGGTGTCGGCGAGCGCGCCGTTGCTGGTGGAGGCGTTGTCCGCACCGGCGGCGCTGTCGTCACCGGAGGCCTCGTCGTCGGCCGCGGCGTCGTCGTCGTTCGTCGCGTCGTCGTCGGCGGCGTCACCGGCCACGACGACCGTGAAGGTCTGCGTCGTGGTCTGGTCACGCGTCGCGGCGCTCAGCTCGTCCTGGCTGAAGGCGACCGGACGGAACGGGCCCGAGGTCGAGTAGCGGCACTCGACCGTGCCCGTGTACGTGCCCGCAGCGGTGGGCGCGTCGAACGTGGCCGCGTAGTCGAAGCCGACCGAGGCGGGCGCGGTCTGGTCGACGAAGCTCGCCGTCCAGGAGCACTCGACGTTCGAGGTGAACGCGACCTCGAAGGGCTCGCCGGGCTGGACCTCGGTGGTGCCGCCGTCCTCGGGGACGATCACGGGATCGCCGTAGCCCTCGGACGAGGCGGGGCCGCTCAGGGCGAGCACGATCATCGCGCCCATCGCGGCCAGGAAAGAGAAGGGGCGAAGCAGTTTCACAACCATGGTTTGGGTTCCCTCCGAGTGAACATCAGTAACTTCAGCCCCAATGAGAGCAGACGGCGGCGACCTTGTCGAACTCGAATGTTGTTTCGAAACACGTACGAAATCGCTACTGCGAGGTAGTCCCTTCGGACTACCGGGAAGTAGTTCTTTCTTTCGTCGCGGGACTAGCCATCTGTGACCCCTGTTATTTATGTTACGGATGTGACCGCCGACAGTCGGTCCGGGTGGGCCTCGGGCCCGCAGGGGGGAATCGCGCTGCCCGGCTTCCGCGGAGCCGAGGGACTGGGCGTCGCGCGTCGACGCCACCTGCGCCTCGTCGCCACGACGGACCTCCTCATCCTGCTCCTGACGATCCTGTCCTCGGAGTACATCTGGCTGGGCCGCGACGCCGACCAGATCGACGCCGACTTCGGGCTGGGCTACACGAAGTTCGGCGTGATCCTCGCCGTCGTGTGGTGGATCGCCCTGCGCCTGGGCGGCACCCGCGACCGCAACACGCTCGGCTCGACCGACGAGTACCAGAAGATCGTGCACGTCACGGTCATGGTGTTCGGGATCCTCGCCATCGCGACCGTGCTGCTCGAGCTCAACCTCTCCCGCGGCTACCTCGGCGTCGCCTTCCCGCTCGGCCTGATCGGACTGCTGCTCTCGCGGCGCCAGTGGCGCCGCTGGCGCGAGGCCCAGTACCGCCAGGGCCGGCACGTGCAGCGCGTGCTCGTGGTGGGCAGTCCCGAGAGCGCCCGCGAGATCGCCGGCTGGATGACCCGCCACGCCGAGGCGGGCCTGCGCGTCACCGGCGTGTGGCGCCCGGCGCAGAGCAGCGAGCACGACTGGCTGCGCGTCGCCGACCAGTTCATCCCCGTGCTTGGCGGCGGCCGCTCCCTCACCTCGGCCGTGACGCTCGCCGGCGCCGAGGCGGTCATCGTCTCGGGCACCGACGAGCTCGGCCACCACGGCCTGCGCGACCTGACGTGGGACCTCGAGAGCGCCGGCGTCGAGATGCTCGTCTCGCCCAACCTCATCTCGGTCGCCGGCTCGCGCATCGGGATGCGCGAGGTCGCCGGCATGCCGTTCGTACACGTCAAGGAACCCCAGTACGCCGAGGCCGGCAACTGGCCCAAGGGGGCCTTCGACGTCTTCGGCGCCCTGACGATCCTGCTGCTGGCCTCGCCGCTGTTCCTGGCGACGGCTCTGGCGATCAAGCTCACCAGTCCCGGCCCGGTCTTCTACCGCCAGGAGCGCATCGGCCGCAACGGGCGGCCGTTCCCCATGATCAAGTTCCGCTCGATGCGCGTCGGCGCCGACGAGCAGCTGGCCCGGCTGCTCAAGGAGCAGGGCACCGACGGCACCCCGCTGTTCAAGGTCGAGGACGATCCGCGGATCACCCGCGTCGGCCGCTTCATCCGCCGCTACTCGATCGACGAGCTGCCCCAGCTGATCAACGTGGTGCGCGGCGAGATGAGCCTCGTCGGGCCGCGCCCCCAGCGCGAGGGCGAGGTCGCGCTCTACGACCGCAGCGCCCACCGCCGCCTGCGCGTGCGCCCGGGGATGACGGGCCTGTGGCAGGTCTCGGGCCGTTCCAACCTGTCGTGGGAGGAGGCGATCCAGCTGGACATGTACTACGTCGAGAACTGGACGCTCATGGGCGACCTGCAGATCCTGTTCCGCACCGTGAAGGCGGTCTTCGCCAAGGACGGCGCCGTCTGATCCCAGGGTCGAGGGCCTCAGGGCCCGACCGCTCGATGCCCTGCCCCACACGCCACGAGGCCCCGGTCCGACGGACCGGGGCCTCGTGCGTCGACTCGGGCGATCAGGCGAACTTCTCGCCCTTCTCGGCCTTCTCCAGCAGCAGCGCGGGCGGGTTGAACCGCTCGCCGTACTTCTGGGCCAGCTCCTGCGCGCGCTCGGCGAACGCCTTGACGCCGATCTCGCCGGTCGCGGACTCGTAGCCGTTCGCGTACTGCAGCGCACCACCGTGGACCGGCGGGAAGCCGATGCCGAAGATGGAGCCGATGTTGGCGTCGGCCACCTGGCGGATGACGCCCTCCTCGAAGCAGCGGATCGTCTCGAGCGCCATGATGAACGTCATCCGCTCCTTGATGTCCTCGAGCGGCATGTCCACGTCGTCCTTGACGAACAGGTTCCACAGCTCGGGCCACAGGTACTTCTTGCCGCCCTCGGGGTACTCGTAGAAGCCGGCGCCGGCGGCCTTGCCCGGACGGCCGAGCTCGACCATCTTGTTGGCGACCTGCATGGCCTGCGTGACCGGGAGCTCCTTGCCCTCGGCGGCGGCGGCCTTGCGGGCCTCGGCGTCGATCTTCTGCTGCAGCGTCAGCGAGACCTCGTCGGACATCGCCAGCGGCTGGCCCGGGAAGCCGGCCAGCTGCGCGGCGCGCTCGATCGTGACCGGGTCGACGCCCTCGGCCAGCATCTCGACGCCCTCCATCACGAGCGTGCCGAACACGCGCGAGGTGAAGAAGCCGCGGCTGTCGTTGACGACGATCGGGATCTTGCGGATCTGCTTCGTGAAGTCGATCGCGCGGGCGAGCGCCTCGTCCGACGTCTTCTCGCCCACGATGATCTCGACGAGCTGCATCTTGTCGACCGGGCTGAAGAAGTGGATGCCGATGAAGTCCTCGGGACGCTGGACGCCCTGGGCGAGGATCGTGATCGGCAGCGTCGACGTGTTCGAGCCCAGCAGCGCATCGCCGTTGACGATCGGCTCCAGCTCGGCGAAGACGCTGTGCTTGAGCTCGACCGACTCGAAGACGGCCTCGACGACGAAGTCGCAGCCGGCCAGGTCGGCGTAGTCGGCGGTCGGGTGGATGCGACCGAGGATCTCGGCCTTCTTGTCTTCGGTCAGGCGACCGCGCTCGACCTGCTTCGTCAGCAGCTTGTCCGAGTAGGACTTGCCCTTCTCGGCGGCCTCGACGCTGATGTCCTTGAGGACGACCTCGATGCCCGCGCGCGCCGCCTCGTAGGCGATGCCCGCGCCCATCATGCCGGCGCCCAGGATGGCCAGCTTCTCGGCCTTGCGCTCCTCGATGCCCGCCGGACGCGAGCCGCCGGCGTTGATCGCGCCGAGGTCGAAGAAGAACGCCTGCGTCATGTTCTTGAACTGCTGCCCGATGAGCAGGTTCACGAGGTAGCGCGACTCGATGCGGCTGGCGGTGTCGAAGTCGACCTGCGCACCCTCGACGGCGGCGCTCATGATGTGGCGCGGGGCCTTGTAGGGCGCGCCCTTGAGCTGCTTCTTGAGGTTCGCCGGGAAGCTGGGCAGGAAGGCCGCCAGCTTCGGGTTGCTCGGCGTGCCGCCGGGGATCTTGTAGCCGCCGCGGTCCCACGGCTGCGTGGCGGCCTCGGCGTCGCCGGCGTGGGCCTCGACCCACGCGCGCGCCGCGACCTCGAGCTCGCCCGCGGGGACGATCTCGTGGATGAGGCCGATCTTGAGCGCCTTCTCGGGCTTCATCCGCTGGCCCTGCAGCAGGACGTTCATGAGCGCGTCCTGGATGCCGAACATGCGGACCGTGCGGGTCACGCCGCCGCCACCGGGGAGCAGGCCGAGGGTGACCTCGGGCAGGCCGATCTCGTAGCGGCCCTCCGCGGCGATGCGGTGGTGGCACGCGAGCGCGATCTCCAGGCCGCCACCGAGGGCGGCGCCGTTGATCGCCGCGACGACGGGCTTGCCGATCGTCTCGAGCTTGCGCAGTGTGCGCTTGATGGACTCGACGTTGTCGAACAGCGCCTGCGCGTCCGCCGGGGTCGCCTGCGTCATGAGCTTGAGGTCGCCGCCGGCGAAGAAGGTCTTCTTCGCGCTGGCGACGACGACGCCCTTGATGTCGTCGCCGTGGTCGGCGATCTCCTGGGCGAGACGGTCGACCGCGGCCTCCATGGAGGCGCGGTAGGTCTCGTTCATCGTGTTGGCGCTCTGGTTGGGGTCGTCGATCGTCAGGGTGACGATGCCGTTCTCGACCTCGTAGCGCACCGCGTCAGTAGTCATGCAAGTTCCTTCGTGGTCTTCGGGTCGGGACGGTCAGATGCGCTCGACGACGGTGGCGATGCCCATGCCGCCGCCGATGCACAGCGTGGCCAGGCCGTAGCGCTTCTCGCGACGCTCGAGCTCGTCGACGAGGGTGCCCAGGATCATCGCGCCGGTCGCGCCGAGCGGGTGGCCCATCGCGATCGAGCCGCCGTTGACGTTGGTGCGCTCGTGCGGGAAGTCGTCCAGGTCGCGCATGAGCTTGAGCGCGACGGCGGCGAACGCCTCGTTGATCTCGAGCAGGTCGATGTCCTCGATCGACAGGCCGGCCTTGTCCAGCGCCTTCCGGCAGGCGGGGCCGGGGCCCGTCAGCATGATCGTCGGCTCCGAGCCGATGACGGCCGTGGAGACGATGCGCGCCCGCGGCTTGAGGCCGTGGCGCTCGCCCGCGCGCTCGTTGCCGATCAGCACCAGCGAGGCGCCGTCGACGATGCCCGAGCTGTTGCCGGCGTGGTGGACGTGGTTGATCTTGTCGACGTTGACGTACTTCTGCAGCGCGACCGCGTCGAAGCCGCCGAGGTCGCCGATGTCGGCGAAGGACGGCTTGAGGCCGGACAGCGACTCGACCGTGGTGCCCTCGCGGACGAACTCGTCGTGGTCGAGGACGGTGAGGCCGTTGAGGTCCCGGACCGGCACGATCGACTTGTCGAAGTAGCCGTTCGCGATCGCCTTGGCGGCACGCGCCTGCGACTCGGCGGCGAACGTGTCGACGTCCTCGCGGCTGTAGCCCTCGATCGTCGCGATCAGGTCGGCGCCGATGCCCTGCGGGGCGAAGCCGGTGTCGAGCGACGTCTTGGGGTCCATCGCCCAGGCGCCGCCGTCGGAGCCCATCGGCACGCGGCTCATCGACTCGACGCCGCCGGCGATGATGAGGTCCTCCCAGCCGGACTTCACGCGGGCGGCGGCCTGGTTGACGGACTCCAGGCCCGAGGCGCAGAAGCGGTTGAGCTGCACGCCGGCGACCTGCTCGCCGAAGCCGGCGGCCAGGACGGCGGTGCGGGCGATGTCGGCGCCCTGGTCACCCACCGGCGACACGACGCCGAGGATGACGTCGTCGACCTGGTTGGGGTCGAGATCGGGGTTGCGCACCTTGATCTCGTCGAGCAGGCCGTTGACCAGCGAGATCGGCTTGACCTCGTGGAGCGACCCGTTCTTCTTGCCGCGCCCGCGCGGGGTGCGGATGGCGTCGTAGATGAATGCCTCGGTCATGGATGTCCTCACAACGGATGGAAGCGTTGGCGACGATTCTGACACCATTACTGTCAGAGTCGTCGCATACCCCCAGTATTCCACTCGACCCGCGTCCTGACGAGGCCTCCGCGAGATGGGTCAGGCCCGTCGCGTCTCCCCTTCGAGCGCCTCGACGACGTGGGCCACCTCGACCATGTCCGCGCCCGCGGCGATCGCCACGTCGAACGCGCGGGCGAGCACGCGCTGGGCCGCCTCGTCGTACGGCACGAGGTCCTGGGACCGGTCCGAGGGCTCCGGGAGCTGCGCCTCGGCCGCGTGGACGCCGGCCGCGACGGCGATCCGTGCCGGCGTGACGAACGGCTCGCGGCGCGTGCGCGCCTGCTCGTGGGCCGCCATCAGCAGGTTGCGTCCCTCGATGCTGAACCGGGTGAAGCCCTGCTTCGGATCCAGGGGCTCGAGCTCGGCCCGCGACGCCTTCGCGAGCCGCTGCTGGGCGGCCTGCTTGGAGACGCCCATCCGCGTCCCGATCTCGGACCAGCTGACGCCCTGGGCGCGCGCCGTCGAGACGACGTGCTCGATCAGTTCGTCGCCGACGCGGTCGAGGTGCTCGGCCACGAGCATCGCGTCGGGGATGCGGTCGCGGACGTCGTGATGCGCGGCCTCGAGCGCGGCGACGAGGCGGTCGAGGGTGACTCCGGTGAGTTCGGTGGGCTCCATGCGTCAACCGTACGTTGACGCACTGTCAGTCGTCAAGCAACGATTGACGCATCGCCGATGGTACGCCGGCGCCCCGTTTCGCACTAGGCTGCCTGCGTGAACGAGCCCGCCGAGTCGATCGGCATCGAGCAGCTGGCCGAGCGGGTCGGCATGTCGGTCCGCACGGTGCGCTTCTACGCCAGCCGCGGCCTCATCGCCCCGCCGCGCCGCGAGGGCCGCAACGGCTACTACGGGGCGGACCACCTGGCCCGACTGGAGCTCGTGCGCGAGCTGCAGTCGCACGGCTTCACACTCCAGGCGATCGAGGGCTACCTCGAGAAGATCCCCGCCGAGGCGACGCCCGAGCAGGTCGCACTGCACCGGACGCTGCTCGCGCCGTGGATGCCCGAGCTGCCCGAGACCGTCGAGCGCGCCGCCCTCGAGAAGCGTGCCGGCCGCGAGCTCTCGGACGAGGACCTCGAGCTGCTCATCGCGATCGGCGTCATCGAGCCCACGCCGGACGAGGACGTCTTCCGGCTCGCGCCCGCGCACCTCGCGGTCGGCATCGGCTTCCTCGAGGCGGAGCTGCCGATCGAGGCGGCGCACGCCGCGCGGAAGGTGATCCTCGCGCACGGCACGGCCCTCGCCGACGAGCTCACCGAGCTGTTCCGCACGCAGGTCTGGCCGCACCTCAAGGCGTCGGGCCAGCCGCCCGAGATCATCACGGCGATGATCGAGCGCTTCAAGCCCCTGACGATCCAGGCGCTGGTGACCGCGTACGAGCAGGCGGTCGACGAGCAGAAGCGCGAGACCGTCCGCCGGCGCAGCTGACCTTCCTACGGTCGCGGGAATCGAAGTCAGTAGTCACTTCGAACTATGCTGTGACGCAAGTGATCATTGAGGTCGGGGGGACCGTGACGGCGTCGTTCACCAAGGGCCAGGCGGTGCGCACCGCACTGCGCCGCCGGTGGGATCTCTACACCGACCCGGCGCGCAAGGACCGCATCGCGGGACTGCGCCAGCTCGGCACGACGCTGAGCACCGACCCCGACGCTCGCGTCCCGCACCACGGCCCGCAGGAGCTGCGTGACCTCGCCGCGCGGTACCGCCTCGCCACGGACGCCGAGCTGGTCGACGGACGGATCCCGCTGGTGTGGTGGACCCACACCGCCAACTTCGGCGACCTGCTCTCGCCCTGGCTCGTCGGCCTGCTGACCGGTCGCGCCGTGACGTACGCGCCGGCGGACCGGACCTCGTACCTCGCGGTCGGCTCGATCGTGAGCGAGGCGCGACGCGACTCCGTCGTCTGGGGCTCGGGGGCCTTCGGCTCCGAGGGCAAGTGGGGCATCACCCCCGCGGCCGAGTACCGCGCCGTACGTGGTCCGCTGACCCGCAGCCGGCTGCGCAACATCGGCCTGCCGGTCCCCCGCGTCTACGGCGACCCCGCGCTGCTGGCGCCGTTGGTCTACTGGCCCGACGTGCAGAAGGACGCCGAGGTCGGCATCGTCGTGCGCTGGTCCGAGAGCCGCTGGACGTCGGCCGTCGCCGGGGAGGGCGTCAAGATCATCGACCTCGGCAGCGACGACGTGACGGGGACGCTGCGCGAGCTCATCTCGTGCCGGCGGATCCTGTCCTCCTCGCTGCACGGCCTGATCCTGGCCGACGCGTACGGGATCCCCAACGCCTGGCTGGACTCCGACGGCGGCGCCGGCGGCAGCCGCCCCGCCGGCGGCGAGTTCAAGTTCTACGACTACATGGCGTCCGTCGACAAGCTGCGCCACGCCCAGTCCCCCTCGTTCGGCGACGGCCCGATCGAGCTCGGCCACCTGCTGGACTCGCTCGAGTTCGCCGGTGAGCCGATCTCGTTCGACCACGCCGCCCTGCTGGACGCGTGCCCGTTCCTGGAGCGCGTGGACGCATGACGGACGACGGCGTCGCGCAGATCCACGACATCCTGAGGTCGGCACTGATCGAGGTCGACCGCGTGCTCACCGAGGCGGGCTGTCGCTACTTCCTCGCGTACGGCACGGCCCTGGGTGCGCGGCGCGGCGGCGACTTCATCGACTGGGACGTCGACGCGGACCTGTACCTGCACTCGCAGGACCGGCCCCGGGCCCTGCGCGCGCTGCGGACCGAGCTGGCGGGGTCCCGCTTCGCGGTCGAGGCGCCGGGCGATCCCGGGTACGAGTACCTGTTCCCGCGCGTCGTGCTGCGCGGCGTCCACCACACCCTCATCCGGGTCGACCTGTTCCCGCTCGACGCCGCCCCGGACCCGGCGCCGCTGCAGTGGGTCCTGACGCGACTGCTCCGTGCCACGAACAAGGCGCACATGATCAAGGCGATGGACCTGGCCGAGCGGCGTCACTACGGCACCGCCAAGAACGCGGTCGCGCGCGGCGCCAAGGCCGTCCTGTCCGTGGTGCCGCTGCGCGCCATCGCGGCGGCGCACCGGGCGGTCGTCTCCGCAGCGGGACGGCTCGCATCGGGGCGCACGCTGGTGAACTCGTCCGGCTCGTACGGCCCGCGCGAGTACTTCCCCGCGGCCTGGTTCGAGCACGGCTCGACCCTGCCGCTCGGCCAGCACGCCTTCGCCGCCCCGGCGCAGGTCGACGCCTACCTCGCGCACGTCTACGGCGACTTCCTGACCCCGCCGCCGTCCGAGGCCATCGCGCACGAGCTGGAGTTCGCGCGCCGTCACTACGTCGAGCCGCTGCGGCTCGCGGGCGTCGTGGAGTAGGCCGTGTCGTCCCTCGTCCCCGCGCGCTGGCAGGGCTCCGCCGGCCTGGTCGCCGCCGCCGTCGTCACGGCGGGCGTGGCCGGCGTGCTCGTCGCCGCGCAGCCGCGGCTCGGCCTGCTGCTCGTGGCGGGCCTGGCCGGGCTCGGCGTGGTCCGGCTGCTGCGGCTGACGCTGACCGAGCTCGTGCTCATCACGATGCCGCTCATGTTCTTCCCGCCGATCGGGTTCCTGCTGAACGTCGCCGTGGCGGACTTCCTCATGCCGCTGCTGGTCGTGCTGGTCTGGTCGCGGAACGTGCCGGCCACGCTGTCCGAGGGGCAGCGGGCGGTCGTGCGGCGGTACTCGGGACTCTCCGCGCTGCTGCTGTTCGTGACGCTCGTGTCCGGCCTGCTCGCGGCGCTGGGGGTGAGCGACTTCAACCTGCTCGAGGCCTCCCTGGACACGATGAAGCTCGTCGTCGTCCTGGTGTACTTCGTGACCCTGCTGGTCTCGTTCATGGCGCTGAACGAGCGGGGCCGGCTGCGCGCGGCGCGCATCTGGGTGTGGTGCGCCGTCGCGCAGTCCGTCGGCTCGCTCGTGGGCCTGGTCCCCTCCGACGGGGTCCGGTCGCTGGGCTACTTCCAGGACCCGAACCTCTACGCCGGGTACCTGCTGAGCTCGATCGCCCTGCTCTTCTACGTCGTCGCGCGCGATCGCCTCATCGCCTGGCCGGTGGCGATCCTGCTGCTCTTCGGCGGTGTCCTGTCGACGGGCTCGCGCGGCGCCCTCGCGGCCGCCGCCGTCCTGCTGGCCGTGTCCGCGGTCGCGCTCATCTCGAGCCGCATCGGCACGCTGCTCATGGCCGGCACGTCGGCGCTCGTCGCCGTCCTGCTGCTGGTGCCCGACGTCCTCGACCGACTCGCGCTCCCCGGCGTCGAGCGCCTGCTGGCCTCGAGCGAGATCGCCGGCACCGACCCGCGCTGGCGCCTGTGGGGCCGGGCGTGGGAGCTGTGGCTCGACCACCCGCTGCTGGGCGTCGGCATCGGCCAGTACACGGAGTACTCCGCCGGTCTCACGCCCTTCCGCAACTGGACGGAAGGCCAGGTCGCGC
Organism: Aeromicrobium jepli; assembly: GCF_047246605.1. Taxonomy (NCBI): domain Bacteria; kingdom Bacillati; phylum Actinomycetota; class Actinomycetes; order Propionibacteriales; family Nocardioidaceae; genus Aeromicrobium; species Aeromicrobium jepli. The sequence continues at coordinate 17,856 of NZ_JBFOKO010000005.1, forward strand.
ACAACACGTTCCTCAGCTTCGCGGCCGAAGGCGGGGCGATCGGGCTCATCGCGTTCTGCGCCATCCTCGTCGGGGCCGTGAGCCGGATCGCGGTCGCGCCGCACCTGACCAAGACGCAGCAGATGGCCCTCATCATCGGCGTGATGGTGATCGTCGTGATGATGATGAGCCTCAACCTGCAGAACCTGCGCTACGTGTGGGCGTTCCTGGCCTTCGCGATCGCCGCGGCGGCCTCGGGCGAGCCCTCTGCCGACAGCGACCAGGTCTCGGCCACCGCGAGGACCCATGCCTGACGCGCCCATCGTCCACCTCGCCCAGCCGACGTCCGGCGGCGTCGCCGAGGTGGTGCTCCAGCTCGTCGAGATCGGCGTCGCCGACGGGCACCGCGTCGTGGTCGGCTGCCCGGCCGACGGCGAGCTCGCCGAGCGCGCCCGCGCCCTGGGGGCCGAGTGGATCCGCCTCGATCTGCGGCGCAGCCCCGGCCCGGCCGACGTCGCCGCCCTGCGCCGGGTGCGCCGGGCCATGCGCGGCGCACGCGTCGTGCTCGCCCATTCGAGCAAGGCCGGCGCCCTGGCCCGGGTGGCCCGTCCGTCCGGGACCCCGCTGGTGTTCGTGCCGCACGGCTGGTCGTGGCTCGTCGGCGGCCGGCTCGCCACGGCCTACCGCGCGATCGAGCGCACGCTGGCGCGCCGGGCCGACGTGACCGTCGTCGTCGGGCACGACGAGCTCGCCGAGGGCCACCGGGTGCTGGGCTCCTCGCTCCCGCTGCGGCTCATCGAGAACTCGGTCGACCTCGAGCGGTTCGCACCGGCCGCCGACCGCCCGCAGCACGACGTCCCGCTCGTGGTGTGCGTCGGCCGGCTCGCGCGCCAGAAGGGCCAGGACCTGCTGCTGCGCGCCGTCGCACGGCTCGACGGCCACCACGTGCGGGTGCGGCTCGTCGGACCTGGCGACCCGCCCGAGCGGGCGGCGCTGGACGACCTCGCCGCCCAGCTGGGGATCGCGGACCGTGTCGAGCTCGTCGGCGCGGACGACCCGGTGCGCCACCTGCAGGAGGCCGACCTCGTCGTGGTCCCGTCACGCTGGGAGGGCCTGCCCCTCGTGATGCTCGAGGCCATGGCGTGCGGCGCGCCGATCGTGGCCAGCTCGACGGCCGGCGTGGACGCGCTCGGCGACGCCGGGGCCGTCGTGCCGATGCAGGACCGGGACGACTTCGTCGCCGCGCTCGCGACCGAGATCGCCGCGCTGCTGGACTCGCCCGCCCGCCGTGCTCACCTCGGGCGCCGCGCCCGGGCACGCGCCGAGGAGCGCTACGGCCGCGCCCGCATGGCGCGCGAGTACCGCGAGCTCTGGGACTGAGCGAGCCGCGCCGTCACCACACCCGGCGCAGCAGCACGAACCCCGTCAGGGCGCGCGCGGCGACGCCGGCGAGGACGACGTAGCCGGCCGTGGTGATCGTGGCGTCCTGCAGCGTCGCCCCCGCCACGACGAGCGCCGCCGCGAGCCCTACGACGGCGACCCCGACGCGGGACGAGTAGCGGTTCAGCACGAGCTGCGGCGCGGACGTGGCGTAGTCGGCGCTCAGGGCGACGACGGTGAGCGCGATCGGCAGGAACTCCAGGCGCGTGATGACGAACTCGTCGCCGAAGACGACCGGCAGCAGCGGCGGGAAGGCCGCGACCGCCAGCACCGCGACGCCGAGGCCCACGAGCAGCTCACGGCCGCCGATGCGCAGGCTCAGCGCCCGCAGCCGCTCGGTCCCCCCGGAGGCCAGCGCCGCCCGCAGACCGCGGAGCTGGGCCTGCTGGATCGAGCTGAGGAAGAGGTTGGCGAACGTCACGACGTACTGCGTGACGGCGAAGACGCCGACCACGGCGGCCGACGCCGAGGCGGCGAGGTACACCGTCGGCAGGTACGTCATCGCGGACGAGAGGCCGAGCGAGGCGCCCAGCCGGCCGCCCGCCGACAGGATGCGCCGGGTGTCGGCCACGGAGGGCCGCCACGGGGAGGGGTCGACCGAGCGCAGGCACCACACCATGACGGGCATCAGCACGACGGCCGAGGCCGCGAAGGAGCCCCAGATCGAGACGGGCGCGGACAGGCCGAGGGCGATCGGCACCGCGACCGCGACCACGGTCAGCAGGTTGTTGACCCACATCCAGCCGGCGACCGCGCCGAAGCGCCCGTCGGCCTGCAGGCAGCCGTAGCAGACGTCGAGGACGGAGTCGGCGGCCCGCATCCCCAGCAGCGGCACCAGAACGGCCAGGGCGGGGAAGCCGTCGACGACGGCAGCGGCAGCCGCGATGCCGGCCACCGCGATCGCGACGCCCGCGAGGCGCAGCAGCAGGTAGGCGCGGAACGGCGGGCTGTCGTGCAGGGTCTGCAGCACGTTGCGCAGGCCCAGCTCGAGCAGGATGAAGACCGGGAACGACACGGCCATCGCGAAGGCGAACTCGCCGGCGCCCTCGGCGCCGCTGAGGCGCGCGAAGCCCCACAGGATCAGGAACGTGGTGGCGGACTTGCCCGCATACCCCGTGAGCAGCAGCAGCGAGCTGCGCATCATCCCCCGATTCGACGCTCCGCGGTCCCCGTGGGACCCCTTCGGGGAAACCCTAGACGGCGGGACCGTCAGGCCACCGCGGGGATGCGCACGCGGGCGAGCAGCAGCAGCTGGATGTCCTCGGGACTCAGGTGCACCGCGCGGCGCACCGGGCCCCGGCCCTCGGGCAGGTCGCCCAGCACGATCGAGCTCCCGTCGATGAGCAGCACGCTCCCGGTCTCGTCGCCCAGGGCGCATGCCACGAGGCGGCCGGGCTCGGTGGGGGTGATCGTCGCCAGGCCGATCACGAGGCGCGCCAGGACCCACGCCTCGGGATGGAACGTGAAGCGGCGCCAGCCGAGCGGGTCGACGGACTCGACCACCATCTCGTCGTCGGCGCGCGAGTAGCAGTGGACCGAAGGGCCGGCGATCGCGGTGACGTCGTCGGCGGTGGTCTCGTAGAGGCTCAGGGGCGTGACGCCAGCGACGGCGCCGAGGACGTCCGCGAGACGGTCCCACGGAAGGCGTCGGCCGGGGCCGGGCTCGACGAGCGCCCGGTCGAGGAAGCGCGGATCCCGGACCGAGCCGGGAGCGAACCCCCCTGTCGGCGCCACGACCACGTCCGGATTCGTCGCCTGCCACCACGACCCCATGGACCTCAACCCCTCCCCGTCGGCGCTGTTCTGCACCGTCACTCATGAGACCACAGAGAACCCTGGGCATGACGTGAAAACTGCACATTACTGGTGCCGGGCGGAGCGTGCCACCGCACGACGCGAGGTCAGCCGGCCTCGTCGCCCAGGTGCACCGTGAAGCCGGCCGGGTCGCGGACCTGGGCCACGCGCTCGCCCCACGGCATGAGCGACGGCGGGGCGACACTGACCGCGCCCTCGTCGAGGCAGCGCCCGTAGGCGTCGTCCACGTCGTCGACGTCGACCCACAGCGCGACCGCGGCGGGACGGCCCGTCAGCCTCTCGTCCAGGGCGAGACCCAGCTCGGAGGCGCCGAGGCGCAGCGCGACGAAGACCTCGTGGAAGTCGTCCGCGAACTCGTACGTGCGCTCGGCGCCGAGCGCGGTGACGTAGAACGACTCGAGCCGCTCCAGGTCGGTCGTCGTCAGGATCGGGAAGCTCTTCCGCACCCCCATACCGGCAGGGTACGCCCCGCCGGCCGGGCGGCTAGATGCCCAGCGAGCGGCCGACGATCTCCTTCATGATCTCGGTCGTGCCGCCGTAGATCGTCTGGATGCGGGTGTCGAGGTACGCCTTGCTGATCGGGTACTCCGACATGTAGCCGTACCCGCCGTGCAGCTGGACGCACGCATCGGCGGTCTTCTTCTGCAGCTCGGTGGTCCACCACTTGCCCGCGGCGGCGTCCTCGATCGTCAGCGTGCCGGCGTTGAGCGCCCGGATGCTCTCGTCGACGAAGACCTGCGCGATGCGCTGCTCGGTCTCGAGCTCGGCCAGCACGAACCGCGAGTTCTGGAAGGAGCCGATCGGCTTGCCGAACGCCTTGCGGCTCTTTACGTACTCCAGCGTCATGTCGATCATCGTCCGGCAGGCGGCCGCCGCGACGACCGAGATCGTGAGGCGCTCCTGCGGCAGCTTCTCCATGAGGTGGATGAAGCCGTGGCCCTCGGTGCCGAGCAGGTTCTCGACGGGGACGCGGACGTTGTCGAAGAACAGCTCGGCGGTGTCCTGGGCCTTCATGCCCATCTTGTCGAGGTTGCGGCCGCGCTCGAAGCCCTCCATGCCGCGCTCGAGGACGATGAGCGAGACGCCCATCGCGCCGGCCTCGGGATCGGTCTTGCACGCGACGATCACGAAGTCGGCGTTGATGCCGTTGCTGATGAAGGTCTTGGAGCCGTTCACGACGTAGTGGTCGCCCTCGCGGACGGCCGTCGTCTTGATGCCCTGCAGGTCCGAGCCGGTGCCCGGCTCGGTCATCGCGATCGCGGTGATCATCTCGCCCGTGACGAACCTCGGGAACCAGCGCTGCCGCTGCTCGTCCGTCGCGTAGCTGAGCAGGTAGCCCGACACGAGGTCGGTGTGCAGCGCGAAGCCCACGCCGCTCGCGCCGGCGCGGGTGAGCTCCTCCTGGAGCACCGCGTTGTACCGGAAGTCCGAGACGCCTCCGCCGCCGAACTCCTCGGGCATCATGAAGCCGAGCAGGCCCAGCTCGCCGGCGCGGGACCACACCTCGCGCGGGACGATGCCGTCCTGCTCCCACTGCTCGTGGTGCGGGACGACCTCCTTCTCCAGGAAGGTGCGCACGGTGTCACGGAACGCCTCGTGCTCGGCCTCGAACAGGGTGCGCTGCATCAGTCCTCCTGGGGCTGGACCGCGACCTTGTTCGCGATCAGGTCGTCGACGTTCTCGATGCCCCACGCGGTGAGGGCCTCGCGGGTGCTGGCGCCCGGCTTGTCCGGGGCGCGGTGGATGCCGGTCCCGGTCGCCGAGAAGCGCGGGGCGGGCGCCGGCTGGGTGATGCCGTACTCGGTCACGTACGTGCCGCGGGCGACGTTGTGCGGGTGGTCGAAGGCCTCGTCGATCGACATGACCGGCGCGACGCACGAGTCGGTGCCGTCGAACAGCTGGGCCCACTCGTCCTGCGTGCGGGTCAGGAACCAGCTGCGCAGCGTCTCGCGCAGCTCGGGCCAGTTCTTCGGGTCGTTGCGGTCGGGCAGGTCGCCGAGCCCGACGGACGCGAAGACCTCCTGCATGGCGTACCAGAACTGCGGCTCGAGCCCGCCGACGCTCATCCACAGGCCGTCCGAGGTCTCGTAGACGTCGTAGAACGGCACGCCCGTGTCGAGCAGGTTCGTGCCGCGGCGCGAGGACCACGAGCCGGACTGCTGCATGCTGACGGTCATCGACAGCAGGTGCGCGACGCCGTCGGTGATCGCCGCGTCCACGACCTGGCCCTGCCCGGACGCGCGCGCATGGGTCAGCGCCGCGAGGACGCCCGTGACGAGGTAGAGCGAGCCGCCGGCGAAGTCGCCGAGCAGGTTGAGCGGCACCTGCGGCGGGCCCTCGGCGCGGCCGATCGGCCCGAGGCCGCCGGCGACCGCGATGTAGTTGATGTCGTGGCCGGCGCGCGGGGCGAGCGGGCCCGTCTGGCCCCAGCCCGTCATGCGTCCGTAGACGATGCGCGGGTTCCGCTCGAGGACGGCGTCCGGACCGAGGCCCAGCCGCTCCATGACGCCGGGGCGCAGCCCCTCGAGGAAGATGTCGGCCTTCTCGACGAGGTCGAGCACGACGTCGACGCCGCCGGGGGCCTTGAGGTCGATCGCGACACTGGGCCGGTTGCGCCCGAGGATGTCGCGCTCGGGCGGGGCGACCTGCAGGGCGTTGCCGCCCGGCCGGTCGATGCGGATGACATCGGCGCCCAGGTCCGCGAGCAGCATCGCCGCGAACGGGCCCGGCCCGATGCCGACCATCTCGATGACTCGCACTCCCGCGAGGGGTCCTGTGGCCTGGCTCACGCCCTCATAGTGACAGTAATGCTGTCACGGTCGCAACCGCCCCACGGGACGCTGCCGGCGCCACCCTACGGCCGGGGGTTCCCACCGTGATCGAACCTGTGACATGCTGCCATTCGACATGCCACATGTCACGTCGCGCTGACGTGCCCAACCCCCGGGGAGTCCGATGCTGAGCGAGATGGCGTACACGCGGCGCGGCGAGGGTGAGCCGCTCGTCCTGCTGCACGGCATCGGACACCGGCGGGAGGCGTTCGGTCCCGTCATGGACGAGCTCTCCCGCCACTACGACGTCATCGCCGCGGACCTGCCCGGACTCGGCGAGTCACCCGCCCTGCCGAAGGGCGTCGGCTACTCCGTCGACAACGTCGTCGCGGCGATCGCCGAGAACTTCGAGAAGTGGGGCGTCGACCGCCCGCACGTCGCCGGCAACTCTCTCGGGGGTCTGCTGTCGATCGCGCTGGCGCAGCACGGACACGCCCGATCGGCCACGGGCCTGTCCCCGGCGGGGTTCTTCCGGCCGTGGAGCCTGCTGCAGGCCGCCCTCGTCCTCGTGCCGCTCAAGCTCGGCTCGTACCTGCCCGATCGCGCGCTCGAGGTGATGTCGCGGACCACGCTCGGCCGCTTCGTCACGGGCTGGGCGCTCTACGAGCGGCCGGGTCGCTACGCGCCCGACCGCGTCTACGGCGACGCGCTGGCGATGAAGCGCGCCCGGGGCTTCTGGCAGTACTTCCTGCGCTGCCTGCCGCTCGGGTTCACCGCCCCGAAGGCCTTCCGCAGCGCGGCGAAGGTGCCCATCACGATCGCGTGGGGCGACAAGGACAAGGTCCTGCACAGGTCGCAGGCACGGACGGCGGCCCGGCGGATGACCGGCGTCGAGTTCGTCGTCCTGCACGACTGCGGTCACGTCCCGATGGGCGACTCCCCCGAGCAGGTCGTCGCGGCCATCCGCGCCACGACCGCCCGGGCGCTGACGCCCTGACGGTGGTCTCGATACGCCGGCTCGTTCCTCGCCGCGCTACTCGACCACCGGTGATCGAGTGCCGGCGAGCGCCGCGTCCCGGGCCGGTGATCGAGTGCCGGCGAGCGCAGCGAGACGGTGTATCGAGATCACCTCGCGGCTGAGTGCCGCGCCAGGAACGCCGCGGTCCGCGGGTCGCGCGGCGCGGTGAACAGCTGCTCCGGCGGGCCGGACTCGACGATGCGGCCGTCGGCCAGGAAGACGATCCGGTCGGCGCACTCGCGGGCGAAGTCCATCTCGTGCGTGGCCATGACGATCGTGCGGCCCTCGTGGCGCAGGTCGCGGATCACGTCGAGCACCTCGGCCACGAGCAGCGGGTCGAGCGCCGACGTGACCTCGTCGAGCAGCAGCAGCTCAGGATCCATCGCAACCGCCCGCACGAGGGCCACGCGCTGCTGCTGGCCGCCCGAGAGCGAGTCGGGGTACGCGTGCGCCTTGGCCTCGAGGCCGACGCGACGCAGCAGCTCGAGCGCGCGCTGCTCGGCCTGCGCCTTCGGGACGCCCTTCACCCGGCGCGGCCCGATCGTGAGGTTCTGCATGACCGTCAGGTGCGGGAAGAGGTTGTAGGCCTGGAACACGACGCCGATCCGGGCGCGGGCGGCGTTCTCGTCGATCGCGGGATCGGTCAGTTCGAGGTCGCCCAGGTGGATGTCGCCGTCGTCGGTCAGCTCGAGCAGGTCGACGCAGCGCAGCAGCGTGGACTTGCCCGATCCCGAGGCACCGATGAGGCACACGACCTCGCCCCGGTCGACGGTCAGGTCGATGCCGTCCAGCACGACGTGGTCGCTGAAGGTCTTGCGGACTCCCGTGACGCGCAGCATCAGCGTCCTCCCTGCCGGCGCATCGACCGGATCGTCAGCCAGTCCGTGAACCGGGCCAGCGGGATCGTGACCGCGATGAAGAACAGCGCCGCGACGCACAGCGACGTCACGTTGAAGGTCGAGGCCTGGTAGACCTGCGCGGCGCGCAGCGCCTCGACCAGGCCGATCGTCGAGACCAGCGCGGTGTCCTTCTGCAGCGAGACGAAGTCGTTCATGAGCGGCGGGGTCACGTTCCGCACCGCCTGCGGCAGGATCACGCGCATCATCGTCTGGCCGTAGCCGAGGCCGAGCGCACGGCCGGCGGCCCACTGCGTCGGGTGGATCGACAAGATGCCGGCGCGCAGCACCTCGGCGACGTACGCGCCGTAGCTCAGCGTCAGCGCGATGACGCCCAGCCAGAACAGGCTGGTCGGGATGCCGGCCAGCCCCAGCGCGGGGAAGCCGAAGCCCACCAGCATCACGACGAGGATCGTCGGGATGCCGCGGAAGACGTCCGTATAGGCCGCGGCGAGGAACTTGAACGGCGCCATCGCCGCCGACGGGATCACGCGCACGACCGCCACGAGCAGCGCGAGCGGCAGCACGAGCGCCTCGACCGTCAGGAACAGCCGGACGTTGAGCCAGAACGCGTCGAGGATCGCGGGGAAGGACTCGCGGGCGTGGTGGCCGCTGAAGTAGACCTCGCGCACGCGCGGCCAGCCCGGCGCCTGGGTGATGAACCAGGCGGCCAGGCCGAGCACGACGATGCTCGAGATCGTTCCCGCGGCCACGCGCCGCAGGGTGCGACGACGCCGATGGGCGTTGCGCTCCTGCTGGCGCGCGGACGGGGTGTGCGGGCCGGTCAGGCCCGTGGGTGAGGTCACCGGGTCACTTCAGGACGGGCACGTCCTGCGACGCCGACAGCCACTTCTGCTCGAGGTCGGCCAGCGTGCCGTCCTCGGTCAGGGCGGTGACGGCCTGGTCGACGCACGGCGTCAGCTCGCTGTCCTTCTGCAGGAGCAGGCCGAACTCCTCGGGCTCGCCGCCGGCGTACTCGAACTGGCCCGCGATCGTGGCGCCCTCGATCTCGGCGGCCACGAGGTAGAACGCGGTGGGCAGGTCCGCGACGATGCCGTCGACCTGGCCGTTGGTCAGCGCCAGGGCCGCCTTCGTGGTGTCGTCGTAGACGAGCGGGGCGTCCTGCGTGCCGAGGCTCTCGATGGCCTTGAGCGACGTGGTGCCGATCTGCGCGCCGAGGCCGGCGGTGGTGAAGTCGTCGAGGCCGTCGGCGTCGGCGAACTTCGAGTCCTCCAGGACGATGATTGCCTGGTTGGCGGAGTAGTAGGGCTTGCTGAAGTCGACGGCCTGCTTGCGCTCGGCGGTGATCGAGACCTGGTTGATGTCGAAGTCGAAGCTCTTCTTGCCCGGCTGGTACGAGGTGTTGAACGGCACCTTGGTCCAGACGACGTCGCTCTTGTCGAAGCCCATCTGCTCGGCGACGGCGTAGGCGACGGCGGACTCGAAGCCCTTGCCGTTGCTGGGGTCGTTGTCGGTGAACCAGGGCTCGAAGGCCGGGTCGTCGGTGCCGATCGTCAGCTTGCCGTCGGTCGTCAGCGGGAGCTGGTCGACGGCGCACTGCGAGGCGGAGGGGGTCGAGCCGGACGACTTCGCGTCGTCGGAGTCGTCGGACGGCGCGCAGCCGGCCGCGACGGAGAGCATGAGCGCCAGGGGGACGGCGAGCAGGGATCGCTTCATGGGGTGAATCCTAAGGCGGGCCGTCGGCGCGCCCGTCGGGGTGCCGCGTCACCTCCGTCACGCCCGCCACGGAGGCGCCCCGCCCAGTTATGCGATTCGTTGCATATGACCGTCGGGACGCTCTATCGTCTCGGGCATGGCCCTCGACCACGCGATCCTCGTGTCGCTGACCGAGCGCGCCGCCAGCGGCTACGACCTCGCGCGCCGGTTCGACGCCTCGATCGGCTACTTCTGGCCTGCGAGCCACCAGCAGATCTACCGCGTGCTCGCCCGCATGCAGGAGGCCGGCTGGGTCGAGAGCACCGTGCAGGAGCAGGACGGCCGCCCCGACAAGAAGACCTACGCGATCACCGGCGCCGGGCGCGACGAGCTCGACCGGTGGGCGGCCCAGCCCAGCGGCCGCGAGGCGATCCGCAGCGACTTCGCGGTGAAGCTGCGCGGCTTCCGCGACCGCGACGCGATCCTGCGCGACACGCGCGCCCGCCGGGCCGACCACGTCGACCGGCTCGCCGCGTACGAGGCCAGCGAGGCCCGCTTCTACCCCGACCCGGCCTCACTCGAGGGTCAGGACCTCGGAGCCTGGCTCGCGCTGCGCGGCGGCATCAGCACCGAGCGCCGCGGGATCGAGTGGTGCGACGAGATCCTCACTGCCCTCGAAGGGCGCGGATCCCGATGACGAGCACGATGATGCCGAGCGTCATCGCCGTCACGATGAGCACGAGGTGGACCCAGAAGAACGGCTGCGGGTCCGACCACTTCTCGGCGCCGCCCCAGGCCCGCTCGTCGTCGGCGATCGCCTTGAAGAAGCGCGGCCAGATGACGACGTTGAACACTCCGGCCGCGATGAGCAGCCACGCAGCGACTTTTCCGATCACCCATCCATTGTCCCAGCCGAAGGGAACCCGCCCATGAAGGCCTTCCGAGACCTCGTCGAGAGCAGCATCGCCACCGGATCGCTCGTCGGCGTCGACAGCCTGCTGGCCGACGACGTCGTGTTCCGCAGTCCCGTCGCGTTCAAGCCCTACCCCGGCAAGGCCATCACGGCGGCGATCCTCAACGGCGTCTCGCGCGTGTTCGAGGACTTCCACTACGTGTCCTCGATCGAGGAGGACAACCGCAGCGCGCTCGTCTTCGAGGCCAGGATCGGCGACGTCAGCGTGAACGGCTGCGACTTCATCACGACCAACGCCGACGGCCTCATCGAGGAGTTCACCGTCATGGTGCGGCCGATGTCCGGGGCGAAGGCCCTCATGGAGGCGATGGCCGCGCAGTTCCCGCAGATCGAGGCGGACGCGGCGAGATTCATGGAGCAGCAGCCGTGAGCCGGTACGAGCACCTGCTCAGCCCGCTCGACCTGGGGTTCACGACGCTGCGCAACCGCGTCGTCATGGGCTCGATGCACACCGGCCTGGAGGACCACGCGAAGGACCTGCCGAAGCTGGCGGCGTACTTCGCAGAGCGGGCCAAGGGCGGCGTGGCGCTGTCGATCACCGGCGGCTTCGCGCCCAGCTGGCGCGGCTGGCTGCTGCCGTTCGGGTCGGAGATGTCGCGGCGCCGGCACGCCGACCAGCACCGGCTCGTCACGGACGCGGTCCACGAGCACGAGGGCAAGATCGCGCTACAGGTGCTGCACGCCGGGCGCTACGGCTACTCGCCGTTCAAGAAGGGCGTCTCGGCCGTCAAGTCGCCGATCACGCCGTTCAAGGTCTCGCCCCTGTCGACGCGCGAGGTCGACCGGACCGTCAGCGACTTCGCCGCCTCGGCCGCCCTGGCCAAGCGCGCCGGCTACGACGGCGTCGAGATCATGGGCTCCGAGGGCTACCTGATCAACCAGTTCCTGACGGCGCGCACGAACGACCGGACGGATGCGTGGGGCGGCTCGGCCGAGAAGCGCATGCGGTTCCCGATCGAGGTCGTGCGCCGCACGCGCGATGCCGTCGGCGACGACTTCATCGTCCAGTACCGGATCAGCCTGCTCGACCTCGTCGACGACGCGCAGAGCTGGGACGAGACGGTCGCGCTGGCGAAGGCGCTCGAGGCCGAGGGCGTCACGATCCTCAACACCGGCATCGGCTGGCACGAGGCGCGCATCCCGACGATCGTCACGAGCGTCCCGCGCAACGCGTTCACATGGGTGACCGCGAAGCTCAGGGCCGAGGTCTCGGTGCCCGTCGTCGCGTCGAACCGGATCAACTCGCCCGACGACGCCGAGCAGATCCTCGCGCGCGGCGACGCCGACCTCATCTCCATGGCACGGCCGCTGCTGGCCGACCCGTTCTTCGTCGCGAAGGCCGAGCAGGACCGCGCGGACGAGATCAACACGTGCATCGCTTGCAACCAGGCGTGCCTGGACCACACGTTCCGCAACGTGCGCGCGACGTGCCTGCTCAACCCGCGCGCGGGGCACGAGACCGAGCTCGTCCTGCTGCCGACGCGCACGGTCCGGCGCATCGCCGTCGTGGGTGCGGGTCCGGCGGGGCTCGCCGCCGCCGTCGAGCTGGCCGGGCGCGGGCACGAGGTCGAGCTGTTCGAGGCGCTGCCCGAGATCGGCGGCCAGTTCCGCCTCGCGATGCAGATCCCCGGCAAGGAGGACTTCGCCGAGACGGTCCGCTACTACTCCGTCATGCTCGAGCGGCGCGGCGTGAAGGTGCACCTGAACCGGTCCGCCTCGGTCGAGGACCTGCGCGACTTCGACGAGGTCGTCGTCGCGACCGGCGTCGAGCCGCGCGTGCCGGAGATCCCGGGCGTCGACCACCCCTCGGTCGTGACGTACCAGCAGCTCATCCGCGAGCAGGTCGTCGCCGGCGAGCGCGTCGCCGTGATGGGCGCCGGCGGCATCGGCTACGACGTGTCCGAGTACCTCCTGCACGAGCCGCACGAGTCGCTCGAGCACTGGATGCGGCGCTGGGGCGTCACCGATCCGGAGCTCGAGCGCGGCGGCCTCACGACCAAGGTCACCGCCCCACCGCGCCGGGCCGTGACGCTGCTGCAGCGCAAGACCTCGACGTTCGGCAAGGGCTTGGGCAAGACCACCGGCTGGGTGCACCGCACGACGCTGAAGGACTCGGGCGTCGAGTTCGTGGGCGGGGTCCGGTACGACCGGATCGACGACGCGGGCCTGCACGTGACGATCGGCGCAGGCGGCGTCTCCCCCGAGTCGCGGGTGATCGAGGCCGACACGATCGTGCTCTGCACGGGCCAGGAGTCCGTGCGCGACCTCGTCGGGCCGCTCGAGGCCGCCGGCGTCTCGGTCCACGTCATCGGCGGCGCGGACGTGGCCGCCGAGCTCGACGCGAAGCGCGCGATCCGCCAGGCGACGGAGCTGGCGGCCCGGCTCTGACAGTTTCCCCGGTTAAGTAGGTTCTCCCTCACTTAACGTGGGTCGCTTTCCACGTTGAGTGAGGGAAAACCACGCTCGGTCGGGCGTGCGCCGCACTGAGCGTGGTTCACTCGCACTTCGCGTGGTTCGCAACCCACGCGAAGTGCCAGGAAACCTACTTAACCGGGGAAACCGTCACCCGGCCGCGCCACACTGAGGGCATGCGAAGGGTCGTGCTGCTGCGGGCGGTCAACGTCGGTGGCGCCAAGCTGCCGATGGCCGAGCTGCGCGAGGTCGCCCAGCAGCTGGGCGCGACGAACGTGTCGACGTTCATCGCCTCGGGCAACCTGCTGTGCGACGTGGACGATCCCGAGGCCTTCGACCGCGCGCTCGAGCAGGCGATCGAGCAGCGGTTCGGCTTCTTCCGCGAGGCCGTCAGTCGCTCCCCCGCCGAGCTGCGCGACGCGCTCGCCGCTCACCCGTTCGAGATCGACGCCGGGCGCAAGGTGAACCACATGTACTTCCTGCTGCGGCCGCCGTCGCCCGAGCAGGTCCGGGCGCTCCTCGACCGGGGCCTGCCCGAGCAGCTCGCGGTCGTGGGGCGTGACCTGCACATCCGCTACGCCGAGGGCGTCGCGGCCAGCAAGCTCACCCCGGCGCTCGTGCTGAAGACGCTCGGCAGTCATGGCACCGGACGTAATCTCAACACTGTGGAGAAGCTGATCGCGCTCGCCGATGTCTGACTGGTTCGACCGCCGCTGGCTCGTCCTGACGGGCGCCGGCGTCAGCACCGACTCGGGCATCCCGGACTACCGCGGACCCGACGCCGTCCCGCGCCAGCCGATGACCTACCAGGAGTTCATCGCCTCCGAGCGCAACCGCCAGCGCTACTGGGCCCGCGCGCACCTGGGCTGGAGCCGGATGGGCACCGCGGAGCCGAACTACACCCACCACTTCCTCGCCGAGCACCAGGACAGGCTCGTCGGCCTCATCACGCAGAACGTCGACGGCCTGCACGAGAAGGCCGGCTCACGCGAGGTCGTCGACCTGCACGGCCGCCTCGACCGGGTCGTCTGCCTCGACTGCGGCAACGTGGTCGGCCGCGACGAGGTCCAGGACCGGCTCGACGCGCTCAACCCCGGCTGGACCGACCAGGACGTCACGCTCAACCCCGACGGCGACGTCGAACTGGACGACACGTCGGGGTTCGCCGTCGCCGAGTGCACCCAGTGCGGTGGCCGGCTCAAGCCCGACGTGGTGTTCTTCGGCGAGTCGGTGCCCAAGCCCAAGGTCGCGCACTGCTTCGACCTCGTCGACCGGGCCGGGCGTGAGGGCGCGGCGCTCGTCGTGCTCGGCTCGTCGTTGCAGGTCATGAGCGGCCTGCGGTTCGTGCGTCGCGCGGCCAAGGACGGGACCGAGGTCGTCATCGTCAACCGCGGCGCGACGCGCGGCGACGACCTCGCCGACGTGCGCATCGACGACGGGGTGGCCGAGACGCTCCGCCGGCTCAGCGGGGAGTAGTACCCGCATCGAGCGCCCGCGAGGAACGAGCGAGTGCATCGAGATCACGGGAGTTCAGATGATCTCGATACACCGTCTCGCTGCGCTCGCCGACCCTCGATCACCGGGGCGGAGGCGCGGATCAGCTGAGCTGGCGCAGGCGCACGGTCTCGGGCAGCGAGGCGAGCTCCTTGAGCACGTCGACGCCGACCTCGGCCGACACGTCGGTCACGACGTAGCCGAGCTCGCCGCGCGTGGCCAGCTGCTGGCCCTCGATGTTGACGCCGTGGTTGCCCAGGATCGTGTTGATCGTGGCGAGCACGCCCGGCGCGTTGGTGTGCACGTGCGCGAGGCGGTGGCGGGCCGGGTCGCTGGGCAGGTTCAGCTCGGGGAACGTCACCGACAGGTTCGTCGTGCCGGCCTTGGCGTAGGCGCGCAGCTTCGACGCGACGAAGCGGCCGATGTCCTGCTGGGCCTCCTCGGTGGAGCCGCCGACGTGCGGCGTCAGGATGACGTTGGGCACGCCGCGCAGCTCGCTCTCGAACGGGTCGCCCTGGGCCTTCGGCTCGACCGGGAACACGTCGAGCGCGGCGCCGGCGATGTGGCCGGACTCGAGGTGGCGGCGCAGCGCGGCGGTGTCCACCGCGATGCCGCGCGACAGGTTCAGGAACAGCGAGCGGGGCTTCATCGCCTTCATCTGCTCGTCGCCGAACAGGCCCGCGTTGCCGGGACGGCCGTCGACGTGCAGCGAGACGACGTCGGCGACGGACAGCAGCTCGTCGAGCGTGGCGCACTTCTTGGCGTTGCCCAGCGCGAGCTTGTCGTCGATGTCGTAGAACACGACCGACAGGCCGAGCGCCTCGGCGATCACCGAGAGCTGGCTGCCGATGTTGCCGTAGCCCACGATGCCGAGCGTGCGGCCGCGGACCTCGTGGCTGCCGGCGGCGGACTTGTTCCAGACGCCGTTGTGCATCGCGGTGGACTTCTCGTGCAGGCGGCGGGCGAGCGAGATGATCTCGGCGATCGCGAGCTCCACGACCGAGCGCGTGTTGGAGTACGGCGCGTTGAACACCGCGACGCCGTGGCGCTTCGTGGCGGCGAGGTCGATCTGGTTGGTGCCGATGCAGAACGCACCGATCGCGAGCAGGTCGGGCGCGTTCTGCAGGACCTTCTCGGTGATGTACGTCGTCGAGCGGATGCCGAGCAGGTGCACGCCCTGGATCGCCTCGATGAGCTCGTCCTCGCCGAGCGCGGCGCTGCGCGTCTCGACCTGGTAGCCCTTGTTGCGCAGGAAGTCGGCGCCGTCGGCGTGGATGTTCTCGAGCAGCAGGACCTTCACGTCCTGGTCGTCGATCGTCGTCAGCGGCTCGTGGACGTCAAAGTTCATGGTCATCATCGTCATCGTGTGTGGCCTCCGGGTCAGCGGTCGATCGGGCTGACGCGGGGCCCAGGCGAACGGTCCCGTAAGTCGTGCTGCCCCATCGCTCCCTGGTGGTAACCACCTCAACGCCAGTCGCGACCGAACTGTTCCATCGTAGCGGGCCGCCCGAGCCGGCGCGGACGCGTCCGGATCGAGGTCAGCCGACCGTGGAGCCGGTCATCTTCTCGACGACGTCCGCGGGGACCTCCTGCGGCAGGTTCGCGAGCCGGACCTGGCCCTGCGCGATGAGCCTGCCATCCTGGTCGACCGAGTCCAGGTGCCACAGCTGCTGCGTCCGGCCGCGGTGGATCGGCGTAGCCGTCGTGGTGATCGTGTCGCCGTTCTTGGCCTGGCGCAGGAAGTCGGTCGAGTTGTTCGTGCCGACGACGACGCCCTTCGTGCCGATCCAGATCTGGCCGGCGATGCTGGCGGTCGACTCGTGGACGGCGCAGTAGATGCCGCCGTGCGGGATGCCGAACGGCTGCAGGTGCCGGTCGGTGATCGTGAACCGCACGACGACCTTGTCCGCGGTGAGCTCGACGTGCTCGACGCCCAGCAGTCCGTCCAGTCCGGGGAGTTCGCTCATGCTCGGACTCTAGCCAGCGCGCTCCGGCCGTCGGCACCGAATGGGGCGGACTGAAGTCGCGCGCCTTGAACGTCATACCCCCTAGGGGTATGATCGGAGCATGGAGCACACACACCCCGGATACGCGGACGACAAGGTCGCCGTGCTGAAGCGGCTGGCCCGCGTCGAGGGGCAGGTGCGCGGCATCACCCGGATGGTCGAGGCCGACACCTACTGCATCGACGTGCTGACGCAGGTCAGCGCCGCGAAGAAGGCCCTCGACGCCGTCGCCCTCAAGCTGCTGGACGAGCACCTGGCCCACTGCGTGGCCGATGCTGCGGCGAAGGGCGGGCCCGAGGCCGACCACAAGATCAAGGAAGCATCGGACGCGATCGCGCGTCTCGTGAGGAGCTGAGATGAGCACCACCACCACGTACGACGTCACCGGCATGACGTGCGGCCACTGCGCCGCCGCCGTGACGCAGGAGGTCAGCCAGATCGAGGGCGTCGAGGACGTCAAGGTCGACGTCGAGTCCGGCAAGGTCGTCGTCACCAGCGCCGCCCCGCTCGCGCACGACGACGTCGTCGCCGCGGTCGACGAGGCCGGGTACGCGCTCAAGCGCCCCGGCGAGCTGCCGGTGGTCTGACATGAGCACCGACACCGAGCACACCCACACCGGGCACCCGGAGGGAGAGCCGACGGTCTACCGCCTCGACATCGGCGGGATGAGCTGCACCTCGTGCGCGGCGCGCATCGAGAAGAAACTCAACCGCCTCGACGGCGTCGAGGCCAGCGTCAACTACGCGACCGAGAAGGCCACCGTCCGCACGCACGGCCACGTCGACCCGCAGGCGCTCGTCGAGACGGTGGAGAAGACGGGGTACAGCGCGCAGGTCCACGACCCGCACGCCGAGCACCCCGGCCACGGCGGCCTGCACTCGGCCGAGTCGATGCGCAAGCGACTCGTCGTCTCGACCGTCCTGACGATCCCCGTCCTGGCGATCTCGATGATCCCGGGCCTGCAGTTCACGGGCTGGCCATGGGTCGCGCTGGCCCTCACCACGCCCGTCGTGCTGTGGGCGGCCTACCCGTTCCACTGGTCCGCCGTCCTCAACGCGCGGCACGGCACGGCCACGATGGACACGCTCATCAGCATGGGCGTGACCGCCGCTTACGCGTGGTCGCTCGTCCAGCTGTGGCTGGGCGTCACGGGCCACGGCGTCGAGCACGGGCACTACTACTTCGAGACGGCCGCGGCGGTGACGACGTTCATCCTCGCCGGCCACTACCTCGAGGCGAGCGCCAAGACCCGGTCCAGTGCCGCGCTGCGCGCCCTGATGGACCTCGGCGCCAAGCAGGTCACGGTCCTGCGCGACGGGCGCGAGGTCCAGGTGCCGATCGAGCAGCTGCACGTCGGCGACATGTTCGTCGTCCGCCCGGGCGAGAAGGTCGCGACCGACGGCGAGGTGGTCGACGGCGCGTCCGCGGTCGACGAGTCGATGCTGACGGGCGAGTCCGTCCCCGTCGAGGTCGCCGTGGGCGACACCGTCACCGGCGCGACCGTCAACCAGTCCGGCCGGCTCGTCGTCCGGGCGAGCGCCGTCGGCCAGGACACGCAGCTGGCCCAGATGGCGCGCCTGGTCGAGGAGGCCCAGGAGGGCAAGGCCGAGGTCCAGCGGCTCGCCGACCGCATCTCGGCCTGGTTCGTGCCCGGCGTCATCGCGATCGCGGCGGTCACCCTGCTGGTGTGGCTGCTGGTCGCGCCGGGGATCGGCGCGTTCGAGGCCGCGGTCGCGGTGCTGATCATCGCCTGCCCGTGCGCCCTCGGTCTGGCCACGCCCACCGCGCTCATGGTCGGCACGGGGCGCGGCGCCCAGCTGGGCATCCTCATCAAGGGCCCGCAGATCCTCGAGTCGACGCGCACGATCGACACGATCGTCCTCGACAAGACCGGCACGGTCACCACCGGGACGATGGCGGTCACGCACGTCGACCCCGCCCCCGGTGTCGACGAGCAGCGGCTGCGTCGGGCGGCGGCGTCGGTCGAGGCGGCCTCGGAGCACCCCGTGGCGCGCGCGATCGCGACGCTCGCCGAGCCCACGCCCGTGAGCGATTTCCGCAATCACGCCGGACAGGGCGTCGAGGGCGTCGTGGACGGCCACGTCGTCCGCGCCGGCCGGCCCGGCTGGGTCGGGGCGCAGGTCCCGGCCGAGCGCACCGGCACGGTCATCGGCGTCTCGGTCGACGGCGAGGTGCTCGGCACGATCACCGTCGCCGACACCGTCAAGGAGTCGTCGCGCGACGCCGTGGCGCGCCTGCGCCGGCTGGGCCTCGAGCCGATCCTGCTGACGGGCGACAACGAGCGCGTCGCGCACGCGGTCGCCGCCGAGGTGGGCATCGAGCACGTCCACGCCGAGGTCACCCCGCAGGACAAGCTCGACGTCGTGCAGTCGTTGCAGGGCGAGGGCCGGGTCGTGGCGATGGTGGGCGACGGCGTCAACGACGCCGCGGCGCTCGCCGGGGCCGACCTCGGCATCGCGATGGGCACCGGCACGGACGTCGCCATCGCCGCGAGCGACCTGACGCTCGTGCACGGCGACCTGGCCACCGCGGTTACGGCCGTCGAGCTCTCCCGGGCGACGCTGCGCACCATCAAGGGCAACCTGTTCTGGGCGTTCGCGTACAACGTCGCGGCGATCCCGCTGGCCGCCCTGGGCTTCCTCAGCCCGATGATCGCGGGGTTCGCGATGGCCGCCAGCTCGGTCTTCGTCGTGACCAACTCGCTGCGGCTGCGCCGCTTCGGCTGACCCGTCGCGCCCCGTGTGACTCAGCGCCAGCGGAAGCGGTCGACGACACCGGCCGCGACCGGCACGCGCGAGAACGCGAGGTACACGCCGAAGCCGGCGGCAGCACCGAGGACGTTGAAGACGAGGTCGCTCACGTCCGCCACGTGGCCGCCCCGCAGGTAGTGCGCCGTGACGAGCTGGGTCGTCTCGATCGTCAGGCTGAGCGCCGCCGCCACCAGGAGCACCCGCGGGAACGACGGGCGCGTCACGAGCAGCGGGATCAGGACGCCGAGCGGCGCGAAGACCACCATGTTCGTCACCGCGTCGGCCACCTCGTAGTCGCCGGGTGAGAAGTACACCCGCCACGGCGGGCGGTCGGCCAGCAGGTCCAGGTGGATCGGGAAGACCGTGTTCGCCACGACGCCCGCGGCGTACACGCACAGCGCGACGGCGACGGCCGCGCGCGGCGCGGAGAGCAGGCCGCGGCGCCGGAGGCGAGCCAGCAGGACCAGCAGGACCACGGCCGCCACGGGGATCACGACGGGCAGCACCGGAACCTCGCGCAGCACGGTCGTCGAGCCCTCTCCCACGTGGCCGTGGCGGGGTGCCGAGGCCGGGTGACCCATCCTGCACGAGCCACCGGGGCGCCCGCGGGCGAACCCCTCGTCTCCCCCGCGCATCCCCCCGGTTCCGGGGGGAGGTGGCCCGGATCGGGCGTCTCGATGCGACGTCCGGGGGCGCGTCGTGACACCATGCCGGGGTACAGCGGCGCCGGATCGGGCCGAGCCGCCCTGTCGAGGGGAATTCCCATGAACGTCCGCAAGACCGCCGCTGCCCTGGCTGCCCTGAGCCTGTCCTTCGGCCTCGCCGCGTGCGGCGGCGGCCAGTCCGTCGACGAGGCCTGCAAGGTCGCCGAGTCCGAGGTCAAGGACGCCATGGGCGACATGACCTCGATCGACGCCACCGACACGGACAAGGCCACCGACACGGTCAAGTCGATGAGCGACGCGCTCAAGAAGACGCAGGACAAGGTCGAGAACGACAAGGTCAAGAAGGCCGTCGGCGACCTGTCCACCGAGTTCAGCGAGCTCGAGACGGTCTTCGCCGACCTCAAGGCCGCCGGCAGCGACACCACGAAGCTGACCGCGGTCTCGGAGAAGATGAGCACGATCAGCCAGGACGTCCAGGCCAAGGGCGAGAAGCTCGACGAGCTCTGCGACTGAGTCCTCCGCGACGACGCCGCCGGTCCCCGGGCCGGCGGCGTCGTCGTATCGGGCGACGGGCGAGTGGTGTCGATGGCCCCGGACTACCCTGACCGTATGACCGTCCTGACCGTCTCCGGAGCCCTGTTCGTGCGTGAGCGGATCGCCATCGAGCCCGATGCCGTCGCCACCGTCAAGGTGGTCGACCACGAGGGCGAGGTGCTCGCCGCGACCGCCGTGACGGCCTCCGAGGTGCCCGTCGAGTTCTCGGTCGCGATCGACCCCGAGATGGTCGACGGCGACCTGTTCGTGTGGGCGTTCCTGCGCAACGGCGACGCCGGCTGGGGCACCCTGGAGCTCGTGCCCGCCGACGAGCCCGAGATCGAGCTGAACCGGATCGGGGCCTGACCCCGTGCCGCGCCCGGGGCCGACCGTCACGCACCTGAGCGACGCCGAGATCGCCGCGGACAACCGCCCGGTCCTGCGGCGCATCGCGACGCTGCTGCGCCCCTACCGCGGCAAGATGGCGACCGTCGGGGTGGTCGTGATCGCCTCCGCGGTCCTGACCTCGATCGTCCCGTTCCTGACCCAGGCGGTGTTCGACGACGCCCTGTTCGTCGAGGGCGGGCCCGACCTGGGGCTGCTCGGCTGGCTCGTCGCGGGCATGTGCCTGCTGCCGATCCTGGCGTCCACCCTGAGCATCGCGCAGAACTGGCTGACCTCCACGATCGGCAACTCGGCGATGGCCGACCTGCGCAGCGAGCTCTTCGCGCACCTGCAGAAGATGGAGCTGGCGTTCTTCACCACCACGAAGACCGGCGCCATCCAGTCGCGACTCGCCAACGACGTCGCGGGCGTCCGCACCGTCCTGACCGACACCGCCACGTCGATCCTGCAGAACACCGTCACGGTGACCGCGGCGTTCGTGTCGATGGTGATCCTGTCGTGGGAGCTGACGATCCTCACCGTGATCCTCATGCCGCTGTTCGTGTGGCTGCAGCTCAAGGTGGGCCGCCGCCGCCAGCAGCTCGCGCGGCGCACGCAGGAGAGCCTGTCGGAGATGACCGCGATCACCGAGGAGTCGCTGAGCGTCTCGGGGATCCTGCTGGCGAAGGTCTTCAACCGCAGCGAGTCCGAGGCCGAGCGCTACCGCCGGGCGAACCTCGAGCAGACCCGGCTGCAGGTCGAGCAGGCCATGACGGGCCGGCTGTTCTTCGCGACGGTGCAGACCTTCTTCGCGATCACCCCGGCGATCATCTACCTGGTCGCGGGCTTCATCATCGCGGGCCGACTGCCCGGTGGCGAGGAGTCGCTGACCGCCGGCACGCTCGTCGCGTTCACGACCGTGCAGGCGCGCCTGCAGATGCCGCTGCTGCAGCTCATGCGGGTCTCGCTCGACGTGCAGACCTCGCTCGCGCTGTTCCGCCGCATCTTCGAGTACCTCGACCTCGTCCCGGCGATCGTCGACCGGCCCGGCGCGCGCGAGGTCGACCCGGCCCGGCTGAACGGTCGCATCGAGTTCCGCGACGTGTGGTTCCGCTACCCCGAGCCGCGCTCGCTGACCGGCCAGGGCCCGAAGGAGCGGTTCGAGGAGTCGACCGGCCCGATCGACGCCGCGTCCACCGCGACCGACGACGCGTGGGCGCTGTCGGCCCTGTCGTTCACGATCGAGGGCGGCCAGCTGGCCGCGATCGTCGGCCCGTCGGGCTCGGGGAAGACCACCGCGACGTACCTCGTCCCGCGCTTCTACGACGTGGACCGCGGCCAGGTGCTGATCGACGGGATCGACGTGCGCGACATCTCGCTGTCCTCGCTGGCGGACTGCGTCGGCATGGTGACGCAGGAGCCGTACCTGTTCCACGGCACGATCCGCGAGAACATCGCCTACGCCCGCCCCGGCGCCACCCCCGACGAGATCGTGGCGGCCGCGAAGGACGCCAACATCCACGACCGGATCATGGGCTTCCCGGACGGCTACGAGACCGTCACCGGCGAGCGCGGCTACCGGCTCTCCGGTGGCGAGAAGCAGCGCATCGCGATCGCGCGCGTGCTGCTGAAGAACCCGCGCATCCTCATTCTCGACGAGGCCACGAGCGCCCTCGACAACGAGACCGAGCGGCTCGTGCAGGAGGCGCTGGAGCGCGCGACGAGCGGCCGCACGACGCTCGCGATCGCCCACCGGCTCAGCACGATCCAGAACGCCGACGTGATCTTCGGCCTCGTCGACGGGCGCGTCGTCGAGAGCGGCACGCACCACGAGCTCGTCGACGACGAGGACGGCCTCTACGCGCGGCTGTACCGCGAGCAGTTCTCGGTGCGCCCACAATCGCTGGAATCGCCGCAGGCGAACGCCACGGCGCGCTCGCTGCGCGCCGACATCTCGCTCTGAGCCGGGTGACCCACGCAAGAATGTGATGGCCGTCGCCCGCGAGGACTGCCACAATCGCGCCATGACCGTCGCCTACCTGTGCGTCTCGGCACTGCTGGTGCTGGCGATCGCGACGGTCCGCCACCAGCGCCCGGCCATCTCGGTCCCGGCGGTGGTCCTGCTGCTGTCCACGGCGGGCTGGAACCTCACCCGCGTCCTCCGCGGGCCGGACGACTCCGACCCCAGCACGCTGGCCGCGTTGAGCATCCTCTCGGTCGAGGTCTCCTCGGTCGCGTTCTTCGTCATGTGCCGGCGCCTGGTCCACGGGCGATGGCGCGTGCCGGCGTGGATGTGGATCGCGATGGTCTGGTTCACCACGCTCGTGTTCGTCGGCATGCTGCCGGCCGTCGGCATCACCACCGGCGAGGTGTACGACGAGAGCCCGGTCTTCGTCGCCCACCTCGCCTACAGCTTCGGCTTCCTGGGCGGCGGCATCCTCGTGCTGAGCGTGCGCCAGCACGACCAGTCGCGGCACGTCCGCCGGTTCGTCGCCGCCACCGAGGCCTCGGCGCTGCTGCTCGTGACGTTCCAGGTCGTGCTGCCCGCGCTCACCTCGCTGGCGGCCGCGGTGATCGCGCTGCTCGCGGCGTGGACCACGCGGCACGCCGGCGCGTGGTCCCGCTCGGCGTCGCGTGCCGACCGGCTGCTCGACACGATCGGCGTGTTCATCTTCGTCGTCGACCGCAAGGGCGTCCTGCAGGACTGGAACGGCCCGGCGGCGAGCCTGCTCGAGCTCAACGGCACGCAGGCCCGGCGCGGCCTCGACCTCGCGAGGACCCTCAGGCTGCCGCCGTTCATCGACGGCGCCACCGTGGACGTCGAGATCGAGCACGGCACGCTGCGCATGGCGCTGTCGGTCCACGAGGTCGACCCGCTGCGCCTCAACAGCGACCAGGTCCTGATGTTCCGGCCGACGCGCTCGTCGGTGGAGAGCTCGTCGTTCCCCACCGTCTCGGGCTCGCTCAAGGGTCACGACCCGGCCACGCAGACCCTCGGCCGCAAGGCGGCGCTCGAGCTGCTGGAGCAGGCCGTCGAGGCCGGCACCCCGATCCTGCGGTTCGTCGCGCAACCGCGCTCCGACCGGCGCCCCGACGACCTCATGTTCCTGCTGGCGCGCCGGCTCGAGTCGCGCGCCCACGAGGAGGGCTGGGAGGACGAGTACGAGCTCGCGCGGCTCGACACGTGGACCTTCGTCGGTCCCCTGCTCGAGCCCGACCGCGCGGTCGAGGGCCACGCGCGCTACGACGACCTCGGCATCGAGATCGACCTCACGGTGCTGCGCCCGGGCCCGCAGGAGACGCTCGCCGAGTTCACCCGGCGGGTCAGCGCGACCGACACCGGCGGTGCGGCGCCGATGCGCAGCCGCCGCTGACCCGGGAGGGTCGTCCTGGGACACCACGGCGCCCGGCCGGGTGAGTCACGGTGACTCACCCGGCCCGGCGCTTCCGGGTCCGGGGTCAGGCCGCGTCGTCGCGGCGGCGTCGGGCCGCGCCGACCAGGGCGGCGCCCGCGCCGAGCGCGAGCACGCCCAGGGCGCCGATCACCACAGCCGGCCCGCCCGCGTCCGGCAGCGCGTCCCGGCCGGCGTCGGCCCGGCCGTCACCGTCGTCGTCGCGCGTGTCGTCCCGGCCGTCGGTGGCCGAGTCGCCACCCCCGTCCACGACGGGGTCGGCCGTGACGTCCACCGTGACGGCGGCGGTGTCGCAGACCGGCGTGGGGGTGGAGTCGTCGCAGCGCTCGTACTGGAACGAGTCCGTGCCGACGAAGCCCCGAGCGGGCGTGTAGCGCAGCGTGCCGTCCGCCAGGACGACCACCGTGCCGTGCTCGGGCTGCACCGTGATGCGCGCGGCGGTGAGCGGGCGACCCGTCCGGCTCGTGTCGTTGTCCTCGACCGCGATGACGACGGGACGTCCCGTGCGCGTCGTGGCGGTGTCGTCACCCGTCGTGACCGCGTTCACGCGGACGGTCACCGGAACCGTGAGGGTGTGGCACTGGCTCGGACTCGAGGCGTCGCACACCTGCAGGTCGAACGCATCGCTGCCGGAGTAGCTGTCGTTCGGCGTGTAGGTGACGGCTCCGGTCTGCGGGTCGACGGTGACGTCGCCGTGGGCCGGGCGTCCGGCGACCGCCACCGACTGCGGGTCGAGGGCGGCGCCGGCGGCGCTCACGATGTCCGCCAACGGGACCGTCAGCTCGGCGTCCTGGTCGGTCTCGACCCCGTCGGCCGACGCGGGCTCGCTCGTGAACGCGTTGGACACCGTGACCGTCACCGTGGCCGTGTCGCAGACGGGCGTGGGCGTCGACGTGTCGCACACGCGGTACTCGAACGTGTCCACGCCCGAGAAGCCCGCGTCCGGCGTGTAGGCGATGCGACCGTCGGCCTCGATGCGCGTGTCGCCGTGGGCCGGCGCCGTGACGACCACCGGGTCCGCGAGCGCCTGGCCGGAGGCCGAGTCGTCGTTGTCCCTCACATCGACGAGCACCTCGGTGGCGAGCGTCGTCGTGGCCGAGTCGTTCGCTGCAGCGACCGCGTTCTCGGACACCTCGACCACGATCGTGACGGTGGTGCACTGGGCCGGGACCGAGGTGTCGCAGACGCGGACGTCGAACTCGTCGGTGCCCGAGTAGCCCGGGTCCGGCGTGTAGGTCAGCTCGCCCGTGGCCGGGTCGACCGTCACGTCACCGTGCGCGGGAGCCCCGGGGACCGTGACCGTCGTCGGGTCGAGCGGCTTGCCCGACGGGTTCACGACGTCGTCGAGCGGAATGTCCTTCGGCGTGTTCTGCGGCGTCGCGACGCCGTCCTCGACCGCGGTCTCGTCGGAGAAGACGTTGTCGACCGTGACGGTCACCGTGGCCGTGTCGCACACGGCGGTCGGCGTGGACGTGTCGCACACGCGGTACTCGAACGTGTCCACGCCCGAGAAGCCCGCGTCCGGCGTGTAGGTGATCCGGCCGTCCGACTCCACCCGGGTCGAGCCGTGGGCCGGCGCCGTGGTCACGGTCGGGGCCGCGAGCGACTGGCCCGACTCGCTGTCGTCGTTGCCGCGGACGTCGATCGTCCGCGGCGTCTCGACCGTCGTCGTGGCGGTGTCGTCGTCCGCCGTGACCGTGTTCGCGCCCACCGTGACCGAGATCGTCACCGTGGTGCACTGCACCGGGCTCGAGGTGTCGCACACACGCACGTCGAACTCGTCGTCACCGGTGTAGCCGGCGACCGGCGTGTAGGTCAGCTCGCCCGTGGCGGGGTCGACCGTGACGGTCCCGTGCGAGGGACCCTCGAGGACGGTCACGCGCGTCGGGTCCAGCGGACGGCCGGCGCTCGAGACGACGTCCTCCAGGGCGATCGTCGCGGCCGTGTTGTGCGGCGTCGCGACGCCGTCCTCGACCGCGGTCTCGTCGGAGAAGACGTTGTCGACGGTCACCGTGACCGTGGCGGTGTCGCACACGGCGGTCGGCGTCGAGGTGTCGCACACGCGGTACTCGAACGTGTCCACGCCCGAGAAGCCGTCCGTTGGCGTGTACGTGATCCGGCCGTCCGACTCCACCACGGTCGAGCCGTGGGCCGGCGCGGTGATCACGGTCGGGGCCGCGAGCGACTGGCCCGACTCGCTGTCGTCGTTGCCGCGGACGTCGATCGTGCGCGGCGTCTCGACCGTCGTCGTGGCGGTGTCGTCGTCCGCCGTGACCGTGTTCGCGCCCACCGTGACCGAGATCGTCACCGTGGTGCACTGCACCGGGCTCGAGGTGTCGCACACGCGAACCTCGAACTCGTCGTCACCGGAGTAGCCCGGGTCCGGCGTGTAGGTCAGCTCGCCCGTGGCCGGGTCGACCGTGACCTCGCCGTGGGCCGGCTCCTCCGCGACGTCGACCTTGGTCGGGTCGAGCGGCTTGCCGGTCGCGGAGACGACCTCGGCCAGCTCGATGTCCTTGGCGGTGTTCTGCGGCGTGGCCACGCCGTCCTCGACAACGCTCTCGCCCGCGAACACGTTCGTGACGGTGACCGTGACCGAGGCGCTGTCGCACACGGCGGTCGGCGTGGAGGTGTCGCACACGCGGTACTCGAACGTGTCCACGCCCGAGAAGCCCGCGGCCGGCGTGTAGACGATGCGCCCGTCGATCGTGACGGACGTCGTGCCGTGCTCCGGCTGCGAGGTCACGGACGGCACCGCGAGCGCCTGGCCCGACGCCGACGTGTCGTTCTGGTGCACCAGCACCGGCACGGCGGTGCCGACCGGGGTGGTCGCGATGTCGTCGCCGGCCGTCACCGTGTTCGCGCCGACGGTCACGGAGATCGTCACCGTGGTGCACTGCGAGGGGTTCGAGGTGTCGCACACGCGGACGTCGAACTCGTCGGTGCCCGAGTAGCCCGGGTCCGGCGTGTACGTCAGCTCGCCCGTGGACGGGTCGACCGACACGTCACCGTGCGCCGGGGCGCCGGGGACGGTGACCTTCGTCGGGTCCAGGGGGCGGCCCGTCGCCGACACGACGTCGTCGAGCGGGATGTCCTTGGCGGTGTTCTGCGGCGTGGTCGCGCCGTCCTCGACGGCGGTCTCCTCGACGAAGACGTTCGTCACCGTGACGGTCACCGTGGCGGTGTCACAGGCGGCGGTCGGCGTCGTGGTGTCGCAGACGCGGTACTCGAACGTGTCCACGCCCGAGAAGCCGTCGGCCGGCGTGTAGGTGATCCGGCCGTCCGACTCGACCACGGCCGAGCCGTGGGCCGGGGCGGTCGTGACCGTGGGCGCCGCGAACGGCTGGCCCGAGGCGCTGGTGTCGTTGGCGCGGACGTTGATCGTGCGCGGCGTCTCGACCGTCGTCGTGGCCGCGTCATCGACGCCGGTCACCGTGTTGGCGGTGACCGTGACGGAGATCGTCACCGTGGTGCACTGCGAGGGGTTCGAGGTGTCGCACACGCGCACCTCGAACTCGTCGGCGCCGACGTAGCCGGCGTCCGGCGTGTAGGTCAGCTCGCCCGTGGCCGGGTCGACCGTGACCTCGCCGTGGGCCGGCTCGCCCGCGACCGTGACCTTGGTCGGGTCGAGCGGCTTGCCGGTCGCGGAGACCACGTCGTCGAGCGGGATGTCCTTCGGCGTGTTCTGGCGCGTCGTGACGCCGTCCTCGGCCGCGGTCTCCTCGGCGAAGACGTTGGTCACCGTGACGGTCACCGTGGCGGTGTCGCAGATCGCCGTGGGGGTCGACGTGTCGCAGACGCGGTACTCGAACGTGTCCACGCCCGAGAAGCCGTCGGCCGGCGTGTAGGTGATCCGGCCGTCGGACTCCACCCGGGTCGAGCCGTGTGCCGGGGCGCTGACCACGGTGGGCGCCGCGAGCGACTGGCCCGACTCGCTGTCGTCGTTGGACCGCACGTTGATCGTGACCGGCGTCTCCACCGGCGTCGTGTCCGAGTCGTCATCGGCGGTGACGACGTTCGGGGTCACCGTGACGGAGATCGTGACGGTGGTGCACTGAACCGGGTCCGACGTGTCGCAGGCCCGCACCTCGAACTCGTCGTCGCCGATGTAGCCCGTGGTGGGCGTGTAGGTCAGCTCGCCCGTCGTCGGGTTCACCGAGACGGCACCGTGCGCGGGCGCACCCGTGATCGTCACGCGCGCCGGGTCGAGCGGGCGACCGGACGCGGAGGCCACGTCGGCCAGCGGGATCCGCTTCGCCGTGTTCTGCGGCGTCGTGACGCCGTCCTCGACCGCGCTCCCGTCGCTGAAGACGTTCGCGACGGTGACGGTGATCGTCTGGGTGACGTCCTGGCCGGAGGCGTCGCGCAGCGTGTACGTGAAGCTGCCGGCGCCGGAGAACCCGGCGGCCGGGCGGAAGGTCACGACGCCCTGGTCGAGGCTCACGGTGCCGTTATGGGCGCCGCCCACGCCGACGAGGGTGAGGTCCGAGCCCTGGCCGAGCGCCTCGAGGGCGTCCGCCGTGATCGTCACCGGGGTGCCGACGGTCGTGGACCGGCTGTCCGGGTCCGCCTCGGGCGTGACGTTGATGATGACGGTCACGAGCGTGCCGTCCGAGGTCCGGTAGGTGAAGGAGTCGGGTCCGGAGTAGCCGGCCGGAGGGGTGTAGGTGTAGCGGCCGCCGGCGTAGGCGACCGTGCCGCCCTTCGCCGAGGTGCGGTCGTAGGTGCCGTTCGAGGTGTCGGTGACCGTGGCCGGGACGTCGACCTGCGTCGCGATGACGACCTGCGTCTCGGCCGAGACCGGCGGCGCGGGGTCCGGGTCCTCGTTGCCGATCGCGTAGGCCTTGTTGATCAGCGGGCCCGGGGTCGAGGGCGCCGTGGCGCGGACGGTGACGACGGCCTCCTGGCCGACCTCGAGGTAGCCGCCGTTGCAGGTCGCGACCTTCTGCGTCGTGCCGGTCACGACGCACGACGTGTCGGTGCTGGTGACCGAGAGGTCGCCGAGGTTGTTCGGGAGGACGTCGTTCAGGACGAAGCCCGACGTGTTGCCCGGGCCCTCGTTCTTCACGACGACGCGCCACGAGATGGGGTTGCCCACGACGACCGTGGCCGGGCCGGTCTTCGTCACGCTCAGCTTGGACGGCAGCGCGGTCGAGCAGTTCGTCGCGTCGCTGCGCTGGTTCGCCGGCGCGGTCACGCGGCTGATCAGCTCGAACGTCGGCGACGCCTGATCCGCGCCCCGGATCGCGATCTGGTACATGAAGCCGTTGGTCGCGATGAGGGCGAGGTTGCCGTTCGTCATCGTGAATGCCGAGCCGTAGGAGTTGGTCGGCATGACGTCGGCGGGCACGGCGAAGGTCGTGACCGCACCCGTGGTCGGGTTGATCCGGTAGAGCGTGGAGGACTGGCCGTAGTTCGCGGCCCACAGGTAGCCCTTGAGGAAGGTCAGGTCGGCGAAGCGGATGCTGCTCGACAGCGTGATCGTCGTTCGCGTCGGGCGCGGGGTGCTCGTGGCGCTCGTGACCCCCTTCAGTCCGGCGACCTTGTGGATCGTCGTCGTGCCGGCGTAACCGTTGGCGACGTAGTAGTTGCCGTCAGCGTCGAACTCGCCGCTGTCCCACAGCAGGTTCGGGGGGGCACCCAGCGCCGTGGTGGCGTCACCCAGCGGCGTCACGACGCCCGAGCGACTGATACGCGCGAACGAGCCACGGACGTTGCCCGACGTCTGGCCGTAGAACGTGCCGTAGAGGTACTCGTCGGTCGGGTTGAACGCCAGCGCGTTGAACACGTTCTGGCCGGTGAAGTTCGACCCGATCTGGGTCCACTGCGAGCCGCCCGTCGTCGTGTACGAGCCCGAGTTGAGCTTGACGGTGCCGACCGGCTCCTCGGCCTGGGCGAAGAAGCGCGGGACCGTGCAGTCGAACGCCGGCGCCGGGGCCGCCTCGGCGGCTGGGGCCGGCGCCAGGACCGTCATGGTTCCGGCGAGGCTGAGCGCGATCAGCAGGAAGGCTGACGCGCAGGTGAGCAGTCGGCTGCGCAGGCGGAACGCCATGGAATTACGAGACCTCTCGAGCGGGAGACGCACAGCGCGCAGGAAGGCGCGGGATCGCACCGTCCGGCGCGACCTGGACCGTCATTGCCGCGGCCCCGAGGGAGCGGATCCGACTCCCTCGTCACCCGCTCGCCGGTGACGCTACCTGTGACAGGAGGTGCTGGTGACGCTTTCTGGGCCCGTTCGGGCAAGACCATCCTCAAACGGTCGCAAAGAACTACGCAGGGGGAACCAAAGTGTCATGACGGGCGCCACACGAGACTCGTGAGGCATGCGGAGGATCATCCGCCGCAGCGACAACGACGGCGGTCGCTAGAGGGCGAGGCCGACGTACTTCGTCTCGAGGTACTCCTCGATGCCCTCGTCGCCGCCCTCGCGACCGAACCCGGACGCCTTCTGGCCGCCGAACGGGGCGGCCGGGTTCGACACG
The DNA here is from genome assembly GCF_047246605.1 of Aeromicrobium jepli. NCBI lineage: Bacteria > Bacillati > Actinomycetota > Actinomycetes > Propionibacteriales > Nocardioidaceae > Aeromicrobium > Aeromicrobium jepli. Next base: position 48,566 of record NZ_JBFOKO010000005.1, read on the forward strand.
ACGCCCTGGTTGATCCCGACCATGCCGGTGTCGAGTCCCTCGTAGACCTTGATGGCGCGGTGGTAGCTCTCGGTGAACGCGTAGGCGACGAGGCCGAACTCGGTGTCGTTGGCCATCGCGATGGCCTCGTCGTCGTCGCTGAACGTGAAGATGGGCGCGACCGGGCCGAAGATCTCCTCACGCCACACGCGCGCCTCCTTCGACACGTCCGTCAGCACGGTCGGCGGGTAGAAGTAGCCCGCGCCCTCGGGGACCTCGCCTCCGGTCAGCACCGTCGCGCCGTGCTGCTTCGCGTCGTCGACCAGCTCGGCGACCTTGTCGCGCTGCTTGGCCTCGACGAGCGGGCCGGTCGGGACCTCGTCGGACGCCATCTTCTCGGCGAGGCGCTTGCTGAACTCCTCGGCCAGCGACTCGTGCACGATGAAGCGGTTGGCCGCGGTGCACGCCTCGCCGAGGTTGCGCATCTTCGCCAGGATCGCGCCGTCGACCGCCTTGTCGAGGTCGGCGTCGGCGAAGACGAGGAAGGGCGCGTTGCCGCCCAGCTCCATCGAGACCTTGAGGACGCCCTGCGCCGACTGCTCGATGAGCGAACGGCCCACCTCGGTCGAGCCGGTGAACGTCAGCTTGCGCAGGCGCGGGTCGCGGATGATCGGCTCCATCACCTCGCCCGTGCTCTTCGTCGTCACGATGTTCAGCACGCCGTCGGGCAGGCCGGCCTCGGTGAGGATCTCGGCGAGGCTCAGCATCGTCAGCGGCGTGAGCGAGGCGGGCTTCACGACCATCGTGCAGCCGGCGGCGATCGCGGGGCCGATCTTGCGCGTGCCCATCGCGAGGGGGAAGTTCCACGGCGTGATCATGAGGCACGGGCCGACGGGCTGCTTGAGCGTCAGCAGGCGCGTGGCGCCGTTCGGCGAGACGGCGTAGCGGCCGTTGATGCGCACGGCCTCCTCGGCGAACCAGCGGAAGAACTCGGCGCCGTAGGCGATCTCGGCCTTGGACTCGCTGATCGGCTTGCCCATCTCGGCGGTCATCTGCTCGGCCAGCTCGTCGGCGCGCTCGGTGATGAGCTCGAACGCGCGGCGCAGGATCTCGCCACGGTCACGCGGGGCCGTGCGCGCCCAGTCGGCCTGCGCGGCGACCGCGGCGTCGAGGGCGGCCTTGCCGTCGGCGACCGAGGCGTCGGCCACCGTCGCCAGGACCTCGCCCGTCGCCGGGTTCTCGACCTCGAACGTCGCGCCGTTCTCGGCGTCGCGCCACTGACCTGCGATGAAGAGCTGGTTCGCCATGTCCTCGACGCTACTACCGACCCGGGGACTCCTCCTTCTGGAAGACCGCCCGGCCGGCGAACCTCGTCCGGTGACGGTTTCCCCGGTTAAGTAGGTTCTCTCGCACTTCACGAGGGTTGCGATCCCCGTGAAGTGGGAGAAAGCCTCGTTCAGTCGCCGCGGCCGCGACCTCGCGAGGTTTCCTGTCACTTCCAGGGGATCGCAACCCTCGTTCAGTGACAGGAAACCTGCTTAACCGGGGAAACTGTCAGCTCTCACGCGGGTCGCGCAGCTCGCGCACGCGCGAGACGACGAACCAGCCGCAGACCACGACGACGGCGAGGATCACGAGGCGCTGGAACCAGTCCGCCCACGGCTCGATGACGTGCCAGTTCTCCCCCAGCGTGTAGCCGGCGCCGACGAAGACCGAGTTCCAGATGAGGCTGCCGAGCGTGGTCAGCACGAGGAAGACCCCGAACGACATGCGCTCGACGCCCGCCGGGATCGAGATGAGGCTGCGGAAGATCGGCACCATGCGGCCGAAGAAGATCGCCTTCGTGCCGTGCTTGGCGAACCAGGCCTCGGTGCGCTCGAGGTCGCTGATCTTGAGCAGCGGCGTCTTGGCGAAGACCCACTCGGTGCGGTCGCGGCCGAACAGGCGCCCGAGCCAGTACATGATGCAGGCGCCGATGACGGAGCCGGCGGTCGTGGCGAACAGGGCGCCGGCGAGCGAGAAGCGGCCCTGGCTGGCGGCCAGGCCGGCCATCGGCAGGACGATCTCGCTGGGGATGGGCGGGAAGAGGTTGTCCAGGCCGACCGCGATCGCGGCGCCGAACAGGCCCAGGCGGTCCATCAGGTCGACCATGAAGCCCGCCAGCCCGTCGATCTGCTGGTCGGCCCCCGCCTGAGTCATCACCCGGCAGAGCATAACGAGGGCCCCGCAGCCTGTCGTCGCTCTTCGCGGACGGGGTAGCGTCGCGATGGTGCATCCGTTCCGCAGGCTCCTCGCCGCCGTGGGCGCGACCGTCCTGCTGACGGCGCTGCTCACCGCGTGCCAGAACGACGACTCCCCCGACGCCGAGTCCCTCACGCCGGCCGCGCCCGAGGGTCTCACCGTCGCGCAGGCCGACGACCTGGTGGCGGCCTCGCGCTTCCTGTTCGACCGCGCCTCGGCCGTCGTGCTGCTGCCCGAGCAGGACGCCGACGCCGCGATCGACCGGGCGCGCGACGCCGGCGTCCCCGTGCTGCCCGCCACCGAGGCCGGCCGGGCCGAGGCGCAGCGGCTCGGGGCGCGCGTCCTGGGTGCCGACGAGCAGCCGGGCGACTCCGCCGAGCCCGTCGAGCGCGACGCGAGCGTCACGATCGCGGTGACCGGGAGGCCGTCCGGCGCCCTGCTGCACCTGGCCGCGATCGGCGACGCCAACCTGATGCGGATCGCCGCCGACCCCCGCCACGACCGGACGTCCGCCCAGCGGCTGCGTCGCGGCGCCGACTCCGCCCTGCTCACCCTCGGGGCGTCGGGCTACGCCGTCCGGGTCGTGCGCGAGAACGCGCAGGCCGTCGGCGGCGGCTGGTTCGCCACGCGCGGCAAGCACCTCCTGGCGATGTACGGGCACCCGTCCGGGCCCGCGCTCGGCGTCCTCGGCGAGCAGGGGGTCGAGGCGTCGGTCGCCCGCGTCCGGGAGCTCGTGCGCAAGTACCGCCGCGTCGCGCCGGACGCGACGTTCGTGCCGGCCTTCGAGATCATCACGACCGTCGCGTCCGCCGGCAAGGGCCCGCACGGCGACTACTCCGCGCGCACGAAGGTCAGCGACCTCGAGCCGCTCGTCGACGCCGCAGAGAAGGCGGGTGTCGTCGTGATCCTGGACCTGCAGCCGGGACGCGGCTCGTTCCCGGCGCAGGCGAGGGAGTACGAGTCGCTGCTGCGCCGGCCGCACGTCGGCCTCGCGCTCGACCCGGAGTGGAAGCTCGGCCCGAAGGGCAAGCCGCTCGAGCGCATCGGCCACGTCGACGCGGCCGAGATCAACCGCACGTCGGCCTGGCTCGCCGCCCTGACCCGCAAGCACGCGCTGCCGCAGAAGGTCTTCGTGCTGCACCAGTTCCAGACGCAGATGATCCGCCATCGAAAGCGCGTCCGGACCGACCACCCCGAGCTCTCGACGATCATCCACGTCGACGGCCAGGGCAGTCCGGGCGCCAAGTTCGGCACGTGGCGCACGATCCGGCAGGACGCGCCCGCCGGGGTGGGCTGGGGCTGGAAGAACTTCGTCGACGAGGACGAGCCGATGCTGGACGTCGCGCAGACGTGGCGGCAGGTCCGCCCGCGGCCGCAGCTCATCACGTACCAGTGACGCGGGGCCGGGACTACGCCGCCGCGAGTCGGACCCGGACCGTGAGCCCACCGTCGCGACGCGGGCTCAGATCGAGACGGCCGCCGTGCGCCCGGACGATCGACGCGACGATGGCGAGCCCCAGCCCCGCGCCCGCATGCGAGCCGTCACCGGATCGGGCACGTCCGGCCGCACGGAGAAAGGGCTCCGTGAGCGTCGCGACGACCGCGTCGTCGACGGCCGGGCCCGTGTTGCCGACCTCGAGAACCACGTCTCCGCCGTCTGTGCGCGTGGCGACGGAGATCCAGCCGTCGGGGTGATTGTGGACCGCGGCGTTCTGCACGAGGTTCGCGACGAGCATGGAGAGCAGCACCGGATCCCCTGACACGGTGGCGGGCGCCAAGTGCCGGATGACGTCCAGAAGCGTCTGCCACCTCGCCCACCCGCGCAGCCGCGAGAGCGGCGAGGTCGACCGACTCCCTCCGTTCGACGCCCTGGTCGGCCTGTGCCAGGTCGAGCAGCGCCTCGGTCACCATGATCGACCGCTCGTTCATCTCCTCGATGCGATCGAGCACCCGGTCGACGTCCCGCTCCGGGTCCGCCCGAGCGACCTCGACGATGGTCCGGATGACCGCGTTGGGCGTGCGCAGCTCATGGGAGGCGTTGGCGGCGAAGCGACGCTGCTCGTCGATCGCGGACTCGATCCGCGCCAACATCGCATCGAAGGTGTCCGCCAGGTCCGACAGCTCGTTCGACCGGCCGGGCCAGTCGATGCGCTGTCCGAGGTCACCGGCCCGCACCCGCTCGGCGACGGCGGTGATCCGGTCCACGCCACGCAGCATGCGCCCCGCCAGCAGCCACCCGCCGCCCACGCCGAACGCCGCGAGGAACACGAGCCCGGCGACGGCGTAGCGCGTGAAGACGGTCAGCAGGTCCGTGCGGTCGGGAATGAACCCGAGCTCGCCGCCCCCGCTGAGATTGCCCTCCGGGACGAACCTGAGCAGGAGCAGCCCGACGGCGAACAGGACGACCCCCACGACCACGACGAACGCTGCGTAGCTGAGCGTCAGCTGCCATCGCAGGGACAGGCCGGCAGGACGGCTCCGGGGCTGTGCGTCAGCCATCGCGACGGGCGTCCTCGGTCTCGCGTGACGCCTCACCGAATCGATATCCGACACCGGGCACGGTCTGGATCAGCCAGGGCTCGCCGAGCCGCTTGCGCAGCGTCGAGATCGTGATGCGCACGGCGTTCGTGAAGGGATCCGCGTTCTCGTCCCACGCACGTTCGAGCAGCTCCTCCGCGCTCACGACACCGCCCTCGGCGGTGACCAGCACCTGCAGCACCGCGAACTGCTTGCGGGTCAGCGCGATGTACCGGTCGTCGCGATGGACTTCGCGGCGGAAGGGGTCCAGCTGCAGGCCGAAGGCGCCCACGACCGGAGGCCGGGACGCGCGAGGCCTGCGCTCGAGCGCGCGCAGCCGCAGCACGAGCTCGCGCATGCTGAAGGGCTTGGGGAGGTAGTCGTCCGCCCCGTGGTGGAAGCCCGTCTCCTTGTCCTGGAGTCGTCCGGCCGCCGTGACCATGATGATCCTGGGGCCCGTCGGCCGGGCGGACACGACCCGCGCGACCTCGTCGCCGCTGGGCCCGGGGATGTCGCGATCAAGGACGATCACGTCGTAGTCGTTCACCGCGAGCTGGGCGAGTGCCGCGTCGCCGTCGTGCGCGATGTCCGCCGCGATCGACTCGAGGCGCAGACCGTCGCGGACGGCCTCGGCCAGGAACACCTCGTCCTCGACGATCAGCACGCGCATACCGCGACGATACGTACCGGTGCATATCGCCGACGTATCGGAATCTCGATACGCTCTCGCGACGCGAGGGCCGGTGCGATGGACGCATGCACCTCCACCCACTCGGTCGCGGATCACGGCCCCTCCTCAGCATGCTCGGCGTCGTCCTCCTCGTCGCCGTCGTCAGCGGCGTCGTCGTCTCGGCTCTCGTGTCCAGCCTGGGTCCCGGCTCAGCGGTGGGCGCCAAGGTCCACGACGGTCTCGCGGAGGTTCGCGCGAGCGCCGGCGGAGACGCTCCGGTGGGTCGCGATGACGGCCTCATTCCCGAGGGCGCGCTCCTCACGGTCAACGCCGACCATCCGGCGATGACCGGGCTGGAGCCCCGGCTGCGCGCCGCACTGCGAGCCGCGACGAACGATGCCGCGCTCGAGGGACAGCCCCTCTACGTCACCACCGGCTGGCGGAGCGAGCGATACCAGGCGCAGCTCTTCGAGGAGGCGCGAGCCCGGTACGGGAGCGAGGAGATCGCCCGGCAGTTCGTGGCGCCACCGGAGCTGTCGACCCATCTGACGGGGAAGGCGGTCGATGTGGGACCGCTCGACGCCCAGCTCTGGCTCATGGAGCACGGAGCCGCCTACGGGCTCTGTCAGACGTACGCCAACGAGCGGTGGCACTTCGAGCTCGCCGCCGAGCCGGGAGGCAGCTGTCCCGAGATGCTCCCCGACGCCTCGCACCTGGGGCGCTGAGTCCGGTCGGAGCGCGGGCGGTTGCGACCGCCCGCAGCGGGTACGTGCCGGGCATGACTGACACGAACATCGATCTCGAAGCCGTCCAAGCCGTCGTCGACCGCGTCACCTCCTGGCAGGACGGCGCCACCGAGGGCACGGTCGAGGACGAGCTGCGCAAGGGCTTCTCCGAGGTGGGCATCGAGGTGTCCGAGGAGAGCGTGACCAAGCTCGCCGACGCGATCCAGGATCGTCACGGCGCCGTCGACGCCGCCGAGGTGCTCGGCCGCTGAGAGCGGTCAGTCGCGCAGCGCGTCGCCCATCCGGTCGAGGATCCGGGCGAGGCGCTCGGGGCTCGTACCGAAGTTGAGCCGCGCGAACGTCGGGGACTCCAGCGCCGTGTGCGCGGTGAACTCGACTCCCGGCGAGAGGCGGACTCCGGCCCGGGCAAAGGCGCCCGCGGGGTCCGCCTCGACGCGCGTGCCCGCGAAGTCGAGCCACGCGAGATAGGTGGCCTCGGCGGGCACGACCGCCGCGCCCACCGAGCCGGCCCACCGGGTGACCGTGTCCCGGTTCTCGGCGAGCCGCGCGACCAGGTCGTCGAGCCAGGCGTCCCCCTCGGTCCAGGCGGCGATGGTGGCGACGCGCGACACGCTGCTGACGCCGCCGAGGAACGCGAACGGCAACGCGTCGAGCCGCGCACGCACGCGGGCGTCGCCGATGTGCGCGAGGGCGCAGTGCAGGCCCGCGAGGTTGAACGCCTTCGACGCCGACGTCACGGTGACGGTGCGCGCCTCGACGTCGGGTCCGAGCGACGCGAACGGCACGTGCCGCCGGCCGTCGAGCGCGAGGTCGGCGTGGATCTCGTCGGACAGGACGGTGAGGTCGGACAGGGCCGCGGCATCCGCGATCGGGCGCAGCTCGTCGGCGGTGAGCATGTGGCCGGACGGGTTGTGCGGGTTGACCACGACGACGAGCCGGACGTTCTCGCGCCGCCACCGGCCGGCGAGCTCGTCCGCGTCGGCGTCCATCGGGATCGGCACGATGCGTCGCCCCGCGGCCGCCAGCGACTCGAGGAACAGCGGGTACGCCGGGACGTGCAGGGCGACGCCGTCGCCGGGCGCGGTCTGCAGCTCGACGAGCACCTGGAACGCCTGGATGACGTCCGTGATAGCGCGGCTGCGGCCGGGCTCCGGCGCCCAGCCGAACCGCTGCGCCATGCGATCCTCGAACGCCTCGAGCAGGAGGTCGGGGGCGGCGTCGAAGACGCGGTAGCCGATGTCACCGGCGTCGAGCAGGTCACGGACCCGCCGGACCACGACGTCGGGCACGCGCACGTCCATGTCGGCGACCCACGCCGGCAGGACGTCGGCCCCGGTCGTGGCCCACTTGAGGTTGTCGCGCGCCCGCAGCGCGTCGTCGTCGAGGTCGAACACCGCGCCAGTCTGCCCCAGCACCCGTCAGTCCTCGACGACGCGCTTCCACAGGAACGCGGTCTCGAGGACCAGCAGCACGATCGCGACGATCGACACGATGAGCGGGGGGGTCGACTCGCCGGCGACCGCGGCGATGACGCCGACCTGCGCCCAGATGGCCGCGGCGGCGTAGCCCGGACTGCGCGGCATCAGCAGGTTGACGCCGAGCGCGAAGATCGCGGCCCCGGCCAGCAGCAGCACCTGCCACGTCTCGTCCGAGGGGCTGACGAGGTCGAGCTCGAGCGCGCCGGTGCCCAGGTTGAGGAAGACGGCGGCGCTGACCCAGCCGGCGAAGATGCCGCTCGTCGCGCGTGCCAGGTGGCCGATCCACCGCGGCTCGCGCAGGCGCGTGGACGCCGCGATCCGGGCGGCGTCGATCGCGAACCACGTCATGACGACGAGCACGACGAACGTCGCCCAGCTGATCCCGGCGGCCGACACCGCGATCCACACGGCGGCACCGAGATAGAGCGCGATGAGGTCCCAGACGAAGCGCCCGCTGCCGACGCCGTCGTGGCGCCACACCGTGACGACGGCGTGGATGATCGCCAGGGCGTAGATGAGGCTCCAGATCGAGAAGGCCCAGCCGGCCGGCGTGACGAGCAGGTCCTCGCTGCCGTCGGACGGCTGCTCGACGTCGGACAGGGCCTGCACGACCGGCGCGGCGGCCTGCAGGACCGCCGCCACCAGCAGGCCCCACGCGAGGCGCTTGTCGGTGTGCACGTCGGTGTGGCTCATGCCGTCCACGCTAGGTGGGCCGCCCGGGCCTCGCAGGGCGGCGAGCGCGCCTCACGGGTTGGGGACGCGCACGTCGGCGACCTCGCGGGGCGCGAACGCCGCGTCGAAGTCGCGCTCGTTCGGGCCCCACACCTGCGTCCAGACCCGGTCGTGGTCGTTCCCCGCCGCCCGGTCGCGCGCCATGCCCCGTCGCAGGGCGACCTCGGGGTCGACGTCGCACCACACGGTCACGTCGAGCAGCGCCAGCACGTCCGGATGGAAGAGGCCGATGAGGTCGACCACCAGGACGTCGGCCCGCGGCACGGGCTCGGGATCGCGCAGCCGGCCCAGGTCCCAGGCGTACCGGCGGAACTCGCCGGGCGTGCCGTCGCGGAAGGGCCGCAGCACCTCGGTGGCGAGCCGGTCGCGCTCGACGCCGTCCCAGTCGGCCGATCGCCGGTGCACCCGCGCGGGATCGAGGAAGTCGTCCCCGCGCAGCCGCACGGCGTCGGGCAGCGCCTCGACGAGCGCCCGCGCGAGCGTCGACTTGCCCGAGCCGCCGTGGCCCGAGACGCCCACGACGACGGGTCGGCCGGCCTCGCGACGGCGTCGCTCGACGAGGGCGAGCACGGGTGTCAGGTCCATCGACGTCGATCGTAGGGGCCGCGGCCGGGGGAAAAGTCGACGACCGGGACGTGCAGCACGTCCCAGCCGTCGGCTCCCCCCGAGATCGTGGGTGTCAGTAGGTCCTGGTGGCGACGCGCTCGCCGATCGCCTTCGCGCCGGCGATGACGGTGCCGCTGGAGCTCTTCACCGGCGAGTAGGTCGTGGTCGTGTAGCTCAGGTGCTCCTTGGGGCTCGCGAACGGGTTCACGAGGTAGGCGAAGGACTGCGCCGTGGAGTACGACGCGCAGATCTGGTCCTTCTTGTTGCAGACGTCGTAGACGTAGACGTCGCTCGGCCACGAGGCGCGCCGGCCGAGCATGCCGCCGTGCTTCGTGTCGCCGGTGCGGCTGCCCTTGAGGCCGGGGTTGAACATCGGGTCGCCGATCAGGCCGACGCCCTGCAGGCTCTTGCGCTGGGTCGCCGAGAGACCGACGACGACGTCGCCGACCACGTGGGCGCCCTGGCTGTAGCCGAACAGCGCGAGCTTCGTCGACGGGCAGTCCTTGAGCCGGGTCGTGATCTTGCTCTTCAGCGCGGTCCGGCCGGCCTTGAGCGAGGCGGTGTAGGCGCCGTCGTCCCAGCTGGGCCAGACGTCCGCCGGGTAGGAGACGTACTGGGTCGTGACGTTGGCCGAGCCCTTCTTGGCCTTGAACGCCGAGACGGCCGTCGGCAGCTGGGTCCCCAGCGACGCCTTCGTGCCGTCGTTGGTGCCGCGGACTCCGATGATCGTCCAGGCGGTGCACGCGGCCTGCGCCGGAGTGCTGGTCAGGACGATCAGGCCGCTCGCGGCCATGATCGAGGCCGCGAGGCCGGCGGTCGCCCGCCGCAGGTGATGGAAGCCGCGCACGACCGCTCCTTCGTCCGGGCCCCGGCGGGACCACTCGTCCCACCTTGGTGGCCGGCACCGGACGGGAGGAACCCCCGGAAGCGGGGGGTCACTCCTCGTCGAGCACGTCGCCGGGCGCGAGGCCGACGGCGCGCTCGATGTCGCCGGGGCTGGTGTGCCGCAGGTACGAGCGCAGCTTCGCGCAGGCCGCCCGATAGTGCTCGCGCGCGGTGTCCTCGGTGATGTAGAGCTCGGCGCCGATGTCGGCCCAGTGCCGGCCGCGCGCTCGCGCCGAGATGACCTCGCGCTGGCGCGGGCTGAGCTCGAGCCGCGCGCCGCGTCGGTCGAGCAGCTCGGTCAGCCCGATGAGCGACTGGGTGACGACGACCGTCCCGTCCCGGACGTCGCGGATCGCGCGGACGGCGACCTCGGGCGGGTCGGACTTGTGCACGACGCCGTGCGCGCCGGCACGCAGGCACAGCGCCAGCACGATCGCGCGGCGCTCGTCGGTGTAAAGGCACACGGGCCGGCCGCGGGCGCGCAGCGCCCGGATCGCCGTCCGGCCCTGCTTGACGTTCGAGCCGCGCGGGCCGCGCAGCAGCAGGTCCAGCACCACGACCTCGCACGGCACGGGCGCGGCCTCGAACTCCTCGACGCTCGCGTACGTCGCGACGACCTCGAGGCCCGGGTGCACGGTCGCGAACCCGCCACGGATGACGGTGCTGTCGTCGATCACGACGACCTTGACGGGATCGCTCATGCGTCGAGTCCCTCCCGCTCGACGGGACCGACCAGCGTCACCGAGGTGCCGCGGCCCGGTGCCGAGCGGATCGTCGCGGTGACGCCGACGTCCCGCAGCGCCTGGCCGGCCTGGGTGTCGAGGCCGAAGCCGAGCGGCTGGCTCGCCTGGTCGAAGCCGACGCCGTCGTCGGCCACGACGACCTCCCACGTCACGTCGTCGCTGTCCGCGTGGACGATCACCTGGTGCGCGTCGGCGTGCAGGCGCACGTTGTGCAGCACGGTCGTCACCGCGCGGCTCGCCGCCGTCCAGACCTCGGGGCTGAGCCGGGCGTGACGGCCGAGGTCGACCGCCAGCTCCAGCGGCAGGTCGTCGAAGCCCTCGAGCGACTCGTCGAGCATCGTGCCGACGGTGCGGCGTCCGGGCCGGGACGGCGAGGCGTCCGCCGAGAGGTAGTTCCGCAGTCGCGTCGCCTCCCGGTGCCCCTGGGCGCGCAGGCCCGGCAGGACCTCGGCCGGCGTGTCCTCGTCCGACAGCAGGCGCAGGATGCTCGAGGCGTCGTGGACCGTGAGCCGGTACCGCTCCAGCTCCAGCGCGCGCGAGGCCTCCACCGCCTCCTCGCGGGACCGGTCCGCGTCGGCCGCGAGCGCCCTCAGGTACGCCACGAGGAGCGCCACGACGAGAGCGTAGGCCGGGATCGTCAGCGCGTTGTTGATCATCGTCTCCCACGACGGGCCGACCTTCAGGACCCACGCGAGGTACCAGGTGCCCAGGGCGACGCCGTGGGCGACGGCGACACCCGGCTTCAACCAGGTCGCGCCGAGCGCCGCGACGTTGATGGCCAGGCCCGCGGCCCAGGCCTCCCACGTCCCGACCACGTGCGTCGGCGGCATCAGCAGGCTCATGACCGGGACGGCCGCCCACGCCACCGCGATGTCCGGCACGTGCCACCAGCCCCGCAGCACCGATCCGGTCAGCAGGCACTGGGCGATCATCAGGATCGAGACCGCCGCCACGAGCAGGGAGAACAGGATGTAGGGGCCCGGATGGGTTGCCAGCTGCGAGCCCGAGGCGACGCTGAGCAGGATCTGCACCAGCACGATGGCGCGCATCACCGGGCTCACGAGCGCGATGCCCAGCTCGGCCCGGCGCGATGACGGGCCGGCGGCCGTCGCTGGGGCGTTCCTCACGCCACTCATCGTCGCAGACCGTGGTGTCTGAGGGGCCCACGAGTCTCGTCGGTCCTCACGCGTCCCGCACCTCGTCGCTAGCCTGAGCCGGTGCGCCTCACGTCCCTCCACCGTCACCCGCTCAAGTCGGGGTCCATCGAGGACCTCGCCTCCGCGCTCGTCGAGCCGTGGGGACTGGCCGGGGACCGCCGGTGGATGGTCGTCGACCCGGAGGGGACGTTCCTCACGGCCCGCGAGGTCCGAGCCCTGATCGGCATCGACGCAAGCCTGACCGAGGCCGGCCTGCGGCTCGCCGCGCCCGGGCGGCCCACGATCGACGTGCCGGTGCCCGATCCCGCGCGCCAGGTGCCGGTGCGGATCTGGAGCTCGCTGATCACGGCGGCCGAGGCCGACGCGACCGCGTGGCTGACCGAGACCCTCGGCCGCGAGGCGCGCCTCGTCCACCTCGACGACCCGCGGCGGCGGCCGGTCAACCCGGCGCGGTCGGAGCCCGAGGACCGGGTGAGCCTCGCCGACGGGTACCCGCTGCTGGTCGCGACCGAGGCGTCGCTGGCCGCGCTCAACGAGGCGATCGCGCAGGGCGACGGCGATCCCCTCTCGATGCGCCGCTTCCGGCCCAACCTGGTGATCGACGGCGAGGCGCCGTGGGCCGAGGACGACTGGCGCCGGATCCGGGTCGGCGACGCCGTGTTCCGCGCCGTGAAGGGCTGCGCCCGCTGCGTCATCACGACCCTCGACCGAGCGGAGTCCGGCGAGGTCGTCGGCGGCAAGGAGCCGATCCGCACGCTCGCACGCATCCGGCGCTTCGGAGGCGCGGTGTGGTTCGGCGTGAACCTCATCCCGGACACGGCGGGCGTCACGATCCGCGTCGGCGACGAGGTCGAGGTGCTCGAGGCGGCCGAGCCGGGCGGCGGCCCCGTCGGGGCCTGAGTCAGTCGCGGCTCAGCAGGTGCGAGACCCAGCGGGGGACGACCTCGGTGGCCGGTCCCGCGAACGTGGTGTGGAACCCGCCGCCCGTCGGCTCGAGGTTGAGCTCGAACGTGTGCGCCCCCGACGCGTGGGCGTAGTCGACGAAGCCCGCCGCCGGGTAGACGACGCCGGACGTGCCGATCGCGGCGAACACGTCGACCTCGGACAGCGCCCGGTGGATGTCGTCCATGCCGTGCGGGTACTCGCCGAACCACACGATGTCGGGGCGCAGCGCGGCGCGGTCGCACTCGGGGCACGCGGGCTCGTGCTCCAGCGAACCGTCGTACTCGAACCGGTGCTCGCAGACCTCGCAGCGGACGCGGCGCAGGCTGCCGTGCATGTGCAGGACGCGTCGCGAGCCCGCCCGCTCGTGCAGGTCGTCGACGTTCTGTGTGACGAGCAGGAAGTCGTCGCCGAGGTGCTGCTCGAGCTCGACGAGGGCCTCGTGCGCGGCGTTCGGCCTCACGCGGGCGAGCGAGGCGCGGCGCGCGTCGTAGAACCGCTGGACGAGGGCGCGGTCGTGGGCGAACGCCTCGGGCGTGGCGACGTCCTCGGGACGGTGTCCCTCCCACAGGCCGCGCGCGTCGCGGAACGTCGCCAGGCCGCTCTCGGCGGAGATGCCCGCGCCCGTCAGCACCACGATCCTCATGCGCCGTCCCCCCGCAGTGCCGCGGCGAGCTCGCGCGCCGCGGTGGCCGGCCCGGCGACGGACCACCGCAGCCCGTCGGCCTCGACCCGCTCGGTCGTGCCGCCGGCGCCGGCGACGAGCGCCTGCCCCGGCAGCCAGTCCCAGTCGGGCGTGCTGTGCTGGAACCAGCAGCCGAGCCGGCCCGTGGCGACGCCCACGAGGTCCATCGAGCCCGACCCGAGCATGCGGATCGTGGCGGGAAGGGCGGCGGCACGGCGCCAGCTCGCGAAGCCGGGGTGGTCGACGATGAACGCGGGGTGCGCGTAGGTGGCGGCGCTGAGCCGCGCGACCGGCGCGTCCTCGAGTCGCGCGACGGGGCGGCCGTTGCGCGTGGTGGGCACGTCCGGCCCGCCGACGACGACCGTGCCGGTGGCATGGTGCGCGACCGCACCGAGCAGCACCCGGTCGCCCTCGGCCAGCGCGACCGCGGAGCACCAGTAGTCGAAGCCCGACGCGAAGTTGTACGTGCCGTCGACGGGGTCGATGACCCAGCGGCGGCCCGACGAGCCGTCGCGCGCCGTGCCCTCCTCGCCGAGCAGGCCGTCGTGGGGACGCTCGGCGTCGAGCCGCTCCACGATCCGCGCCTCGGCGGCCAGGTCGGCCGCCGTGACCAGGTCCGAGACACCGGTCTTGGCGCGGGCCTCGAGGTCGTCCTCGGCGCGGATGCGGGCGGCCAGGGCGGCCGCCTCGACGACCAGCTCGCTCGCCAGGGTCACGTCCTCGGGGGTCACGTCCACCCCTCCACCGTAGGCGGGCTCACCCGACGGGCGTCACCGGCTGTCGCAGGATCGTCCGCAGGCGCTCGGGCGCGCTGCGGCGCGGGTCGCTGAGGTAGATCTCGTGGTGCCGCCCGGTCAGCCGCAGGCCCTGGGCGGCGGCGTGGTCGTGCAGCGCCGCGATGACCGGGCCCTCCATGTCGTACGGGCCCACGTGCAGCGTCTGGACGCAGGTCCCCTCGTCGAGGACGTCGACGCGCAGCTCGTCGAGCACCGGTGCGGACGCCTGGCCGGCCAGGTCCGCGCGGACCGCGTCGAGGTGCTGCTGCTCGATCCACTCCGGCACGAGGCTCAGGACGGTCCACGACCAGCGGCTCTTGTCGCGCGCGGTCGTGAAGGCGTCGGGGTCGTCGGCCCACCACAGCGCCTCCAGCGGCGGCACGCCGTAGTCGCGGTCGAGCGTGCGCTTGCTGAGGAACTTCAGCCGGTACGCGAACGGGTAGATCGTGGCGAGCGCCCGCTCGTACGCCGGGGTCGTGTTGGGGTCGCCGTGGCCGTCGACCATGAGGTAGCGCAGAGGCGGCAGCGTGACGGTCGTGAACTCGCCCCGGGTGGCCTCGTAGCCGGGGACGGACGTCTTCAGATCGGTCTTCACGCGTCCTCCTGCGCTCAGGTCGACGGTCCGCCCGCCACGCGCGCGGTCTGCAGAACATAGCGGTCCCAGGGGTCACGAGGATCGCGTCCGGTCGCGGCGGCGATGCGGCGCACGCGGTAGCGCACGGTCTGGGGGTGCAGGTGCAGCCGTTGGGCCGCCGGTGCCGCGCCGCCCGCGTGCAGCACGGCGTCGAGGGTGCGCAGCGTGTCCGCGTGGCCGGCCACGGCACCGAGGACGACGTCGGCGGCGCGCCGCGGGTCGGCGTCGGCGTGCCCGGTCACGAGCGCGAGCACCTCGAGGTCGCCGTCGTCGAGCACTCCCCGTCCCCAGGCCAGGTCCGGCGCGGCGCCGATCGCGTGGGCGGCGAGCCGGTAGGCGCGCGGCGCGCTCCGGGGCGTCACGCCCGGCTGGCGCACGACACGCAGTCCGTGCTCGCGGGCTCTCGCCGCGAGCATCGAGGCGTCGACGGACCTCAGCAGCGCGACCCCGAGGCCGTCGAGCACCGCGGCGACCGACGTCACGACGGTGGTGCCGTCGTCACCGGGCTCGAGCGCCTCCACCAGGAGCTCCGCGGCACGGCGGGGCTCGGTCCCGTCCGGCGGCGCCGCCACGAGGAGCTCGAACTGCGCCGGCAACTGGGCGTCGAGCTCGCGCAGGCGCGCGGTGAGCGTGCCGGCGTGGCTCTGGCGGCCCAGCAGGAGGTCGACGAACAGGCCGCGCAATGAGCTCTCGCGGTCCGCGTCGAGGTACCGACCCGTCGACTCGTAGCCGTCGTAGATCGCCTCGGACAGCTCGTCGAGGACGGCGAACCACACGCGCACGAGCGACGTGACGTCCTCGGCGGAGACCGCGTCGCGGAACCGGTCGGCGACCTGGTCGAGGAACTCGGCCGCCGCGACGCGGTACGCGCGCAGGACGGCCGAGAGCGGGCGCCCGTCGCGGGCGCGGACGGCGCCGACCCCGCGGAACAGCGCGATGTCGTCCTCGGTGAGCTGGGCCTCCTGCGCCCACAGGTCGAGCACCCGGCGCAGGGTCCACGCGGTGATCGAGCGGACCTCCTGCAGCTGACGGTCGTCGAGGGTGGCGTACGCCGGGATCTCGCGACCGATCGTGGTGACGAATGCCGAGACGAGGGCGTCCTCGTCTCGGAGCAGGCTCGCGATGACGCCGCGGCGGTCGGGGTGCATGGCCCTCCGTGTGCTGGGTGACAAAGTCGGTGCGCAGGTGCTGACAAGGCTACTGGTCGCGGTGGGCGCCTCGGCGGATCGTTTCCCCATGTCGTTCCAGCCTGATGTCATCGTCGTCGGCGCCGGTCTCGCCGGCCTCGTGGCCACCCACGAGCTGACCCGCGCCGGCCGGCGCGTCCTCGTCGTCGAGCAGGAGAACCGCGCGAACCTCGGTGGCCAGGCGTTCTGGTCCCTCGGCGGCCTGTTCTTCGTCGACAGCCCCGAGCAGCGCCGCACCGGCATCAAGGACTCGGTCGAGCTGGCCCTGCAGGACTGGATGGGCTCGGCCTCCTTCGACCGGCTCGAGGACGAGGACAGCTGGGGCCGCCGCTGGGCCGAGGCCTACGTCGCGTGGGCGGCCGGCGAGAAGCGCGCGTACCTGCGCGAGCTCGGCCACCGCGTGCTGCCGATGGTCGGCTGGGCCGAGCGCGGCGACGGCTCCGCGACCGGCCACGGCAACTCGGTCCCCCGCTTCCACCTCACCTGGGGCACCGGCCCGCGCCTCGTCGAGGTCTTCGCCGAGCCCGTCCTGGCCGCCGAGGCCGGCGGCCTCGTGCAGTTCGCGTTCCGCCACCAGGTCGACGAGCTGCTCACCGCGAACGGCGCGGTCGTCGGCGTCCGCGGGTCCGTGCTGGAGGCCGACGAGTCCCCGCGCGGCGTGAAATCCTCCCGCACGGTCGTCGGCGAGTTCGAGCACCACGCCGCCGCCGTGATCGTCACCTCGGGCGGCATCGGCCACAACCACGCGCTCATGCGCGCCAACTGGCCCGTCGACCGCATCGGCCCCGCGCCCGAGCACCTGATCTCGGGCGTCCCCGCGCACGTGGACGGGCGCATGCTCGCGATCTCCGAGCAGGCGGGCGGCCGCATCGTCAACCGCGACCGCATGTGGGCGTACACCGAGGGCATCACCAACTGGGACCCCATCTGGCCGGACCACGGCATCCGCATCCTGCCCGGGCCGTCGTCGATGTGGTTCGACGCGAACGGCCGGCGACTGACCGGCATGTCGGGCGTGCCGGGCGCCGACTCGATCGGCGCGATGAGGCAGATCCTCGCGACCGGCCACGACTACTCGTGGTTCGTGCTGACGCAGTCGATCATCGAGAAGGAGTTCGCGCTGTCGGGCTCGGAGCAGAACCCCGACATCACCGGCCGCGACGTCCGGTTCCTGCTCAGGAGCCGCCTCGCGAAGGGCGCGCCGGGACCGGTCGAGCGGTTCAAGGAGCACGGCGTCGACTTCGTCGTGGCGCAGACGCTGGACGAGCTCGTCACCGGCATGAACGAGATCGCCCGGGGCCCCAAGCTGGACGCCGCCGACCTCGAGCGGCAGATCGCCGCTCGCGACCGCGAGATCGCCAACCCCTTCACGAAGGACGTGCAGGTCATGGTCATGCACAATGCGCGCCGCTCGCGGATGGACCGGCTCGTGCGCGTCGCGAAGCCGCACCGGATCCTCGATCGGGCGCACGGCCCGCTCGTCGCCGTGCGGCTCAACATCCTGTCGCGCAAGACGCTCGGTGGCCTGCAGACGAACCTCGACTCGCAGGTCATCGGCGCGAACGGCGCGCCCGTGCCGGGCCTGTACGCCGCCGGTGAGGTCGCCGGCTTCGGCGGCGGCGGCGTCCACGGCCACAACGCCCTGGAGGGCACCTTCCTGGGCGGCTGCATCTTCTCCGGCCGCGCCGCGGGCCGCGCCCTCGCCCGCCCCTGAGTCCCGGGCCTCCCACCCGGGTGTGGTGGCGTCCCGTACCGCTCACTCCTCCCCGAGCGGTGCGGGACGCCACGAGTCGAAGGCTCGGCCGGATCGTGGCAGGCTGGATCACCGAGAAAATCTCGGGGAGGTCGTCCGTTGTTCCTGCGTCTCGTCGCCGTCCTGGCGCTCGTCCTGCCGGTGCTGGCCGCCCAGCCCGCCTCCGCGCGCGAGGAGCCGACGCTGTCGAGCATCACCGCCGCCGAGCGCGACACCGCGCCCGGCACCAACGCCTGCTTCCCGGGCATGGCGCCCGGCCAGACGCAGATCGTCGCGTGCGAGTACGGCACGCGGGGCCCGCACGTCGTGGCGCTCGGCGACTCGCACATGCGCGCGCTGT
The DNA here is from genome assembly GCF_047246605.1 of Aeromicrobium jepli. Classification (NCBI taxonomy): domain Bacteria; kingdom Bacillati; phylum Actinomycetota; class Actinomycetes; order Propionibacteriales; family Nocardioidaceae; genus Aeromicrobium; species Aeromicrobium jepli. The sequence continues at coordinate 66,637 of NZ_JBFOKO010000005.1, forward strand.
CGCCGGCGCTCCGGCGGCTCGCCGAGGAGGGCACGCTCCGCCTCACCCTCATCACGCGCTCGCGCTGCGGCTGGACGTCGCGCCCGCTCGAGCACGACCTCGACTGGGTCGGCCCCGACTGCCAGGCCTGGCGGGCCGACGTGCAGCGCTACCTGCGCGAGCACGACGACATCCGCGCCATCGTCACGAGCCATCGTGGCTGGACCATGCCGGGACGCGAGAGCGAGCGCGGCCCCGACACCGTGCGCGCGTGGCGGATCGCCCTCGAGCGCCGGATCCCGGTCATCGCGATCTCGGGGGCGGCGAACTGGGACGCCGACTTCATGCCCACCGCGTGCCTGCGCTCGCACCGCACGCCCGACGAGTGGGACGCGTGCGCCGCGCCGCGCGACGAGGTCATGGGCTTCGACTGGACCGAGCCCGCGGTCGAGCTGGCCCGCCGCGAGTTCGGCTCCCGCTCGGCGTTCCGGATCGACATGGACGCCGTGTACTGCCCGAAGGACCGCTGCCGCGTCGTGACACCCGGCGGCCAGATCATGTACCGCGACGACGAGCACCTGACGGCGACCTACACCCGCTCGCTCGCCTCGTTCTTCGAGCGCCGCCTGCGCGCCACGGGCGTCGTCTTCCTCGACCCGGCCGACGCCCTGCGCCCCGCCAGCGGCGTCCTGCCCACCCGTTCCGACTGACCTCCGGGCCCGCCCGGACCGGATGTGTAGCGGTATCCACCCGAATCCGGTCGGATCGGCCCGATTCGGGTGGGCAGCGCTACACATCTCGGCCACGGGACGTGGCACCCTGAGGTCGGGAGGTGCCCATGCGCGCTCGGCTCGCGGTCGTCGTCGGCCTCGTCGTGCTGCTGCTCGGCGCCTGTCCCGCCGTCGCGCAGGACGCGCCGCGGCTGTCGAGCCTCGCCGCCGCGGCGCGGGACGTCGCCCCCGGCACCCGGGCGTGCTTCAGCGGCTCGAAGCCGGGCGACACCCGGTTGCGCCCCTGCCACTACGGCCGTCGCGGCCCGCGCCTGCTGCTGATCGGCGACTCGCACCTGCGGGCCCTCTCGCCCGCCTTCCGCCGACTCGCCGAGGAGGGGATGGTGCGCGTCACCCTGCTGATCCGCTCGCGCTGCGGCTGGTCCAGCCGCGAGATCGAGAGCCCGAAGCGGTGGGTGCGCGACGACTGCCAGGCCTGGCGCGCCAACGTCGCCCGGTACGTGGCGCGCCAGCGCGGCGTCGCGGCCGTCGTCGTGAACCACCGCGCCTCGACCATGCCGGGGACGCGGGCGCAGCGCGGCCCCGACACCGTCCGCGCGTGGCGGCCGGCGCTGCGGCGGCGGATCCCGGTGATCGCCGTCTCGGACTCGGCCAACTGGGTGCTCACGCGCCCGTCGCCGCTGGAGTGCCTGCGCGACAACCGCGAGCCGCGCCAGTGGCGCAACTGCGCGGATCGGACCGCGAACGTCATGTGGTTCGACTGGACCGCGCCGTCCGTCTCGCTCGCGCGCGAGAGGTACGGGGCGAGGGCCGCGCACCGGATCTCGATGCGGAGCACCTACTGCCCGAGCGGGCTGTGCCGCGTCGTCACCCCGCACGGGCAGGTCATGTTCCGCGACCGCCAGCACCTGACCGCGACCTACACGCGCTCGCTCGCGCCGTTCTTCGAGCGCCGGCTGCGCCGGATCGGCGTCCTGCCCTCATAGGAGCACGTGCCCGACCACGGCCGACAGCACGACGGCCAGCCAGATCGGGACGCGGGTCCAGCGCTGCGAGGCGAAGACCAGCAGCGCCACCGCCAGCGTCCCCCACGAGACGATCCCCTGCGTGATGACCGGGTCCCAGAGCGCGGCGGCGAGGATCCCCACGACCGCGGCGTTCACGCCCATCACGACGCGGCGGGCCGACGGCGCCTGGCGCAGGCGGTCCCAGAACGGCAGCACCCCCACCACGAGCAGCCCGGCCGGCAGGAACACCGCCACGAGCGCGATCGCCGCTCCGGCGACCCCGTCGGGACCCGACTCCATGCTCGCGCCGAGGTAGGCGGCGAAGGTGAACAGCGGCCCCGGCACCGCCTGGGCCGCGCCGTACCCGGCGAGGAACGTGTCCGCGTCCATCAGGCCGGCCTGGACGGTCTGGGACTCCAGCAGCGGCAGCACCACGTGGCCGCCGCCGAAGACGAGCGCGCCCGTGCGGTAGAAGATGTCGGCGAGCCGCAGCGCCGGGTCGTCCGTGACGGCGACCAGCACCGGCAGCGCGACCAGCAGGACGGCGAACAGCGCGAGCGCCACGATGCCGCCGCGGTGCGAGACCCGCGCGAGCTCGCGAACGCTCTCGGGCTCGTCGGCGCGCAGCCACCACCAGCCGACGAGGCCGCCCGCCACGATCACGCCGATCTGCGCGAGCGGGCTGGCGACGAGCAGCAGGGCGACCGCTCCGGCGACGGCGATGACGGCGCGCTTCACGTCCGGGGTCAGGGTGCGCGCCATCGAGATGACGGCCTGGGCCACCACGGCCACGGCGGCCGCCTTGACGCCGTGCAGCCAGCCCGCGCCGGCGACGTCACCGTACGCCGCGACGCCGTAGGCGAACGCGACGAGCAGCACCGCCGAGGGCAGGGTGAACGCGATCCACGCCGCGAGCAGCCCGCCGGGGCCGGCGCGGCGCAGGCCGATGATCATCCCGACCTGGCTCGAGCCCGGTCCGGGCAGGAACTGGCACAGGGCCACGAGGTCGGCGTAGGCCTCGTCCGTCAGCCACTTCCGGCGCTGGACGAACGCCTCCCGGAAGTAGGCCAGGTGGGCGACGGGCCCGCCGAACGAGGTCAGCCCCAGGCGCAGGAACACCCAGAAGACCTCGGCGACCGTCCCGCCGCGCGCCCGCCCCGTATCGGTCATCGCGACCATCATGGCCGGGGCCGGCCGGTCAGTCGACGGCGGCCGCCCGGGACGGGACCGGATTGGCGACCACGACGGTGTTCGCGTGGTAACGGCCGAGCCGGTAGCCGCTGCACGTCACGAGGACGAGCCGGCTGGCAGCCGTCTGGTCGAAGAGCGTCTCGGACGCGGAGGCGAGCCGGCGATGCGAGTACTCGTCGACGTCGGTCACCCGGTAGGTCACCCAGCCGGCGTCCGTGCGGACGCGGACCGTGTCACCCGGCGCCACGTCCCCGAGGTCGTCGAAGACGCCGCCGCCGGAGTGGACGGTGTGGCCCGAGAGCAGCACCGCGCCCCGGGCGCTCCCGGGCCGGGCGCCGGCGGCCCACCAGCCGACGTGCGTCACGTCGGCGGGCGGCTCGAGCGATTCGCTCTCCGTCGCGATCGGTTCGACGCGGGCGTCGACGCCGATCGCGGGGATGACCAGGCGGACGGGCTCGCCCTCGGCCGCGTCGGCGACCGGGGCCTCGGTCGCCTCGGCGCACGCGGTCGGCGTGGCCGGGGCCGCCGCGGGCTCGCGCGCGGGCACGGAGGCCCGTTCGGCCGCGAGTCCCGGGACGAGCCCCGCCACGACCGCGGCGATCACCAGGGTGAGCACCACCGCCAGTCCCCGCCGGCCGGGCCGCAAGGCGCGGTCGCGTCGCATGTCAGGCCTCGAACCGCCTCGCGCCGGCCGCCACGCCGCCGGAGCTCAGCAGCAGGGCGGTGCCACCGCCCAGGAGCCCCGAGCCCCACATCGTCGCGGCATCGGCCTCGCCGGCGCCGGCGTGCACGCGGCGCGGGACGGCCGGGGTCACGGCCTCGTCCGCGCTCTCCTCCTCGGCGGGCGACACGTCGGTGGACGACTGCTCCTCGGTCGTGGCCTGCCGGTCGTCGGCCTGCGGCTCGTCCGACGGATCGGAGGGCTCGGTCGACGGCTCCCCGGTCGGCTCGGTCGACGGCTCCTCGGTGGGCTCGGTGGTCGGCTCCGTCGTCGGCTCGGTCGTCGGCTCCGTGGTCGGCTCGGTCGTCGGCTCGGTCGTCGGCTCCGTGGTCGGCTCGGGCGCCGTGTCGAAGCACCGTCCGGCGGCGATCTCCTCGCTCGAGGCGAAGTAGTCCAGCCGGAGGTCACCGGCTCGGTGGGCGACACCGCGCCACGTCCCGTCGGACTGCCAGGTGATCTGCTGGTTGTGCTGCTTGTCGGTGCCGGTGATGTGGCCGTTGGCCTGCTCGGACGGCACCGAGATGTAGGTGTACGGGTTGGACTCCGAGGCGGTCCGGTGGCAGACGCCGATCTTCTCCAGGCTCGCCGGCGCATCCGCGGCAGCCGATCCTGCGGACGCCAGGACGAGCCCGCCACTGCCCAGGGTCACCACCCCGGCGACGGCCAGCGCGGTGGCCGTCCGAAGCCACCTGGTCCTCGATCCCGCACTCCTGTCGTGCGTGGACATGATCCTCCTTCACTCCCGGTCCTGCGCGCGGCGCTCGCCGCCCGCATCATCCACGTTATGTCGACCCCGTGGGGCACCGAAGGGGTGTGGAGGGTGAGATCGTCAACATCGGCGAACCTTGGAAACCCTTGGAACGCGAGGAAGAATGGAGGGATACAGACCTTACGCGAAGTCCGCCGCGGAGGCGCCGCCGACGGGGGCCTCGGGCTCGCGCGCCATGGGCGTGAAGCGCGAGTAGTGGCCCTGGAACGACACGGCGACCTTGCTGACCGGGCCCGAGCGGTTCTTGGCGACGATGATGTCGGCCTCGCCCGGACGCTCGGACTCACCCGCGCCGTGGGCATCGGGGCGGCTGAGCAGCAGCACGATGTCGGCGTCCTGCTCGATCGAGCCGGACTCACGCAGGTCGGAGATCTGCGGCGTCTTGTCGGTGCGCTGCTCGGAGCCACGGTTCAACTGGCTGATCGCGACGACCGGGACGCCCAGCTCCTTGGCGAGCAGCTTGATCTGGCGCGAGAACTCCGAGACCTCGACCTGGCGGTTCTCGACCTTCTTGCCCGAGGTCATCAGCTGCAGGTAGTCCAGCACGATGAAGTCGAGCCCGTGCTGCTTCTTGATGCGCCGGGCCTTGGACCGGATGTCCGGCATCGTCATGTTGGGGCTGTCGTCGATGACGATCGGCGCGGCCTGCACGGTGGCCATCGCGCGGCCGATCGAGTCCCAGTCGCGGCTGGACATCGAGCCGGCGCGCATGTGGTGGATCGCGACCTTCGCCTCGGCCGAGAGCAGGCGCATCGCGATCTCGGAGCCCGTCATCTCCAGCGAGAAGATGGCGGACGTCAGGCCCTGGCGGATCGAGGCGTTGCGCACGAAGTCGAGGCCGAGCGTCGACTTGCCGACGCCGGGTCGCGCCGCGACGACGATCATCTGCCCGGGCTTGAAGCCCGTCGTGAGGCGGTCGAGGTCGGGGAAGCCCGAGAGCACGCCGTGCACGTCGCCCGAGCGGGTCTCGAGCTCCTCGAGCTCGTCGATCGTGGACGACATGAGGTCGGACAGGACGTTGTAGTCCTCGCCGGACTTGCTGCCGTCGACGTCGAGGACGGCTTTCTGGGCGCGGTCGACGATGTCCTGGATCTCACCCGTGCCGGACTGGCCGAGCTGGGCGACCTGCTGGCCGACCTCGACGAGGCGGCGCAGGACGGCCTTCTCGTGGACGATCTCGGCGTAGTAGTCGACGTTGGCCGCGATCGGCACGCCCTGGACGAGGTCGTGCAGGTAGGCCGCGCCGCCGACCTTGGCGATCTCGCCGCGACGGGTCAGCTCGGCCGCGACCGTGATGGCGTCGGCGGGCTCGCCCCGGCCGGAGAGGTCCGTGATGACCTCGAAGATCATCTCGTGCGCGGGGCGGTAGAAGTCGCGGCCCTCGAGCAGGTCGGTGGCCGGGTCGATGGCGTTCTTGGACAGCAGCATCGCGCCCAGGACGCTCTGCTCGGCGGGCAGGTCCTGGGGCGGAACGTAACCGGAGGCCGAGTCGGACGGTCGCTCGGACTCGTACAGATCGGTAACGCTCACGGCACTCCTCGACGTGATCGGCAGCAGTTTCGAAGCTAGGGACGAGCACCGACAGAATCGCCGTCTCCCCCGGGGTCGGTCGAGGTCCCTCGGTGACCATACGGCGGTGCCGAACCAACATCCAGACCGCGGTGCACAGGGGGTGTGCACAACACCGCCGATCGTGTGGAAAACGCCGTCACGGTGTGTGCACAGTCGGTGGACCACCCTGTGGAAAGTCCGACGTGACGCGGCTCACAATGGCCTCTGACCTGCGTAAACGTGCGTCCCCCGGTGTGGAGCAAGGAAGATCAGCGGTGTTTGCCGGTCCGAGAGTTTTCCACGACACACTCGCGGCAGCACACCGACATGTCGACAAAGCAACCCCATGGTTCACAGGGGTATCGTCGCCCCGTGCCGCTCTCCGCTCTCGACCGCCGGATCTGGGCGATCACGCTGCCCGCGTTCGCTGCCCTGATCTGCGAGCCGCTCATGCTGATGGCCGACACGGCCATCGTGGGGCACCTGGGCCGGGCCGAGCTGGCGTCGCTCGGCGCCGCCTCGACGATCCTGTCGACGATCGTCGGCCTGTGCGTGTTCCTCGCCTACGGCAGCACCGCGACCGTCTCGCGGCACCAGGGCGCCGGCGAGCCGCGGCGGGCGCTGGAGGCGGCCTTGGGCGGCGTCTGGCTGGCCCTGCTGATCGGACTCGTGCTGGGCGCCGTCGTGGCGTCGGCGGCCGGGCCGCTGGGTGCCGCGCTGTCAAGCTCGGCCCGGGTCGCCGACCTCACCTCGGACTACCTGCTCATCGCGGCGGCGAGCATCCCGGCCGTGCTGCTGGTCCTCGCGGCGACGGGCGCCCTGCGCGGCGTCCTGGACCTGCGGACCCCGCTCGTGGTCATGATCGTGGCCAACGTCCTCAACGTCGTGCTGACCGTGGGACTCGTCTACGGCGCCGGCCTGGGCATCCGCGGCGCGGCGCTGGGTCTCGTGCTGGCACAGTGGGCCGCCGCGCTCGCACTCGTGGGACAGGTGCTGCGGCGCAGCGTCGCCTCGCACGCGTCGGCGCGGCTGCGGTGGGCCGACGTCGCCCGTGCCGGGCGCGACGGCGTCCCGCTGCTGCTGAGGACCTTGAGCCTGCGTGCCGTCCTGCTGCTCGCGACGCTCGTCGCGGCCGGCTTCGGCGATGCCGCGCTCGCCGCGCACCAGATCGCGACGACGGTCGTCCTGCTGCTGGCGTTCGCGCTCGACGCCTTCGCGATCGCCGCGCAGACCCTGACCGGCCACTCGCTCGGGTCGGGCGACGCCGAGGGCACCCGGGCGGTGACCCGGCGCGTCATCGCCTGGGGACTCGGCTTCGGCGTCGTCGCGGGCGTGCTGCTGGCCGTCACGGCGCCGTGGGTGGCGCGCGCCTTCAGCCCCGACGCGGACGTGCGGGCCGCGGCGGTCCCGGCGCTGCTGCTGGTGGCGCTCATCCAGCCCGTCTCCGGCATCGTGTTCGTCCTCGACGGCGTGCTGATCGGCGCGGGCGACGGCGTCTACCTCGCCTGGGCCGGCCTCGTCACGCTGCTGGTCTACGCGCCCGTCGCGCTGCTGATCCGCGCGACCGGCGCCGGGTTCACGTGGCTGTGGGCCGCCTACGCGCTGTTCCAGGCGACGCGGTGGGTCACCCTGTGGTGGCGCCAGCGCGGCGACCGGTGGATGGTGCTCGGCGCGGCCTGACCCGCGACCGAACGAGGTTTCCTGTCACTTCACGAGGATCGCAACCCTCGCGAAGTGACGGATTCCCCGGTTAACCGGGGAAACTGTCACCGGCGCCAGTAGCCGGTGGCGTCGAGGCAGTCGCGCGGCACGCCGCGCTGGTCGGCCAGGAAGCGCCGCACGTCACGGACCGCGGAGGCCTCGCCGGCGACCCAGCAGAACGTGGTGCCGTCGGCCCACGGCAGGTCGTGCACGGCCTGGACCCACGCCGGCGCGCCGTGCACCCACTGCACCGTCACGCCGCCGTGGTCGGGCAGGTCCTGGATCCCCTCGGGCGAGGCGACCTCGATGACGACGTCGGCCTCGACGCCCCCGGGCCACGCGTCGAGCAGCCGCGCGATCGCGGGCAGCGCGGTCTCGTCGCCGGCCAGCAGGATGCGGTCGACGCCCGCCGGGAGCAGCAGCGAGCGGGTGGGACCGACGATCCAGGCGGGGTCGCCGGGCCGGGTGCGCCGCGCCCAGCCGGCCGCGAAGCCACCCTCGTGCAGCACGAAGTCGAGGTCGAGCTCGCCGGCGTCGGGGTCGAACCGGCGCGGCGTGTAGTCCTTGGCGACGGGCCGGCCGCCGGCGCCGCCCCACTCGAGTCGGTCGGGGCCCTGCACCGGCAGTGGCGGCCGGTCGGTGCCCTCGAGCGGCACGAGCAGCTTCACGTGGTCGTCGAAGCCCTCGGACCGGAACGGCGCGGCGGTGCCGCCTGCGACGGGGAACTCGCCCAGCTGCTCGCCGACGAGCGTCACCCGGCGCGTGGACGCGGTGACGTCCGCGACGCGGGCGACCCGCAGCTCGCGCAGGATCGTGGGCCACGCGACGGCCTCGCGGCGGGTGCGCGCCATCAGCCCTTCCCCTTCTCGGCGTAGCCGACGATCGTCCAGTCGAGGTCGGCCAGCGCCGTGGGCCCGTAGTTCACGACGCGCGGGTCGACGGCCAGGACCGACGGGATCACCGCGAGCGGGATGATCGAGGCCTGCGCGCGGGCGACCGCGTCGACCTTCGCGATCCTCGCCGCGCGGCGCCGGTCGTCGGTCTCGGCGATCGCGGCGTCGAACGCCTTGGCCATCGCGCCCGATGCCTTGCCCGTGAAGTTCTGTGGACCGTCGATGGGCGTGAACAGCTGGCGGGTGTCGGCCAGGTCGAAGGCCTGCGCCTGCCACGCGAACGTGGTCAGGTCGAAGTCGAGGGGGATCACGACCCGCTCGAAGAAGGTCCGGCCCGGGACCTTCGTGACCTTCACGCGGACGCCGACCTCGGCCAGGTTCTCGGCGACGAGCTCGGCCCGCTGGATCGCGCCGGTCATGGTGTCCGGCACCGGCAGCGAGAGCGTCAGCGGACGGCCCTTGCGGCGCGCGGGCCCGTCACCCTCGCGGCGCCAGCCGGCCTTGGCCAGGAGGCGCTCGGCCTGCTCGAGGTCGCGCGCGCGGCGCGTCTCGCGGTGCCCCGCCTGACCCGGCAGCAGCACGACGGAGTCCATCGCGACCGTCCGGGTGCCGTAGCGCTTGGACGTGGCGGCCACGATGCCGTCGATGTCGACGGCGAGGGCCACGGCGCGGCGGACGTCGGCGTCCTCGAGCGGACCCGTGCCGCCGTTGAGCGTCAGGTGCGACCACTCCGAGCCGAGCGACGCGCGCAGCTCGGCGCCGGCGAGCGCCTCGCGGTTCTCGGGGGTCAGCGGCGCGACCTCGAGCTCGTCGGCGCGGTGCGCCGCGGCGAGCACGCCGGGCTCGCCGATGCGCCACACGATGGAGTCGAGCCTGGGCTCGGCGCCCCACCAGCGCGGATTGCGCTCGAGCGTGATCGTGCCGGTGCGGCGCTCGATCGAGGCGACCCGGAAGGGCCCGTTCGACGACGGCGCCCGCGCGGTCATCGCGCGGTTGAACGTCTGCGCCGACTTCGTGTACGCCTTCGGCAGCGTGGGATAGACGGCGGCGGGCCAGTCGGCATTGGGGCCGTCGAACACGACGTCGTAGGCGAACCTGCCGTCCGGCTCGACGCGCTCGATGTCGTCGAACGCCGGGGCCGCCGCGGCGGCGAAGTCGTCGTCCTGCATCGCGTCGACGAACGAGACCATGTCGGCCGAGGTGATGGCGGTGCCGCCCTGCCAGACGGCCTGCTCGTTGAGCTCGACGCGGACGGTGAAGGGGTCCTGGTCGGTGACCTCGACGCTCGTCGCGTAGTCGCGGTCGAGCGTCCAAGAGCCGTCCTCGGTCACGCGCACGGCGCTGCCGAGCGTGGGCGCGAGGATCTGCGGAGCCGTGCTGGCGACACCGTCGGTGTGGACCGGGTTGAACGTGGCGGGGAACGACGAGACGCCGATGCGCAGCGTCCCTCCGGCGTCGACGTCGGCGGCCTCGGCCGCGTGGACGTCGGCGAGGGACAGCTGGGGGGCGGCCGTCGGCTCGGCCTTCTTCTCCTCGGTGTCGTCACCGCCGCCGAAGCAGCCGGCCAGCAGCGCGCCCGCCAGTGCCGCGACAGCACAGCGCCGGGCCCCGCGCGAAGCGGGACCCGGCGACTGGCGAATCACTTGGCGGCGACGACGTTCAGCTTGACCGTCGCGACGACCTCGGGGTGGACACGGACGGAGACCGTGTGCTCGCCGAGGCTCTTGATCGGGTTGCCGACCTCGATGCGACGCTTGTCGACCTGCGCGCCCGCACCGGCGAGGGCGTCGGCGATGTCGGTCACGGTGACGGCGCCGAAGAGGCGGCCGCCCTCGCCCGCCTGCGCGGGGACCTTGATGGCGCCGGACTCGAGGTTGCCCTTGATCGAGCGAGCGGTCTCGAGGTCGTGCACGGCGCGCGCGTCACGCGCGGCCTTGATCGACTCGACCTGCTTGGCCGCGCCCTTCGTCCAACGGATGGCGAAGTTGCGGGGCAGCAGGAAGTTGCGGCCGTAGCCGTCCTTGACCTCGACGATGTCGCCGGGCTGGCCGAGGTTGCTGACCTCGTGCGTGAGGATGAGCTTCATCTGTTCTCTGCTCCTGACTCAGCGACCGCTGGACGTGTAGGGCAGCAGCGCCATCTCGCGCGCGTTCTTGATCGCCTTGGCGATCTGGCGCTGCTCCTGGACGGAGACGCCGGTGACGCGACGGGCGCGGATCTTGCCGCGGTCGGAGATGAACTTCCGCAGCAGTGCGGTGTCCTTGTAATCGATGGTGGTGACGCCGGCGGCCGCGAGCGGGTTGCTCTTCTTCTTCGGCTTCCGGACAACGGGCTTGGCCATGATGCTCCTGGAAATGTCTTGCTACGTGTGGTGGATCAGAAGGGGGGCTCGTCGCTGGAGCCGCCACCGCCGCCCCAGGGGTCGTTGCCCCCGGCGGGTCCGGACGGCTGGGCCGGCTGGGCCCAGGCGCTCGCATCGTTGTGCTGGGCAGGCTGCTGGCCACCGAAGCCGCCGGCGTTGCCGCCGCCGAAGCCTCCGGCGTTGTTGCCGCCGCCGAAGCCACCGCCCTGGCCGCCGCCCCCGGAGGTGCGCTGGACCTGCGCGGTCGCGTTGCGCAGCGACGGGCCGACCTCGTCGACCGTCATCTCGACGCTCGTGCCGCGGCCGCCGTCCTGGCGCTCGTACTCGCGGACCTTCAGCGCGCCGGTCACGATGACCCGCGTGCCCTTGGTCAGCGAGCCGGCGACGTTCTCGGCCAGCTGGCGCCAGGCCGAGCAGCGGATGAACAGCGTGTCGCCGTCCTTCCACTCGTTCGTCTGACGGTCGAACGTGCGCGACGTGGACGCGACGGTGAAGTCGGCAACGGCCGCACCCGACGGCGTGAACCGCAGCTCGGGGTCGCGGGTCAGGTTGCCGACGAGGGTGATGGTGGTTTCGCCTGCCATGGATCAGCCTTCTCTGTGAGGTGCTCTCGCGACGAGTGTGTCGGATTCGGGGGACGGTTTCGCGCCGTCCACAGAATCACTTCGCGTCGGGACGCGTGACCTTCGTGCGGACGACGGACTCGTTCAGCGACAGCTGACGGTCCAGCTCCTTGACCGAGGCGGGCTCGGCGGACAGACCGATGACGGCGTAGATGCCCTCGGACTTCTTGTTGATCTCGTAGGCGAAGCGGCGCTTGCCCCACACGTCGATGCCGTCGACGGATCCACCGTCGGAGACGATCGTGTTGTTCAGGTAGGTCGAGAGGCTCTTCTCGACCGAGCGCTCATCGACATCCGAGTCGAGGATGACCATGACTTCGTACTTGCGCAGTGACACTGCGGATCTCCTTTGGACTGAGCGGTGACGGGCTTTCCGTCACAGGAGGGTGCTGCCTCGAACGGCAACCTCAAGAGTCTATCAGCGGGCCGTGGCCGCGGGGAAATCCCGCTCAGACGCCGCTGATCGCCTCGAGCACGTTGAGCCTGGCCGCGCGGCGCGCGGGCAGCACGGCGGCCAGCACGCCGACCACGGCCGAGACCACGACGAACACGCCGAGCGACCCCGCCGGGATCGCCAGGTCGGTGATCCCGTCGTCGGCGAACGAGCGCTGCAGCGTGATCCCGAACAGCATCCCCGCCCCGATGCCGAGCAGGGCGCCGAGGATCGCGATGACGACCGACTCCAGGCGGACCATGCGGCGCAGCTGCGGCTGGGTGACGCCGACGGCGCGCAGCAGGCCGATCTCGCGCGTGCGCTCGATGACGCTCAGCGCGAGCGTGTTGACGATGCCCAGCACGGCGATGACGATCGCCAGGCCCAGCAGCGCGTAGATCAGGTAGAGCAGCGTGTTGACCTGCGCGCGCTGCGCCTCGGCGTACTCCTGCTTGTCCTGCACGACGATCGTCGGGTTGTCGCCGACGGCGCGCTCGAGGCTGCGGCGGATCGTGGTGGTCCCGGCGCCCTCGTTCACGTTCACCGCGAGCGAGGTGTCGGCGCGCGCGATGCCGGCCGCCGTGACGGTGGACAGCGGCACGACCGCCTGGCCGACGATGTTGCTGTCGGCGAAGACGCCCGTGACCGTGCTGGGCACCGAGCCGCCCGTGAAGCGCAGGTCGACCCTGTCGCCCGTGCCGAGGCCCAGGCGGTCGCCGAGCGTCTCGCTGAGCGCGATCGTGCCCTCGGCCACCGGGGCCTCGCCGCTGACGTAGTCCAGGTCGATGACGCTGTCGAACTGCTCGGCCTCGACCGCGGACGCGAACACCTGCGTGTCGTTCGCCCGGAAGACGACGAGCTGGGACGCCGCGACGTCGGCCACGCCCGGCACCTCGGCGACGTTGCGCGAGATCGTGGGCGAGAACGCCTGGCCGCTGACGTTCTGCACGATGAAGTCGGCCGAGAACTCGCGGTCCACGCCCGCGTCGATCGACTTGTTGATCGAGGCGCCCAGGATCGACATCGTCGTGACGAGGGCCAGGCCGATCATGAGGGCCGAGGCCGTGGCGGCCGTGCGGCGCGGGTTGCGGCGGGCGTTCTGCGCGGCGAGCAGCCCGACGGCGCGGAAGAGCGCGCGGTAGATCGCGCCGAAGACGGCCAGCACGGGGATCGCGATGACGGGGCTGCCGAGCGCGACGGCCATCAGCACGCCGAAGATGCCCAGGCCGACCCACACGATGGGGCGCGGCACGTCGAGCCACGAGCCGGCCGCCATGCCCGCGGCGCCGGCGAGGCCGAACAGCAGCGAGAGCAGCAGGCGCCAGCGCAGCGAGGACTCGGGCATCGCGATCTCGTCGCGCATGGCCGCCACCGGGGGCACGCGCGCGGCGCGGCGGGCGGGGATCCAGGCGGCGAGCATCGTCACGACGATGCCCACGACGTAGGCCGCGACCACCGTGCGCGAACGGAACACCAGGGCCGTGCCGGACAGGTCGAGGCCGAAGTTGCTGAACAGCACCTTGAGCAGCGACGCCAGGCCGAAGCCCAGCGCGAGGCCCAGCGTGGAGCCGATCAGGCCGATCACGAACGCCTCGGTCAGCACCGAGCGGCTGACCTGCCCCCGCGAGGCGCCGAGCGCCCGCAGCAGGGCGAGCTCGCGGCTGCGCTGCGCCACCAGGATCGAGAACGTGTTGACGATGAGGAACGTGCCGACGACCAGCGCGATCCCGGCGAACACCAGCAGGAACGTGTTGAGGAAGCCCAGCAGCTGGTCGAACAGGTCCTGGGACTCCTGCGCGACCTCGGTCCCCGTGACCGCCTCGGTGCCGTCGGGGATGAGCGGCTCGACGGCCGTGGCGAGCTCGCGCTGCGTGACGCCCTCGGCCGCCTCGACCTGGATGAGGCTGAACGCGTCCTTGCCGCCGAGGAAGTACTTCTGGGCGCTGGCGTCGTCGAACATGACGATCGTGGCGCCGGCGAGGCCGCCGGAGGCGAAGTCGAAGATGCCGACCAGCTCGGCCTCGAGGATCGGCGGGTCGCCGGGCATCGCCACGCGGACGGTGTCGCCGACGCCGTAGCCGGCGACCTGCGCCGAGCGGGAGTCGAGCGCGATCTGCCCCTCGGCCTGCGGGGCGGCCCCGGTCCTCCACGTCAGCATCGGGGCGCCCGCGGCGTTGGGGACGGGGTCGCCGGTGCCCGCGTTCAGCGCGATCGTGGGCGCGCCGGTGCCGCCGAGGAGCTTGTTGTCGCGGCGGACCACGAACAGGCCGGTGCCGTTGACGGTTCCCTCGACGCGGCCGGACTCGGGCAGCGCCTCGATCTTCGCGACGAGATCGGTCGGGACGGTGCGCGCGTCGCGGTTGATGCCGACCGCGATCGCGTCGTCGGCGTCGGTGACGGGCCGCACGGCCACGTCGGCGACGATGCCGTTCGCGATCTCGTCGAAGCTCTTGCCGATCGTGTCGGTGAACACGAGCGAGCCGGACAGGAACGCGATGCCCAGGACGATCGCGAAGGCGCTCAGCAGCAGGCGCAGCTTGCGCGCGACCAGGTTGCGCCAGGTGACCTTGCGCACGTCACGCGCCCATCCGGCGCTGGACGACGCTCATCCGCTCGAGGACCTTCTCGGCCGTGGGCTCGCGCAGCTCGGACACGACACGGCCGTCGGCGAGGTAGACGACGCGGTCGGTGTAGCTGGCGGCCGTGGGGTCGTGGGTGACCATGACGATCGTCTGACCGAACTCGTCGACGCTGCGGCGCAGGAACGACAGCACCTCGGCGCCCGACGTGGAGTCGAGGTTGCCGGTGGGCTCGTCGGCGAAGACGATCGACGGCCGGCTGACCAGGGCGCGGGCGCACGCGACGCGCTGCTGCTGGCCGCCGGACATCTCGTTGGGGCGGTGCTTGAGCCGGTCGGCCAGCCCGACGGCCTCGATGACGCGCGAGTACCAGCCCTGGTCGGGCTTGCGCCCCGCGATCGTGAGCGGCAGCAGGATGTTCTCCTCGGCCGTCAGCGTCGGCACGAGGTTGAACGACTGGAACACGAAGCCGATCTGCTCGCGGCGCATGATGGTCAGCGCCTTGTCGTCGAGCTTGGCCAGGGGCGTGCCCGCGATCGTGACGCGTCCGCCGTCGGGCTTGTCGAGCGCGGCCATGCAGTGCATGAGCGTCGACTTGCCCGAGCCCGACGGCCCCATGATCGCGGTGAACTCGCCCTCGTAGATCTCGATCGAGACGCCGTCGAGCGCCTTGACCTGGGCATCGCCCTTGCCATACGTCTTCATGAGGTCGTACGCATGGGCGGCGACGGGCTTGTCCATGGCTTGAGCCTAGGGGACGGGCCCGACTCCGCGACCACGATGTCACTGAGAGTTACACGATGTCGGCAGACCCGCCCCACAGGTCGACTCGTGCATCAGCGTCGTGGCCCACGAGCTCGTCGATCCGGCGCAGCTCGTCCTCGGTGAAGTCCGTGTTGGCCGCGGCCGCGACGTTCTCGTCGAGCTGGCGCGTGCTGGACGCGCCGATCAGCGCCGAGGTCGCGGCGCCCGGGCGCAGCACCCACGCGATCGCGAGCTGGGCGAGCGACTGGCCGCGCTCGCGCGCGATCTCGGCCAGGCCGCGCAGGCGGTCACGGTTGCCCTCGACGACGGACTCGTCGAACGAGCTGCGGCCGCCGGAGCGCTCGACCGGCTCGTCGCCGAGGTAGCGGTCGGTCAGCAGGCCCTGGGCGAGCGGGGTGAACGCGATGGAGCCCATGCCGGTGTCCTCGAGCGTGGACAGCAGCTCGTCCTCGACCCAGCGGTTGACCATCGAGTACGCCGGCTGGTGGATCACCAGCGGGGTGCCGAGGTCGGCGGCCACCTCGGCGGCGCGACGCGTGCGCTCGGCCGAGTACGACGAGATGCCGACGTAGAGCGCCTTGCCCTGGCGCACGGCGGCGTCCAGCGCGCCGACGGTCTCCTCGACGGGAGTGTCCGGGTCGGCGCGGTGCGAGTAGAAGATGTCGACGTACTCCAGGCCCATCCGCTCGAGCGAGGCGTCGAGGCTGGACAGCAGGTACTTGCGCGAGCCGTGGAAGCCGTACGGGCCGGGCCACATGTCCCAGCCGGCCTTCGTGGAGATGATCAGCTCGTCGCGGTAGGGCTTGAAGTCGCCGCGCAGCATGCGGCCGAAGTTCTCCTCGGCCGAGCCCGGCGGCGGGCCGTAGTTGTTGGCCAGGTCGAAGTGCGTGATGCCGAGGTCGAACGCGTGGCGCAGCACCTCGCGCTGGGAGTCGAACGTGCGGTTGTCGCCGAAGTTCCACCACAGGCCGAGGCTGATGGGCGGCAGCAGCAGGCCCGATCGCCCGACCCGGCGGTACTCGAGTCCCTGGTAGCGGTCGGCGTCCGCCTGCCAGGGTCGATGGGTCTCGGCGACGCGCTTGCGGGTCCACTCGGTGCTCATGGATCCACCCTAGGCCGGGGGCCGGACACCCCGCCCGGCGAGCGCCAGGGGCTCCCGGCCGGACCGCGAGTGCGGCAGCGGAGGTCAGGCGATGCGGGTGATCTCGACCTCGACGGCGGTGCTGACGTCGCCGTCGGTGGCGTAGATGCCGCGCAGGTTGGGGTTGTCGTCGAAGTCCCGGCCGCGCGAGACGACGATGTGCCGCTCACCGGGCGCCTCGCCGCCCATCACGTCCCAGCCGGTCCAGCGACCGTCCCACCACTCGAGCCAGGCGTGCGGCTCCGCGGGGACGGCGGCCTCGAGCTCGGGGTCGGCGTCGGGGTGCACGTACCCCGCCACGAAGCGCGCGGGGATCTGCGCGTGGCGCAGGGCGCCGATCGCGACGTGCGTGATGTCGTGCGTGACGCCCTTGCCCGACTCCCACGTTCCCTCGGCCGTGGCCGTGACGTGGGTGGCGGCGACCAGACGCTTGATCCGCGTCCGCAGCAGCTCGCACACGGCCGTCACGTAGTCGGCGGGCGTCTGCGACCGCTCGCGGATCGCGTCGAGCTCGGGAACGAGGCCGGGCGCGGGCCGCACGCGGTCCTGCTGGTGCACGAACTCGCAGTAGCGGTCGAGCGTGGAGGCGTCGAGGTCGTCCCACTGGATCGACTCGGCGGGCTCCGCCGGGGCAGCGGTGTCGACGATCGAGGTGGCCACGACGGTCAGCTGGTCGTGCGGGTCCGTCACCTCGAAGGCCACCACGGTGGCGCCCCAGTAGTCGCGGTACTCCTGCGACCACGCCGTCGGCGTGATCTCCAGCCGCGAGCGCCGGACGTACTGCTCGGCCGTGGTCTGCGGCGTCAGCCGGGCCTCGCTGTACGAGGCCGCCGTGGGCTCTGAGTACGTGTAGGTCGTGGCGTGCCTGACCCGCATGCGCATGCTCATGCCCGCACCTCCGTGACTCGCTGACGCTCGCTCACAGTGAGACCCTCCCCTTCCACAGGTGCCAGTCCTCCTGCGCGAAGTACCTCGACGTGATGGCGTCGCTGGCCGCGGCGCACGCGCGCTGCATGCGCTCCATCTCGAACGGCATCGTCTCGAGGATCTCGCCCAGCGGGCGGTACTCGATCCCGGTGCGCGCGCGGCCGAGCAGCCGCAGCGCCTCGTCCGAGAAGCCCGCGCGACGGCCCGCCACGTCGAGGCGCGTGAGCGCCCGCTCGGCCTCGCTCAGGCTGGAGACCAGCGAGCGCGGGAACCAGCGGTCGAGCAGCAGGTACTCGGCCGAGGCCGAGTCCCGCTCGATGCCGCGGTACGTCCGCAGGAAGCTCTCGTAGCCGCCGCAGGCGCGCAGCGTGTTCTGCCACGCGACGCCCGAGCCACCCGCGCTCGCCGCCGTGGACAGCAGTCGCGCGGTCATGTCGGCGCGCTCGATGTTGCGGCCGAGCACGTAGAAGTACCAGCCCTGGTCGCGCGGCATGGAGTCGTCGGCCGAGCCCGAGATCATCGCCGTGCGGCGGCGGACCCAGTTGAACATCTCGACGGGGCGCATCGACGTGGCGGCGGGGACGCCCTGCCACGTCGTGTTGATCGCGGACCACACGTCGGTCGAGAGCACCTCACGGGCGCTGCGGGCCGCCTCGCGCATCGAGCCGATCACCGCGGCGATCGAGCTGGGCGACTTCTGGTCGTAGGCCAGCAGGTCCAGCATCGACCAGCGGTTGGGGACGCCGCCGAAGTCGTCGATGCCCATGACCGCGAACAGCTGCTGGCACGCGGTGACCTCGTCGGTCGCGGGATCCTCGACGAGGATCTGCATCTGCACGTCGAGCAGGCGCGCGGTGTCGTCGGCGCGCTCGAGGTAGCGACCGATCCAGAACAGCGACTCGCCGATCCGGCTGAGCATCAGGCCTCCCCCCTCAGCGGCGCGATCGACTGGCCCTGCGCGACGGGCTCGAGGTCGTCGTCGGCCTCCTCGATCGACTCGGTGGGACGCGCCAGCACCCACGTGTCCTTGGAGCCGCCGCCGCGGCTGGAGTTCACGATCAGCTCGCCCTCGGGCAGCGCCACGCGGGTCAGGCCGCCGGGCAGCACCCACACGTCGTCGCCGTCGTTGACCGCGAAGGGCCGCAGGTCGACGTGTCGCGGACGGATGCCGTCCTCGACGAGCGTGGGCACCGTCGACAGCGAGATGACGGGCTGGGCGATCCAGTCGCGCGGCGCGGCGAGGATCTTGCCGCGCAGCTCGTCGAGCTCCTCGCGCGTGGCCGCGGGGCCGATGACGATGCCCTTGCCCCCGGAGCCGTCGACCGGCTTGAGGACCAGCTCGTCGAGGCGGTCGAGGACCTCCTCGCGCTGCTCGTCGTCGCCGCAGCGCCACGTGTCGACGTTGCGCAGGATCGGCTCCTCGGCGAGGTAGTACCGGATCAGGTCGGGCACGTACGTGTAGAGCAGCTTGTCGTCGGCGACGCCGTTGCCGACGGCGTTGGCGATCGTGACGTTGCCGGCGCGGGCCGCGTTGATCAGGCCCGGCACGCCGAGCGCGGAGTCGGCGCGGAACGACAGCGGGTCGAGGAAGTCGTCGTCGATGCGGCGGTAGATGACGTGCACCGGCGCGAGCCCGTCGGTGGTGCGCATCATGACGCGCCCGCCGTGGCACACGAGGTCGCGACCCTCGACGAGCTCGACACCCATCGTGCGCGCCAGCAGCGTGTGCTCGAAGTAGGCGGAGTTGTAGACGCCGGGCGTCAGCACGACGACGGTCGGGTCGCTGACGCCCGCGGGCGCCGCCGCCCGCAGCGCGGACAGCAGCTGGCGCGAGTAGCGCGCGACGGGACGGATGCGGTGGTTCGCGAAGACCTCGGGCAGGCCACCGGACATCGCCCGGCGGTTGGTCATGACGTACGAGACGCCCGACGGCACGCGCGCGTTGTCCTCCAGGACGCGGAAGTCGCCGTTGCCGTCGCGGATGAGGTCGATGCCCGAGACGTGGATGCGCACGCCGTTCGCGGGCTCGATGCCGGCGACGACGCGGTGGTAGTGGTGCGACGTCACGACGGTCTCGCGCGGGACGACGCCGTCGCGGAACAGCTCACCGGAGCCGTACGCGTCGGCCAGGAACGCCTCGAGGGCCTTCACCCGCTGCTTGACACCCGCCTCGACGTGGTCCCACGCGTCGGCCTCGATGATGCGCGGCACGATGTCCAGCGGGAACGGCCGCTCCTCGCCCGCGACGCCGAACGTGATGCCCTGCTCGAGGTACGAGGAGGCGAGTCCCTCAGCCCGTTGGCGGACCTCGTCGGAGGGCATCCGGCCGAAGGCGGCGTGGATGCCCGAGTACACGTCACGGACGCCCGACTCGGCGAACATCTCGTCATAACCCGCGACCGGTCCGTATCCGTCGAAGAGCTGGGCGTCCGTCACGTTCCCCACCATAGGGGCGGATCGTCACACGCACGTTTCGGAGAGCGACCCCTCCGTGACGTGATGCTGGTTACGCTTTCTCGCAGGGGAAGGGGCAGCCCATGACCGCTGGCGACGTCCTGGTGCTCAACGCGAGCTACGAGCCACTGCAGCGCGTGTCCCTGCGCCATGCGATCAAGATGCTCGTGCGCGAGGTCGCGGTCATCGAGGAGTCGCACGACGAGACGTTCGGGCCGTTCCCGAAGCCGAAGGTGCTGCGGCTCGTCCGGTACGTCGTCGCGAAGTGGCGCCACCGCCGCACCCACCTGTGCACGAAGAGCGCGATCAAGGCGCGGGACCGCTCGTGCGCGTACTGCGGAGGCGAGGCCGAGACGGTCGACCACATCGTGCCGCGCTCGCGCGGTGGCGAGCTCACGTGGGAGAACGCCGTCGCCGCGTGCCTGCGCTGCAACCACCGCAAGGGCAATCGCACGCCCGACGAGGCCGGCATGCCCCTGCTCGTGGTTCCCGGCAGACCCACGGCGGCACTGCTGGTGTGACGCGAGCCACACTTCGGCGTTCACATCCGCGCCCGAGTGGTCCAGCATGGTGCCGAGGGGGATGCCATGGGATCGTTCGCGCTCGTCCCGCTGCGGGGACGGCCGCTGCTGCGGCTGCAGGTCCTGCGCAGCGAGCGCGTCGCCCCGCACTACCAGCGCGTCACCGTGGGCGGCGACGCGATCACCGGGTTCACCGCGTCCGGCTGGGGCCAGTGGCTGCGCCTCGTCCTGCCGAGCGCCAACCCCTCCTCGCTCGACGACCTGCCCGACCGCGTGACGCCGCTGCAGCGCCTGCGCTACCTGACCCTGGACCGTGACGAGCGGCCCGTCCTGCGCGACTACGCCGTGCGGCGGTTCCGGCCGATCGGCCGCCAGGGCCCCGAGCTCGACATCGACTTCGTGCTGCACGGCACCGACGCGCCGGCCTCGGCGTGGGCGCAGTCCTGCGGACCGGGCGACCGGCTCGCCGCGGTGGACGAGGGCCAGGCGTTCGACCGCTCGCGCGGCAGCGACCACGTCCTGCTCGTCGCCGACGAGACCGGGGTGCCGACGGTGGCCGGCGTGCTCGCGTCCCTGCCCGAGGACGCCACCGGCACGGCGGTCCTGGAGGTGCCCTCGATCGACGATGCCGGTGAGCTCGACCACCCGCCGGGCGTGGAGCTGGTGTGGCTGAGCCGCGACGAGGACGACCCGCCCGGCCGGGTCGCGCTCGAGACGGCCGAGACGGTCGTGTTCGACCGGTCGCGCGTGCACGCGTTCGTGGCGGGCGAGCAGTCGCTCGCCCGGCGGCTGCGGCGGCACCTGCTCTCGCGCGAGGTGCCGCGCGTGCGGATCAGCGCCGCGGGCTACTGGCGCCGCGCGCGCTGAGCGTCAGAGGCCGACGGACTCGTAGATGTCGTCGAGCTCGTCGAGGTAGGCGCCCTCGTCCTGGCCGGCGCGACGGTACGCCGCGAGCGCCTTGGCCTGGATCATCTCGGCGACCTCCTCGTAGCGCGCGTTCCACTTCTCGGCCTCGATCTGCCAGTAGCCGCACGTGTAGAACGCCGCCTGCGGCCAGCCGAGCGTGCGGCGCAGGTGCTTGCGGATGGCGCGGCTGGCCCGGGCCTCGCCGGCGAGCCAGACGTAGTGCCCCGCGGGATCGGCCGGCAGGTCACGGCGCTTGACGGCCTCCTCGAGCGCGTTGGGGATCATGTGCTCGTCCTCGACGACCTCCCACTCGACGTGGACGTCCGCGGCGGACGGCAGCGGCACCTCGTCGGCGGCGTCGGTCAGCACGACGTGCGCCTCGGCGACGACGCCCGGGTCGAGGTCGCGGAGGATGCGCGCCAGCGCGGGCACGCCGGTGATGTCGCAGACGAAGAGCTGGCGGCGCGCGTCCTCGGCCGGACGGTAGAGGCCGTGCGGCTCGATGATGCCGACCTGGTCACCCGGCTGGCACGTGCGCGCCCAGTCGGAGCCGGCGCCGTGCTCGTGCAGCGCGACGTCGACGTCCACGCGCACGTCGCCGTCGACGACGCGGTGGTCCGAGATCGTGTAGACCCGCGGCACGAGCGGCTCGGCGCCCTCGGGGTAGCTGTACGAGAAGTCCTCGTTGATGGTGGGCAGCGCGATGGGCGCACCGGGACGGGCGGGCAGCAGCAGCCGGACGTACTCGTCCGGGATGCCCGTCGACTGCCAGCCGTCGATCCCACCGAGCGAGATCGAGACCAGGTGCGGGGTCAGCTGGCGCCGACCCAGGACGGTCGCGGCAAAGGTCTTCACGGGGTTCCCTTCGTTCGTACGGGCGCCACCGGTGCGATCGAGCCCCACCGGGAAGTCCCGGTTAGGTCAGGCTAACAACACCTGTTGGATAGCCTCAAGGGCGTGACCATCCGCGTACGCCCCATCTCGTCCGAGGAGCACCTCTCCTTCGTCGCCTCCCGCGGGACGGCCAGCTTCCTGCAGACCCCCGCGTGGGCCGCCGTGAAGGCCGAGTGGCGCGGCGAGTCGCTGGGCTGGTTCGACGAGTCCGGCCTCGTCGGCGCCGGCCTCGTCCTCTACCGGCAGGTGCCGAGGCTGAAGCGCTATCTCGCGTACCTGCCCGAGGGTCCCGTGCTCGACTGGAGCGGCGACGTGGAGGCGGCGCTGACCGCGCTGCGCGACCACCTCAAGGCCAACGGCGCCTTCGGCATCCGCATCGGCCCGCCGGTCGTGACCCGCCGCTGGGCGGCCGCGACGCTCAAGGCGGCCCTGGCCGACGACGTGCTGACGCGCCTGGGCGACGTGCCCGCCGATCACGCCGACGAGGCCGCGATCGCGCTCGCGGGCCGGCTGCGCCGACTGGGCTGGCGCGAGCAGGCCGCCGAGGGCGGCTTCTCCGCCGGCCAGCCCAAGTACAACTTCCAGGTGCCGCTCGCGGGCCGCTCCGAGGACGACGTCCTCAAGGCGATGAACCAGTTGTGGCGCCGCAACATCAAGAAGGCCGCCAAGCAGGGCGTCGAGGTCAGCCTCGGCACGCGCGACGACCTCGCGGAGTTCCACCGCGTCTACGTCGAGACCGCCGAGCGCGACCACTTCACGCCGCGGCCGTTGTCGTACTTCCACACGATGTGGGACGCGATGACCGCCGAGGATCCCCAGCGCCTGCGCCTGTACCTCGCGCACCACGAGGGCGACCTCGTCGCCTCGACGACTCTCGTGCAGGTCGGCACGCACGCCTGGTACTCGTACGGCGCCTCGACGACCGCCAAGCGCGAGGTCCGCGGCTCGAACGCGGTGCAGTGGCAGATGATGCGCGACGCGCTCGCCGCCGGCGCGGACGTGTACGACATGCGCGGCATCACGGACACGCTCGACTCCGACGACCCGCACGTGGGCCTGCTGCAGTTCAAGGTCGGCACCGGCGGCGAGGCCGTGGAGTACCTCGGCGAGTGGGACCTGCCCATCAACCGCCCGCTCTACGCCGCCTTCACGGCGTACATGAAGCGCCGCGGCTGAGCCGGCGGGCCGGGGCACCGCCCCGCCGCCCGACGCCGACTTCTGGACCGCGTCGCACGCTTCGCGAGCGAACGACGGTGGAACGTGTTCCAAGAGTCGGGCACGGGGCGGGCGGGGACGCCGCCTCGCCACCTTGCCGCCCGCGCCGTGGACCGGTCGCGGGCGGGCGGGCGCCCACGCGCGATGATGGACCCATGGCCTTCGACCTGACGATCCGTGCCGCCGAGTGGCGCTCCCACCTGCTGGCCACGCGCGACGCCCACCCCGGCCTCGTCCCGGTCGTCAAGGGCAACGGCTACGGCCTCGGACGCCAGCGGCTGGCCGGCGAGTCGGTCCGCCTGGGCGCCGACCTCATCGCCGTCGGCACGTACGAGGAGGCCGACGAGCTGCTCGGCGCCTTCCCCGGCAACGTCCAGGTCCTCACCCCGTGGCGCCCGTTCTCGCCGCGCATCGCCGACCCGCGGCTGATCCACACCGTGAGCCGCGTCGAGGACATCCCCGCGCTCGCCGCGAGGCTGCCCGGAGCGCGGGTCGTCGTCGAGGCGATCACCTCGATGGCACGCCATGGCCTGGATCGCCACAGCCTCGCCGAGGCCGCCCGACAGCTGGCCGCCGCGCCGCTCACCGTCGAGGGCTTCGCGATCCACCTGCCGATGTCCGGCGGCAACCTGGCCGAGGCCCGCACCCTGTGCGCCGTCCTGGAGACGTCCGCGCTGGAGACCACCACCGTCTACGTCTCGCACCTGACCGTCGACGAGCTCGAGCAGCTGCGCGCCGAGCGACCCAACCTCACGATCCGGCCGCGCGTCGGCACGTCGCTGTGGCTCGGCCGCCTCGACACGCTGGAGGTCCGCTCCACGGTGCTCGACGTCCACACCGTGCAGCGCGGCGAGCGCGTCGGCTACCGCCAGGGCCGGGTCCCGCGCGCCGGCCACGTCCTCGTCGTCGCCGGCGGGACGAGCCACGGCATCGGCCTCGAGGCGCCGCGTGCCGTCGAGGGGGTCGCGGGCCGCGGCAAGGCCGTCGCGAAGGGCGGCCTCGCCGCCGCCGGACTCGCCCTGTCGCCCTTCACGGTCGACGGCCGCCAGCGCTGGTTCGTCGAGCCGCCGCACATGCAGGCCAGCATGATCCTGCTGCCCGAGGGCGCGGCCGTGCCCGCCGTCGGCGACCGCCTCCCGGCCGCCGTCCGCTACACGATCGCGGCGTTCGACCGGGTCGCCGAGGCCTGAGCCTCAGTCGCCCCCGCCGCCCCCGCCGCCGATGCCGGGGCGGTTGCCGCCGGCCGCCGGCGGAGCCGTGGGCTGCGTCGGCTGCGGCACCGGGTCCTGCGTCGGCGTCGGCTCGGGCTCCGGGGTGGGCTCGGGCGTCGGCGTCGGCTTGGGCGTCGGCTTCGGAGTCGACTTGGTCTTCTCCGGCTCTTCCTTCTTCGGCTTCTTCTTCGGGGTGACCGGCGGCGCGACGGAGGTGCCCTTGTCGGCCTTGATGTTGGCGCGCGGCGGGAACGTGCCGCACTCCTCGCCCTCGATCGCGCGGTTCTGGTAGGCCGCGAAGGTCTGGGCCGGGTACGTGCCGCCGAAGAACGGGTTCAGGTAGCCCTCGAGCTCCTCGTTGCCTTTGCCGCGGTTGTAGACGACGGCCGTGGCCAGCTTCGGCGTCGCGCCGACGAACCACGACGACGACACGTGGTCGCCCTCGCCGTCCGGGTCGGTCGCCGTCGCCGTGCCGGTCTTGCCGACCGTGGGGCAGAACGTGCGGGCGCTGGTGCCCGAGCCGCCGTTCACCACGGCCTGCAGCGCCGCCAGCGTGTCCGCGGCGACGTCCTTGTCGATCGCCTGCTTGGTGGAGCCGCGGTGCTTGAAGACCCGGGCGCCGTGGGTGTCCTCGACCTCGTCGATGACGAACCACTGCGCGCGCTTGCCCTCGGCCGCGAACGTGGCGTACGCGTTGGCCATGTCGATCGGCGCGACGGGCGCGTAGCCCAGCGAGACGCCGATGACGGGCTCGATCTGGTCGACCGTCGAGTCCGGGATGCCGGCCTCGCGGGCGGCCTTGAGGATCTTGCGCTCGCCGTCCTCCATCTGGTCGGTCAGGTCGACGAACGCGGTGTTGACGGAGAACTGCGTGGCGCGCTCGAGGTTGATGAAGCCGTACGACTTGCCGCCGGCGTCGCCCTGGTTCTCGATCTCGGCGTCGCCGACCTTGAACGGCGCGTTGCCGTTCAACCGGGTCTGCAGGCTGTAGCCGTTCTCGAGCGCCGCGACGACCGCGAACGCCTTGAACGTCGAGCCCGGCTGCGTGCGCAGCATCGCCCAGTTGAGCTGGTTCTTGAGGTAGTCGGGTCCGCCGTACATCGCGCGGACGGCGCCGCTGCCGGGCTCGACGGACACGAGCGCCGTGTTGAGCTCGTCGAGGCCCTCGGGACGGACCTGCTTGATGGCCTCGACCGCGGCCTCGTGCTTGTCCTTGTCGAAGGTCGTGACGACGCGGAAGCCGCCGCCCTCGATCTCGGAGTCCAGGAAGCCCTCGGCGCGCAGCTGGTCCTTCACGACGCTCAGCAGGTGGCCCTTGGGGCCGCCGAAGCGCTGGTTGGCCTTCTGCTTCTTGAACTTGGGGAAGCGGTCGCGGAACTTGGCGGCCTCCTCCTCGGTGATCGAGCCGCGCTTGACCATGCCGTCGAGCACGTAGTTGAAGCGCGGCAGCACGCGGTCCGCGGCGCCCTCGGCGTACGGGTCGAAGTACGAGGGGTTGTTGATGACGGTCGCCAGGAACGCGGCCTGGCCGACGTTGAGCTTCGCGGCCGGCTTGCCGAAGTAGTTCTGCGAGGCGACCTCGACGCCGTACGAGCCGTTGCCGTAGTAGATCGTGTTGAGGTAGCCCTCGAGGATCTCCTGCTTGGTCAGCTGGTTGTGGATCTTGACCGAGAGGATCGCCTCCTTCACCTTGCGGGAGTAGGAGCGCTCCTGGTTCAGGTAGAGGATCTTCACGTACTGCTGCGTGATGGTGGAGCCGCCGCCGGTGATCTGGCCGCTCGTGGCGTTGTCGCGCGCCGCGCGGACGATGCCCTTGATGTCGATGCCGCGGTTCTCCCAGAACGTGCGGTCCTCGGCGGCCACGACGGCGTCGCGCATGATCTTCGGGATCTCGTCGTACTCGAGGCGCTCACGGTCCTGCGTGGCGAAGCTGCCGATCTTGGTCTTGCCGTCCGAGTAGTAGACGTTGGTCGTCTCGGTCTGGAAGTCCGCGTTGGGATCGGGGATCTCGATCGTCGCGTACAGCACCGCGACCAGCAGCGCACCGCCGACGAAGCCGAGCGTGCCCAGGAAGAGCAGCCAGCGCAGCGTGCGGACGGGCCACGACCCCGTGCCGCCGATCCTGCCGGCGAACCGCGAGAGTCGGCCCTGCTTCTTCTTCGTGCGAGTTCTCGCCACGAACCGGTTCCTTTCCAACGACTGCACCAGCGCTCCAGTCTGACGGGTGTTCCTGAGAAACACCCGACGGGCCGCGGCGGTGTTCACGAACGACGTGACTCGATGTATCGTACCGATATAGCCATTCGTGGCATCGGTTCGTGTGTTCGGGAAGGGGGGCGACGATGGCCCGACGCGGTGCGGCCCTGGAGCTGGCCGTCCTCGGCCTGCTCGCCGACTCCCCGATGCACGGCTACGAGCTGCGCAAGCATGTGAACGGGCTGCTGGGCTGGACGCGGCTGCTGTCCTACGGCACCCTCTACCCCTGCCTCAAGCAGCTCACCAAGGCGGGCTACATCGCGGCCGACACCGAGACGTCCCCGCGGGGCAAGCGCCCCCGGATCGTCTACCGGCTGACGGCCGAGGGCAAGGAGTACTTCACGTCCTTGCTCGAGGACGGTGGCCCGTCCGCGTGGGACGACGAGAACTTCGGCGTCCGCTTCGCCCTGTTCGCCCGCACCAGTTCCCCCACCCGGGTGCGCATCCTCGAGGGACGCCGGTCACGGCTGGAGGAGCGCCTCGAGAACGTCCGCAAGGCCTCGGCCCAGCGCCGGGAGCGGATGGACTCCTACACCCGCGAGCTTCAGCGCCACGGCCTCGAGTCGGTCGAGCGCGAGATCAACTGGCTGACCGAGTTGATCGACCGTGAACGCGCCGACGCGTTCATGCAGCACGAAGACATCAGCACGACAGACAAGGAAAAGTGAGGTCTCCATGAGTTCGGAGAACAAGGTCCGCGTGGCCATCGTCGGCGTTGGCAACTGCGCCACGTCCCTGATCCAGGGCGTCGAGTACTACAAGGACGCGGACCCGCAGGGCACCGTCCCCGGTCTCATGCACGTCCAGTTCGGTCCGTACCACGTCAAGGACGTCGAGTTCGTCGCCGCGTTCGACGTCGACGCCAAGAAGGTCGGCTTCGACCTGTCCGAGGCCACCCAGGCCAGCGAGAACAACACGATCAAGATCACCGACGTCCCGCCGACCGGCGTGACGGTGCAGCGTGGCCCGACGCTCGACGGCCTGGGCAAGTACTACCTGCAGACCATCGAGGAGTCCGACGCCGAGCCCGTCGACGTCGTCCAGGTCCTCAAGGACACGCAGGCCGACGTCCTCGTCTCCTACCTGCCCGTGGGCTCGGAGGAGGCCGACAAGTTCTACGCGCAGTGCG
Source organism: Aeromicrobium jepli (assembly GCF_047246605.1). Lineage (NCBI taxonomy): Bacteria > Bacillati > Actinomycetota > Actinomycetes > Propionibacteriales > Nocardioidaceae > Aeromicrobium > Aeromicrobium jepli. The sequence goes on from NZ_JBFOKO010000005.1 coordinate 94,596, forward strand.
CCATCGACGCGAAGGTCGCGTTCGTCAACGCCCTGCCCGTGTTCATCGCCTCGGACCCCGAGTGGGCGAAGAAGTTCGAGGACGCCGGCGTCCCGATCATCGGCGACGACATCAAGAGCCAGGTCGGCGCGACCATCACGCACCGCGTCATGGCGAAGCTGTTCGAGGACCGCGGCGTCACGCTGGACCGCACGTACCAGCTCAACGTCGGCGGCAACATGGACTTCAAGAACATGCTCGAGCGTGAGCGCCTGGAGTCGAAGAAGGTCAGCAAGACGCAGGCCGTCACCTCGAACCTGCACGGCCCGCTGGCCGGCAAGGTCGACGACAAGAACGTCCACATCGGCCCGTCGGACTACGTCGCGTGGCTCGACGACCGCAAGTGGGCCTACGTCCGCCTCGAGGGTCGCGCCTTCGGCGACGTGCCCCTGAACCTGGAGTACAAGCTCGAGGTCTGGGACTCGCCGAACTCGGCCGGCATCATCATCGACGCCATCCGCGCCGCCAAGATCGCCAAGGACCGTGGCATCTCCGGCGCCCTGCTGTCGGCCTCGTCGTACCTGATGAAGTCGCCGCCGGAGCAGCGTCCCGACGAGGAGGGCCGCGCCCGCCTCGAGGGCTTCATCGCCGGTACCGAGGAGCGCTGACCTCCAGCTCTCCGCACCTGTCGCGCAACGCGCCGGATCCCTTGGGGATCCGGCGCGTTTCGCATGTCCGGCGCGGCGATAGCATCGCGTCGTGGCGACCTACCTGTCCTTCCTGCTGTTCGTGGTCCTGCTGGCCGTCGCGCCGGGCCCGGACACGTTCCTGACGCTGCGCGCGTCGGTGCTCGGCGGGCGCCGCCGCGGCCTGTTCACGGCGCTGGGCATCGTCACCGGCTGCGCGATCCAGGGCGTCCTGGCAGCCTCGGGCCTGGGCGCGGTCATCACGCACGCCGAGCCGGTGTTCGAGGCGATCCGCTGGGCGGGCGTCGCGTACCTGACGTGGCTCGGCTTCACGGCGCTGCGCGCGGCGGTCCGGCGTGGCGAGGACGCGTGGGCCGTCGGCGGCTCGGCCCGCCCGGTGCGCCGCCGGACCGCGTTCCGGCAGGGCTTCCTGTGCAACATCACCAACCCCAAGGTGCTGGCGTTCAACCTCGCGGTGCTGCCGCAGTTCGTCTCCCCGGGCGACGGCATGGCGGTGCTGCTGGGCTACGCGCTCACGCTCGTCGCAGTGGGCGGCCTCGTGCACCTCGTCGTGATCGAGATCGCGCACGCCGCCGCCACGAAGCTCGCCCGGCCCCCGTTCCGCCGGGGCGTCGACGGCGCGACCGGTGCCGTCATGCTCGGCTTCGCGACCGTGCTCGCCGCCGAGGCCTGAGCCACGGCGCGGCCTCCGCCGCGCACGATGTGTGGCGCTGTCCACCCGATCCGGCTCGGTCCGCCTCGATCCAGGTGGACACCGCTACGGATCTCGGACCCCGGAGGGGTCAGTGGGCGCCGCGCAGGCGCTTCACGGCGTTGACGACCGCCACGACGACGGCGCCGACCACGAGGCCGATGAGGGCGGAGGCCGCCGTGTTGGCCAGCCACTCGAACGCGCCGTGCGCGAACGGGACGGCCTCGCCGACCGCGTGCTCGAGGTCGTGCACGAGGCCGTAGAGCCCGTGCCAGCCGAGGTCGTCGGTGCCGACGAGCAGGATGTGGCCGCCGACCCACAGCATCGCCGCGATGCCCACGATCGCGAGCGCCTGCAGCACGCGCGGCATCGCCTTGACCAGCAGCCGGCCCGTGCGCTGGGCGAGCGCCGAGCTGCGCGCCGCCAGGCCCACGCCCACGTCGTCCATGCGCACGATCAGCGCGACGGCGCCGTACACGAGCGCGGTGATGCCGAGCGCGACGATCGCGAGGATGATCGCCCGGGCCCAGAAGCCCTCGTCAGCCACCTCGTTGAGCGAGATCACCATGATCTCGGTCGACAGGATGAAGTCCGTGCGGATGGCGCCCGACACGACCTTCTTCTCGGCCTCGGGGCCCTGCGCCGTCGCCGGCTCCTCGGCCTTCTCGTGGTGCGGGTGCAGGACGTGCCAGATCTTCTCGGCGCCCTCGAAGCACAGGTACGTGCCGCCCAGCATGAGCAGCGGCGTGAGGATCCACGGCGCGAGCTCGCTCAGCAGGAGCAGCGCCGGCAGGATGAACAGCAGCTTGTTGCGCAGCGAGCCCTTGGCGATCCGGCCGATGATGGACAGCTCGCGCTTGGGGTCGACGCCGTGCACGTAGCGCGGCGTGACCGCGGCGTCGTCGACGACCACGCCGGCCGCCTTCGCGCTGGCCTTGCCGGCACCGGCCGCCACGTCGTCGATGGACGCCGCGGCGAGCCGCGCGAGCGCGGCCACGTCGTCGAGCAGGGCGACAAGTCCTCCAGCCATGGGGTCAGCGTACGGGCGGGGTCCGGGGTCCTGCGCGCCGACGACCGTGCGGGCCTCGGCGTGGCGAAGGTGTCGGGGCGCGGGGCCCCACGGATAGGGTTCTGGCATGGTCATGGGCTTCGGCATCGACATCGGCGGCACGGGCACCAAGGGCGCGCCGGTCAATCTGGACAAGGGCAAGCTGGCGGCGGACCGGTTCCGCATCCCCACCCCCAAGCCCGCGACCCCCGAGGCGGTCGCGGAGGTCGCCCGCCAGATCGTCGAGCACTTCCCCGAGGCGCAGGACGTGCCGCAGATCGGCGTGGCCATCCCGGCGGTCGTGCAGCACGGCGTCGCCCGCTCGGCCGCCAACATCGACGAGTCGTGGATCGACACCGACGTCGACGCGCTGTTCACCGAGGTGCTCGGCCGGTCCGTGCACGTGGTCAACGACGCCGACGCGGCGGGCGTGGCCGAGAACGACTTCGGCGCCGCGCGCGACGAGCACGGCCTGGTCTGCGTCATCACGCTCGGCACCGGCATCGGCTCGGCCCTGATCAACGCCGGCACCCTGGTGCCCAACACCGAGTTCGGCCACCTCGAGGTCGACGGCCACGCGAACGTCGAGACCTGGGCCGCGGCCAGCGCGTACGAGCGCGAGGAGCTCTCGTGGGAGGCGTGGGCCGAGCGCCTGCAGACCTACTTCGCGCACCTGGAGCGGCTGCTGTCGCCCGACCTGTTCGTGGTCGGCGGCGGCGTGAGCAAGGACAGCGACAAGTTCCTGCCGCTGCTGGACCTGCGCACCCCGATCATCCCCGCCAAGCACCGCAACAACGCCGGCATCATCGGCGCGGCGCAGCTCGGCGTGCTGGGCTGAGCGTCAGCCCACGTGCAGCAGGGCGCGCAGGGCGCGCTCCATGAGCCGGCGGCAGTGGGCCGCGGGATAGCCGTGGTCGTCGAACATCAGTGACCACGCGTTCCAGCTGACCGCGACAGTCATCGCGTCGACCAGCAGGCCGGGCTCGTCCTCGCCCGCCAGCTCGCGCGCGAACACCCGCTCGAGGTCGGTGCGCACGCGGTGGATGTGCCCCTCACGACTCCTGCGCAGCGCGTCGAAGTCCGGCTCGCTCAGCACCGCCGCGCGGGCCGCCGGCGCGATGTTGACCAGTCGCCGCTCGCGCTCGGCGCAGAACGCCGCGATCCGCTCGTCCAGCGGCGCCTCGGGGTCGATCTCGCCGCGGAGCTCGTCGTCGAGGCGGAACCAGTGGTCGACCGTGCTGGTCAGCAGTCCCTCCATGTCGTGGAAGTTCGACCACAGCGTCCGCCGCGACACGCCCGCGCGCTCGGCGATCACCGCGGCGGTCGGCCGCAGCACGCCCTCGCGCAGCAGCTCGACGTGCGCCTCCACGATCTGGGCGCGCGTGCGCTCGCTGCGCTGCATCCGGCCGTCCGTCTGGCGGTACTGCATGGAGGTCACCGCCTTATGTTCCACCCGCGGCACCCCCTGTGGGCAAGCAGGCGTCGAAAGTTTCGACACTCCGAGTGTAGATAGTCCGTGACGCGGATCACTTTCTATGTGAGGATGTCGTCACATTCATGGCGGAGACCGCCGACACCGAGGGGGAGAACGTGCTGACGGTCAAGAACTTGGAGGTCGTCTACAACGACGTCATCCTGGTGTTGCGAGGCGTGAGCCTCACGGTCCCGAAGGGCAGCATCGTCGCCCTGCTCGGCGCCAACGGCGCGGGCAAGACGACGCTGCTGCGTGCGCTCTCGGGACTGCTCGACATCCACGACGGCGAGATCACCAAGGGCGAGATCCTGCTCGGCGACACCCCCATCCACACCGCCGACGCGCCGAAGATCGTCGCCGCCGGCCTGGGCCAGGTGCTCGAGGGCCGTCGCGTGTTCGCCGAGTTCACGGTCGAGGAGAACCTGCGCGTCGGCGGGCACACCCGCAAGGGTGGCCTGAGCGAGGCGATCGAGGAGGTCTACGACCTGTTCCCCGTCCTGAAGGAGCGCCGCAAGAACACCGCGGGCTACCTCTCCGGCGGCGAGCAGCAGATGCTCGCGATGGGCCGCGCGCTGGTCGCGCAGCCCGAGATCCTCCTGCTCGACGAGCCCAGCCTGGGCCTGGCGCCGCGCATCGTGTCGCAGATCAAGGACATCGTCGTGCAGATCAACGAGCGCGGGACGACCGTGCTGCTGGTCGAGCAGAACGCCACGATGGCGCTCTCGATCGCCCAGCACGGCTACGTCATGGAGCACGGGAAGATCGTCATGGACAAGCCCGCCGCCGAGCTGCTCGACGACGAGGACATCCGCGACTTCTACCTGGGCCGCGGCGAGACGGCCACCAGCTACCGCGACATCAAGCACTACAAGCGCAGGAAGCGATGGCTGTCGTGAACCGCGGGTCGTCCGCCGACCGCCCGGTGCCGCCGCATCCCGTTGCCTGTTCCCCCGACCCGAGGAGGGTCCTGTGACTGAACCCGTGGTCAAGGTCCGTGACGTCGAGCTGTCGTTCTCGGGCGTGAAGGCGCTGCAGGGCGTCGACTTCGACGTCTATCCCGACGAGCTGTTCGCGGTGATCGGCCCGAACGGCGCCGGCAAGACGTCGATCTTCAACGTGCTCTCAGGCGTCTACCGGCCCCAGCAGGGCAGCGTCGAGTTCGACGGCACCGACATCCGCGGCATGCGCCCGCACCGCATCGCCAACCTCGGCATGGCGCGCACGTTCCAGAACATCGAGCTGTTCGAGAACCTCGACGTCGTCGACAACCTCATGCTCGGCCGTCACGCCCACCTGGGCTACGGCTGGCCGTCGGCGGTGGCGTGGCTCGGCCGCGCCAAGCACGCCGAGGTGGCGAACCGCCGCCGCGTCGAGGAGATCATCGACTTCCTCGAGATCGAGGGCTACCGCCAGCTGCCCGTGGGCATGCTCCCGTACGGCATCCAGAAGCGGATCGAGCTCGGCCGCGCGCTGGCGATGGAGCCCAAGCTGCTGCTGCTCGACGAGCCCGTCGCCGGCATGAACGGCGAGGAGACCGAGGACATGGCGCGGTTCATCCTCGACATCCGCGACGAGCTGCACGTCCCGATGATCCTCGTGGAGCACGACATGGGCCTGGTCATGGACCTGGCCGACCGCGTCATGGCGATGGACTTCGGCAAGCCCGTCGCCACCGGCACGCCCCACGAGGTGCAGACCCATCCCGACGTCATCCGGGCCTACCTCGGGCCCGTGGACGACGCCGTCGTCGCCGAGCTGCAGGAGGACCTCGCATGACCGCGGCACCCGACACGCTGCCGAAGCGGATCCGCGCCCGCGCCCAGGACACCCCCGACCGCATCGCGATGCGCGAGAAGGACCTCGGCCTGTGGGAGGAGGTCACGTGGGCGCAGTACTGGGACCGCTCGGTCCTGGTGGGCCACGCGCTGCTCGCGCTCGGCGTGAAGGTCGGCGACCGCGTCGCCATCCACAGCGAGAACCGGCGCGAGTGGCTGTACTGCGACATCGGCATCACGGCGATCCGCGCCGCCACGGTGGGCCTCTACCCGACCAACCCCGCGCCCGAGGTGCTGCACGTGCTGCGCGACTCCGGCGCGTGCGTCCTCGTCGCCGAGGACCAGGAGCAGGTCGACAAGTACCTCGAGATCGCCGACGAGCTGCCCGAGCTGCGCTTCGTCGTCTACGTCGACCCGCGCGGCATCCGCGGCCGGTACGACGACCCGCGCCTCATGGCGTGGGACGACTTCGTCGCGCTCGGCGAGCAGCACCGCGCCCAGCATCCCGACGCCGTGACCGAGCGGCTCGAGTCGGCGGTGCCCGACGACCTCGCGACCCTCGTCTACACGTCCGGGACCACCGGCCCGCCCAAGGGCGCGATGCTCTCGATGCGCAACATCGAGTTCGTCATCGGGACCCTGCAGCAGGGCGGCGCCTTCGTCGACCCGCCGGCCAGCGACCGCGACCTCGTCGTGTCGTACCTGCCGCTGTGCCACGTCGCCGAGCGCGTCTTCACGACGTGGTTCAACGCGGCCGTCGGCTCCCAGGTCAACTTCGCCGAGTCGATCGAGACCGTGCAGCAGGCGCTGCGCGAGGTCCAGCCGACGCTGCTGTTCGGCGTCCCGCGCATCTGGGAGAAGGTCGCGGCCGGCGTCCACATCCGGATGAGCGGCGCGTCGTGGCTCAAGCGCAGGAGCTTCGACTTCTGGATGAAGCGCGCGGCGTGGATCGGCCGCACCCTCGTCGAGAACGAGGGCCGGCACACCGCGGCCACCCGGGCGGTCTACGCGGTCGGCTGGGTCTGCCTCTACCGCCCGCTGCGCGAGCGGCTCGGCCTGGCGAAGGTCCGCTACGCCGCGTCCGGCGCGGCGCCCATCGCCCCCGAGGTGCTCGAGTTCTTCATGGGCATCGGCATCCCGATGCACGAGGTCTACGGCATGACCGAGAACTCGGCGATCGCGACGGCCAACATGGCCGGGCGGGTCAAGGTCGGCACGGTCGGTGAGCCGCAGGTCGGCGCCGAGGTGCGGATCGACGAGCAGACCGGCGAGATCCTCACGCGGCACGCGGGCACGTTCGTCGGCTACTGGAACAACCCCGAGGCCACGGCGAAGACGATCGACCCGGACGGCTGGCTGCACACCGGCGACGTCGGCGAGTGGGTCGACGGCACGCACATCCGGATCACCGACCGCATCAAGGACATCATCATCACCGCCGGCGGCAAGAACATCAGCCCCAGCGAGATCGAGAACAGCCTCAAGTCGTCGCCCTACATCAAGGAGGCGATCGTGATCGGCGACCGTCGCAAGTACCTGACCGCGCTGATCGGGATCGAGCTCGACACGGTGGGCAACTGGGCCCAGCAACGGCGCCTGCCGTTCACGACCTACCGCGACCTGTCGGAGAAGCCCGAGGTCCGCGAGCTCGTGCAGTCGATCGTCGACGAGACGAACCGCAAGTTCGCCAGCGTCGAGACGATCAAGCGGTTCGCGCTGCTGCCGAAGGAGCTCGACCACGAGGAGGGCGAGCTCACGGCGACCCAGAAGATCAAGCGCTCGGCGATCACGACGCGGTTCGCCGCCGAGATCGAGAGTCTCTACGACGAGCGGACGGGGGTCTCGGCATGACGCAGTTCCTGCAGACCCTGCTCAACGGCTTCGCGCAGGGCTCGATCTACGCGCTGCTCGCGCTGGGCTACGTGATGATCTTCAAGGCCACGCACGTCATCAGCTTCGCCCAGCCGGCGCTCATGGTGTGCGGCGGACTGTTCGCGTACCACGCCACGTCCGCCTGGGACCTGGCGTTCTGGCCGGCGCTGCTGGTCGCGGTCGTCCTCGGCGCGCTGCTGGGGATGCTCGTCGAGCGGCTCGCGCTGCGGCCCATGGTGGGCAAGCCGGTGTTCACGCTGGCGATCATCACGATCGGCGTCGACATCGTGCTGCGCATCCTCACCAACCGGTACATGGGCCCGGACCCGCGCTCGGTCTCGTACCCCAACGGCAGCGAGCGGTTCGAGTTCGCCGGGCTGGCGATCTCGCACCAGCGGCTCGGCCTGATCGCCGTCACGGCCGTCACGGTCGTCGCCCTCGCGCTGTTCTTCCGGTACGCCCGGACGGGCCTGGCCATGCGCGCCACCGCGCTCAACCAGGAGACGGCGCTCGCACAGGGCATCCGCGTCGGAGCGATCTTCGCGCTGGCCTGGGCCATCGCCGGCGGACTCGCGGCCATCGCGGGCACGTTCGTCGCGGCGACCGGCGCCGGCCTGGAGCAGAACACGTGGATCATCGCCCTCAAGGCGCTGCCCGCCATCATCATCGGCGGACTCGACAGCATCCCCGGCGCGGTGATCGGCGGACTCGCCGTCGGCATCGTCGAGCTGCTCACCGCCGTCTACCAGCCTGACGTGGCGCCCTGGCTGGGCAACAACTTCTCGCTCGTGGCGCCCTACGCCCTCATGTTCGTAGTGCTGCTCGTGCGGCCCTACGGCCTCTTCGGCACGAAGGAGGTCGAGCGCGTATGACCGTCCTGCGCTCCGCCCCGTCCACGCACGCCCGCCGGTCCACCGGCGTCCGCGGCCGTCCGCTGCTGCGGACCAGCTACTCCCAGGACCTCGCGCTGGCGAACACGTCCGCGAAGCGTCGGGGCGTCATCGGCCTCGTGATCGCCTCGTTCGTCGTGCCGTTCCTGCTGACCGACGACCTGCTGCAGGTGCTGACGCTCGGCATGATCTCGTCGGTCGGCGCGATCGGCCTCAACCTGGTGACCGGCTACGCCGGCCAGGTCTCGCTCGGTCACGCCTTCTTCATCGGCGTCGGCGCCTACACCGGTGCCGTCCTCGGCGGCGATCCCGACGGCGCGCTGCTCGGCTACGGGCTGCCGATGTGGATCTGGCTCCCGGCCGCCGGTGTCACCGCGGCGCTCGCCGGACTGCTCGTGGGACCGCTCGCCGTGCGGCTGCGCGGCCTGTACCTGGCGATCGTGACGCTCGGCCTGGTGTTCCTGGGCGACCACATCTTCCGCGAGGCGCGCGACATCACCGGTGGTCCCGGCGTCGGCCGGCGCGGCGCCGAGCTGGAGCTGTTCGGCATCGACTTCGCCTCGATGGAGCCGATCTCGGGCCTGTCCCGCGGCCAGGCGCAGTTCTTCCTGGCCCTGGTGTTCCTCATCGTGTTCGCCGTGCTGGGCCGCAACATCGCCCGCTCGGGCGTGGGCCGCGCGTTCGGCGCGGTGCGCGACCGTGACGTCGCGGCCGCGGTGATCGGCGTCGACCTGACGAAGTACAAGGTCATGGCGTTCGCGATGTCCTCGTTCTTCGCGGGCGTCACCGGCGCTCTCTACTACGCCGTGATCGGCGTCTTCGAGCCCGGCGCGTTCAGCCTGCTGCTGTCCGTGCAGTACCTCGCGATGGTGCTGATCGGGGGCGTCGCCACGATCAGCGGCTCGATCATGGGCGCGATGTTCATCGCGCTGCTGCCGCGGATCAGCCAGTTCATCGCCCACTACATCCCCGGCGAGCTGCTCTCGGTCTTCCAGCTCGAGGCGATCCTCTACGGCGCCCTCATCATCGGGTTCCTCATCTTCGAGCCGCGCGGACTCTTCGGCATCTGGGTCCGGCTGCGCAACTACTGGAAGGGCTGGCCCTTCTCCTACTAGACCCGGCCGCGAGGCCGCCGACGGCGCGACCGCTCCGTCGAACCACCCAGGAGGATGATCAATGAAGCAACACCGCAAGTGGGCCCGCGTGGCCGCCGGTGCGGCGGTGGCGGCCCTCGTGCTCGCGGGCTGCCGCGGCGGCGGGGACGACGACAGCGCCGCGGGACCGGGCATCACCGAGGAGGCCTGCCCGGACGCCGTGAACAAGGACAACGGCTGCATCTACCTCGGCGCGATCTCGGACCTCACGAAGGGCCCGTTCGCCCCGCTGGCCGTGCCGATCACGGACGCGCAGAAGGCGTTCTGGAAGAAGGTCAACGAGGACGGCGGCGTGGGCGGCTACGACGTCAACATCGACAAGTACATCGCCGACGCCGAGTACAACCCCGAGATCCACAACAAGAAGTACCAGGAGATGAGGAACGACATCCTCGCCCTGGGCCAGACGCTGGGCTCCTCGCAGACCCTGGCGATCCTCGAGGACATGAAGTCCGACAACGTGGTCGGCGTGCCGGCCTCGTGGAACTCGGCGTGGGACTTCGAGGACCAGATCCTGCAGTCCGGCGCGAACTACTGCTTCGAGGCCATGAACGGCGTCGACTGGGCCGTCGCCAACCGCGGGGTCAAGGGCAAGGTGCTCGCGATCCACTACCCGAACGACTACGGCGGAGACGCCGCCGCGGGCGTGAAGGTCGCGGCCGAGGCCAACGGGCTCGACTTCAAGGCCGTCGAGACCGCGACCGGCCAGGACAACCAGGCCGGCGCCGTCGCGGCGGTGCTGAAGGAGAAGCCGGACCTGGTCTACATCACGACCGGTCCCGCCGAGATGGCCACGATCCTGGGCGGCGCGGCCGCGCAGGGCTGGAAGGGCACGGTCGTCGGATCGAGCCCCACGTGGAACCCGGCGCTGCTGCAGACCGAGGCCGCTCCGGCGCTCGAGGCGATGTACTTCCAGGCGGGCCCGTGGGGTCCGTGGGGCACCGACTCGGACGGCCACGAGGCCATGCGCGAGGCGCTCGCGGACGTCAAGTCCCCGAGCGACGGCTATACCGCCGGCTGGGTGTGGGAGTACCCGCTGCTGGCCGCGCTCGAGGCCGCGGCCGACATGGACGGCGGCATCACCCGCGAGAACGTGGCCAAGGCGGCCACCGAGCTCGACAGCGTCGACTACGAGGGCATGCTGCCCGACGAGGCGTTCAACCAGACGGGCGAGCCGAACGACGTCGCGTGGCGCCAGTCGGTGATCTCCAAGGTCGACAAGACGGCGCCCACGGGCGTCTCCATCGAGCAGGAGATGTCGGCCGGCTCGACCGCGAAGGACTACGACTACACGGAGCCCTGCTTCGCGTTGAACTGATGCGGTGAGGAGGGGGCCGGCCCGGTGGGCCGGCCCCCTTCGTCATGCCCGGGGGCCGATCTCGAGCGTGCGGTCGAGGCGCAGGTCGGCCAGGAACGCCGCGTCGTGACTGACCACGACGAGCGCGCCGCGGTAGGCCTCGAGCGCTTCAGTGAGGTGCTCGACCGAGGCCAGGTCGAGGTTGTTGGTCGGCTCGTCGAGCACGAGCAGCTGGGGCGCGGGCGTCGCCAGCAGCAGGCTCGCGAGGGTCGCGCGCCAGCGCTCGCCCCCCGAGAGCGTCCCCACGAGCTGGTCGACCGCGCCGCCGCGGAACAGGAACCGTGCCAGCTGGGCTCGCACCTGCTGCACCGGCGCGTCCGGCGCCGCGGCGCGGACGTTCTCCAGCACCGACCGGTCGGGATCGAGCAGGTCGACGCCCTGCGGCAGGTACCGACACGGCACGAGCACCTCGGACCGGCCCGCCCGCGCCGGCTCCATCCCCAGCAGCGTGCGCAGCAGCGAGGTCTTGCCCGCGCCGTTGCGCCCGACCACCGCGATCCGCTCGGGTCCGCGCACGACGAGGTCGACCGGGGCGGCCGACCCGTGTGCCGCCACGATCCCCTCGGCGCGCAGCACGTCGCGACGAGGCGGGACGGCCGTGTCCGGCAGGTCCACCCGGATGCGCCGGTCGTCGCGCACGCGGTCCTGCGCCGCGGACAGCACGTCCCGCGACTGCTCGAGCCGCTGCTCGTGCATCCCGCGCAGGCGCCCGGCGCTGACCTCCGCCTTGCGCTGGTACGCCCCGGCGACGATCTTCGGCAGGCTGCCCGCGTGGTCGCGGCCCTGCCGGTCGCGGCGTGCCTGCTTCACCTGCTGCTCGACGAGGTCGCGTCGCTGGCGCCGCACGTCGGCCCGCGCCGTCGCGACCGCGCGCTGGGCGGCGTCCTGCTCGGCCTCGACCATCGCCAGGTGCTCGCTGTAGGTGCCGCCGTACCAGCGGACCGTGCCGTCGCGGACCTCGCCGATGTGGTCGACGTGCTCGAGCAGGGCGCGGTCGTGGCTGACCAGGACCAGGGTGCCGCTGAACTCGTCCACGATCTCGGTCAGCCGGGCGCGGCCGTCCGCGTCGAGGTCGTTGGTCGGCTCGTCCAGCAGCAGCACGTCGGGCCGCTGCAGCAGCAGTCCGACGAGCCCGAGCAGCGTGGCCTCCCCACCGGAGACCGACGAGGCGGGCCGGTCGAGGCCGACGTGGCCCAGGCCCGTGCGGTCCAGCCACGCGTGGAGCCGCTCGGGCAGGTCCCAGTCGTCGCCGACGGCGTCGTAGTCGGCGGGGTCGACGGAGCCGTCCTCGATGCGGCGCAGTGCCGCCAGGACCGGGCCGACGCCGATCAGGTCGGCGACGGAGGCCGAGGCAGGGGCGCGGGTCTGCCGCAGGTGGGCGAGGCGGCCGCGCGCCTCGACGGTGCCGGTGGTGGGGCTCAGGTCGCCGGCGAGGAGTCGCAGCAGGGCGGTCTTGCCGCTGCCGTTGTCGCCGACGATCCCGTGGCGCCCGGGACCGAGCGAGAACGTGAGGTCGCGCAGCAGCGTGCGGCCGTCGGGCAGCACGAACGAGGCGTGGGAGGAAAGGAGGGAGGAGGACATGCGAGATCTCCGGGGTCGCGGGCGGGCGGTCGGGACCTCAGCTCTCCATGGCACCAGCCTAACCCGGCGGGGCCCGCGCCGTCGACCGTCCCGGGTCGCGGGCGGGCCGATAGACTCGACCCTCGTGGCCGAACTGACCCCGCACGAGAAGAGGCGCCTCGACGAGCTGCTCGCGACGCACCCCGTGCTGACCGAGCTGGGCGCGCGGTTCGCCGACGCCGGCCACGAGATCGCGCTGGTCGGCGGGCCCGTCCGCGACGCGCTGCTGGGCCGCCCGGTGACGGACCTGGACTTCACCACCTCGGCCACGCCCGACCAGATCGAGTCGATCGTCGCGGGCTGGGCCGACGCGCTGTGGGACGTCGGCCGCGCCTTCGGCACGATCGGCCTGCGCAAGGGCACCGAGACGCTCGAGATCACGACGTACCGTGCCGACGAGTACGACCCCGACTCGCGCAAGCCCGTCGTCGCGTTCGGCACCAACCTGTCCGACGACCTCGCGCGCCGCGACTTCACCGTCAACGCGATGGCGCTGCGCCTGGGCGACCTCGAGTTCGTCGACGTGCACGGCGGCCTGGACGACCTCGCCGACCGCACGATCCGCACCCCCATCGGCCCGGCGATCTCGTTCGGCGACGACCCGCTGCGCATGATGCGCGCGGCCCGCTTCGTGGGCCAGCTGGGCTTCATCGCCTCCGACGACGTCACCGAGGCGATCACCGCGATGGCGGACCGGATCGAGATCGTCTCGGCCGAGCGCGTGCGCGACGAGCTCAACAAGCTGCTGCTGTCGGACGACCCGGTCCGCGGCCTGCGCGTCCTGGTGGACACCGGGCTGGCCGATCGCGTCCTGCCCGAGCTGCCGGCCCTGCGCCTCGAGCGCGACGAGCACCACCGCCACAAGGACGTCTACGAGCACTCGCTGACGGTCCTGGAGCAGGCGATCGACCTCGAGCACCGGCTCGACGAGCGTCCCGACCTGACGATCCGCCTCGCGGCGCTGCTGCACGACATCGGCAAGCCGAGGACCCGGCGGTTCCAGGACGACGGCACGGTCACGTTCCACCACCACGACGTCGTGGGCGCGAAGCTGACCCGCAAGCGGATGCGCGCGCTGCGGTACCCGAACGACATCACCGACGACGTCGCGATGCTGGTCGAGCTGCACCTGCGGTTCCACGGCTACGGCACCGGCGAGTGGACCGACTCGGCCGTGCGCCGCTACGTCCGCGACGCCGGCGACCAGCTCGAGCGGCTCCACATCCTGACGCGCGCCGACAGCACCACGCGCAACCAGCGCAAGGCGCTGCGGCTGCAGCGCACCTACGACGACCTCGAGGCGCGCATCGCCCAGCTCGCTGCGCAGGAGGAGCTCGAGTCCATCCGGCCCGACCTCGACGGCAACCAGATCATGCAGATCCTGCAGATCGGCCCCGGCCGCGAGGTGGGCGAGGCGTACCGCTTCCTGCTCGACCTGCGCATGGACCGCGGCCCGCTGCCGCAGGACCAGGCCATCGAGGCGCTCCGCGCCTGGTGGGCCGCCCGCTGAGTTGCGCCGCCGACCGGCGCACCGGCCCCACTACGATGACGTGGTGACGATGCGCGCCTGGCTCACCGCCTTCGTGGTGGCCGTGTCGCTCCTGGTGGGCGCGCCGACCCCGCAGGCCGACGCCAGCGAGGGCTCGCTCGCCGTGCGCATCGACGCCCTGACCCCCTCGGCGTTGTCGGACCGGGGCACCATCCGGATGCGCGGCGTCATCCGCAACACCGGCGACACCCCGTGGTCCGCGGTCCAGGCCTACCTCGTCATCCCGCGCAGCCCGTTCCAGTCGCGCGCGCAGATCCAGACGGCGATCGAGGACGGCCAGTCCTACACGGGCGAGCGCGTCATCGACGCCGGCTCGTTCGACGAGGTCGGCACCCTGGCGCCCGGCGCCTCCGCCCCCTTCGACATCCGCGTTCCGGTCCGCCGCCTCGGCCTGGCCGGACCCGGAGGCGTCTACCCCGTGGGCGTCCAGGTGCTGGCGACCGATGCCGAGGGCGAGCGCTCCTCCAACGCCGTCGCCCGGGCCACCACCTTCCTGCCGTGGGTGGACGACTCGGCCGCGGCCGTCCCGGCCGGCCTCGTGTTCCCGTTCACCCCGACGTGGGAGGCGGCGGACCCCGATTGGGAGCAGGTCGCCGGCTCCGTCGCGAACGGCCAGCTGCGGAACTACCTCGACGCGGCCCGCGCCACGCCCCGCGCCGGCCGGACGATCGTGCTGGACCCGTCGCTGCTCGACGAGCTCGCCCACCTCACCGACCCCGACGAGGTCCCGGACGGGGCCGAGGTCACGCAGGAGCAGGCGGCCGCGGTGCGCCTGTGGCTCGACCAGCTCCGCGAGCTGGCCCTGGACTCGACCACGTGGATCGTGTCGTACGCCCGACCCGACGAGCTGGCGCTCAACCGCTACCCCGAGAACGCCGAGGCCCTCTGGAAGCAGGTCGACGCCGCCACCTCCGCCGCGCTCGTGGAGCACGCGCTGACCGGGTCGCGCGCCAGCTGGCCGACGATCTCCGGTGTCACCCGCTCGATGCTCGAGGACGTGCGCGCCCGCGACGACGGGCCCACGCTCGTGTCGCGCCGCAGCGTGCCCGACTGGGAGCCGCGCCTGGGCTCGGTCGTGAACCTCGAGACGACGAGCGGCCCCCTGCCGCTGCTGGTCAACGGCACGCTGCCGGACACGCCCGGCGTCGAGACCGCCGTGACCCTGCGCCAGCGCGTGCTGACGGACGCCGCGCTCGCGGTCCTCTCGCGCGAGAGCGATCCCGGCTCGCGCGCGGACGCGCTGACGATCGTCGATCCCAGCTGGAACCCCGGCGCCAGCGGCGTCGCGGTGGCCGCGCAGGCCGTCTCGGTGCGCGGCAGCGGGAGCCTCACCCGGCCGGTCACGGCCTCGGACCTGGTCCGCGCCTCGCCGCTGAGCTACACCGGCTCGGTCCCCGACGACGTCGACACGACCTCGCTCCCGGCCACGCTGCTCGACCGGGTCGCCACCTTCTCGCGCACCGCCACGTTGTTCAACGAGGTCCTCGTCGACGACGAGCGGGTGGACCTGTCCCGCTCGGTCGTCGAGGACCTCTCGGTCCGCTGGCGCCAGGACCCCGATGTCGCCCTGCAGAAGGTCGACCGCCAGATCAGCGCGCTGCAGTCCGAGCTGGCCGGGATCTCGATCGACAGCCCGTCCACCATCACGCTCTCCAGCCGCCGCGGCGGGTTCCCGCTAACGGTCGCGAACGACACGCGCCGCACGGTCCGGGTCGGCCTCTCCCTCGACGCCGACAACCCCGCGCTGGACCTGCAGGACATCGACGCGGTCGAGATCGCGCCCGGCGAGCGCCACACCGTGACGGTCGAGGTCGACCTGGGCGAGCAGACCTCCAGCACGGTCACCGCGCGCCTCGTGACCGAGAGCGGTGCCGGCTTCGGCGACCCGGCCGTGTTCAACATCCGCTCCAGCAACGTCGGGCTCATCGTGTGGATCGCGATGGGCGCGGCCGGCCTGCTGGTCATCGCGACGTGGGCGCGTCGCTTCCTGGGCCGCCGCCGGCGCCGCCGTGCCGAGCCCGACGCCACCGAGCACCCCGAGGACGACGATGAGTGACGGCAACCTCGCCCGCGCCAGCGCCTGGATGGCGCTCGGGACGATCGTCTCGCGCATCACGGGCCTGCTGCGCTCGCTCGTCCTGCTCGCCGTCGTCGGCAGTGCGCTGAACGGCTCCATCTTCAACGTCGCGAACTCGATCCCGAACTCGCTCTACATCCTGGTCGCGGGCGGCATCTTCAACGTCGTGCTCGTGCCCCAGCTGGTGCGGGCGATGAAGAACGACCCGGACGGCGGCGACGCGTACGCCAACCGGATCATCACGCTCGGCCTGCTCGTGCTGGGCGCCGCCACGGTCGTGCTGATGATCGCCGTCCCGCTGCTGCTGCGCCTGCTGTTCGGCGCGGAGCTGTTCACGGACGAGTTCACCCGCCAGCGGGAGTCGGCCGCGCTGCTGATGCTGCTGTGCATGCCGCAGGTGTTCTTCTACGGCGCCTTCGTGCTCGTGGGGCAGATCCTCAACTCCCGGCAGCGGTTCGGGCCCATGATGTGGGCGCCCATCGTCAACAACCTCGTCGCGCTGGGCGTGCTGGGGGCGTACGCGATCGTCTTCGGCGTCGCTGCCCCGGGCGCGGCCGACGGCTTCAGCACCGGCGAGGCCTGGCTGCTGGGCCTGGGCTCCACCGCGGGCATCGCCGTGCAGGCGCTCGTCCTCGTGCCCTACCTGCGCCAGGTGGGCTTCTCGTACCGGCCGCGCTTCGACTTCCGCGGTGTGGGCCTGGGCAAGACGGCGCGCCTCGGCGCATGGACGCTGGCGTTCATCGTCGTCAACCAGATCTCGTACTTCGTGATCGTGCGCCTCGCGTCGGGCGCCGACATCGAGGGCGCGAAGCGCGGCGAGTCCAGCGCCGGCCAGGTCGTCTACGACGTCGGCTTCCTGATCAGCCAGGTGCCGCACGGCGTCATCACCGTCTCGCTCGCGACCGCGATCATCCCGACCCTCGCGGCACTCGCGGCCGACCGCGACTTCGGCCGCATGCGCCTCGAGCTGGGCCGGACGCTGCGACTCGCCCTCATGCTGATCGCGCCGATCGGCGTGGCCATCGCGTGCCTGGGCCTGCCCATCGCCTCGGTCCTGGCCGGGTTCGGCGCCGCCCGCGGCAACACCGAGGCGATCGGCACCACGATCTCGGCGTTCGCGCTGGCGCTGGTGATGTTCAGCCTGCACTACGTCGTGCTGCGCGGGTTCTACGCGCTGGAGGACACCCGCACGCCGTTCTGGATCCAGGCCGTCATCGCCGGATCCAACATCGCGCTCGCGCTGCTGCTGACGCGCGGCGCCGCGCCGATCGAGGTCTCCACGCGGCTCGCGCTGGCCTACGGCCTGGCGTACCTGCTGGGCCTGGCCGTCTCCACGACCCTGCTGTCGCGTCGCATCGGCTCACTGGCCGAGCGCGAGACGGTGAGGTTCGTGGTGCGCCTCGCGGTCGTGTGCGTCGTCGCCGCCGGCGTCATGCTGGCGGGGCGCTGGGCGTGGACCTCGGTGGACGCCGGCGAGCTGTCTCCGCTCTCGGCGCTCGGCGAGCTCGTGGTGGTCGGCCTGGCCGGGGCGGTCGCCACCGTGCTGGCCGCACGCCTGCTCCGCATCGAGGAGCTGCGCTATGTCGTCACCTCGGTCCTGCGCCGTTCCTGACGCACGTACGATGAGTGGGTCCGCACGGCCGGCCGAGGAGGAACGATGAGCGACCGGAGACCACACGTCTCCGGCGACGTGCTCGCCTCGCGCTACGAGCTCGCGGACCTGGTCAGCGAGAGCCTGGGGGCCTCGAACTGGCGCGCCGTCGACCGGATCCTGCACCGCAACGTCCGTGTCGAGCTGCTGCCGGCCGACGACCCGCGCGGTGAGAACTTCCTGCAGGCCGCGCGGCTCTCCACGACCGTCACGGACCATCGGTTCCTGCGGGTGCTGGACCTGCTGCAGGACGAGGACGGCGTGCACGTCGTGGTCCGCGAGTGGGCCAAGGCGACGCCGCTGAGCCGCCTGCTCGCCCAGTCCCCGCTGCCCAACCGGCGCGCGGCCGCCATCGTCGCCGAGGTCGCCGAGTCGATCGCCCACGCGCACGACCGCGGCCTCGTCCACCGGCGCCTGACGCCGCACCAGGTGCTGCTCAAGGAGTCGGGCGCCGTGCGGATCGTGGGCCTCGGCGTCGCCACCGCGCTCGCCCCCGCCGACCACCAGGACTCCGCCGACGACCTGGCCACGTACCGCGCCGCGGACGTCAACGCGCTCGGCAAGCTGCTGTACGCGTGCCTCGTCAGCCGGTGGCCGGGCGGTCACGTCGACGGGCTGCGCGCCGCGCCCACGGAGCACGGCCACCTGCTGCGCCCGCGCCAGGTCCGTGCCGGCGTGCTGCGCGACGTCGACCTCATCTGCGACCGCATCCTGGAGCCGCACCGGCACCGCGACCCGCTGACCACCGCCGCCGAGATCGCGCGCGAGCTGTACGAGGCCGGCGCCGACGAGGAGGACCTGTTCGACGAGCCGCTCGGCTACGACGTCACGTCGCCGGACCTGCTGCGCCTCGATCCCGTCATCGAGCCGTCGGGGCCGCCGCCGGGACTCGAGCCGCCGCGCCGCCGGCCCAAGGCCTTCGAGCCGAAGCCGCCCACGCGGCGCGAGCGGATGCGCTCGCGCATGTCCTCGATGACGCACGGCGACCGTGCGCTCATCCTGCTCGGCCTCGTGACGGCCCTGCTGCTCGCCGCGATCCTCGGCATCCTCGTCTACCGCGAGATCGACCGCGAGGGCGCTCCCTTCTCGCCGTCGGCGCCCGCCACGCCCGTGCGGGTGCTGCCCGTCCAGGAGGTCATCGACTTCGACCCGCAGGGCGAGGACGGACGCGAGAACCCCGACTCGACGGACCTCGTGATCGACGACGATCCCGAGTCCGGCTGGACCACGGCCACGTACTACGGACGCGCGGACCTCGGCGGGCTCAAGGACGGCGTCGGCGTCATCCTCGACCTCGGCACGGTGCGCAGCGTCGAGCAGGTGCGCCTGCGGCTGCGGGGCGCCCCGACCGACCTGTCGATCTTCACCGCGCCGTCCACGCTGTCGACCCCGCCGCGCGCGCTCGGCGAGCTGCGCGAGCTGGCCACGCTCAACGGCGCGGACGAGGACGTCTCGGTCGGCCTGCCCGGCCAGACGCGCACGCGGTTCGTCGTCGTGTGGCTGCGCTCGCTGCCCTCCGTCGGTGACGGTCAGTACCGTGGCGAGATCCGTCAGGTGACGGTCCGCGGCCGCTGATGTCGCCGGGCCGGGGAACAATCACCACCTAGAATCCGTTGCACCACGTGAACCCCGATCGAAAGCGCATCTCTTCATGACCGACGTCCGCAGTCTCATCATCATCGGCTCCGGCCCCTCCGGGTACACGGCGGCCATCTACGCCGCGCGCGCCAACCTGCAGCCCCTCGTCTTCGAGGGCTCGGTGACCGCCGGCGGTGCGCTCATGAACACGACCGACGTGGAGAACTTCCCCGGCTTCCCCGACGGCATCATGGGCCCGGCCCTCATGGACAACCTGCGCGCGCAGGCCGAGCGCTTCGGCGCCGAGCTCGTCGCCGACGACGTCACCTCCGTGGACCTGACCGGCGAGATCAAGACCGTGTCGCTCGCGGACGGCCAGACGTTCCGCGCGCACGCCGTGATCCTCGCGATGGGCTCGGGCTACCGCAAGCTCGGCATCGCCGGCGAGGACACGCTCTCGGGCCACGGCGTCAGCTGGTGCGCCACGTGCGACGGCTTCTTCTTCCGCGACAAGCCGATCGCCGTGGTCGGCGGTGGCGACTCCGCCGTCGAGGAGGCGCTGTTCCTCACCCGCTTCGGCTCCAAGGTCACGCTGATCCACCGCCGCGACGAGCTGCGCGCCAGCAAGATCATGGCCGAGCGCGCGTACAACAACGACAAGCTCGAGTTCGCGTGGAACAGCGAGGTCGCCGAGATCCTCGGCGACGGCCAGCTCGAGGCCGTGACGCTGCGCGACACCCAGACCGGTGAGACCCGCCGCCTCGACGTCAGCGGCCTGTTCATCGCGATCGGCCACGACCCGCGCTCGGAGCTGCTGACCGGGCAGGTCGACCTCGACGACGAGGGCTACGTCCTGACCCAGCCCGGCTCCACCGCCACGAACCTGCGCGGCGTGTTCGCGGCCGGCGACCTGGTCGACCACACGTACCGCCAGGCGATCACGGCCGCCGGCACCGGCTGCCAGGCGGCCCTGGACGCCGAGCGCTTCCTGGCCGACCTCGAGGCCGCGGGCGCCCCTGCGCCGGCCGCCGCCCTGACCGAATGACCACCCACCCCATCACCGAGGAGAACCATGGCTGACATCAACGCCGTCACCGACGCCGACTTCGAGGAGAAGGTCCTCAAGGCCGAGGGTCCCGTGCTCGTGGACTTCTGGGCCTCGTGGTGCGGCCCGTGCCGCCAGCTGGCCCCGATCCTCGAGGAGATCGCCAAGGAGAAGGACGGCGCCCTCACCATCGTGAAGATGGACGCGGACGCCAACCCTGTCACCCCGGCCCAGTACCGCGTGACCGGCCTGCCGACGATGAACCTCTACTACCAGGGCGAGCTCGTCCGCTCGATCGTGGGCGTCCGCCCCAAGTCGGCGATCCTCACCGAGCTCTCGGAGTTCGTCGCCTGACCCAGCTTCTTCAACAAGGCCACTTGTCGATTTGTCGACAAGTGGCCTTGTTGTTTTATGTACCGGTCAGTCGGCGCGCGGAGCCGGGTCCATGAGGTCGACGATGCGCTCCAGGTCGCCGATGGTGGCGAACTCGACGACGATCTTGCCCTTGGACTTGCCGAAGTCGACCTTCACGCGGGTGTCGAAGCGCTCCGAGAGGCGGTGGGCCAGCTCGGCCACGCGCGGCGAGGTGGGACGGGTCGACAGCTTGCGCGCCGCGGGGGTCGCCTCCTCGTCGCCGAAGCGGACGATCTCCTCCAGTTGGCGCACCGAGATGCCCTCGGCCACGACGCGGCTGGCGAGGCGGTCCTGGAGCTCGGGGTTGGGCACGGCGAGCAGCGCACGGGCGTGCCCGGCGGACAGCACGCCGGCCGCCACGCGCCGCTGAACCGCGGGAGGCAGCTTCAACAGCCGGATCGTGTTGGTGATCTGGGGACGCGAGCGCCCGATCCGTGAGGACAGCTCCTCCTGCGTGCAGCCGAAGTCGTCGAGCAGCTGCTGGTACGCGGCCGCCTCCTCGAGCGGGTTGAGCTCGGAGCGGTGCAGGTTCTCCAGCAGGGCGTCGCGCAGCAGGTCCTCGTCGGTCGTCTCGCGCACGACGGCGGAGATCGTGTCCAGGCCCGCCTTCTGGTGGGCGCGCCAGCGGCGCTCCCCCATGATCAGCTCGTACGCCTCGGGCCCGGTCTGGCGCACCACGACCGGCTGCAGCAGCCCGATCTCCTTGATCGAGTGCACGAGCTCGGCCATCGCCTCCTCGTCGAACACCGTGCGCGGCTGGCGCGGGTTCGGCGTGATCTGGCTGAGCGGGATGTCCCGCAGGCGCGCTCCCTCGACCTCGGCCAGGCCGGACTCCTTGGCCTGCGCGGGCGACGTCGGGATGAGGGCCGACAGGCCGCGTCCCAGTCCGGGGCGGGGATTGCTCATGAGGACGCTCCTTCTGCGGCAGGTCCGGCGCCGCGATCGGTGATCTCCCGCGCCGCCTCCAGGTACGACAGCGCACCGGTCGAGCTGGGATCGTACGTGATGATGCTCTGCTGGTAGCCCGGCGCCTCGCTGATCCGCACCGAGCGCGGGATCGCGGTGGACAGCACGCGGTCACCGAAGTGCCCTCGCACCTCGGCGGCGACGCTCGAGGAGAGGTTGGTGCGCGCGTCGTGCATCGTCAGCAGGATCGTCGAGACGTCGAGGTCACGGTTGAGGTGCTGCTGCACCAGCCCGATGTTGTTGAGCAGCTGGCTCAGGCCCTCGAGGGCGTAGTACTCGCACTGGATCGGGATCAGCACCTCGCGCGCCGCGGCCATCGCGTTGATGGTCAGCAGGCCGAGCGACGGCGGGCAGTCGATGAACACGTAGTCGACGTCGCGACCGGGACCCGCGAGGTACCGGTCGATCGCCTCGCGCAGCCGGCGCTCACGTCGCTCGAGGCCGACGAGCTCGATCTCGGCGCCGGCGAGGTCGATCGTCGCCGGCACGACGCGCAGGGCCGGAACGTCGGGGCTGGTCTGCACCGCGTCCTCGATCGGCAGCTCGTCCAGCAGCACCTCGTACGTGCCCGGTGTTCCGGACGCGTGGGGGATGCCGCCCGCGGTGGAGGCGTTGCCCTGCGGGTCGAGGTCGATCAGCAGGACGTTCAGCCCACGTGCGGCCATCGCCGCAGCCAGGTTGACCGAGGTCGTCGTCTTGCCGACGCCGCCCTTCTGGTTCGCCACGACGAACACCCGGGTGGATCGCGGCCGGCGGTACTGGCCCGTGGTGGCCAGGCGCTCCATCAGCTGGACGTGATATCCGGCCTGGTCGGCTAGCGGCGTCGACATCGACGTCTCGAGAGGCTCTTCAGCAAAGTCCGCGGCTGTCGGAATCGTCACTACGGCTCCTGTCATGTTTCACGTGGAACATCGGCTGTTCCACGGTGGGTCACCGGCGCTGGACTTCGACGACGGTGGTGGGAACCTCGAGGCCCCAGTCCTCTCCGTACGTCGTGACCACGATATCGCCGGCATGGAGGCGACCGAGGGTGCCGCGCGCGGCCTTCACCTCGTCCGCCGCGCTGCGTCCCTTGAGGGCGAGCAGGTGTCCGCCGGGCCGCACGAGCGGCATGCACCAGCGAGCAAGCTTGTCGAGCGCGGCCACGGCACGCGCCGTCACCACGTCGAAGGTCTGGTCGACGTCCTCGGCCCGCGCACGCAGCACGGTGACGTTGTCGAGGCCGAGCTGCTGAGCCGCCTCCTCCAGGAAGGTGGTCCGCCGCAGCAAGGGCTCGACCATCGTCACGTGCAAGTCGGGACGGGCGATCGCCCAGACCATGCCGGGGAGTCCGGCGCCGGCGCCGACATCGGCGACCGTCGCGCCATGGGGGACCCGCACCACGGGTGCCGCACAGTTCAGCAGGTGCCGCTCCCACAGCCGGTCCACCTCGCGGGGACCGATCAGTCCGCGCTCGACCCCCGCGGTCGCGAGGATCTCGGCGTACTGCTGAGCGATCGGCAGGCGCTCGCCGAACGCCGCCGTTTCACGTGAAACAGTCACTCGGCGGGGAGGACCACGACGTGGCGGTCGGGACCGGCGCCCTCGGACTCGCTGCGCAGGCCGGCAGCCGCGACGGCGTCGTGGATCACCTTGCGCTCGAACGGGGACATCGGGTCGAGGCTGAGGGACTCGGCGCCGGCCTTGACCTCCTCGATCGCCTCCTCGGCGATCTTCACGAGGGCAGCCTTGCGCGCGGCGCGGTGGCCGGCGACGTCCAGCATGAGGCGGCTGCGGACACCGGTCTCGCGGTACACGGCGAGACGCGTCAGCTCCTGGAGGGCGTCGAGGACCTCACCGTCGCGGCCGACGAGGTGGCTGAGGTCGCCACCGATGATCTCCACGGCGGCGCGGTCGCCGTCCACGTCGATGTCGATGTCACCGTCGAGGTCGGCGATGTCGAGGAGCTCCTCCAGGAAGTCGGCGGCGATGTCGCCCTCACGCTCCAGATCGGTGTCACTCATCGGAATCCCCCTTGGCGTTCTTGTTCGGCTTGGGCTGCGGACCACCGGTCTTGCGGCGCTGGTCGCGCGTCTGCTTCTTGGGCTGCTGGCGGCGGATCCGCTGCTCCTCGGCCTCGGCCTTCGCGGTGGCGACGGGGTCCTCGGCGACGATCTTGCCCTTGGCGCGGTCGCGCTCCTGCTTGGCCTTGAAGGCCGGCGTGCCGGGCGCCGGGTTGTTGCGGATGACCCAGAACTGCTGGCCCATGGTCCACAGGTTTGAGGTGGTCCAGTACACGAGCACGCCGAGGGGGAACGCCACGCCGGAGACGGCGAAGACGACGGGCAGGACGTAGAGCAGGATCTTCTGCTGCTGGGCGAAGGGGCCGTTCAGCGCCTCGGGCGGCATGTTCTTGGCCATCAGCTGCTTCTGCGTGAAGAACTGCGTGGCGCACATGGCCACGACCATGACCATGGCGATGATCTTGGTCTCGAGGTGCTCGCTGGACAGGAAGGTGTCGGCGATCTTGCCGCCGAGCCACTCGGCGTTGGCCAGGGACGCGGCCTGGTCACCGGTGAGGAAGCCCTTGGCGCCCTCGGCGCCCTTGCGCGACGCCTGGTCGATCACGCGGAACAGCGCGAAGAAGATCGGCATCTGCAGCAGCAGCGGCAGGCACGAGGAGAAGGGGTTGGTGCCGGTCTCCTGGAACAGCTTCATCTGCTCCTGCGCGAAGCGCTCGCGGTCGTGACCGTACTTCTTGCGCAGCTCCTGCAGTTGCGGCTGGATCAGCTGCATGTTGCGGCTGGAGTTGATCTGCTTCACGAACAGCGGGATCAGCATCGCACGGATGGTGATCGTCAGGCCGACGATCGACAGCGCCCAGGTCCAGCCACCGTCGGGGTTCATGCCGATCTGCTCGAAGAGCCAGTGCCAGGCCAGGACGATGCCCGACGTGAAGTAGTACAGCGGCGTCATGATGGCGCCGCCGATGCTGCCTAGGAAGTCGAACATGCTTCTCCTCGATCACGGACTGCCGGCGGCACGGGATCGTACCCGCCGGCCGTCCAGGGGTGGCACCGGCCGAGGCGACGGATCGCGAGTCCCGTGCCGCGCCAGGCGCCATGGGTCTCGACCGCCTCCAGGGCGTAGGCCGAACAGCTGGGGTGGTAGCGGCACACCTGCCCGTACATCGGGCTGATGGTGAACCGATAGGCGCGCAACAGCGCGACGACGAGGCGGCGCATCATCGCCGCACCCGTGACGCCGCGGTCGCGATCGCCCGGTCGAGCTGGCCGCCGAGCTCCGCCGCGCGCCGGTCGGCCGCACCCGGCAGGACGCGGACGACGATGCGCGATCCCGTGGGGACCGCGTCCAGCCGGTCGCGCATCAGGTGGCGCAGCCGGCGCTTCACCCGATTGCGGTCATGGGCCGGGCCGACCTTCTTGGACACGACGAAACCGACGGACGTGACGTCCGTCGGTTCGACAGGTCCACCCACGTGGACGACGAGGTCGGGCTGGACGCCCTTCCCGCCGCGGCGCATCGCCTGGCGGAACACCTCACCGTCGCGCATGCGGTGCACGCGCGGCAGCACGGGAAATCAGGCCGAGAGGTTGGCGCGGCCCTTGCGGCGACGCGCCGACAGGATGGCGCGACCCGCACGCGTGCGCATGCGGAGGCGGAAGCCGTGCTTCTTGGCGCGGCGACGGTTGTTCGGCTGGTAGGTGCGCTTGCTCACAGGAGGTCCTTCGGTACGGATCGTGGCCCGGGTGTTGGGAAGTGGCCACCGCTCGCCCACGACCGGAGTGGTTCATGGGCACGCGGCAGGCGTCGTGCGAGACGACCCCACCACGGTACGGGGCACGGCCTGACGTGGTCAAACCGACCCGAGCCGCCCACCCTTACTCCTCCGCTGGGACCCGGTCCACGCGACACGCCGTACGGCACGCTCGAATGTGCGATCTCGCTTGTGAGTGGCCCGGCCCGACTGCTAGCGTCACGGGATATCCACAGGCCTCCGCCCCGATGAGGGCGCGCCAACGCCACGATTCATACACAGCGTGTGGACAACAGTGTGAACAACTCCGGTGACGGCGCGTTGGCCCGTCACCCTTGACTCGGGACGTCCCGCCGTGGGTGGGAGGAAGGCTGTGCGGTGCACGACGTGGATGGTGTCGATCTGGAGTCCGTCTGGCGCGAATCGGTCGCCTCGCTGTCGCCGGGAGCCAAGGTCTTCGTCTACGCCGCCAAGCCGCTCTCGCTGCACAACGGCATCCTGATCGTCGCCGTCCAGGACGACCTGTCCCGTGCTCAGCTCGAGTCGCGCGTACGGCCCGCGCTGGAGCAGGCGCTGACGTCACAGCTCGGCCAGGACGTCCGCCTCGTCGTCACGATCGATCCCGACGTCCTCGACGACAACCCGCCCGAGCCGATGACGACGCACGTCACCGTGGCCGAGGAGCCGGCACCGACACCCGGTCCACTTGTCGATACGTCTACAAGTCGACTTATGGACCGAGACGACGAGCTCGATGAGGACGACGACTCGCTCACGCCCAGCTGGGTCAACCGGCCCACCACCACGCAGGGCGGACCGTCGCACCGCGCGAACGTCGCCGAGGCCCGGCTCAACTCGCGGTACCAGTTCGAGAACTTCGTCATCGGCTCGTCCAACCGGTTCGCGCACGCGGCCGCCGTCGCCGCGGCCGAGGCGCCGGGCAAGGCCTACAACCCGCTCGTCATCCACGGCGACTCCGGCCTGGGCAAGACCCACCTGCTGCACGCCATCGGGCACTACGTCATCAACCTCTACCCGTCGTCGCGCGTCCGGTACGTCAGCTCCGAGGAGTTCGTCAACGACGTCATCAACGCGATCGGCGAGAACCGCACGCCCGCGCTGCGCCGCAAGTACCGCGAGATCGACGTCCTGCTGGTCGACGACATCCAGTTCATCGAGAACAAGGACGCGACGCAGGAGGAGTTCTTCCACACCTTCAACGCGCTCCACAACGAGAACAAGCAGATCGTCATGACGTCGGACCGTCCCCCGGCCGAGCTGCGCACGCTCGAGGAGCGACTGCGCAACCGGTTCAGCTGGGGCCTGCAGACCGAGATGCTGCCGCCGGACCTCGAGACGCGCATCGCGATCCTGCGCAAGAAGGCCGCCACCGAGAAGCTCACCGCGCCGGCCGACGTGCTCGAGTTCATCGCGAGCAAGGTGCAGACGAACATCCGTGAGCTCGAGGGCGCCCTCATCCGCGCCACGGCGTTCGCCAACCTCAACGGCACGACGGTCGACCTGCAGCTCGCTCAGATCGTGCTCAAGGACCTGATCGCCGAGGGCGACGACCCCGAGATCACGGCCGGGATGATCATGGCGCAGACCGCGGCCTACTCCGAGTACACGATCGAGGAGCTGTGCGGCCCGAACCGCTCGCGCAACCTCGTGCTCGCCCGCCAGATCGCGATGTACCTGTGCCGCGAGCTGACCGAGATGTCCCTGCCGCAGATCGGCAGCGAGTTCGGCGGCCGCGACCACACCACCGTGATGCACGCCGAGCGCAAGATCCGCAAGCTCATGGCCGAGAAGCACGCCGTGTACAACCAGGTCACCGAGCTGACGGCGCGCATCCGCCAGCAGGCTCGCCAGTCCTGACGCGCTCGTTCCCCCACATCTGGGGACACGCCTGTGCATGACGGGCCGTTCGCGGTGAATCTTGTCGTCGCGGATGTGAATCGGATGTGAACGCAGAGAGGACATCCACAGCCCGCACGGGTCCCCCCAGTGCTCCGACCACAACTTCATCCACCGGCCCGGATCGCGCTGACCAGCCCAAACACCGGTTGTCCACACGATCCACACCGCCTACTACGACGACGACAAGTAACAAGACCGCGAATCGAGAAGAAGTCACCACGCCCCTTGGGTGTGGAAGACCATTCACCGTGGCAGGATTCGACTGACGAATGAGAGGCTCAAGCACCGTGAAGTTCCGCATCGATCGCGACACCCTCGCCGACGCCGTCGGCTGGACTGCTCGCAGCCTGCCGACCCGCCCCAGCGTGCCGGTGCTCACCGGCCTGCTGCTCGAGACCTCCGGTGACGAGCTCCACCTCTCGGGCTTCGACTACGACACCTCGACGCGCGCGACGCTGCCCGCCGAGGTCCGTGACGAGGGCAAGGCGCTCGTGTCGGGCCGCCTCCTGGCCGAGATCGTGCGCGCGCTGCCCGCGGGCAAGCCGGTCGACGTCGTCCACGACGGCACGAAGGTGCAGGTCACGTGCGGCAGCGCCCGCTTCAGCCTGCAGACCATGCCGGTCGACGAGTACCCGCAGCTGCCCGACATGCCCAGCTCCTCGGGCACGGTCAAGGCCGACGACTTCGCCACCGCCGTGGGCCAGGCCAGCGCCGCCGCCTCGCGCGACGAGATGCTGCCGCTGCTGACCGGCATCCGCCTCGAGCTCGAGGGCTCCACGATCTCGCTCATGGCGACCGACCGCTTCCGCGCGAGCCTGCGCGACCTGGACTGGTACCCCGAGGTGACCGACATCTCGGCCCGTGCGCTGGTCCCCGCGCGCGTGCTAGCCGACACCGCCAAGGCCCTCAACGCCGGCGGCGACATCACGATCGCCGTCTCCAGCAGCGAGAACGGCGATGGCCTCATCGGCTTCGAGGGCACCGTCAACGGCGGCGTCCGCCGCACCACGACGCGCCTGCTCGAGGGTGACTTCCCGCGCGTGCGCCAGCTGTTCACGGCGCAGGCCGAGACGGTCGCGTACGTCGGCACGCAGACGCTGGTCGACGCCGTGAAGCGCGTCGCCCTGGTTGCCGAGCGCAACACCCCCGTGCGATTGTCGTTCTCGGAGGGCCAGGTGCTCCTCGAGGCCGGCAGCGGCGACGAGGCGCAGGCGTCCGAGAGCGTGGAGGCCACGATCGAGGGCAACGACATCTCGATCGGCTTCAACCCGAACTACATGCTCGAGGGACTGTCGGTCATGACCGAGCCGGTCGTGCACCTGTCCTTCACGCAGCACACCAAGCCCGCCGCGATGTCCGGAGTCGCGGAGGTGGGAGCGGATCCCGACGGCGCGTTCCGCTACCTGATCATGCCGGTTCGACTTCAGAACTGACTCGCGCCACGACGTCAGGAGGCGCCAATGCACATCGGACTCGTTGGACTGGGCAAGATGGGCGGCAACATGCGCACGCGCATGCGCAACGCCGGCCTCACGGTCATCGGCTACGACCGTGATCCCGAGGTGAGCGACGTCGGGTCGCTCGCCGAGCTCGTCGAGCAGCTCCCCTCGCCGAAGGTCGTGTGGGTGATGGTCCCCCACGGCGAGCCCACCCGCAGCACGATCGAGGAGCTCTCGGGCCTGCTGTCCGAGGGCGATGTCGTCGTCGACGGCGGCAACTCGCGCTGGACCGACGACGAGATCCACGAGGCGCTGCTCGCCGAGAAGAGCATCGGCTTCGTCGACTGCGGCGTCAGCGGTGGCGTGTGGGGCCTCGAGAACGGCTACGCGCTCATGGCCGGCGGCACCGCCGAGAACGTCGCCAAGGTGCAGCCGGCGTTCGACGCCCTCCGCCCCGACGAGGAGAACGGCTTCGTCCACGCGGGCCGCGTCGGCGCCGGCCACTTCAGCAAGATGGTCCACAACGGCATCGAGTACGCGATGATGCAGGCGTACGCCGAGGGCTACGAGCTGCTCGAGGCCGTCGACATGGTCGAGAACGTCACCGAGGTGCTCAACTCGTGGCGCGTCGGCACGGTCGTGCGCTCGTGGCTGCTGGACCTGCTGGTCAAGGCGCTGCAGGAGGATCCGCACCTGTCGCAGATCCGCGGCTACGCCGAGGACTCCGGCGAGGGTCGCTGGACGGTCGAGGCCGCGATCGCCAACGCGGTGCCGGCCCCGACGATCGCCGCGTCGCTGTTCGCCCGCTTCGTGTCGCGCCAGGACGAGTCCGCCGCGATGCAGGCGGTCGCCGCGATGCGCCAGCAGTTCGGCGGCCACGCCGTGCGCGCCGCGCAGGAGAGTCCCGACGTCCCCAACCCGTGACCCGCTGAGTTGCACGTTCGGCCGCCGACACGCCGTGGTGGCGAGGCGGAACGTGCAACTCAGCGAGTCCCGCGCTCGCCGTAGGCTGGGCGCATGCACGTGACCCGACTGGAGCTGGCCGACTTCCGGTCGTACGGCTCGGTCGAGCTCGAGCTGCGGCCCGGTCCGGTGGCGTTCATCGGGGCGAACGGCCAGGGCAAGACGAACCTCGTCGAGGCGATCGACTACCTCGCGACGCTCGACTCGCACCGGGTGTCCTCGGACACTCCCCTCGTGCGGGCCGGCGCCGACCGCGCCATCGTGCGCGCCCAGCTGCAGCGAGAGGACCGCTCGGCCCTGCTCGAGCTCGAGATCACGCCGGGACGGTCCAACCGCGCGCGGGTGAACGGCAACCCGCTGCCCCGCGTGCGCGACCTGGTCGGCATCGCCCGGACCGTGCTGTTCTCCCCCGAGGACCTCGCCCTGGTCAAGGGCGATCCCTCCGATCGCCGGCACTTCCTCGACCACCTGATCGTCATGCGGCTGCCGCGCCTGGGCGGGGTCAAGGCGGACTACGACCGCGTCCTCAAGCAGCGCAACACCCTGCTCAAGACGGCGGGGCGCCGCGCCAACGTCGAGATCTCGACCCTCGACATCTGGGACGAGAACCTCGCGCGCACGGGTGGCCAGCTGGTCGCCGCCCGGCTCGCGCTGCTCGACGCGCTCGCTCCCCACGCGACGGAGGCCTACCGTGACGTCGCCGCGGGCGCCGCGGCCGACCGCCAGGTCGTGTCGTTCACGTACAAGCCCTCGGTCCCCGGGCTCGAGGAGCTGCGCGACGCCGACGACATCGGCAAGGCGCTGCTGGACGAGATCGGGCGGCGCCGCCGCGAGGAGCTCGAGCGCGGCATCAGCCTCGTGGGCCCGCATCGCGACGACGTCGTGCTGTCGATCGGCGACCTGCCGGCCAAGGGCTATGCGAGCCACGGCGAGTCCTGGTCGCTGGCCCTGGCGCTGCGCTTGGCGGCGTTCGCGCTGCTGCGCGAGGACGGCGACGACCCGATCCTCATCCTCGACGACGTGTTCGCCGAGCTGGACAGCCGCCGTCGCTCGCAGCTGGCCGCCCGGGTGGCCTCGGCCGAGCAGGTCCTGGTGACTGCGGCGGTCGAGGGTGACGTCCCGGCCGAGCTCGTCGGGCAGTCCTTCGACGTCGCCTCGGCGGTGGTGACGCCGCGTGGCTGAGGACGACGACGACGTCCTGCGCCTCGCGCGCGAGATCGCCGACGCCTACCGCACCGGCGGCACCCCGGCCACGAACCGCCCGCGCCGGCCGCTGCGGCGTCGCGGTCCCGCCCGGCGTCCGGGCCGCGAGGACGCCGTCGCCCTCGGCGACGTGCTGGGCGAGATGGTGCGCAGCCAGGGCTGGGACGACCGGCTCGCCGCGACGCGCGTGTTCACCGACTGGGCGCAGATCGTGGGACCGGAGGTCGCGCAGCACTGCAGCGTCCACGAGTTCGCCGACGGGGTCGTCCACATCCAGGCCGACTCGACCGCGTGGGCCAAGGAGCTCAAGCTGCTCGCCCCGCGCCTCGTGGCCAAGCTCAACGCCGAGCTGGGCGACGGGCAGGTGCTGCGCATCGATGTGCGCGGTCCGCAGGCGCCGAGCTGGACGAAGGGCCGGCGCTCGGTGAAGGGCCGCGGCCCGCGGGACACCTACGGCTGAGGAGGCTCAGGAGCGCGGGCAGATCCGGGCCATCGCCCAGATCGCCAGCGCGGAGGCGGCCGCCACGGCGCCGAGCACGAGGCTCGCGTCGACGAAGCCGTCCATCCCGG
Organism: Aeromicrobium jepli; assembly: GCF_047246605.1. Classification (NCBI taxonomy): domain Bacteria; kingdom Bacillati; phylum Actinomycetota; class Actinomycetes; order Propionibacteriales; family Nocardioidaceae; genus Aeromicrobium; species Aeromicrobium jepli. The sequence goes on from NZ_JBFOKO010000005.1 coordinate 126,295, forward strand.
CGACCGGCCGCACGCCGATGAGGACCACGCCGAGCAGCGCCGCGACGGCGCCGCTGAGCGCGGTCGGCAGCACCGCTCGCGCGGATCCGCGGCGTCCGCCGTGCACCAGGACGCCGACCGCGCACCACGCCATCGTCACGATGAGCGCCGCCGCGACGTCGCCCGGCCGGTGCCAGCCGGCGACGATCGTGGACAGTCCCGTCAGGCCCGTGGCGAAGGTGCCCAGGCCCGCGACGAAGGCCCGCGCGCCGGGCGGCACCACGATCAGCAGCGCCGCGACGGCCGAGACCACCACCGTGACGTGCCCGCTCGGCAGCGAGTTGTGCACGCCGAGGCCGAAGTCCGATCGCTCGAGCAGCGCGTGCTTGGTGACCTGCGTCGTCAGGTTGGCGCCGGCGATGACCAGGCCCGCGCCGACGGCGGCGCGCATGTCGTGACGGCGGACGGCGAGGACGAGTCCCACGACCGCGAGGACCGCCAGCGACCACATCGGGACGCGGCCCAGGATGGACAGCAGCGTCAGCTCGGCCTCGCGTCCGGCGGTCACGGTCGTCATCGCGCGCTCGTCGGCGCGCTGGCCGTCGGCCGACCAGAGGGCGACCTGCAGCAGCGCCATGAACAGCGCGACGGATCCGGCCGCGACCACGAGGGCCGGGCCCACGACGGAGGACGGTGATCGGGTCGTCGAGCTCACCCCTCCAGCCTTCCAGACGGGTCAACGACGACGGCCGCGCGCCGTCCGGGGACGGGCACGCGGCCGTGATCGGGGCGAGGACCGCTAGGCCCTGCCGTGACTCACGCGCGAGCGACGCGCGACCGAGTCGAGGATGACCGCGAGCAGCAGCACCCCGCCGGTCACCATAAACCGCCACGAGGAGTCCAGGTTCACGAGGGTGAGGCCACTGGAGATCGACGTGATGACGAAGATGCCCAGCAGCGCGGCGAACGCGGACCCGCGGCCGCCGAACAGGCTCGTGCCGCCGATCACCGCGGCCGCGATCGCGTTGAGGTTGACGTCGCCGGTGCCGCTGCTCTGCGCGGCCGCGGCGAGGCGACCGGCCGCGAGGACGCCACCGAGGGCGGCCAGCATCGAGCAGAGCATGAACACGCTCGTGTAGACGCGGTTGACGTTGACGCCGGCCCGGCGGGCCGCCTCCTCGTTGCCGCCGACGGCGAACACCGCGCGTCCCCACCGCGTGCGGGTCAGGGCGTAGTGCAGGGCCAGGACGAGGGCGACGAACAGCACGAACATCCAGCCGATGCCGCGCGCCTGGTTGAGGTACCAGACCACGAAGAGCAGCACGGCGCCCATCACGAGGGCCTGCACGGCGAGGTGGGTGACCGGCACCGCCGACAGCCCGGCGGCGGCGCGCGAGCGCGACCGGCCGAAGCGGGCGAGGAAGAACCCGATCGCCGCGAGCACGACCAGGACGTACGACAGCGTCGCGGGCACGAACCACAGCTGCCCGAGCTTCACGATGGGCGAGTCGAACGGCAGGTTGATCGTGCCGCTCGGGCCGAGCACCTTGAGCTGCAGGCCCAGGAACCCGAGCAGGCCGGCCAGCGTGATGACGAACGACGGCACGCCGAACCGCGTGTAGACGATCGAGTAGACGAAGCCGATCGCGGCGCCCGCCGCGAGGGACCCGAGGACGGCGACCCACACGGGCCACTCGTGCTGGACGAACGCGACGCCGAGGATCGCCGCGGACAGCCCGCTGACCGATCCGACGGACAGGTCGATCTCGCCCACGAGCAGGACGCACACGATGCCGAGCGCGATGACGCCGACGGCGGCGGACTCCATCAGCAGGTTGCTCAGGTTGGCGCTGGAGAGGAACGACGAGTTCAGCGACTGGAACACGGTCCAGATGACGAGCAGGCCGATGATGACGGGCAGCACGCCCAGGTCACCGCCGCGCACGCGCTCGCCGAGGGAGCGCACGAAGCCGCCGAAGCCCTCGCTCGTGCGGAGGCGCTCGTCCTGCAGGTCGGCGGCAACGGGGTTCAGGCCGTCCGGGGTGGTCATCGGGTCTCCTGATCGGTCGGGGCGGAACGGTCGGCGCGGCGCGACACGGCGTTGTCCGTGGCACCCGTGATGGCCGCGACCAGCTCCTCGGTCGTGACGTCGCGCGCGTCGAAGACGCCGTTGTTGCGGCCCAGGCGCAGGACAGCGACGCGGTCGGCGACGGCGCGGACGTCCTCCATGTTGTGGCTGATCATGATCACGGCGAGGCCGTTCTCACGCAGGCGCTCGACGAGGTTGAGCACCTCGGCGGTCTGGGCGACGCCGAGGGCGGCGGTCGGCTCGTCGAGGATGATGAGCTGCGGGTCCAGCAGCAGCGACCGCGCGATCGCGACGGTCTGGCGCTGGCCGCCGGACAGCGACGCGATCGGGATGCGCACCGACGGGATCTTCGCGGCCAGCTGGCGCAGCAGCTCCCACGACCGCACCTCCATCTGGACCTCGTCGAGGCGCAGCGGCGCGATCTCGCTGTTGAGGAAGAGGTTCGCGACCACGTCGAGGTTGTCGCACAGCGCGAGGTCCTGGAACACCGTGGCGATGCCCAGGTCGATGGCGCTCTGCGGGCTCGTGATGGCGACCTCGCGGCCGTCGAACTCGATCGTGCCGGAGCTGGGCGCGTGCACGCCGGACAGGACCTTCACGAGCGTCGACTTGCCGGCGCCGTTGTCGCCGACGACGGCGACGACCTCGCCGGCCCGGACCTCGAGGTCCACGTCGGTGAGCGCGGCGACCGCGCCGAAGTTCTTGCTGATGGCGCTCAGGCGCAGGATGGGGCGGCCGGATGCGCGGGTCGCCTCGGTGGCTTCGTTCATGTCTCTCCCTGATGGATCGACGACGGCCGGCCCTCGCCCGGCGGGGCGAGGACCGGCCGGCCGTGATCAGCTGATGCCGAGCTTCTTGCAGCCGGCCGCGTACGCGCCGGTGCAGACCTGGTCGGCGGTGTAGATGCCGCTGTCGAAGATGACCTTCTTGACGTTCTCCGAGGTCACGACCTCGGGGGTGAACAGCTGCGACGGGGTGTCGAACAGCTCCGTGTCGCCCTTCGGCTCCTCGCCCTTCAGGAACGCGACGGCGGCCTCGGCGGCGGCGCTGGCGACGATGCTGATGGGCTTGGAGATCGTGTTGTACTGCTCACCGGCGATGATGCGCTGGATCGCGGCGACCTCGGCGTCGTTGCCGGTGACCGGCGGGACGGGCTCGATGCCCGCGGCCTTGAGGGCGGCCACGGTGCCGCCGCCGGTGCCGTCGTTCGCGGCGACCGCGCCGGCGATCTCACCGCGGAACTTCGTGATCTGGCCCGACACCCAGTCCTGGGCCTTCTGCGGGTTCCACTCCGGTGTGTCGTACTCGGCGAGGATGTCGTACTTGCTGCCCTCGACGCCGGCCTTCATGCCCTTCTTGATGAGCTGGGCCGCGTCGTCGGTGGGCGAGCCGTAGACCATGAGCAGTCCGCCCTCGGCCTGGTCCGCGTCGAGCTTCTTGACGAGCGACTCGGCGATCATCTTGCCGATGCCCTCGTTGTCGAAGGAGACGTAGAAGTCCGCCGGCTTGGTGGTGATCGGGCGGTCGTAGGTGATGACCGGGATGTCCTGCGCCTGGGCGTTCTCGACGATCGTCGCGGCGGCCTTCGTGTCGACGGCGTCGAGCACGAGCGCCTTCACGCCCTGGGCGATAGCCGAGTTGGCCTGCTGCTGCTGCTTGTTCGGGTCGCCGTCGGCGTTCTGGTAGAGGACCTCGCAGTCCTCGCACAGCTCCTCGACCTTCTTCTCGAACAGCGGCCGGTCCTGCTCCTCGTAGCGCGTGGACGCGCGGTCGGGCATGAGGAACGCGATCTTGCCGGAGGCCTCGCCGTCGCTGCCGCCCGAGCCCTCGTCCGACCCGCAGGCCGTCAGCGAACCCAAGGCCATGACCGCGGCGGCCAGGGCCGTCACGCGGAAGCTCGTTGTCTTCATGTGTCTCTCTCTTCTGAACCGGGCGTGGGGCCGAAGCCGTGCCGATACCATCACTTGTGACAGCTGTCACACGCTGAATGCGGGGACCGTAACATTTAACACGTTAAGTCTGTCAAGTGACGTGTTACCCCCGCTGTCCCGCGTGTTGCCCGACGGAAGGACGCCCATGACGAACCAGGCCGCCCCGCGACCCACGCGAGCCCAACGCCAAAGACGCATCATCGATCGCGTCGTGGAGCAGGGCTTCGCGAGCGTCGCCGAGCTCGTCGAGGACGCGGGCGTCAGCGTCATGACGATCCACCGCGACCTCGACGACCTCGCCGGGCGCGGCCTGCTGCGGCGGGTGCACGGCGGCGTCTCCGCCCTGCCGACCGGCGTGTTCGAGTCCAGCTCGGAGTTCCGGATGCAGCGCCAGGTCGAGGCCAAGGACGCGCTGGCCCGCACGGCGCTGGCGTTCGTGGAGCCGGGCATGTCGGTCCTGCTCGACGACTCGACCACGGCGCTCGCGCTGGCCCGCCTCCTGCCCACCGTGGGAGCACTCACGGTCATCACGAACTACCGCCAGGTGCTGGAGGTCCTCATGGAGGAGGACGACATCTCGGTGATCATGCTCGGCGGCGCGTACTCGCGGACGCACGACTCGTTCATCGGCGTGCCCGACGCGTCCGGACTGGCGACGTACGCGGTCGACGTCTCGTTCCAGTCGACCTCGACGATCGACGAGACGCGCGCCTACCACCAGGAGCAGGAGCTGGTGCTCATGAAGCGGGCGATGATCGAGGCCGGCGAGCGCAGCGTGCTGATGATCGACGGGTCCAAGGTGGGACGGCGCTCCCTGCACCGGTTCGCCGAGCTCGCGGAGTTCAGCGACCTCGTCGTGACACCGGACGTCCCCGTGCAGATGCGCGAGGCGATGGCCGAGCACGTCACGTTGCACGTCACCGACGGAGCGTGACAGCGTCACAGTCCCGGTGATATAGATAACAGCGATCTTGTTATCTCGGCGGGGTGCGAGCTGCTCCGCGCTCGGAAAAGGTGAGCCCATTGACCACGATCCTCTCGGCCGGCGACCGCTTCGTCCGCCCGGAACTGTTCTCCGACGCCATCCGTGCCGCGGTGGGCGACACGGTCCCGCTGGAGTTCCGGTCGACGTGCGCGCCGTGGCCGCACGAGCCGTTCGGGCCCGTCGAGAACGTCGACGAGGCCTCCGGCACGGTCGAGGGGATGATCGAGGCGCTGCAGGGCGTCGAGATCGCGGTCACCCAGCTCGCGCCGTTCTCGCGCTCGATCATCGAGGCCGCCCCCGACCTCAAGCTGATCGGCGTGAGCCGCGGCGGGCCGGTGAACGTCGACCTCGAGGCCGCCACGCGTGCCGGCGTCGTCGTCGTGAACGCCCCCGGGCGCAACGCGCAGGCCGCCGCCGAGTTCACGATCGGCCTGATCCTCGCGGCCAGCCGCCGCATCCCGGCCGCGCACGGGGAGCTCACCCGCGGCACGTGGCGCGGCGACTACTACTCGTGGGAGGAGGCCGGCGGCGAGCTCGAGGGCGAGACCGTGGGCCTCATCGGCCTGGGTGCCATCAGCCGCATCGTCGCGCGGATCCTGCAGGCGTTCGGCGCGCACGTCATCGCGTACGACCCCTACGCGTCCGAGGTTCCCGGCGTTGAACTGGTCGGCCTCGACGACCTCATCGCGCGCAGCGGCATCGTCAGCCTGCACGCGCGCCTCACGGACGAGACCCGCCACATCCTCGACGAGAAGCGACTGCGCGCGATGCGTCCCGGCGCCGTGCTCGTGAACACCGCCCGCGGCGGACTGCTCGACTACGCGCCGCTGCCCGAGCTGCTCGAGTCGGGACACCTGCGCGGCCTCGGCCTGGACGTCTACGACATCGAGCCGCCGCCGGCCGACTGGCCGCTGCTGGGCGCGCCGAACGTCGTGCTGTCGCCGCACCTGGCCGGCGCGACCCGGCAGACCGCCGAGCGCGCCGCGACGATCATCGCCGGCGAGGTCGCCGCCTACCTGGGCGGACGCGAGCTGCAGCACGTCTGCAACCCCGAGGTGCTGCAGGGATGATCCTCGGCGTCGACATCGGCACGTCGGTCACGAAGGCCGCGCTGATCGGTCGCGACGGGCGCAGCGTCCGGTCGGCCAGCCGTCCATCCGAGCTGCTGCGGGGTCCGGGCGGCGTCGTCGAGCAGGAGCTCGACGCCGTCCTGGCGTCCGTCGTCTCGGTCGTCCGCGAGGTCACGGCCGGCCAGGACCAGCCGCTCGACGCGATCGCGCTCACCGGTCAGGGCGACGGCCTGTGGCTGCGCGATGACCTGGGCCGCGCCACGCGGCGCCCGATCTCGTGGATGGACGGCCGGGCGGCCGACCGCGTCGAGCGCTGGCGCACGGACGGCGTGCTCGACCGGGTGCACGCGCTGACGGGCTCGGGCGTCTTCCCGGGCTCGCACGCCGCCCTGCTCGCCCACCTCGGCGAGCACGAGCCCGAGGTGCTGGCGCGCTCGGCGGTCGCCGGCTACTGCATCGACGCGGTGCTGCAGCGCCTCACGGGCGTGATCTCGGTCGACGCCTCGGATGCGTCCCTGCCGTTTCTCGACGTCCGGACCCGGACGTACGTCGACGAGGCGCTCGACGCGTGCGGCGTGCTGCCGTGGCGCGGGCTGCTGCCCGAGCCGGCGGCGCCCGGCCGGGTGTTCGCCCTGTCGGCGGGCGGCTCGCGACTGCTCGGCCTCCCCGAGGGGCTGCCGGTCACGGCCGGTCCGTACGACGTCATGGCCTGCGGCATCGGCGCCGGTGCCCGCGAGCCCGGCCAGGGCACGGTCGTCGTCGGCACCACGCTGAGCTGCCAGGCCCTCACGCAGGACACCACGATCGACCCGGACGGCGAGCCCGCCGGGATGTGGCTGTGCACCCCCGATCCGGGCACGTGGCTGCGGACGATGCCGTCCATGGCGGGCACCGCCGCGATCGCGCACGCCCTCTCGGTCGTGGGCGCCGGCACGGCCGACCTGCAGCGGCTCCTGGAGGAGTCGGGCCCGGGCGCCTCGGGCGTCCGCGCCCTGCCCTTCGTCTCCGGAGCCGGCGAGCGGGCGCCGTTCGTCGAGCCGCGGGCCACCGGCCAGCTGCTCGGCGTGACGCTGGCCAACGGACCCGCGGACCTCGTGCGGGCGATGTGCGAGTCGGTCGCGTACGCGGCCCGGCACTGCCTCGAGGCCGCCGGCCTCGACGGCGAGCTCTCCGGGTGCGGCGGCGGCCTCGGGACCGAGGCGTTCGCGCAGCTGATCGCGGACGCCACCGGCCGGACGCTGCACGTGCCGCACGAGGAGTTCGTCGGCGCGCGCGGCGCCGCCGCGGTGGCCTGGGCCGCCCTGGGCGACCCCGTCGACGCGGACGCCTGGGCCGCCGACCGCCGGGCGATCACCCCGCGGCAGGACCTGCGAGACCAGTACGAAGCCGGCTACGAGCGCTACCGCGCCGACGTCCGGGAGGCACGACAGAGGTGGAGCGCATGACCGACAGCCCGATCAGCATCGGCGTCGACCTGGGCACGCAGAGCGTGAAGGTCCTCGCCGTCGACCTGGACGGGACGGTGCTGGCGGAGGCGTCGCGTCCCCTCACCAGCCGTCGCGACGGGGTCCGCCACGAGCAGGACCCGCACGAGTGGCTGGCCGCGACGGCCGACGCGACCGCGGAGGCGATCGCGCACCTGGGCGCCGACCGCCGGGCCATCGCCGCGGTGTCGCTGTGCGGGACCTCCGGCACGGTCGTCGAGGTCGACGCGGCGGGCGCACCCGTGGGTCCGGGGATCATGTACGACGACGCGCGCGCGGCCACGGAGGCCGCCGAGGTGGCGGCGGCCGACCCGGCCCGGTGGGAGCGACTGGGCTATCGCATCCAGCCCAGCTGGGGCGTGGCGACGATCGTCCACGCATCGCGTGCCGGCCTCGCGGCGGGTCACCGCTTCGCCCACCAGCCGGACGTCGTCGCCGCCGCCATGTGCGGCGGCCCGGTCGCCACGGACTGGAGCAGCGCGCTCAAGAGCGGGTACGACCTGCTCGACCTCGCGTGGCCGACGGACGTGCTCGCGGGACTGGGCGTGGACCCGGCCAGCCTGCCCGAGGTCGTCGCGCCGGGCGCGCCCCTCGGCACGGTCGGCGCGGCGTGGGCCGAGCGCACGGGACTGCCCGAGGGCACGCCCGTCGTCGGCGGCATGACCGACGGCTGCGCCTCGCAGCTCGGCGCCGGCGCCATCGGCGACGGCGACTGGCACAGCGTCATCGGGACGACCCTCGTCCTCAAGGGCGTCACGGCGACCCCGCTGCACGACGAGGGCGGCGCCGTCTACTCGCACCGCTCTCCCGTGCCGGGACGCTGGCTGCCCGGCGGGGCCTCGAGCGTCGGCGCGGGAGCGCTCGGCGCGCTCCTGCCCGACGCGGACCTGCCGGCCCTGACCGCGGAGGCGGCACGGCGCTGGGACGACGGTGCCGAGGTGACCCCGGCCTACCCGCTGACCGGCACCGGTGAGCGCTTCCCGTTCGTGCGCCCCGACGCGCGCGGGTTCGCGCTCGTGGACGGAACGGAGAGCGAGCTGGCCGCGCTCGGCGACGGTGCCGACGCCTACCTGTCGGTCGTCGTCGGCGTCGCCTGCCTCGAGCGGACGTGCCTCGACGTCCTCGCGGCGGCGGGCGGCTCCACCGCCGGCCGGTACAGCACCTCGGGCGGCGGCACGCGCAGCGACCTGTGGAACCAGCTGCGCGCCGACCTGCTCGAGCGGCCGATCACGATCCCCCGCTCGGCCGAGCCCGCCGTGGGCGCCGCGATCCTCGCCGCGTCGTCGGTGGTGGGGGCCCGGTCGGAGTCGGACTGGACCGCCCTCGTCCGGCGGATGTCGGGGGTCGCCGGCGTCGTCGAGCCGCGCCCGGCCTCGTCGCAGCGGCTGCTGCAGGTGCACGGCCGGCTGGTCGAGGCATGGCGTGCCCGAGGATGGCTCGCATGACCTCGGTGATCCACCTCGCCCGGCACGGAGAGACGGTGTGGCACGCGGAGAACCGGTACGCCGGCTCCTCGGACGTCGCCCTGACCGAGCGCGGGCTCACGCAGGCGCAGGCCCTCGGCCGGTGGGCGGCGGCCCACGGGCCCCTCACGGTCCACAGCTCGGACCTCGGCCGCGCGATCGTCACGGCCACGCCCGCCGCCGACGCCCTCGGGGTGCGGCTCCAGGTGCGCCCGGCGCTGCGCGAGGTCGACTTCGGGCACGGCGAGGGCCTCACCCGCGCCGAGATGGCCGAGCGGTTCCCCGACGCCCTGGCCCGCTTCCTCGAGCGACCGGCCGAGTCCCCGCTCCCCGGGGGCGAGGCCGGCGGCACGGCCGTCGAGCGGGCGCTCCCGGAGCTGCGCGCGCTCGCCGCGGAGTCCGAGGCGCCGGCCCTGGTGGTCATGCACTCGACGCTGCTGCGGCTCGTGCTGTGCACCCTCGTCGGCATCGATCCGAACCGGTATCGCCGGGTCATGCCCAAGGTGCGCAACGTCGCGGTGACCACGCTCGAGCTGGCCGACGACGGCCGGTCCGCCGCGCTGCTCGGGTTCAACGTCCCGGTGTGAGGCGAGCCGCGCCGCCACAGCCGCCCAGCAGGCGCTCGAGGACGGTCGCGGACGATGGGAGCCTTGGTCGACCCCCTCGTCGGGACTCCCAGAGGCCATTGTGAGCCGTTCAGCGGCATCTGTGGACAGAGGACTCGCGCTCCACAGGAGGTGTCATGCCGTGGGACGGACAGAATGGGCCCGTATACTGGATGGGTGACCCAAGCGCCCGAGACTCCCACGACGTACGACGCGAGCAACATCCAGGTCCTGGAGGGCCTCGAGGCGGTCCGCAAGCGTCCCGGCATGTACATCGGCTCCACCGGCGAGCGCGGCCTGCACCACCTCGTCTACGAGGTCGTCGACAACTCGGTCGACGAGGCGCTGGCCGGCTACGCCACCAACATCCAGGTGGTGCTGCAGGCCGACGGCGGCGTGAAGGTCGTCGACGACGGCCGCGGCATCCCGGTCGACGAGCACCCCGAGGAGAAGATCCCCGCGGTCACGCTGGTGCTCACCTCGCTGCACGCCGGCGGCAAGTTCGGAGGTGGCGGCTACAAGGTCTCCGGCGGCCTGCACGGCGTCGGCGTCTCGGTCGTGAACGCGCTGTCGACGAAGATGCACGTCGAGGTCAAGCGCGACGGCTACCGCTGGACGCAGTCGTTCACCTACGGCGTCCCGGACGCGCCCCTCGCCCGCGAGGAGGAGACCGACGAGACCGGCACCACCACCACGTTCTACGCGTCGGGCGACATCTTCGAGACCACGACGTACGACTACGACACGCTCAAGACGCGCTTCCGCGAGATGGCCTTCCTCAACAAGGGCCTCGAGATCACGCTGCGCGACGAGCGCCACGAGGGCGAGGACGACCCGAACGGCGTCGCCGACGACGTCGAGCGCGAGGTCACGTTCCGCTACGACGGCGGCCTGATCGACTACGTCAACCACATCAACGTGGGCAGCAAGGCGCCGATCCACCGCGACGTGATCTACCTCGAGCGCGAGGACGAGCCGAACGGCCTGTCCCTCGAGCTCGCGATGCAGTGGAACGACAGCTTCAGCGAGTCGGTCCACACGTTCGCCAACACGATCAACACCCACGAGGGCGGCACCCACGAGGAGGGCTTCCGCGCCGCGCTGACCAGCACGGTCAACCGCTTCGCCGAGACCAACAACCTCATCAAGAAGAAGGAGGACCGCCTCACGGGTGACGACATCCGCGAGGGGCTCACCGCCATCATCTCGGTCAAGCTCTCCGAGCCGCAGTTCGAGGGCCAGACCAAGACCAAGCTGGGCAACACCGAGGCCAAGAGCTTCGTGCAGCAGGTCCTCAACGACGAGCTGGGCGCCTGGTTCGAGCGCAACCCCGCCGAGGGCAAGAACATCGTCCGCAAGTCGATCGACGCGGCCGCGGCGCGTGTGGCCGCCCGCAAGGCGCGCGACCTGGCCCGCAACCGCAAGGGCTTCGGCTCCGGCGGCGGCCTGCCGGGCAAGCTCATCGACTGCTCCAGCCGCAACCCGGAGGAGTGCGAGATCTTCATCGTCGAGGGCAACTCGGCCGGCGGCTCCGCCCGCAACGGCCGCGATCCCGCGACGCAGGCGATCCTGCCGCTGCGCGGCAAGATCCTCAACGTCGAGAAGGCCCGGATCGACAAGATCCTGCAGAACGCCGAGGTCCAGGCGATCATCAGCGCGCTCGGCACCGGCGTCCACGAGGACTTCGACATCGCGAAGCTGCGGTACCACAAGATCGTGCTGATGGCCGACGCCGACGTCGACGGCCAGCACATCACCACGCTGCTGCTGACGCTGCTGTTCCGCTTCATGAAGCCGCTCATCGACGCGGGCCACGTCTACCTCGCGCAGCCGCCGCTGTACCGCATCAAGTGGACCAACCACACGCACGAGCTCGCGTACTCCGACGCCGAGCGCGACGCGCTGATCGCCGCGGGCAGCGAGGCCGGCTACCGCCTGCCCAAGGAGGCCCCGGTGCAGCGCTACAAGGGCCTGGGCGAGATGAACGCCAGCGAGCTGTGGGACACCACGATGGATCCCGACGGCCGCCTGCTGCGCCAGGTCACCCTGGCGGACGCGCTCATGGCCGACGAGATCTTCACGATCCTCATGGGCGAGGACGTCGACCAGCGCCGCTCGTTCATCCAGCGGAACGCCAAGGACGTCCGCTTCCTCGACATCTGATCCCCTCCCCGGTGGTCGCGTAGCCAGGCGAGCGCAGCGAGCCGGCGCACCGAGACCACAGAACGAAGGACACACCTGTGACTGACACCCCGATCGAACGGGACCGCATCGAGCCGGTCGAGCTGCAGGACGAGATGCAGCGCTCGTACATCGACTACGCGATGAGCGTGATCGTGGCGCGCGCGCTGCCCGACGTCCGCGACGGCCTCAAGCCGGTGCACCGCCGCGTCCTGTACGCGATGTACGACGGCGGGTACCGCCCCGATCGCGGGTTCAACAAGTGCAGCCGCATCGTCGGCGACGTCATGGGCCAGTACCACCCGCACGGCGACTCGGCGATCTACGACACCCTCGTGCGTCTCGCGCAGCCGTGGGTCATGCGCGCGCCGATGATCAGCGGCCAGGGCAACTTCGGCTCGCCGGGCGACGACCCGGCTGCCGCGATGCGGTACACCGAGTGCAAGCTCGCGCCGATCGCGATGGAGATGGTGCGCGACATCGACGAGGAGACCGTCGACTTCAAGCCGAACTACGACGGCCGCTCGCAGGAGCCGTCGGTGCTGCCCGCCCGCATCCCGAACCTGCTGGTCAACGGCTCGGCCGGCATCGCGGTCGGCATGGCCACCAACATCCCGCCGCACAACCTGCGCGAGGTCGCCGAGGGCGTGCAGTGGGCCCTCGAGCACCCCGACGCGTCGCGCGAGGAGCTACTCGAGGCGCTGCTGGAGCGCATCAAGGGCCCCGACTTCCCCACCGACGCCCTCATCGTCGGCACGAGCGGCATCGAGGACATGTACCGCACAGGTCGCGGCTCGGTCACGATGCGCGCCGTCGTGAACATCGAGGAGGACACCAAGGGCCGCATGCAGCTGGTCATCACCGAGCTGCCGTACCAGGTCAACCCCGATGCGCTCATGCGCAAGATCGCCGACCTCGCCCAGAGTGGGCGCGTGCAGGGCATCAGCGACCTGCGCGACGAGTCCAGCGACCGCGCCGGCCGCCGCATCGTCATCGAGGTCCGCCGCGACGCCGTCGCGCGCGTCGTGCTCAACAACCTCTACAAGCACACCGACCTGCAGTCGAACTTCAGCGCCAACATGCTCGCGATCGTCGACGACGTCCCGCGCACGCTGACCCTCGACGGGTTCATCTCGCACTGGATCCACCACCAGGTCGACGTGATCCGGCGCCGCACGCAGTACCGCCTGCGCAAGGCCGAGGAGCGCGCCCACATCCTGCGCGGCCTGGCCAAGGCGCTCGACCAGCTCGACGACGTGATCGCCCTGATCCGCCGCAGCCCCACGGTCGACGAGGCGCGCTCGGGCCTGATGGAGCTGCTCGAGATCGACGAGCTGCAGGCCACCGCGATCCTCGACATGCAGCTGCGCCGCCTCGCGGCGCTCGAGCGCCAGAAGATCATCGACGAGCTCGCCGAGATCGAGGCGCAGATCGCCGAGTTCAAGGCGATCCTGGCCAGCGAGGCCCGGCAGCGTGAGATCGTCGGCCAGGAGCTCGCCGAGATCGTCGCGAAGTACGGCGACGACCGCCGTACGCGCATCATCGCGGCCGACGGCGACCTGTCCGACGAGGACCTCATCCCCGACGAGGACCTCGTCGTCACGATCACCAAGGGCGGCTACGCCAAGCGCACCAAGACCGAGCTGTACCGCGTGCAGAACCGCGGCGGCAAGGGCGTGCGGGGGGCCTCGCTGCGCGGTGAGGACGTGGTGGAGCACGTGTTCTCCACCACGGCGCACCACTGGATCCTGTTCTTCACGACTGCCGGCCGGGTCTACCGCGCCAAGGCGTACCACCTGCCCGAGGGCGGGCGCGACGCGCGCGGCGGCCACGTCGCCGGCCTCCTGGCGTTCCAGCCGGACGAGGAGATCGCGCAGGTCCTGGCGATCCGCGACTACGACCAGGCGCCGTACCTCGTGCTCGCCACGCGCAAGGGCCTGGTCAAGAAGACCCGCCTCGCGGACTACAACAGCCCGCGCCAGGCTGGCGTCATCGCGATCAACTTCCGCGACGAGGACGACGAGCTGGTCGGCGCCGAGCTGGTCTCCCCCGAGGACGACATCCTGCTGATCAGCCGCAAGGCGCAGTCGATCCGCTTCCGCGCGGACGACGACCAGCTGCGGCCGATGGGCCGCGCCACGTCGGGCGTCACGGGCATGAAGTTCCGCGACGACGACTCGCTGCTGTCGATGACGGTCATCAAGGCCGGTGCCGACCACGAGGGCGAGGGCGACGACGACGACAGCCAGAAGCTGTACGTCTTCACGGTCACCGACGGCGGCTACGCCAAGAAGACGCGCATCGACGAGTACCGCCTCCAGGGCCGCGGTGGCCTGGGCATCAAGGCGATGCAGATCACCGAGTCGCGCGGGGAACTGGTGGGGGGCCTGGTGCTGCGTGACACTGATGATGTCCTGTCCGTCACGGAGTCCGGCCAGATCACGCGCAGCCTCGTGTCCGGGGTTCCTGTCAAGGGCCGTGGCACCATGGGAGTGAGCTTCGTGAAGTTCAAGGGCAATGACCGTGTCGTGACGATCGCGCGCAACACGGACCTGACCCCCGAGGACACCGCGGACGAGACGACCGAGACGTCGAACGCAGATGGGGACGCCAGTGAGTGACAACAAGCCGAACGAGTCCGGACAGAGGCCCGGCACGCCGGCAGCCAACGCCAAGGCGAACGGCACCACGCCGACCGTCACGGCGCGGCGACCCCTCAGCAAGGACGAGTACGCCCGGACCACGAAGGCCAGCCCGGACGCCACGTCGGTGATCCCGGCGGTGCGTGACGACCAGCCGGCCCCGCCGGCGGCGAAGCGCCCCGAGGTCGACGACCGCCCGACGCAGACGCTCAAGGCCGTGCCGGCCGCCGATCCGGCGCCGAAGGCCCCGCCCGCGAAGCCCGAGCAGAAGAAGCCCGAGACCAAGAAGCCGGGCAAGAAGCCCGCCCCGGTGGCCAAGCAGGGTGCTGCCGCCGCGGGTGCGGCCGGTGCCGCCGCGGCTGCTCCGGCCGCCGCCGCTCCGGCGCCCGCTGCCCCGGCGCCGGCCACGCCGAAGCCCGAGCAGAAGAAGCCCGAGGCGGCCCCGAGGAAGCCGGAGCCGAAGAAGGCCGAGGCCAAGCCCGCCGCCGCGGCGAAGCCGGCGGCGACCGAGTCCGCTCCGGCGGGCCGCTCGGCGCGACTCAAGCTGAGCCACATCGAGCCGTGGAGCGTCACGAAGATGGCGTTCGTCGTCTCGGTCGCCCTCATGCTCGTGAGCGTCGTGGCCGTGACGGTGTTCTGGCTCGTCATGCAGATCACCGGCGTGTGGGGCTCGCTAAACGACAGCGTCTCCAACGTGCTGGCCGACGACGCCTCCGGCTTCGACGTCACCGACTACCTCGGCTTCGGCCGCGTGGTGGGCCTGACGCTGCTGGTCTCGAGCCTCAACGTCATCTTCATGACCGCCCTGGCCACGATCGCGGCGCACCTCTACAACCTGGCCGCCGGCATCCTCGGCGGCGTCGAGGTCACCTTCGGCGAGCGCCAGTAGCCGACCCGGCCGCCCGCTTCGGCGAGTGGCGCACAATCGCCCGCCACTCGCCGAGTGGCGGGCCTTTTTGCGCCACTCGCGACCCCGGTCTGCGCCACTCGAGGACCCGATTCGTGGGTTCGAGGGGTCGTACGGTAATCTCTTCTATTGCTGCCCGGGCCTATAGCTCAGCTTGGTTAGAGCGCTTCCCTGATAAGGAAGAGGTCGCTGGTTCAAGTCCAGCTAGGCCCACCGAAGGAGGAATCGACATGAAGAAGATCCTCGCCCTCGCCGCCGTGGCGGCCGGAGCCCTCGTGTTCTCGCGCAGCCGCCGCCGCACCACCCAGACCGATCCGTGGGCCGCGCACAGCGACTTCGTCTGATCGCCCACCAGGGGCCTTGGCGCAATTGGTAGCGCACCTGCTTTGCAAGCAGGGGGTTAGGGGTTCGAGTCCCCTAGGCTCCACGTAGATTTGAACGTTCGAACCTTGCCCCGCTTGATCGCGGGGCAAGGTTCTTTCGTTGTGTGACCTGGGGTTGTTGGCGAGGATCGTCTGGATGGCCTCGGCGGGTTCGAGGGTGGCTTGGTCCTCGTCATCGATGGTGATGCGATCGCCGTCAAGCAGGCGTACACCGAGGCTGACGCTCAGCTTCGCTGACTACCCGCTCAGCAGCGACGACCCCGACGACTGAGCAGACTAACTCGCCGCACCGGCCTCGCTCCCAACCTCCGAGAGCGGGGCCATATCCACGGGCCGCGTCCGTCCGTCACGCGTTGGCGCCTTCCTAACGAGCCTTCGACTCCTGGGCGCGAACCGCACTAGGCTCTTCACGACCCACGGGCCGACGATGGCAGAGCAGAGCAACGTTGTCTCATAGGATTGGCGGTGACGACGCTCGAACGAGGAGGTGCCGCGTGTCCCTGGCGGCCAAGCCCCATGCGAGCGGCGGCGCCCCCGAACTCACCGACTTTCATGTCCCCGTCGTGTCGGGCTCCCCGGCGCCGGCGCTTCCTGGATCACCCGTGCCTCCAGCTCACCGCATCTACTTCTACTCGCCAGACGAGTGGGAAGTCTTCATCACCGAGTGGGCAACCGGAGTCGCTGTTTCGTATCGACAGATCAAGCAACTCGGAGGCTCCGGAGACCGAGGCGTCGATGTCGCCGCTTTCAAGACCGACCGCGGCCTTGAAGCCGCATGGGACTGCTTCCAGGCCAAGCATTACAACGGATCACTCACTGTCTCGGACGCATTCCCCGAAATGTTGAAGATCTTCCACGGTGTGGTGGATGCCTTCTATTGTCTTCCGGATCGATACGTGTTCGTCGCACCGCGGGGGTGCGGTCCAACGCTCAACCGCTTGCTGAGTAAGCCCACTGAACTGCGGAAGAAGTTCCTCGAATTGCTTGACGCACGAGGCGCTGCAACGCAGCAGTATGACGAGCGAGCGCTGAAATCCATTCGTGAACTCGCCGTATCTACTGACTTCTCGATCTTCCAGTCGCTCGAACTCAACGAGATGCTTGAGATACACCGCAAGACTCCATACTTCGCCGCAAGGTTTGGCACGGCACTCCCTGCTCGACCTCCCGTCGAACAGGCCCCAGCGAATCCCTCGCCGGGTGAAGCGATCTATATCAAGAAGCTCGTAGACGTCTATCACGAGCAGGACCCCGCGTCCTGCTCCGATGTCGACTCGGTTGCTGCGCACGCCAAGCACGGTCCGCACCTCCAGAGGCAGCGAGAGGCCTTCTACTCCGCCGAAGCGCTTCGCCTGTACGCGAGAGACTCGGTGCCCGAGGGTACGTATGAACTGCTCCAAAATGACGTCTACACCGGCGTAATCGATACTGCAGAAGCGAACCACCACAGTGGCCTTGACCGACTCCGAGCTGTGCTTACACAGTCTGGCCAACTCGACCTTGGCGCCCACACGCTTATCTCGATGTCGAACCTCAAGGACCGTCAAGGTATCTGCCACCAGCTCGCCAACGCCGACAAACTGACGTGGGTGGACACCGATGAGTAATCCCCTCAACAGCCCTCTCGAAGTGGGGATGCGTGTCCTGATGATCCTCGTCGAAGCCTTCCCTGATCATCTCGATATCAACCGCCTTGTGCTCCTCGACCACGGCCTACTGCACAGCGCGGACCTCAACGGCCCCGAGAGCCTCCACCCTCCCATCCCGGTACGAGTAGGCGAGCTGGGGGTGAAACGACAGCACATCGAAGACGGCCTCCACGTCATGATCCGAGCCGGACTTGCCGAGATGTCAGCCGAGGACAGTGGCATCGAATTCTGGGCCAACGAGAGCTCCGAGAGCTTCCTGAAGCTCCTTGAAAGCGACTACGCGCACGCCCTCCACGACCGTGCGCACTGGGTTGTTGAAGAACTCGGGGCCGTTGATGACGCACGCCTGCGAGAACGCATGAGGGAGATCTCCTCGCACTGGTCCGAAGAGTTCGAAGTCATGCAACACGAGAGCGGAAGCGACATCTGATGGGACGACTCGCGCTCTCGCACCTGACATTCACCGGCACAAACGCCGCCCCGGCCTCGGTCGACTTCAGCCCACACGTCACCGTCATCCACGGTCCCTCGGACACAGGCAAGTCATTCATCGTCGATGCGATCGACTTCGTCCTCGGCGCCAAGGAACTCAAGGAGATCCCGGAGCGGGAAGGGTACAGTCGGGTCCTGCTCGGGCTGGAACTCCCCGCCGGTGAACGCATCACGCTCGCACGATCGGTGGACGGCGGCAGCATCTCCCTCTACCGATCCGACATCCGCGACGAACCCTCAACCCCCGCGGACGAGACGCTCGCCGCGAAGCACAGCGCAGCGAGCACAAAGAACATCTCCAGATTCCTCCTCGACCAAGTCGGCCTGGACGAGAAGCAGGTCCGGAAGAACGCGCGGAACGAGACACACATGCTCAGCTTCCGTGACCTGACCCGCCTGTGCCTCATCGGCGAAACAGAGATGCAGGCCGAAGAAGCCCCCGGCCTCAGCGGCAATCCCGTCAACAAGACCAAGGAAGTCTCAGCCCTCAAGCTCCTTCTCACGGGCGAAGACGACTCCGCGTTGACTGCGGTTCCCTCGCCACAAGAGCAAAAGCGGCTGCGCGGCGCTCGGCAAGAGGTCGTCGAGAGGATGCTCAGCCAGCTTGAATCGCAACTCCAAGACGTTGCTGAACCGACAGAACTTAAGACGCAGCTCGGCAAGCTGAACAGCGCAATTGACGAGCACAGCACAATGATCGGGAGCCTCGCGGAACAGCGAGGCCAACTCCTCCGGGCACACAACGAACTTCAGTCTGCCGACAACGCTCAGCGCTCGGAATACTCGGACGCGGCGGCACTCCGCCAGCGGTTCACTCTCTTACAGAAGCAGTACGAAAGCGATCTGGCACGCCTCGAAATGATCGCCGAGGCCGGGAACCTGCTTGGGTACTTCCGGCGCGGAACCTGTGTCTTCTGCGGTGCGGAGCCGGCCAGTCAGCATCTCAATTTGGATTGTGAGGGAGATGCGACCAGCTTCGGTGCCGCCGTCGAATCCGAGACTCGGAAGACCGTGGGCCTACTGGATGACCTGCGCGTGACGATCGAGAGCCTCGATTCGCGAACCGAGGTGCTTCGCGCGTCGATCAAGACGACGCGTCGAGAGGCCCTGTCGTTACAGAAGCGCATTGAGAAGCTCGACGCGAGGATGAACCCAGAGAAGGGGAACCTCCGAGAACTTCTTGCCAAGCGCAGCGAGATCGAGAAGCACCTCGGCCTCTACGAGCAAGTCAATACCTTCGAGGACATGATCCGACGGATCGCTGACGAGACTGAAGCGGAGGTGGCAACAGCGGTTGCAGGGCTGAGCCTCACTGCCGTGCGAGAGTTCTCCGCCGAGATTTCCAAGCGCCTCGCCGAGTGGGACTACCCGTCGGCAGCATCTGTTCGTTACGACCGAAACGAACTCGATATTGTCGCGGGCGACCAACGGCGGTCGGCGCACGGCAAGGGAGTACGCGCGGTTCTCCACGCCGCCTTTACGCTCGCCCTTGCCCAATATTGCTTTGACCGGGACATGCCACACCCTGGATTCGTTGTGCTCGACTCGCCCCTCGTCACCTACCGGCCTCCGGATCAGTCCACAGAGGTGGACGACGAGCCGCCGGAGGGCGTTGTCCGGGCCTTTTACCGTGACATCCAGGCCAACTTTGACGGCCAGCTCATCGTCATGGAGAACACCGATCCGCTGGATCCGCTCGGCGTCGACGCGCGCGACATCCGCTTCACAAAACACATTGACGTCGGAAGATACGGATTCTTGCCTGTCGTCGATGGCGCGGGGACCACCGACACCTTGGCGATCGAAGGTTGACCGGCAGTAGCGAGGAGCCCGTTCTGCCTAGCGTTCGCGGCCGTGCGGATCCCGAAGCACTACACCTGCACGAAGCAGGTTCACCCGGACCGTGCTCGCGTTGAAACCCAGCCGCTCGCCGACCCTGGCCAACGACTCTCCCTGCTTGTAGCGCAGGCACATCTCGCGCACCTGCTCGGATGACGGCTTCTCGCCCCGCAGCCGCACTCCTCCCTCACGCAACCGCTCCGCGAGACGCTGACGACTCACCCCCAGATCAACCGCGATCACCCGCAGGATTCACCGTCCCTGTACCTGCGCTCCGCCTCTCCCACCTCGCCGCCGTCAGCCGGGGAACCGGACTCGGTAACGCTCGTATTGATCCAGGCGCTACTCCCGCCGGCCGGCGACGCCGACGGATCCCCTGATGTGACGACATGACCAGCTGTAGGGACGGGGCAAGGTTCGAGCACTGTCGCGCTACCTCCACTCCCGCCCTCCCCGACCCGCAGGCCCACGCCTGCGGGTCTCGTCGTTTACCCCCAGCTGTGGACATGCCTGTGGGCGAATCACATCGTTGTCATTCGGTCGGTCCGAGCTTCGTCCAGCCCGTCCATCCGCGTTCCTCGAGCAGCGCCAGGATGCGGCGAGCGGCCGGGACGGACTCGACGAAGACGGTGTCGAGCAGGGCCGCCAGCGAGTCGGGCATCGGGTCGTCCTGCCAGCTTTCCGGGGCATCGGCCTCCATCTGCGCGACCAGCCGGTCGACGACGCCGGGCAGGCGCGCGTCGTCCGGCGTCCACTCGATGATCTCGACCAGGTCGCGGTAGAACTCGCGGACGTCGGGGTCCGCGATCTGCCGTTGCTTGAGCTCCATGTAGTAGGGCATCTGCTCGGGCAGCTGCGCGGCCACGAGGATCCAGGCGTCGCGCTCGGCGTCGACGACCACCCCCGGGATGCCGACCTCCCGCAGCCGCTCGAGGTAGGCCACCGCCTCGGGCGGGAGGGCGAGGCTGTCGCCGGCGGCGAGGCCGGCGATGCGACGACGGTTGCGTTGGAGCTCGCGGACCTGCCGGCGCAGGTCAGCGTCGATCCGTGACACCGCGGCGGTGAACTCCTCGTCGCCGGCCGAGAGCAGCTCCAGCACCCGTGCGAGCGGCACCCCCGCCTCCGCCAGCGTGCGGATCCGGATGAGCTGCACGACGGCGTCCGCGTCGTAGCGCCGGTACCCGGAGTGGTCGCGGCGCGGCTCCGGCAGCAGGCCCTTCGCGTGGTAGTGGCGGACCGTCCGGACCGTGACGCCGGCGTAGGACGCGAGCTGGCTGATCGTCAGCATGGCTTCATTGTGAGGTCTCAGCCGATCCGGCGGCGGTAGGTCGCCATGGCCAGCCCGTAGGTCACGACCAGCAGGCCGAGGCACCACGCCAGCGCGATCCACCCCTGCTGCCCGACGGGCTGCTCGGCGTAGAGGCCACGGACCGTGTCGACGATCGGCGTGACGGGCTGGTGCTCCGCGAACCACCGGACGGGTCCGGGCATGCCGTCGGTGGGGACGAAGGCCGAGCTCAGGAACGGCAGGAACAGCAGGGGGTACGCGAACGCCCCCGCGCCGTCCGCCGACGTGGCCGCGAGCCCGGCGCTGACCGCTCCCCAGGTCAGGACCAGGGTGAACAGCACGAGGAGGCCGGCCACCCCGAGCCACGCGAGGACGCCCGCGCCCGAGCGGAAGCCCATCAGCAGGGCGACCAGGACGACGAGGACGAGCGAGACCACGTTCGCGACGAGTGAGGTCAGCACGTGGCCCCACAGCACCGCGGGTCGAGCGATCGGCATGGACAGGAACCGCTCGAAGATCCCCCCGGACACGTCCAGGAACAGCCGGTAGGAGGTGTACGCGACACCGGAGGCCACGGTGATGAGCAGGATTCCCGGCAGCAGGTAGTTCACGTAGTTGCCCTCGCCGGGACCGCTCCCGGTGTCGATGGCACTGCCGAAGACGTAGACGAACAGCAGCAGCATCACGATGGGGGTGATCGCGCTGGTGACGATCGTGTCGGGGCTGCGCGCGATGTGGCGCAGGCTGCGCTTCAGCAGGACGGCGGTGTCGGACCGGGTCAGGGCGTTCACGAGTGCTCCTCGGGGGTGACGATGCTGAGGAAGATCTCCTCCAGGGTGGGCTGCTTCTCGACGTACTCGACCTTCGCCGGGGGCAGCAGCCGCTTGAGGTCGGCGAGGGTGCCGTCGGCGATGATGCGGCCGTCGTGCAGGATCGAGATCCGGTCGGCGAGCTGCTCGGCCTCGTCGAGGTACTGGGTGGTCAGCAGGACGGTGGTCCCGCGCTCCGCGAGCCCGCGGACGGTCGCCCAGACCGCGAGGCGCGACCGGGGGTCCAGCCCGGTCGTCGGCTCGTCGAGGAACAGCACGGGGGCGTCGCCGACGAGGCTCATGGCGATGTCCAGGCGACGGCGCATCCCGCCGGAGTAGGTCGCCACGCGTCGATCGGCCGCGTCGGCCAGGTCGAACCGGGCGAGCAGCTCCTGGGCGGTGCCGCCGGGATCGGGCAGGTGACGCAGCTGCGCGACGAGCACGAGGTTCTCGCGACCCGTGAGGATCTCGTCGACCGCGGCGAACTGCCCGGTCAGGCTGATGGCCGCCCGGACGGCGGCCGGATCGGTGGCGACGTCGTGTCCGTGGACGACGGCGGTGCCGCCGTCCGCCGCGAGCAGGGTCGCGAGGATCCTCACGAGCGTGGTCTTGCCGGCGCCGTTGGAGCCGAGGAGGGCGTGGACGGAGCCGGTGCGGACGGTCAGGTCCACGCCCCTGAGGACGGCGTTCTCCCCGTAGGACTTGGCGAGCCCGGAGATCTCGATGGCTCGGTCGATGGTCATGACAGGAGCGTGCAGCCCTGACGCAGGGTCAAGGTCAAGACCGCGCCCGAGCGGAGGGTTCCCACGCTCTCCGACCTGCGGCTTCGCCCGAATGGCGGTACCAAGGACTGAGGGCACCGGCGCCCCGCGTTGACCGACGCAGCCGTGCCCGCGGAGGTGAACATCATGGACAACGTCGACACCTGGGTCTGGGTCCTCATCGCTGTCGTCGCGCTGTTGCTGCTGGCCGGGCTCATCTACGCACTCACCGCTGGCCGCAAGGCCAAGGAGAAGCGGCGCCTCGAGCAGGAGGCCAAGCACCGCGAGGAGGCGCAGCGCCTGCGCGACGAGGGCCGCCAGGCCACCGTCCACGCGCGCCAGACCGAGGCCACCGCTGCGGCAGCCACGGCCGACGCCGAGAAGGCCCGCCTCGAGGCCGAGCGCCTGGAGCGTCAGGCCAAGGACCTGCAGCACGAGGCCGCCGAGAAGCAGCAGCACGCGGAGCACCATCTCTCGAAGGCCGACGAGATCGACCCGGACGTGGACGCCGACGGCCGTACGGGCGATCGGCGCACGGACGAGAACCGTACGGGCGAGCGCCGCGAGACGGTCATCGAGGACCACCACGGCGAGGAGCACCAGGGCACGCGGATCAAGGACGTCGACGCGGCGCCCCCGGCGGCCGGTCACACGGACCGGGTCGACGGCGACCCCGGCACCCCGCGCCGCTGACGCACCACCGACCGCACCCGCGCGCCCGCCCGTCCACACCCGGGCGCGCGGGTGTCGCTCAGTAGGATGACCGAATGCCGCTGCTGCCGTCCGACACGTTGCGTGCGGCCGGCCTCGTCAGCGTCCTCGGCGCGACGATCCTCGACGGCTGGGTGGGGTTCGCGCTGTTCTTCCTGGTGCTGGGCGCGCTGTTCATCCCGCGCGCGCTCGGCACCTCCGCGTGGCTGGACGTCACGTACTGCGCGACCCTGCTGATCGCCGGGTGGGCGGCCCTGCTCGACTGGTACCTGGCCGTTCCGGGACTCGATCTCGTCGTGCACGGCGCGGCCACGGGCCTGATCGGCGCCGTGACGTGGCAGGTCCTCGTCCGCGCCGGCGCGCTGACGCACCACGACGACGTCCGCCTCGAGCGCCCGCGGCTCGGCACGTTCGTCGTCACCGCCGGGGCGGCCGTGACGCTGGCCGTCGTGTGGGAGTTCCTCGAGTGGATCGGCCACACCTGGGTCGACGAGCGCATCCAGGTCGGCTACGACGACACCGTGGGTGACCTGGCCGCCGGAGCCGTCGGCGCGGTGGTGGCCGCCCTCCTCGTCAGCCGCACGTCGGCCGCGGAGCCGCGCCCGTGACGCTGTCGATCTCGGTCGTGATCCCCGTCCACGACGACGCCGACGAGCTGCGCGTCTGCCTTGGCCTGCTCGCCCGCCAGACCGTCGCGCCGGACGAGGTCGTCGTGGTCGACAACGGCTGCACCGACCGGTCCGTCGAGGTCGCCAGGGCCCACGGTGCCCGTGTGGTCCGCGAGCCGCACCTGGGCATCCCGCCGGCCGCCGCCGCCGGCTACGACGCGGCGGGCGGCGACGTCATCGCCCGCCTCGACGCCGACTCGCGTCCCGGACCGGACTGGATCGAGCAGGTCGGGCGCGCCATGGCCGACCCCCGCGTCGACGCCGTCACGGGCCCGGGCCACTTCCACGACCTGCCGCCGGTGGTGCGGCGGATCGCGCTGCTGGGCTACCTCGGCGCGTACTACGTCCTGACGCACCTGGCGCTCGGGCACACGCCGCTGTGGGGCTCGAGCATGGCCGTGCGCCGTACCAGCTGGGAGCGTGTGCGCGACCGCGTGCACCGCTTCGACGACGTGCACGACGACATGGACCTCGCCTTCGCGCTGGGACCCACGGCCGTCATCCGCTACGACCGCCGGCTCGGCGTGGGCGTCTCGGGGCGTTCGGTGCGCGGGATGGCGCAGCTGCGCCGCCGGATGGCGCGCGCCGTCACGACGCTGCGCCTCAACTGGGCCGTGAGCCCGCCGTGGGAGCGCTGGCAGCACCGCCTCGGCCGCTGATCAGCGCACGGTGATCCAGATCAGCAGCTGCGTCACGAGGAAGCCGGTGGCGAAGTTCAGCCACAGGAACCGGCGCCACGCCGCGTTCGCGCGCTCGCAGGTCTCGTCGGTGATCGACAGGTACGGCGCGATGTTGACGACGTAGGGGATCGCGAGGACCGCCGCGAGCGTCCCGGGCCACGGCAGCGCGAGCAGGCACAGCCCACCGGCGACGTACGCGACCAGCGCGAACCACGTCGTGGCCCGCGCACCGAGCGCGGTGCCGATGGAGCCGATCCCCGCCGCTCGATCCGCCATGACGTCCTGCACAGCACCGAACGCGTGCGAGCCGACGCCCCACGCGAAGAATCCCACCAGGGCGGCGACGACCGTCACGTCGACGTCGACCGAGCCGCCGCGCGCGTCGGCGAGGGCGAGGCCGTAGACGGCGGGGCTCACGAAGTGCGTGCTGGAGGTGATCGAGTCCAGGAACGGTCGCTCCTTGAACCGCAGGACGGGCACGGAGTACGCGGCGACCGCGAAGACGCTGATCGCCAGGACGAGGTTCGAGACCGTCGAGCCCAGCACCGCGAGCGCGACGACGAACGGCAGGTTCGACACGATCGCCGACCGGATCGTGACGGCGTGGATGCGCCGGTCGAGCACGATCCCCTCGACGCCGCCCTTGCGGGGGTTGCGTAGGTCGGACTCGTAGTCGAAGACGTCGTTCACGCCGTACATCAGCAGGTTGTACGGGACGAGGAAGTACAGGCAGCCCAGCCAGAACGCGGCGTCGAGGCCGCCGCCGGCGAGCAGGTAGGCGGCGCCGAACGGGAACGCGGTGTTGATCCAGGAGAGCGGGCGCGACGAGGCCAGGACCTGGCCCGCGGTGCTCACGCCGCGTCCCGCGCCCGGCGCCTGGGCGCCGAGCGCGGCGGCGTCGTGAGGAGCAGCATCGTCGAGGGGATCAGGATGCCCGCCGCGATCGGCCAGGCGAAGTCCTCCAGCGGTGCCAGCCCGATGTGGATGCCGGTCAGCGCGGACTCGTCGAAGCGAAAGAGGTCGGCGGCGATCATGAGGCTGTCGAAGATCGCCGTCAGCGCCATCAGCGTGACGATCGTGAGGCCGACGGACGCCCACCAGCGCCCGTCGGGGCGGCGCGTCGCGACCGCGATCGCCAGCACGGGCAGGGTCAGGGCGACGAACGTCAGCACCAGTCCGAGGTAGCTCATCGCTCATCACCCTCCCAGCTCATCAGCCGGTTGAACATCCCGAAGAAGACGCCCGCGACGTAGCACAGGAACAGGATGAAGAAGATCTCCTCGAGCGGCAGCTCGGGGGCCAGCTCGACGCCGGTCATCGCGTCGGACTCGCCGCGGACGTACACGCCCAGCTCGATCGCCACGATGTCCCACGCCAGGAAGAACACGAACCCGACGAGCAGGGCGACCAACCCGTGCAGGGGACGGCGGAACATGAAGAGGCGCCACCGGTGGTCGACGAGGACCATGCACAGTCCGGGGATCCAGATGCTCAGCAGGTAGAGCCAGCTCACGCGAACACCGTAGTCGCCCCGTGTGATTCGTGGGGCTCCTGGGACGGACCGGCCGATCGGTCGCCGCGGAGTCGCTTCAGGACGAGCTCGGCGCTGATGAGGCACATGGGCAGGCCGATGCCCGGGATCGTGCTGGATCCGGCGTACATCAGGCCCTGCACGTGACGCGAGACGTTGCGCCCACGCAGGAACGCGCTCTGCCGCAGGGTGTGCGCCGGCCCCAGCGCGCCGCCGGACCAGGCGTTCAGGTCCGCGGCGAAGTCCCCCGGCCCCACGGTGCGCCGGACGGTGATGCGCTCGGCGAGGTCGGGGATGCCCGCCCACTGCGAGATCTGCGCGATCGCGGCATCGGCGGCGGCCTCGACGGCCGGGTCGCCGTTGCCGTCGACGCCACCGTGGCCGAGGGTGACGTCGGCCGGCACGGGGACGAGGATGAACACGTTCTCGTCGCCCTCGGGCGCCACGGAGGGGTCGGTCGCCGAGGGCCGGCAGACGTAGGACGAAGCCGGATCCGGGACCCGGCCCGGCCGCCCGAGGACGTCCTGGAAGTTCGTCTCCCAGTCCCGCGTGAAGAACATCGTGTGGTGCGCCAGCTCGGGCAGCCGGCCTCGGACGCCCAGGTAGGCCAGCACGGCACCGGGACCGGGGTCGCGGCGCCGCCAGTACGACTCGGGGTAGGTCTGCAGGTGCGACGGCAGCAGCCGCGTCTCGAGGTGGTGCAGGTCGGCGGCGCCCACCACGACGTCGGCGTCGAGGCTCTCGACGCCGTCCTCGGTCCGGAAGGTCACGCCCGTGACGCGCGCCCGGCGCCCCTCCTCGTGCGTGTCGACCTGGGTCACGGTGGCCCCCGTGCGGATCCGGACTCCGCGGTCGCGCGCGAGGCCGGCGATCGCGTCGATGAGCGTCGAGAAGCCGCCCTGCGGGTAGAGCACGCCGTCCTCGAGGTCCATCGAGCTCATCAGGTGGTACATGCTCGGCGTCCGCGCGGGCGAGGAGCCCAGGAAGACCGCCGGGTAGCCCAGGATCTGCCGCAGCCGGTGGTCGTCGAAGCGCGCCGCCACGTACGAGTCGAGCGAGCGCCCGAGCAGCGTCCCCAACTTCGGCAGCCGCCGGAGGATCTGCGGGTGCACGAGGTTCGCGGGCCGGTCGAAGCTCGTGTAGAGGAAGTGGTCGACCGCCATCGTGGTCGTGTCGGCCGCGGAGTCCAAGTAGTCCTCCAGGACCCGTCCGGCGCCCGGCTCGATCGACTCGAACAGCGCGACGTTCTCGTCGCGGCCGGCGAGCACGTCGACCGGGGCCTCCTCGCCCTCGAAGTACACCCGGTAGCCCGGATCGAGCCGCACGAGGTCGAGCTGCTCCTGCGCGGTGGTTCCCAGCAGCCGGAAGAAGTGGTCGAAGACCTCGGGCATGAGGTACCAGGACGGGCCGGTGTCGAACCGGAAGCCGTCGCTGCTCCAGCTGCCCGCGCGGCCCCCGAGCTGGTCGCGCTGCTCGAGCAGGTCGACGGACCAGCCGTCGTTCGCCAGCAGTGCCGCGGTGGCGAGTCCGGAGATCCCGCCGCCGATCACGACGGCGCGCCTCACGAGACCCCCACCGCCACCGCGCGCGCCACGACGCGCGCCTTCGTCCGGGCGGGCACCCGCACGCGGTGCGCGCGGATCTCCTCGGGCGAGGTCGCTCGCAGGCGCCGGGCCAGCTCGGCGAACAGCGCGTGCGCCGCGGCGACGGCGCGCCGGCTGCCGGCGGGCAGGCGCGGGATCACGGCGGCCGCCGCGGCCAGATCGGCCTCGATGTCGTCGAGCAGCTCGTCGCGCACCGTGACGTCGAAGCGGTCCGGGTGCAGGCCGGGGAGGTAGCTGCGACCGAGGTCGTCGTTGTCGTCGCCGAGGTCGCGCAGGAAGTTGACCTTCTGGAACGCGGCCCCGAGGCGGCGCGCCCCGTCGGCGAGCTCGTCGTACCGGCCCTGCGGGTCGGGCTGGTCCACCAGGAACGCGCGCAGGCACATGAGCCCGACCACCTCGGCGGAGCCGTAGACGTACGTCTCGAAGCTCGCGCGGTCGTGCTCGGTGCGGACCAGGTCGGTGCGCATCGAGGCGAAGAACGGGTCGATCAGCTCGGTGCCGATGCCGCACGCGCGGGCGGTCCGGGCGAACGCGTGCACGACGAGGTTCGCGCTGTGCCCGGTGCGCAGCGCGTCGTGGACCTCGGACTGCAGCGAGTCGAGCAGTCGCTCCTGCTGGGCGCGCTCACCGTGCGGGCGGGGCGCGTCCACGATCTCGTCGGCCACCCGGACCAGCGCGTAGATGTTGCAGACTCGGGTGCGCACGGGCTCGGCGAGCAGCCGTGACGCCAGTGAGAACGAGGTCGAGTAGCGCTTGATGACGAGCGCCGCCGCGCCCTCGGCGACGGTGTCGTACAGCTCGTAGGGCTCGGGGTTCACGCGGCGCCCGCCTGACACGCGGGGGCGACGCCCCACGCCTGCTCCACGAGCGGATCGAGCAGCGAGCGCTCCAGGCCCAAGCGGGTCGCGACGTCGGCGGCCGCGACGAGGTGCTGCGAGACGAGGTCCTCGACGAAGCCGCGCGCCCCGCAGGCCTCGAGCGCCTCGCGCACGGTCGCCGCGGTGGACTCGCCGAGCTCGGGATCGCCCAGGTGCGGCGCGATCCGCGACCACTCGGCGGTGGAGGCGGCGTGCACCATGAGCGGCGTCCGCTTGCCCTCGCGCAGGTCGCCGAGGCGGTCCTTGCCCGTGACGGCGGGGTCGCCGAAGACGCCCTGGAGGTCGTCGCACAGCTGGAAGGCGATGCCGAGCGCGCGGCCCATCTCGCCGAGCGACCCCACGACGGACTCGTCGACGCCCGCCAGCACGGCGCCGGCCTGCATCGGCAGGACGAAGGAGTAGGCGGCGGTCTTCTGCTCCGAGACGGCGAGCGCCTCCTCGGCGCCGGGCAGCTCGGCGGACAGGGCGAGGCGCACGTCGGCCAGCTCGCCGGCGGCCGAGGCGTGCAGCGTCGCGTCGAGCAGGTCGAGCAGGCGACGGGTGGTGGCCGGGTCGGCGCCGCTCGTGGCGACGGCCCGGATCGCGGCGCTCAGCGCGAGGTCGCCCGCGAGGATCGCCCCGGCGCGCGAGTACGTGTCGCGCTCCTCGGAGGCCACGCCCAGGTCGGCCGCGTCGGCGCGGAACCACCCCGGCACGCTGGGCCGGCCCCGCCGGGTGTCGTCGTGGTCGATGACGTCGTCGTGGATGACGAACGCGGTGTGCAGCAGCTCGGTCGCGGCCGCGACGGCGTCGACGACCTCGGCCGGCTGCGTCCCGCGGAGTGCGGCGTGGACCGTGGTGACGAGCCAGGGCCGGAAGCGCTTGCCGCCCGAGCTGCCGAGCTCGAGGGCGGTCAGCAGCGCGGCGTGGTCGCGCGCCAGGGCGGGGACGTCCCCCGAGTGCACCAGTGCGTCGATCTCGGACTGGAGGCTCATGAGGCGATCTCCTCGTCGGGGTGCAGGAGGTGCCACGCATCCGCCTCGTCGAGCGCGGCGACCTGCTCGACGAGCCACGGGCTGAGGGCCCACGGCGCGACGCGCACGGTCTCGCGCAGCTCGTCCAGCCCCACCCACCGCGTCTCGGCGACCTCGTCCGGGTGCGGACGCAGCTCGTCGCCGGCACGGGCGGTGAACACGGGGCACACCTCGTTCTCGACGATGCCGGAGGCGTCGACCGCGCGGTACGCGAAGTCGGGCAGCACGGCGGTGACGTCCCTCGGCTCGAGGCCGAGCTCGCCGCGGCCGTGCCGGCGCACGGCGTCGGTCAGGTCCTCCCCCGGGCGGGGGTGTCCGCAGAACGAGTTGGTCCAGACGCCGGGCCACGACCGCTTGCCCAGGCTGCGCCGGGTCAGCAGCACGCGCCCGGCCTCGTCGACCAGGTAGCACGAGAACGCCAGGTGCAGCCGGGTGTCGTGGTCGTGCACGGACTCGCGCGGCGCGGATCCGTTCGGGCGGCCGTGCTCGTCGAGCAGGACCACCAGGTCTCGGGGATCGCCCGGGGGCAGCCGGTCGGGCAGGCGTGGTGGCGCCGGGCCGTCGTCGGCACCGGTCGCGGCACGCGACGAGTCGAGCACTGGCTCCATGGGTCCTCCTGGTGACCCTCGAAACGATATTGCTAAGTCGTCTAGTAATCAACTTGTCGAAATACGTCGTACGATGGATCGGTGCCGTCGTCTCGTTCCCCACGTACCCCGGTGGCCCCCGACTACACGACCGACGAGCGCGACCTGCTGCGCGCCGTCCGTGAGCTCGTCCGGGCCGATCGGGAGATGCGCACGCGCCTGAGCGGCGCGATGCGCGTGAACCCGACCGACCTGCGCTCGCTGCGCCATGTCATCCGGGTGGTCGAGGAGGCCGAGCGCGGCGAGTCCGCCGAGCTGCCGGGCGTCACGCCCCGCCGGCTGGCCGATCACCTGGGCATCACGACGGCCGCGGTGACGGTGCTGGTGGACCGGCTCGTCGCGAGCGGCCATCTCGAGCGGGTGCCGCACCCGCGCGACCGCCGGTCGGTGCTGCTCGTGCCCACCGAGCAGGCGCGGCGGGAGATGGCCACGCACCTGGCCGACATGCACGAGCGGATGAAGCGGATCGCGGCCGCCGTGCCGGCCGAGGCACGCCCCGCGGTGGTCGAGTTCCTGACGGCGCTCACCCGCGAGATGGAGCGCGGGACGCTCGACCTGAGTCCCTCCTGAGCGCAGGTGGGGAGATCCGAACCCCTGTGCGAAACTCGTCCGGTTTTCCCCACCTGTGCGCAAGGGTGTGGATAAATCACACGGTTGTGATTAACCGTGCTCAGACGTGCGGCAGCACGTCCTCGGCGACCAGGCGCAGGTGATCCAGGTCGGCCAGGTCGAGCACCTGCAGGTACACCCGCGAGGAGCCCGCCTCGGCGTACGTGCCGAGCTTCTCGACGATCTCGCCGGGCGTGCCGGCCAGGCCGTTCTCGCGCAGCTCGTCGACCTCGCGGCCGATCGCCGCGGCCCGTCGGGCGATCTCGGCCTCGTCCCGTCCCGCGCACAGCACGAGCGCGTTGGAGTAGACCAGCGAGTCGGGGTCGCGCCCGGCGTCCTCGCACGCGGCCCGCACCCGGCCGAACTGCCTCTGCGTGAACTCGACGGACTCGAACGGGATGTTGAACTCGTCGGCGAAGCGCGCGGCCAGGGCCGGGGTGCGGCGCTTGCCCTTGCCGCCGATGATCACCGGCAGCCGGTCCTGAGCCGGCTTCGGCAGCGCCGGGGAGTCCTCGAGCTTGTAGTGCTGCCCGCGGAAGGAGTACGACCCGCTCGTGTCGCTCCACAGCCCCGTGATGATCTCGAGCTGCTCCTCGAGCCGGTCGAACCGCTCGGGCGTGTCGGCGAAGGGGATGCCGTAGGCGCGGTGCTCGGCGTCGAACCAGCCGGCGCCGAGCCCGAGCTCGACGCGGCCGCCGCTCATCCGGTCGACCCCGGCGACGCTGATCGCGAGCGGTCCGGGGAGCCGGAACGTGGCGCTCGTGACGAGCGTGCCGAGGCGGATCGTGGAGGTGTCGCGCGCGAGGCCGGCGAGCGTGATCCAGGCGTCGCTCGGGCCGGGGAGCCCGTCGCCGCCCATCGCCAGGTAGTGGTCCGAACGGAAGAACGCGTCGAAGCCGAGCGTCTCGGCCTCCTGCGCCACCGCGAGCAGGTCGTCGTACGAGGCACCCTGCTGGGGCTCGGTGAAGATCCGCAGGCGCATCAGGCGCGCGCGTCCTTGTTCTCGTCACTCAAGGGGTTCGGCGCGCCGGACAGGTCGTCGGAGCCGGCCTCGTCGATGTCGAACGGCGCGCGGGCGTCGGCCGCAGCCGCGTCGGCGCGCAGGCCCTCCGAGCTCGTGCTGTAGGCGGGCGCCTCGGCGTCGGTGGACAGGCCGGTCGTGGTGCCGGTGCCCGAGGCGGAGGTGCTCGAGGAGTCGTCCTTGGAGTGGCCGACCGACTTGACCTTGTCCGTGACCGACCCGCCGACGTCCTTCGCCTTGCCAGCGACGGTGCCGCTGACGTCCTTGGCGGTGTCCGCGACGCGGTGGCCGACGTCCGAGCCGGTGGACTTCGCCGTGTCCTGGGCCTTGTGGACCGTGGACTGGACGGCGTCGTTGCTCCAGACCTTCTCGGCCTGCTGCTTGATCTGCTCGTAGCGGCCGCGGCCGGCGCGCGTGCCGAGGACGTATCCGACGCCGACGGCGGCCAGCAGGGTGAGCTTCTTCACGACTGATCACTCCTAGGGGTGAGAGGGGTCGTGTCCCATACTGTCGCGGTTCGGGCCGATCGACATCACGAGCGCGACGGCGGCGTCATCGCCCAGCCGATCGCCCGGGTGACCGCCACGCCACCGGCACGGACGGCCGTCGCCTCGGTCAGCGGCAGCCAGGGCAGCCGCAGCGGCAGGCGCGCCCACCGCGGCAGCAGGCCCACGGCGGCGGCCGCCAGCAGCCCGTACGGCGCGCGGACGGCGAGCGGCACGGGCGGGTGCACGAGCAGGAACCGCGCGGCCGCGCGGGCGGCGGGCGTGGTGCGCAGCTCGGGCCGGTACGCCGCGATGACCTCGTCCAGCTCGGCCACGGACTGCGGGACGTCGCGCGCGCCCAGCAGGCGCGCGGTGACCGCCGTCTGGGCGACGTAGACGTCCCGCTCCGGCGGGGTCAGCGGCCGGGCGCCGTAGCGGTCGTGCGCCCGCAGGAACGAGTCGATCTCGGCGACGTGGACCCAGCGCAGCAGGTGCGGGTCGGACGCCGCGTACGCGAGGCCGTCCTCGGTCTCGCCGGTGACCCGCTCGTGGATGCGGCGCACCGCCACGATCGCGCGATCGGCGTGCGCCGTCGTGGCGAACGTGGTCTCGGCGATGAAGCCGCTCGTGCGCTGCAGGCGTCCCCACGGGTCGCCGCGGAAGCCGGAGTGCTGGTCGACGCCGGCCATCGCCAGCGGATGCAGCGACTGGAGCAGCAGCGCGCGGATCCCGCCGACGAACATCGACGGATCGGCATGCACGCGCCAGATCGGGTCGGCGGGCGAGAACCGCCGGGGGCCGGGGGTGCCGTGGATGCGGTCACGGCGCCCGGCGCCCTCGGGTCCTGCGACGCGGGCGAAGATCGCCGACGAGGCCAGCCCCCGGACGCGCTCGATCATGGGACGAACGTAGCCCCGGCGACCTGAGGTCGCCGGGGCTCGTGCGCAGCGGGATGCGTCGGGGGGATGCGGATCCCGCCGCGGAGTGGCCCGGGGAAAGGTGCGGTCTCCCGGGCCACGGTCGGGGAGTCAGTGACGCACGAGGTCGTCCGCCGACTCGGTGGTGATCTCCTCCGTCGTGGCCGGCGTGGGGACCGCGACCACGACGCACTGGGCGTGCGTGAGGCAGTAGTGGCTCACGGAGCCGAACAGGACCCGGCTGATGCCGGTGTGCACGCGCGTGCCGACCACGAGCATCGACGCGCCACGCGACGCCTCGACCAGGGTGGGGCCCGGTGCGCCCTGCACGACGTCGATGCGACGGGGGCGTCCCTGCGCATCCTCGGCGCCGATCGTGTCGGCGACCCAGCGGGCGGCGTTGGAGCGG
This sequence comes from Aeromicrobium jepli, assembly GCF_047246605.1. Taxonomy (NCBI): domain Bacteria; kingdom Bacillati; phylum Actinomycetota; class Actinomycetes; order Propionibacteriales; family Nocardioidaceae; genus Aeromicrobium; species Aeromicrobium jepli. The sequence continues at coordinate 160,025 of NZ_JBFOKO010000005.1, forward strand.
GCATCGGTCTCGTAGGCCATCCACGGGACCTCGGCCCCGGCCATGGCGACGGCCGCGTCGATCTGCCACACGTGCACGATCTTGAGCTCGGCATCGCGCAGCTCCGCCTCGCGCGCCGCCCACGACAGGGCAGCCGCTCCGGCGGGAGTCTCGTCGATGCCGACGACGATGGTGTTGGTGCTCATCGGACTGTTCCTTTCTGACATCTCCAGTGTCGCCAAGCGAGGCCGTTGGCGACAGGGTCGAACGTCACGAGTTCTCGGGACCTCCGTCCTGAGGCCGGCGCTACGGTGGGCGCGTGGACCGAGAAGACGGACGCTGGGAGCAGGTGGTCGACGCCGCGGTCGCGGTGACCTCCGAGCTCGAGCTCGAGACCCTGCTGCGCCGCATCACGGCGCAGGCCCGCGAGCTCACCGGCGCGCGGTACGCCGCGCTCGGGATCCTCGGCAGCGATCCCGCCGACGGCCTCGTCGAGTTCATCACCGACGGCGTGGACGAGGAGACCGAGGAGGCGATCGGCCAGCGCCCGCGCGGACTCGGCGTGCTCGCGGTCGTGCTGCGCCAGGGCGCCCCGGTGCGGCTGGACGACGTCGCCGCGCACCCGTCCTCGATCGGCTTCCCGCCGAACCACCCGCCGATGGGCGCGTTCCTCGGTGTGCCGCTGCGGGTCAACGGACGCGTCTTCGGCGACCTGTACCTCGCCGAGAAGGAGGGCGGCTTCTCCGTCGACGACGAGCGCATCGTCACGGGTCTCGCGGCCGTCGCCGGCACCGCGATCGCGAACGCCCGCCTGTTCGACGAGCTCGCGCACACGCGCGCCGAGCTCGCCCGGATGGCCGTCGTCGAGGACCGCAACCGGATCGCGCGCGACCTGCACGACCTCGTCATCGGCCGGCTCTTCGCCGTCGGCCTCTCGATGGACCGCCTCTCGCGTCACGTCGACGCGCCGTGGTCGGAGCGCGCCTCGCAGGCCGTCGACGACGTCGACCGCGCGATCGCCGACGTGCGCGGCGCGATCTTCGCGCTCGGCTCGGACGCCGCCACCGACGGCGCGCGGCTGACCCGCCTGCTGCGGGCCTCCGCCGCTCCCCTGGGCTTCGAGCCCGAGATCGAGGTGACGGGCGACCTCGCCCAGCTCGACATCGGCGTCCGCAGCGACCTTCACGCGGTCATGAACGAGGCCATCGCCAACGTCGTGCGCCACGCGCGGGCCTCGCACGTGCGACTCAGCGTGACGGTCGGCGACGACGCGCTCGTGGCCGAGATCGTCGACGACGGCGTCGGCATGGGCGACAGCGTGCCGGCCAGCGGGCTGGCCAACCTGCGGGCGCGGGCCGAGCACCTCGGTGGCCGCCTCGACGTCGGGCCGGGTCCTGACGGCGTGGGCACGCACCTGACGTGGCGGGCCCCGTTGCGCGACCCGTCCTCGACGGCGGCCTCGGTCAGTAGGGTGCTCCCGTGACCGACAAGATCCGCGTCTTCCTGCTGGACGACCACGAGGTGGTGCGCCGCGGCGTCGCCGACCTGCTGGAGGACTCCGAGGCGATCGAGGTGGTCGGTCAGGCCGGCACCGTCGCCGAGGCCGCGACCGGCATCGCCGAGACGCGGCCCGACGTGGCCGTGCTGGACGCCCGCCTGCCCGACGGATCGGGCATCGACCTGTGCCGCAGCATCCGCCTGCGCACGAAGTCGATCGCCGTGCTGATCCTCACGTCCTACGAGGACGACGAGGCGCTGTTCGAGGCGATCATGGCCGGCGCGTCCGGGTTCGTCCTCAAGCAGGTCCGCGGCAACGACCTCGTCGACGCGGTGCAGCGGGTGGCCGCCGGCCAGTCGCTGCTCGACCCCGCCGTCACGCACGCCGTGCTGGAGCGCCTGCGCCGCCAGAGCCGGCCCGACCCGCTCGCCGACCTCACCGCGCAGGAGCGCAAGGTCTTCGATGAGCTGCGCGAGGGCAAGTCCAACCGCGAGATCGCCGACGCCCTCTTCCTGTCCGAGAAGACGGTCAAGAACTACGTCTCCACCGTCCTGGCGAAGCTGGGGCTGGAGCGCCGAGCCCAGGTCGCCGCCTGGGACCGGGACTGACGCTCCAGCCCGCTCACGCCCCGGTCAGCAGGTCGCCGCGCGCCGCGCGACGGCGGCGCTGCTCGGCCGGGTCCGGCACGGGCACCGCGGCGATGAGGCTGCGCGTGTAGTCCTGCGTGGGGTTGCGCAGCACCTGCTCGCGCGGGCCGAGCTCGACGAGCCGGCCCTTCTGCATGACCGCCACGCGGTTCGCCAGCGTGTCGACGACCGCCAGGTCGTGCGTGATGAACAGGCACGCGAACTGCAGGCGCTGCTGCAGCTCGACGAACAGCTCAAGCACGCGCGCCTGCACCGAGACGTCGAGCGCCGAGGTCGGCTCGTCCGCGATCAGCAGGTCGGGGTCGAGCGCCAGGGCCCGCGCGAGGTTGATGCGCTGGCGCTGGCCGCCGGACAGCTCGTGCGGGAACCGCTCGGCGAAGTCGCGCGGCAGCTCGACCGAGTCGAGCAGCGAGCGCACCTTCTCGGTCACCTGCGCGTCGGTCATGTCGGTGTGGACGCGCAGCGGCTCGGCGATGCAGTCCAGGATCGACATGCGCGGGTTGAGCGATGCGGCCGGGTCCTGGAACACGAAGCCGAAGCGGCTGCGGAACGGCCGCAGCTCGGCGTCGCTCAGTCCCGAGACGACCTCGCCGCCGACGCGGACGATGCCCGACGTCGGCTGCTGCAGGCCGACCGCGGTGCGGCCGAGCGTGGACTTGCCCGAGCCGGACTCGCCCACGAGGCCGAGGACCTCGCCGCGGTGCACCTGCAGGCTGACCTGGTCGACGGCGCGGAAGACCGGCTCGCCCCAGCCGCCGGGGAACTCCACGACGATGTCCTCGAGGTCCAGCACGACGGGCGCGTCCTGCAGCGGCGCGGGACCGCGGGAGGTCTCGGCCGTCAGGCCCAAGCGGGGCACGGCGCCGAGCAGCGCGCGCGTGTACGGGTGCGCGGGCGCCGCGAACAGCTGGTCGACCGGCGCCTGCTCGACGATGCTGCCGCGGTACATCACCACGACGCGGTCGGCGATGTCGGCGACGACGCCCATGTTGTGCGTGATGAGGACGATCGCGGTGCCGAGGCGGTCGCGCAGGTCGAGCAGCAGCTCGAGGATCGCGGCCTGGACCGTCACGTCGAGGGCCGTCGTCGGCTCGTCCGCGACGATCACGTCGGGATCGCACGCGATCGCGATCGCGATGACGACGCGCTGCTTCTGCCCGCCGGACAGCTGGTGGGGGTAGTAGTCGACGCGCTGCTGCGGATCGGGCAGGCCGACGGCTTCGAGCAGCTCGATGGCGCGCTCGCGGGCCTCGGACCTGCTGACGTCGCGGTGCGCGCGGATCGCCTCGACGAGCTGCCAGCCGACCGTGCGGACCGGGTCGAGCGCGGTGCCGGGCTCCTGGAAGATCATCGAGATCTCGTCGCCGCGGATGGGCCGCAGCTGGGTCGGCGCCATGCCGATGAGCTCGCGCTCGCTCGTGTCCTCGGTGTGCAGGACCGCCGAGCCGCTGACCTTCGCGGTGTTCGGCAGCAGGCCCATGACGGCGCGCGAGGTGACGGACTTGCCCGAGCCGGACTCGCCCACGATCGCGACGACCTCGCCCGGGGCGACGTCGAAGCCCACGCCGTCGACCGCGACGACCTGCCCGGCGTCCGTGCCGAACGTGATCCTCAGGTCCGACAGCGACAGCACCGTCCGTTGCCGGTGACCGTCACTCGCCGCGACGGGGGCGGCGTCCACGTCCGCCTCGACCTCGGTCGGCGCGACGTCGTCGGCCAGCTCGACCTCGAGCTCGCTCGCGCCGCCGTCGGCCGCCCGCGCGCGCAGCAGCGGGTTGGTGATGTCGTTGAGGCTCTCGCCCAGCAGCGTCACGCCGAGCACGACCAGGACGATCGCCAGGCCCGGGAACGTGCCGGTCCACCAGATGCCGTTCGTCGCGTCCGGCATGGCCTTGTTGAGGTCGTAGCCCCACTCGGCGGCCGCGGACGGCTCGATGCCGAAGCCCAGGAAGCCCAGCGCGGCCAGCATGAGGATGGCCTCGGAGGCGTTGAGCGTCGCGATGACGGGCAGCGTCTGCGAGACGTTGGACAGCACGTGGCGGCGCAGGATGCGCGGCGTGCGGACGCCCACGACCTTCGCCGAGTCGACGTACGGCTCGCTCTTGACCGACAGCGTCGCGTTGCGGATCACGCGGTAGTACTGCGGGATGAAGATGACGGTGATCGAGATCGCCGCCGAGGCGATGCCGCCCAGCGCGCCGCTCGAGCCGCCGGCCACGACGATCGAGACGACGATCGCCAGCAGCAGGGACGGGAACGAGTAGAGCGCGTCCATGACGAGGACGAGCACGCGGTCCAGCCAGCCGCCGACGTAGCCCGAGACCAGGCCGAGCGGGACGCCGACCACGGCCGAGATGACCACGGCGAGCACGATGACCTCGACCGCGGTGCGCGCGCCGTAGATGACGCGGGACAGCACGTCGGCGCCGCCTACGGTGGTGCCGAACCAGTGGTCGGCACTCGGCGGCTGCTGGGTGCCGAACAGCGCCCCGTCGTCGCCGCGGACCTGGTTGAAGTCGTAGGGCGCGAGCCACGGCGCGAAGATCGCCAGCACGACGAAGAAGACGATGAGTCCGATGCCGAGCAGCAGCATGAAGCGCTGCAGGCCGTGGGACTGCGCGACGACGGCGCGTCCGGGAATGCGCATCAGAACCTCACTCGGGGGTCGACGAGCGCCACGATGGCGTCGATCAGGAAGCTGGCGATGCAGACGATGAAGGCGATCGCGGTGACGATGCCCTGCACGGCGAGGAAGTCGCGGCGGATCAGGTACTGCGACAGCTCGTAGCCGATGCCCTTCCACTCGAACGTGGTCTCGGTCAGGACGGCGCCGCCCAGCAGCATCGCGATCTGCATGCCCATGACGGTGACGACGGGCACGAGCGCGTTGCGGAACGCGTGCTTGCGCTCGACCTTCTTCTCGCTGACGCCGCGGGCGCGGGCGGCCGTGACGTAGTCGGCGCGCATCGTCTGCAGCATGTTCACGCGCACGAGGCGCAGGAAGACGCCGCCGGTGAGCAGGCCGAGCGCGAGGGCGGGCAGCACGGCGTGCTGCAGGACGTCCCAGACGTACTCGGGATCGCCCCACAGGATCGCGTCGACGATCATGATGTGCGTCTGCGGGTCGACCTTGGCCAGGGCCAGCTCGGTCGACGTCGAGGCGCGGCCCGAGGTCGGCCAGCCGAAGGGGGCGACGGCCAGCTTGAGCAGCAGGCCGACGAAGAAGACGGGGGCGGCGTACGCGACGATCGCGAACAGCCGCAGCGCGACGTCGGGCGTCCGGTCGCGGTAGCGCGCGGCGACGCGGCCCAGCGGGATGCCGACGGCGAACGCGACGATGAGCGACCAGAAGGCCAGCTCGAGCGTGGCGGCGCCGTTGACGACGAGGATGTCGGTGACGTCGCGGTTGTCGGTCAGCGTCGTGCCGAAGTCGCCGCGGACGACGTTGCCCAGGTACTCGAGGTACTGGACGACCAGCGGGCGGTCGAGGCCGGCCTCGGCCTTGCGCTCCGCGATCTGCGCGGGCGTCAGGCGACCGCCCTGGGCGGCGGTGATCGGGTCGCCGATCACGCGCATGAGGAAGAAGACGAGCGTGACCAGCACCCACAGCATGGGGATGATCAGCGCGAGGCGCATGAGCAGGTAGCGCGCGAGCGGGCTGAGACCGCCGCGGCGCCGGTGCGGCTCGGGAGCCGGGGCGTCGGCGGCGACGAGGACGTCGGTGGTCACGGGAACTCCTCTACGTGGAATCGGGGCCCCGGCGCGCGCGGGGTGCGCGCGCCGGGACCCCGGTCCGGGTGGTGTCGGCTACTTCGACAGCGTCGAGAACCGGAACTTGAACGAGGCGTCGAGCGTGTCGCTCACGCCCTTCACGTCCTTGCCGGCGACGGCGACCTGGGCGCCGGTGAGCAGCGGCAGGATCGGGACCTGCTGCGCCACCATCGTCTGGATCTCGCCGATCGTCTTGTCGCGCGAGGCCTTGTCGGCGTCCGTGCGCTCCTGGTCGAGCAGCTTCGTCATCGCGTCGTCCTCGTAGTGCGACTGGAGGAAGTTGTTCGGTGCGAAGAACGGCGTCAGGTAGTTGTCGGCGTCCGGGAAGTCCGGGAACCAGCCGAGCTGGAACGCCGGGTAGGCGTCCTTCACGCGCTCCTCCGAGTACGTGTTCCACTCGGTCGACTGCAGCTTGACGTTGAACAGGCCGCCCTCCTCGAGCTGGCGCTTGACCGCCTGGTACTCCTGGTCGGAGCTGCCGCCGTAGTGGTCGGGGCTCCACTGCAGGTTGAGCGTGACGGGCGTCTTGACGCCGGCGTCGGCGAGGTACTTCTTGGCGGCGTCGAGGTCCGGGGCGTCGCCGTAGACGTCCTTGAACGCCTCGGTGGCGCCGTTCTGGCCCTCGGGCACGGCCGACCAGGCCGGCGTGTACGTGCCCTTGTAGACCTCCGAGGAGATCTCCTCGCGGTTGACGAGCGAGGCGGCCGCCTGGCGCACGGCCAGCTTCTGCTTCGCGTCGTCGCCCGGCATCGTCTTGAGGTTGAACACGATGTAGCGCAGCTCGCCGCCGGGGCCCGTGTGGACCGTGACGTCGTCGGACTTCTTCAGGCTCTCGATGTCCGTGGGGGTCAGCGAGCGGTACGCGACGTCGATGTCACCCTTCTCGACGTCGAGCTTGAGGTTGTTCGAGTCCGCGTAGTAGCGCATCGTCACGTCCGACTTGGGCTCGCCGTACGTGCCGTTGTAGTCGGGGTTGATCGTGAACTCGGCCAGCTCGTTCTTCTGGTACTCGCCGATCGTGTACGGGCCGGAGAAGCCGTTCGCCTTCACGGCGGCCTCGTCGTCGAGCAGCTTGTCGCCGGGGTACGTCTCCTCGTCGACGATCGGGCCGGCCGACGTCACGAGGGTCTGGGCGAAGGTCTGGTCGTTCGGAGCGGCGAGCGTGAACGCGACCGTCTTGTCGTCGCGCGCCTCGACCTTCTTCATGGCACCGAGCAGCGAGGCCGGGCCGTTGGGGTCGTTGATGTCGACGATGCGCTGGAACGAGAACGCCACGTCGGAGGCGGTGAGCTCGTTGCCGTTCGCGAACTTGAGGCCGTCCTTGAGCGTGCACACGTAGAGCGTGGGCTTCTCGAAGTCGCACTCCTCCGCCGCGTCGGGCGTGAGCTCGGTGCTGCCGGCCGGGAAGTTCAGCAGGTACTGGTAGACCTGCGTCTGCACCGCCATCGAGCCGTTGTCGTAGGAGCCGGCGGGGTCGATGGAGACGACCTTGTCGGTGGTTCCCACGATCAGGCTCGCGTCGCTGTCGTCGCTGTCACGGCCCGAACCGCAGGCCGCCAAGACCGACCCGGCGAGGGTGGCCGCGACCAGGACGGTGGCGCGTCGCCGCATAGAAATCATTCGATCCTCCTGTCGGTGTCCACCATCTGGACACGCGTTCTCCGCACGCTACTCCCGTGGTGCGGCGCTGCCAATGTCCGGGGGAGCCGTTTCCGGTTTCGTTTCGATTAACGCCCGCGGACGCCGCCCGCCGGGGCTGTCGTCGCAGGGCGATATCGTGGGGACCATGAGCCACGACCAGCACCTCGCCGACTTCGATCCGGACATCGCGGCGCTCCTCGACGCCGAGCTGGTCCGCCAGCAGACGACGCTCGAGATGATCGCGTCGGAGAACTTCGCTCCCGTCGCCGCCCTCGAGGCGCAGGGCAGCGTGCTCACCAACAAGTACGCCGAGGGCTACCCCGGCAAGCGCTACTACGGCGGCTGCGAGTTCGTCGACCAGGTCGAGCAGATCGCGATCGACCGGCTCAAGCAGCTCTTCGACGCCGACTACGCCAACGTCCAGCCGCACTCGGGCGCCTCGGCCAACGCCGCCGCGCTGCACGCGATCGCCACGGCGGGCGACACGATCCTGGGCCTCGACCTGGCCAACGGCGGCCACCTCACGCACGGCATGAAGCTCAACTTCTCGGGCCGCCTCTACAACCCGATCGCCTACCACGTCGTCCCCGAGACCGGCCTGGTCGACATGGACGAGGTCCGCGCCCTCGCGATCGAGCACTCCCCCCGCGTCATCATCGCCGGCTGGTCGGCGTACCCGCGCCAGCTCGACTTCGCCGCGTTCCGCGCGATCGCGGACGAGGTCGGTGCCACGCTCTGGGTCGACATGGCGCACTTCGCGGGCCTCGTGGCCGCGGGCCTGCACCCGAGCCCGCTGCCGCACGCGCACATCGTCACCACCACGACGCACAAGACCCTCGGCGGTCCCCGTGGCGGCGCGATCCTCACGAACGACGAGGCGATCGCCAAGAAGATGCGCTCGGCGGTGTTCCCCGGCCAGCAGGGCGGCCCGCTCGAGCACGTGATCGCCGCGAAGGCCGTCGCGTTCAAGATGGCGCTGGAGCCCGAGTTCGCCGAGCGCCAGCAGCGCACGATCGAGGGCGCCAGGATCCTCGCCGAGCGCCTGCTGCAGCAGGACGCGGTCGACGCCGGCGTCCAGGTCCTCAGCGGCGGCACGGACGTGCACCTCGTGCTCGTGGACCTGCGCAACTCCGAGCTCGACGGCCAGCAGGCCGAGGACCGCCTCCACGAGGTCGGCATCACCGTCAACCGCAACGCCGTCCCGAACGACCCCCGCCCGCCGATGGTGACGTCGGGCCTGCGCATCGGCACGCCGGCGCTGGCCACGCGCGGCTTCGGCGCCGACGAGTTCCGCGAGGTCGCCGACATCATCGCCGGCGCGCTGCAGCCGGGCGACATCGACATCGAGGGGCTGCGCAAGCGCACGGCCGTGCTGGCCGAGCGCTTCCCGCTCTACCCCGGCATCAAGCCGTTCACGGCGTGAACGACCGGCCCGGGCTCGGGGCGTGGTTCGGTCCCCGTGTCATCGGCCTGCACCTGTTCGCCATCGCGGCGATCGCGTTCTGCCTGTTCATGGGCACGTGGCAGCTCGGCGTCTACGACGACCGGCAGGCCGAGGAGCGCGATCACCGCGGTGAGGTCGTCGCGGCCCCGCTCGAGGACGTGTGGTCCCCCGACCAGGTCTTCACCTCCGACCAGGACCAGCGCACCGTCGAGGTCGAGGGCACGTTCCGCCCCGCCGCGGAGCAGCTCTGGGTGACCGGCCGCGAGCAGGACGGCGAGGACGGCGCCTGGCTCGTGGCGCCCGTGACCACGCAGGGCACGCCGCTGCTGGTGGTGCGCGGCTGGGCGCCCGAGCCGACCCCGGTGACCTCGCACCCCGTCCCCGAGGGACAGGTCGACTTCGACGCCGTCCTGCAACCCGGCGACGCGTCGGGCGACGGCTGGGACCCGCAGGAGCGCACGATCGGCGCCGTGCGCATCCCCACGCTGCTCAACGAGCTCGGGTACGACGACCTGTGGTCCGGCTACGCGATCGCGACCGACCCGGAGGTCTCGGCCGACCTCGTCCCGGCCGATGTCCCCGAGACCGACGTCTCGTGGACCGCGGGTGGCCGCAACCTCGGCTACGGCCTGCAATGGTGGGTGTTCGCGGCGTTCGCGCTGTTCATGTGGTGGCGCATGGCCCGCGAGATCGTGCTTGGTCGCGACGGCTAGCCTTGACGCCGTGAACGACCGACTGCTGCGGGCCTACCAAGTGATGGCGACGATCGTCGGCGTCAACCTCCTGATCGTCATGGCCGGCTTCATCGGCAAGCTCGCCACGAGCGACGACCCGGGCTCGTGGTGGCAGCGCAACCAGGACACCTTCCTGGTCATCGACCAGCTCCACGGCTTCCTGTTCATGGTCCTGATCGTCATCATCGGCCGCCTCGGCCTGCGCCAGAAGTGGTCGTGGGGCTTCATGCTCAGCATCATCGTGCTGGCCTGCATCCCGCTCGTCTCGTTCTGGTCCGAGCGCCGCACCACCCGCCGCGTCCACGCCGACCCGGTGCCGGTTTCCCCGGTTAAGTAGGTTCTCGCGCACTTCGCGTGGGTTGCGATCCACGCTCAGTGAGGGAGAACCACGCTCAGTCAGCCGCTGTCCACAGGCACGCGCGAGGGCACTGGTCAGCACGTCCGGATCGGTCGACCCTGCTCGGATGGAGACCTTCTTCGAGACCCTCGCGCAGCACCGTGGCGGCTACATCCTGCGTGCCGACCTCCTCGACCGGGGCGTGAGCGACCGCCAGATCAAGGACGCGATCCACCAAGGACTCATCGTCCGGCTGCGCGCCGGGACGTACGCGCCGCGCGGTCATCGCGACCTCAGCCCGGAAGAGCGTCACCGGCTGCTCGCCTTCGCCGTCCAGGACAAGCTCCCATCGGGCATCGTCCTGAGTCACCACTCGGCTGCCGTCGTCCACACCGGGGCCTCGTTCGGAGTCGATCTCTCCACCGTCCACGTCACGCGGCGCGGACACCGCACGGCGCGGACCGAGGCGAACGTCGTCCACCACGGCGGTCTGCTCCCGGACGAGGACATCGTCGAGGTCGATGGCCACCTGCTCGTCGCTCCGGCGCGTGCGGCACTCGAGACGGCTGCCGTCGCCGGGGTCGAGGCGGGGCTCGTGCAGACGTCCCTCGTGCTCGGCGGCGGGGTGAGTGAGGAGGAGCTGCACGACCGGCTCGATCGGATGGCGCGCTGGCCCGGAGTCTCGAAGGTCCGCCTGGCGGTCGTGTGGGCGTCACCCCAGTGCGAGAGCGTCGGCGAGGCACGATCCCTCTACATGTTCCGCATGGGCGGACTGCCCGTGCCGCGGATGCAGGTCGAGTACTTCGACGCCGATGGCACGTCGATCGGACGCGTCGACTTCGCGTGGGAGGACTTCTGGCACCTGGGCGAGTTCGACGGCCTGTCGAAGTACGGCCGACTCAACCCCTACACGGGGGCGAACCTGGGGCAGCTCGTCGTCGACGAGAAGCGGCGCGAGGACAGGCTGCGTGAGCTGGGGCTCGGCATGAGCCGCTGGACGTGGGCGGACCTCGCGCATCCGGCCGCCACCTGTCGACGGATCGAGGCGGCGATGCGCCAGTCCCGCCGGCTCTACGGTCAGGCCGTTCGTACAGTCATCGCCTGACTGAACGAGGTTCTCCCTCACTTCGCGTGGATCGCAACCCACGCGAAGTGAGAGAGAACCTACTTAACCGGGGAAACCGTCAGCGGCCGACGAACGAGGCCTTCCCCGGGCCGTTCGTGAGGAACGACTCCATGCCGTGCTGGAGGTCCTCGGTGTCGAACAGCTCCGAGGCGATCTCGGTCGTGCGGGCGACGGCCTGCGGGACGCCGCCGGCCTCGAACTCGCGCAGGATGTCCTTGGCCGCGCCGAACGCCAGCGTCGGGCCGGACGCGAGGTCAGCGACGAACGCTTCGACGCCGGCGTCCAGCTCCTCGGGCGCGAAGACCCGGTTGACGACGTTCCACCGCTCGAGGGTCGCCGCGTCGTAGGTCGCCCCGGTGAAGACGAACTCCTTCGCGCGGGCGACGCCGGCGCGCGCGGCGAGGCGCTGCGTGCCACCCATCGTCGGGGTCAGGCCGATGACGCGCTCGACGAGGCCGAACTTCGCCTTCTCCGAGGCCAGCAGCACGTCGCACGCCAGCGCGACCTCGAGCGCCCACGTGAGCGTCAGGCCGTGCGAGACGAACACGGTCGGCACCGGCAGCGCCGCGAAGCGCTCCGGCAGCTCGAGCATGCGGTCGTACAGGGCCTTCGTGTCGGCCTTCGACTTCTGCGCGTGGAACGCCGCGACGTCGACGCCGCCCGAGACGATCTTGCCCTCGGCGCGGACGACCAGGACGCGCGGCAGGTCCGCCTCGACGCGCTCGAGCGCGGCGTCGAACTCGTCGTGCAGCTCCAGCGAGTACAGGTTCACCGGGCCGGCCGAGAAGGTCAGCGTGGTGACGCCGTCCTCGGTCCGCAGGTCGACGCTCACCGGGCGTCGCGCGGGTCGTAGGAGCCGCCGCGGTCCGCGGTGGCCTTGCGCAGCACGACGGCGACAGCCGCGGCGGCCGCCAGGAGCAGGAGGAGTCTCGACATGCCCCCACGCTAACGGGAGACCTCAGGCGGGACGTGCGAGGATTGGGGACAACCCCTGAAAGGACGTGAAGTGCCCACCACCGCGACTCTCCACACCAACCGCGGAGACATCGTCATCGAACTCTTCGACCACCATGCTCCCAAGACGGTGGCGAATTTCGTCGGCCTCGCCGAGGGCACGAAGGAGTGGCTGCATCCGGCCACGGGCCAGGTGTCGACCAAGCCGTTCTACGACGGCCTGACGTTCCACCGGGTCATCTCCGACTTCATGATCCAGGGCGGCGACCCGCTCGGTGACGGCCGCGGCGGACCGGGCTACGAGTTCGACGACGAGATCCACCCCGAGCTCCAGTTCGACCGTCCCTACCTGCTGGCCATGGCCAACGCGGGGACCAAGCCCAACGGCGCCGGCACCAACGGCTCGCAGTTCTTCATCACCGTCGCCCCGACGACGTGGCTGAACCGCAAGCACACGATCTTCGGCGAGGTCAAGGACGCCGACAGCCGCGCTGTCGTCGACGCGATCGTGGCGACCGAGACCGACCGGTTCGATCGTCCGACCGAGCCCGTCGTGATCGAGTCCGTCACCATCGCGAAGTGACTCATCCGGCCGCCGGCCAGCAGGTCTGCTACCGGCACCCCGAGCGGCCGGCCTACATCCAGTGCCAGCGGTGCAGCCGCTACATCTGTCCTGAGGACATGCGCGAGGCCAGCGTCGGCTTCCAGTGCCCCGAGTGCGTCGCGCAGGGTCGCGCCAACGTCCGCCAGCCGCGCACGCTGGCGGGCGGCGCGATCTCGGCGAACGCCGGCGTCGTCACGCTCGTCATCATCGCCGTCAACGTGGCGGCGCACCTGGTCGTCATGGCCACGGGCGGCGTCGGGAACAGCAAGGTCTTCGACACCGGCGCCATGCTCGGGTTCGCCGTCTACGACGGCGCGCCCCACGGCGTCGCCTACGGCGAGTACTGGCGCCTGTTGACCGCGGCGTTCCTGCACGGCGGGCTGCTGCACCTGGCGTTCAACATGTACGCGCTGTACCTGTTCGGGCCGTTCGTCGAGGAGACCCTCGGGCGTTGGCGGTACATCGCCACGTACGTCACGCTGGCGATCGGCTCGTCGGTGTTCGTCTACGTCCTCACCGACTACCGGGTCCCGACGATCGGCGCGTCCGGAGCGGTGTTCGGGCTGTTCGGCCTCGCGCTGATCTTCCTCATCCGCACGAAGCAGAACATCACCGGGATGCTCGTGCTGCTGGCGATCAACGGCTTCGTCAGCCTCGGCCAGAACGTCAGCTGGCAGGGCCACCTCGGCGGCTTCCTCACCGGCCTCGCGCTCGGCCTGGTGTTCGCCTACGCCCCGCGCGAGCGCCGCGGCCTGCTGCACGTGGGAGCGTTCGTCGTGCTCTGGGTCGCGTTCATCGCCGCGGTCGTGTGGCGCACGGCCGACCTGCAGCCGCTCGTCGACCTGTTCGCCTGAGCGCGTCCATCCTCAGGCTGGGCCGGGTTGTCCACAGCTGTGTGCACAGATGTGGGTAATCACACCGGTGTGATTCACTCCCACTTCATCGCGAAGCCGAAGGCCGCGAGGATGAAGCCCATGCCGATGACGAGGTTCCAGCCGCCCAGGTCGCTGTAGACCGGGATCGAGTGGTCGGTGTTGCTGATCGTGTAGAACACGACGATCCAGGCGAGGCCGATGACGGCGCAGGCGACCATCAGGGGAGCCGCCCAGCGGTTGCCGATCTTGACCGGCTTGGGGCCGGTGTCCTCGACGGACTTGCGCTTGAACCTGTTGAACACGGATCGTCTCCCGGTCGGGCGGCCGGGCTCGGCCGCAACGTGTCGTACTCCGCTAGCGTAGTCGTCGTGCCGGAAACGCCGAGCGACGAGGGGAAGAATCGCGCCGTCAGCAGGTGGAGCCTGCTCGGCCTCGTCGTGGCGTGCATCTGCGGATTCGCGTTCGTGGCCGCCGGCGTCACGTCGGACGGGTCCGACCTGCGACCCGCCGGCGGCGACCTGAACTCCGTCGTCACCGATCGCGCCCGCGAGGCCGAGGCGCGTCGCGAGCGCGTGGTCGACCTCCAGCGCGAGGTCGACACGCTGGCGGGCGCCGCGGACGACGCCGCGCTGCGCCGCCAGCAGCGCCGGGTCGAGCGGCTCAGCGAGCCGGCCGGCCTCGTCGCGATGACCGGGCCGGGCATGCGGATCGCGCTCGAGGACGCCCCGCGCTCGGTGCAGGTCCCGGGCCTGGACCCGAACCTGCTCGTGGTCCACCAGCAGGACATCCAGGCGTTCGTGAACGCGCTGTGGGCCGGTGGCGCCGAGGCGATCACGCTGCAGGGCCAGCGGCTGATCTCCACGGTGGGCATCAAGTGCGTCGGCAACACCGTCGTGCTCGACGGCGTGCCGTACTCGCCGCCCTACGTCATCGAGGCGATCGGCAACCAGGGCCGGCTGCACGCCGCACTCGAGGCGTCGCCGGAGGTGTCCACCTACGCGGACTACGCCGAGCGATACGGCCTCGGACTCGAGCAGGAGGACGTCGACGAGATCGAGGCGCCCGCCCATGCCGGCAGCGTGTCACTGCGTCACGCCACCATGATGGACTGACCCGCCCGGCGCGCTCAGGGCGCGGGCGGGATCGAGGGCAGGACGTCGTCGTCCGTCGGCCCGCCCGTGGTGGGCGCGTCCGTGGGCGCGGGGCGCGACACCGTCAGCGTGATGGTGGTGCCCGGCGGGACCATGGAGCCGGCTTCGCGCGACTGCGCCGTCACGGTGCCGTCGGCCGCAGTGCCCGAGGGATCCTCCTGGATCGTCACCTTCAGGCCGAGGTCCTCGAGCGTGGACCGGGCCGCGTCGACGTCCTGGTTGACGACGTTCGGCACCTCCACCTGACCGCGGGAGACGATCAGCGTGACGGTGCTGCCGCGCTCGACCTCCTCGCCCGGAGGCGGGTTGCTGTTGAGGACGCGTCCCTTGGGCTGGTCGCTGTCGGTGTTCTGCCGCTTGACCTGGAGGCCGTAGCGGTCGCCCTCGAGGAGGTCCTTGGCCTCCTCGAACGAGTAGCTCGACAGGTCCGGGATCGCGACGAGCTCGGGTCCGGAGCTGACGACGAGGTCGACCGTGGTGCCCTCGTCGACCGTGGTGCCGGCGTCGGGGTCGGTCGCCATGACCTGGCCCTCGGGGATGTCGGCGCTGGTGCGCTCGCTCGTCTCGCCGACGACGAGGTTCTTCGACTCGAGCCGGTTGGTGGCGGTCTCGACGTCGAGGCCGGCCACGCGCGGCACGGCGACCTGGGGCGTCTTGACCTCGTCGTCGTTCGTGAGCAGCAGCGCGACGCCGACGGCAGCGGCGATGGCCAGCAGCACGAGCGCAAGCGCCCACCACTTGCCGTTGCCCTTCTTCTTCTCCTCCTCGTCGGCCCCGGTGGGCGGCGGCAGGACGGGAGCGGCCACGGCGGGGGCGACCTGCGTGGCGCCCGGGACGACCGTCACGGCCTGCGTGGGGGCGTCGACGACGCCGCCGGCCAGGACGCGCTCGATGTCCTTGCGCATGTCGCCGGCGCTGGAGTACCGGTCGTCCACGCGCTTCGCGAGCGCCTTCGCCACGACGTGGTCGATCGCGACCGTCACGTCGGGGTTGAGCTGCGACGGGGGACGGGCCTCCTCGCGGACGTGCTGGTAGGCCACCGAGACGGGGCTGTCGCCCACGAACGGCGGGCGCCCGGTCAGCAGCTCGTAGAGCACACAGCCGGTGGAGTAGATGTCGCTGCGGGCGTCGACGGTCTCGCCGCGGGCCTGCTCGGGCGAGAGGTACTGCGCCGTGCCGATGACGGCCGCGGTCTGGGTCATGGCGCTGGAGGTGTCGGCGATCGCGCGCGCGATGCCGAAGTCCATCACCTTGACCTTGCCCTCGGGCGTCAGCATGACGTTGGCGGGCTTGATGTCGCGGTGGATGATGCCGGCGCGGTGGCTGTAGTCGAGCGCGGACAGGATGTCGGCGGTGATGGACAGGGCGCGCTCGGGCAGGATCTTGCGGCCGTCGCGCAGCACGTCGCGCAGCGTCCGGCCCTCGACGAGCTCCATCACGATGTAGGGGACGACGTCGCCCTTCTCGTCGGGCGCCTCGCCGGTGTCGTACACGGCCACGATCGACGGGTGGTTCAGCGAGGCCGCGGACTGCGCCTCGCGGCGGAACCGCTCCTGGAAGGTCTCGTCGGCCGCGAGATCCGACCGCAGCATCTTGATGGCGACGGGCCGTCCGAGGCGCAGGTCGCGCCCGGCGCGGACGTCGGCCATGCCACCGCGTCCGACCAGCTCGCCGACCTCGTACCGGTCGCCGAGCGGAGTCATCTTCGCGTCACTGTCGGTCATGATGTCCAGTCTCCCAAAGGGTGGGTGGGCTTCTTCATCGCAGGACCGCCTCCATCACGGAGCGGGCGATCGGCCCGCCGAGGCGTCCGCCGGCGATGTCGTTCGTGTTCTGGGCGGATTCGACGAGCACGGCCACGGCGACCTTGGGGTCGCTGGCGGGTGCGAAGCCGATGAACCAGGCGTAGGGCGGGCGGTCGGGGGCGGACTCGGCCGTGCCGGTCTTGCCGCCCACGTCGACGCCCGGGATGGCGGCCGGCGCGCCGGTGCCGTTGTCGACGACTGAGACCATCATCGAGCGCAGCTCGCGCGCGTCGCCGGTCGACATGGAGCGCTCGAGCTCCTCGGGCTCCGTCTGCTCGAGGATCGACAGGTTGGGGGCGCGGACGGTGCGCACGAGGTGCGGCTTCATCAGCACGCCGTCGTTCGCGACCGCGCCGGCGACCATCGCCATCTGCAGCGGCGTGGCGGCGACCTCGTACTGGCCGATGCCGGACTGCGCCAGCTGCGGGGCCTCGAGGTCGGTGTCGGGGTCGGCGGTGAACCGGCTGGGGTAGGAGGCGACGTCCTCGATCGGGCGCTGGCCGAAGCCGAACAGCTCGGCCTGCGCTGCGAGCTTGTCCTGCCCGACCTTGCCGGCGAGCCAGCCGAACGACACGTTGCACGAGACCTCGAGGGCGCGCTGGAGGCTGATCGGGTTGCCACCGCACGTGCTGCCGCCCTGGTTGGGCAGCTTGTACTCGATGCCGGGGAAGCTCAAGGTGGCGCCGCCGCGCACGTCGGAGTCGGCGTCGAGGCCGCGCTCGGAGATGCCCGCCGCGGCCGTGACGACCTTGAACGTGGAGCCCGGCGGCAGCGTGGTCTGGGTGGTGCGGTTGGTGAGCGGCTCGTTCTCGTCGGCCGTGAGTCGCTGCATCGCGGCCGTGGCCTTCTTCAGGTCGTGGCTGGCGAGGCTGTTCGGGTTGAACGTGGGCTGGCTGACCATCGCCAGCACCTCGCCCGTCTGCGGGTCCAGCGCCACGACGGCGCCGCGGGTCTCCTCGCCGAGGTCGGCCAACCCGTCGAACGCGGCCTTCTGCGCGGCGGGGTCGAGGGTGAGCTCGACGCTGCCGCCCTGCGGCTGGTCGTTGGAGATGACGTCGATGACCCGGTTGACGAAGAGGCGGTCGTCGCTGCCGGACAGGATGCTGTTGTAGCTCTTCTCGATGCCCTCCTGGCCGTAGACGTACGAGAAGTAGCCCGTGACGGGCGCGTAGAGCTTGGCGTCGGTGTAGCGGCGCTGGAACTGCCACTTGTCCTTGACCGGGACGGAGCGGGCGATCGGCTCGCCGTCGACGATGATCGCGCCGCGCTCGCGGCTGAACTCCTCGTCGATGACGCGGCGGTTGCCGTCCTTGGCGTTGAGGTCGTCGGCCCGCACGAACTGCACGACGTTCGCGTTGAGCAGCAGGGCCAGGAACATCACCAGGCAGGCGACGGCCATGGCGCGGATGGGCTTGTTCACGACAGCTTCACCACCTGGGTGGCATCGTCCCCGGTGATCGGGGTGGCCTCGGGTGCGGGGCGACGCGTCTGGTCGCTGATGCGCAGCAGCAGCGCCACCATGATCCAGTTCATGATGATCGACGAGCCGCCGGCCGCCAGGAACGGAGCCGTGAGACCCGTCAGCGGGATGAGGCGCATGACCCCGCCCGCGACGACGAAGACCTGCAGCGCGAACGAGACGGACAGGCCGACGGCGAGCAGCTTGCCGAAGGCGTCGCGGCACGTCAGCGCGATGCGCAGGCCGCGCTCGACGAACAGCGCGTAGACCATGATCACGGCCATGAGGCCGGCCAGGCCGAGCTCCTCGCCGATCGAGGACAGGATGAAGTCCGAGAAGCCGAACGGGGTCAGCTCGGGGCTGCCCTGGCCCCAGCCACGGCCGAGCAGCCCGCCGTGCGCGAGGCCGTACAGCGCCGTGATGATCTGGTAGTTCCGGTCGGGGTCGGCCCACGGGTCGAGCCACGCGGTGAACCGGTCCTGCACGTGCGAGAACGCGAGGTAGCCGAAGTACGAGCCGCCCGCGAAGAGCAGCCCGCCGACGATGAGCCAGCCCGGCCGCTCGGTGGCCACGAACAGCATGACGACGAACAGGCCGAAGAAGAGCAGCGAGGAGCCCAAGTCGCGCTGGAACACCAGGATGCCGATGCTGATGAGCCAGCCGATCAGGATCGGGCCGAGGTCGCGGCCGCGCGGGAGGTCGACGCCCAGGATGCGGCGGCCGGCCAGGGCGAGCGCGTCGCGCTTGGCGACGAGGTAGCCCGCGAAGAAGATCGCCAGGGCGATCTTCGCGGCCTCGGCGGGCTGGAAGCTGAACGGCCCGAGCTGGATCCAGATCTGGGCGCCGCGCTTGGCGTTGCCGATGATCGGCAGGATCGGCAGGACGAGCAGCACGATCGCGCCGAGGCCGAACGTGTACGTGTACTGCTGCAGTCGCCGGTGGTCGCGCACGAAGGCCAGCACGGCGACGAACATGAGGATGCCCAGGATCGTCCAGCGCAGCTGGCCCTGGGCGAACGGGCCGTAGGGCGAGCCCATGGCCTCGAGGCCGAGGTCGATCCGGTAGATCGTGACCAGCCCGATGCCGTTGAGCGCGACCACGAGCGGCAGCAGGACGGGGTCGGCGTACCCGGCGAAGCGGCGGACCGCGACGTGCGCGCCGAGCGCGACGACGGCGTAGACCCCGCCCACGGTGTAGATGCCCGCCGGCACCTCGCCGTCGAGCCCCAGGCCCACAGCCGCGTACGAGCCGATCCCGATGGCGATCGCGACGAGCAGCAGCCCCAGCTCGGCGGTACGGCGCTTGCGCGGGATCCAGGTAAGGCCGGCGGACCGGGCACTCATGGCGTCTCCGTGGGCGTGGGCGTCGGGCGGGTGCGACGCGGCGTGGGGCTGGGCGTGGCCGTGGGGGTCGGCTCGGTGACCTGGATGCTCAGGTTCGTGACGATGCGCTTGGCCTCGTCGAGGTCGGCCGCGGTGATGCCCGCGTTGACCCGGTCGCGCTGGTAGGCGGGCAGGCTGTCGATGCGCACCCCGGTGACCTGGTCGACGTGCGACAGCGTGATGCCGGCGATCGAGACGTCGACGCCGCGGTGGATCGCCACGAGGTCGCCCGACGGCGCGACGAAGTACTGGCGCTGCGACCAGTCGTAGGCGTAGGCGGCGGCACCGCCGAGCAGGCCGAGGACGACGACCGTGGCCAGCAGCCACCGCAGCCAGCGGCGGCGCGGGACCGGGCGCGGCGCGTACCGCAGTTCCTCGGGGTCGGGGTCGGGCTCGTCGGTGGTGCCGGTGGCCGCGATCGTGCCCGGGGCGGTCGCCGCGGACGCGTTGCCGGTGCGGCCGCGGGGCTGGGTGGTGGCCGCGCCGACGATCTGCGGCCGGCCGTCGGCGCACGAGAGGTCCTCGTCCATCGGCTCGTCGGCAGGGACGAACTCGGCCAGGACGACCGAGACGTTGTCGTAGCCGCCGGCCTCGAGGGCGAGGCGGATGAGCTCGGTCGCGGCGAGGTCGATCGTCTCGAGCTTGAGGGTCCGCTCGATCGTCTCGTCGGGGACCATGTCGCTGAGGCCGTCGCTGCACAGCAGGTACCGGTCGCCGGGCGCCGGCTGCAGCCACGTGAAGTCGGGCTCGAAGTCGTCGCGGCCGAGGATGGCCTTGAGCAGCAGCGAGCGGTGCGGGTGGACCCGCGCCTCCTCGGGCGTGATGCGTCCCTCGTCGACGAGGCTCTGCACGAACGTGTGGTCGGTGCTCAGCTGGCTGAGGCGGCCCTCGCGCAGGCGATAGGCGCGCGAGTCGCCGATGTGCGCGACCGCGAGCTTCTCGCCGTCCCACAGCATCGCCTCGAGCGTGGTGCCCATGCCCTCGACGGCCGGGTCGTCGGCGATCAGCTCGGCGAGGCGGCGGTTGGCCCGCGTGACGGCGCTGTACATGGCCTCGAGCGCGTCGCCGTCGGTGGCGGGGTCGAGGTCGCGGTCGAGCTGGCGGATCTCGGCGAGGGTGGCGGAGGAGGCGAGGTCGCCGGCGGCGGCGCCGCCCATGCCGTCGGCGATGACCAGCAGTCGCGGGCTGGCGTAGCCCGAGTCCTGGTTGTTGGAGCGTCGCAGGCCCACGTCCGTGAGCGCCACGTAGCGGTAGGTCAGCGTCGCCATCTACTTGCGCAACTCCACGATCGTCTTGCCCAGTCGCACGGAGGTGCCGATCGCGACGGGCACGGGCGAGGTGATGCGCTGACTGCCGATGTAGGTGCCGTTGGTGGAGCCCAGGTCCTCGACGAACCACTGCTCGCCGTTGGTGGCGAACCGGGCGTGGCGGGTGGAGACGTAGTCGTCGTCGAGCCGGATCGCGGCGTCGGTGCCGCGGCCGAGCAGGATCGGCTCGGTGCCGAGCGGGACGCTCTGGCCGGCGTTGGGTCCGTCGACGATCTGCAGGGTGCGGGGGGCGCCGCGGGCGCGCTTGGTGCGCTTGGCCTTCTGCGGTTTGGGCTGCTTCTGGCCCTTGGCGGGCTTGGGCGTGGAGACCTTCGTGCCGAAGATGTCGGTGCGGATGACTGAGACGGCGGACAGCACGAACAGCCACAGCACGGCCAGGAAGCCGAGCTTGATCAACGTCAGCGTCAACTCGCTCACGCGCCCTCCTCGCTGAGGTGCACCGCGATCGTCGTGTTGCCCAGGCGGATCGTGGAGCCGTCGCGCAGGAAGGCGGCGTCGACGCGGCGTCCGTCGACGATGACGCCGTTGGTGGAGCCCAGGTCGCGCACCTCGACGCCGTTGCCCAGGAACGAGATCTCGGCGTGGTTGCGGCTGATGCCCGGGTCGTCGATCTTGAGGTCGACCGCGGAGCCCCGGCCGATCGTGATGCCCGGCGGGTTGACCGGGTGGCGCAGCCCGCCGATGTCGAGCACGACCCGTGCCCGGCGGACGGCGGTGTCGGTGATGGGCTCGCCCCGCACGGGGGTGACCGACGCGTTGGAGCGGCTGACGACCGTGAACCGACCGGTGTGCAGGCTCTCGTCGAGGGCGAAGTCGATGTGGATCGGACCGGCCGCCGTGTAGTGCTGCTCGGCGAGGTGCTCCTTGAGCAGCGTGGCCAGCTCGGTGGACAGCGTGGCGCCGTACGGCGCGAGGCGGTCGTGGTCGGCCGGTGAGAGCTCGACGGTGAAGTCGTTGGGGACGAGCGTGCGCTCGCGGCTGAGGATCGTGGCGCTGTTGTCGACCTCGCGCTGGAGGGCCGCGGCGATCTCGACCGGCTGGACGGCGCTGCGGAACGCCCGCGCGAACGCGCCGGTGACGGCGCCCTCGAGGCGCTTCTCGAAGCGCTGCAGCACTCCGGCCATGGACGGGTCACCTCCTCAGGGGTCGCTCGTGTCGCTGACGACTCGTCCCATTGATCGTATCGACACCACGCGACATCGGCGTCGCACGCGGTCCCGACCCGCCGCACGGAGGGTGTACGAAGCTCGGGGGACCCTCCCGCTGGGACCGTCGCGCGCGGCCTGTTAGAGTGTGTCGTCGGTCCGGTGTTCCGGACCTTGCGCGAGTGGCGGAATGGTAGACGCGCTGGCTTCAGGTGCCAGTGTCCGCAAGGGCGTGGGGGTTCAAATCCCCCCTCGCGCACAGCAGAGAATCGGACGAAGGCCCGGACACGACGGATGTGTCCGGGCCTTCGTGCTCTCCGGCGAGGCGACGCCCGCGGATCCGGGCGGGTCAGCCGGCGTGCTCGGACACGGGGTCGACCTCCTGGGTGACAGGGCGGCGCAGGAGCACCGCGGCGCCGAGCGCCCCGAGTGCGGCGGTGGCGGCGGCGCCGATGAACGCCGCCGAGTACCCCTCGGTGAGCGCCACGGGGTCGCCGATCCGGTCGGCGCCAGGATGATGCGATACCGCCGCGAGCTCACGGAGTACCCGACCGGGTCGAGGCGACGGGTCCTGGTGGCCGTCGTCGTCGTCGCGTGCTTCATCTCGGCGTACGAGGGCCAGCTGGCGCCCGTGCTGCCCCTGCTGCTCGAGGACATCGGCATGTCCCTCAAGGTCTACGGCGCGATCACCGCCGCCTCGCTGCTGTGCGGCGCGCTCGCCGGCTTCGTCGGCGGCCGGTTGGTCGACCGCGTCGGCCGCGTCCGGGTCATCGTCCCGTGGATGTTCCTGTCCGCCGCGTCCTGCCTCTTCATGGCCTGGTCGCACACGCCCGGCCAGTTCACGGCCGCCCGCATCCTGCTGGCCTTCGTCGAGGGCGTCGCGATGTCGGGCACCCAGCCGCTCATCCGCGACTTCACCCCGCGCGTGGGCCGGGCACAGGCCTTCGCGTTCTGGTCGTGGGGATCGCTCGGCGCCAACTTCGTGGCCGCCGCGATCGCCGCGGCGACCCTGGACTTCTTCGGCACCTGGCACTCGCAGCTGTACATCATGGCGGCCTTCGCCTTCGTCGGCTCCGTGCTCGTCATGGTGTTCCTCCAGGACCTTGCGCCCGAGGTGCGGCAGCACACGCGCCACTCCGACGAGCACGTCGTGCACCGGATCGCCGACGAGCGCCGACCCGGCGCGTGGGCGCTGCTGCAGCACCGCACCGTCGCGGCGCACGTCGCGGCGATGTCGCTCATGTTCGTCCTGCTCGCCACGATGAACACCTACGCGCAGAAGATGCTGGTGGACCAGATGGGCATGGCCGTCCGCCCGGCGTCGGTCGTCACGATGGCCTTCTGGGCCGCCGCGCTGCTCGGCAGCCTCGTCTGGGCGCGCAAGTCGGACACGACCCAGGCCCGCAAGCCGTACCTGCTGCTCGGCGGCGTCGCGGCCTGCGGATTCCTCGGCGTCCTGGTCACCGTCATGTCGGCGGGGGCCGACCTGCCGACCTGGGTCCTGGTGGCGCTGTTCGCCGCCCTCGGCGGCTCCGTCGCCGCAACGTTCGGCACGTGGCAGGCCAGCTTCTCCGAGCACGTCGAGGAGATCCACCCCGATGCGCAGGGGACGGCGTTCGGCCTCCAGCACCTCGTCAGCCGCCTGTGCATCCTGGGCGCGGTGCTGTTCGCGCCCCGGGTGGTCGAGGCCACCGGCGGGTGGCGCGTGTGGATGATCGTGTGCCTCGTCGCCGTGCTGGCGTTCACGTCCATCACCGCGACGATCTCCACGAGGCACCGCCACGCGGCCCTGGACGCGACCGTCGACGCGTGATGCTCGACGCCTGAACCAACGAACGGGCCGGCCCACCGTGAGGTGAGCCGGCCCGTTCGTTCTCGGGTCGTACGCGCTTCAGTCGCCGGGCCACTCGCCGGTGGCCTTGGCGAACGCCTTGGCGCCCTGGCGCTCGACGATGGCTCGGACACCGGAGAAGATCGCGCCCTGGATGACCGCTGCGAGCAGGATCTCCTTGAGCGGGAACTCCGACTGCGTCGGCGTCGGCGCGTCACCCTCGCTGTTCGGGCTGGCGCGCTTCCACACCTGCTTGAACACGGCCGTGGCGATGATGCCGGCGATGATCGAGGAGACCAGGCCGACCGGCTTGTAGAGGATCTTCGCCGACGTGCTGCTCGCGTGGCCGGCCTTCGAGCCGGCCATCAGCCGACGGCGACGGCCGACTGGCGCCGAGAGAGGATCTCGGCACGCTCGGACTCGGTCAGGCCGCCCCACACGCCGTACGGCTCGTGGACCGCCAGCGCGTGCTCGCGGCAGCGATCGATGACCGGGCACGTGGCGCAGATGGCCTTCGCCGCCTCCTCGCGGCGCTGACGCTTCATGCCGCGTTCGGCTTCGGGCGAGAAGAACACAGACGAGTCGGCGCCCATGCACGCACCGTCCCACTGCCATTCGTACGATTCGATGATCGGCGACGGGAGTCGCTTGATGTTAACCATGTTTCCTGCCCCTTCCCCAAGGGTAAGGACTGACGCGGGCTGGGGTGCTCAACCCGGTGAGTAGCTAGACCGTACTACGTAACCTATTCAATGGGCAAGCACCCCGAATAAGTTTAGGATCTGTTCATGCACCGTCGATGGACTGTTGGCGCTCTCTCCGCCATGTTGGGGATCGCCGCGCCGACCCTGCGCACGTGGGAGCGCCGCTACGGCGTGGGGCCCACCTTCCGTACGTCCGGAGGGCATCGGCGCTACACGATCGTCGACGCGGACCGGGTCGCCACGATGTCCCGCCTCATCGAGAGCGGCGTGCCGGCGAGCGAGGCGGCCGAGCGCGTCAAGGCCATGTCGCCGACCGAGGTCGCCTCGGCGGTCGGGGGTGGCGCGGAGGGACTGCGGGTCTCCGCCCAGGAGTACGCCGTGGCCAGCATCCTCGCGGGGGCGCGCGAGTTCGACGGCGCCGCCGTGCAGGAGGCCGCCGAGAACGCGATCGCCAAGTTCGGCATCGAGGAGGGCTGGGACACCGTCATCGGCCCCACCCTCGTCGAGGTCGGTGCCCAGTGGGAGGACGGCCGGCTCGGCGTCGCCGCCGAGCACCTCGTCAGCGCCCGCCTGCTGTCGACCCTGCGGTCGGCGGCGCACGACTTCCACGTCAGTGGGCCGCCGCGCGTCGTCCTGGCCAGTGCCGAGGACGACCAGCACAAGCTGCCCATCGTGGCGCTCGGCGCGGCCCTGGCCGCGCACGGCCACGCGTCCACCGAGCTGGGCTCGCGGCTGCCGCTGGACTCGCTCGAGACGTTCGTCGAGAGCACCGATCCCGACGCGGTCTTCCTGTGGTCCTCGGTCGTCACGCCCGAGGCCGCCGAGCTCGAGCGGCTGCGCGTGATCGGCGAGCGGACGTGCCTCCTGCTGGGCGGCAGCGGGTGGCCCCACGAGGTCGTCACGTCCTACTCGCTGCGCCAGGCGGTCGAGCAGGTGCGAGTCGCGCTCGGCGACGAACTACTCTGACCCGCATGGCCGAACCGCACGTCGTCACCGAGATCGAGGGGCCCATCGCCCACGTCTGGCTCAACCGCCCCGAGAAGCTGAACGGCATCACGTTCGACGTCCTCGACGGCCTCATGGATGCGGCCGACCGCATCGAGGCCGACCCGAACGTCCGCGCCGTGATCCTCGAGGGCCGTGGCCCGTCCTTCTGCGCGGGCCTGGACTTCGCCCAGGTCATGACGGACAAGAAGCGCGTCACGAAGTACTTCCTGCCGAACCCGGTCAAGGGCACCAACCGCTTCCAGCAGCCCCTGTGGGCCTGGCGCGAGCTGTCGGTCCCGGTCATCGCCGTGACCCGCGGCCACGTCTTCGGCGGCGGCATCCAGCTCGCGCTCGCGGCGGACTTCCGGTTCACGACGCCCGACTGCCAGTGGTCGATCCTCGAGGCGAAGTGGGGCCTGGTCCCCGACATGAGCGGCACGGTCGCGCTCGCCGAGCTCGTCGGCGCCGACCTGGCCAAGCGCCTCACGATGACGGGCGAGATCTTCTCGGGGGAGAAGGCCGTCGAGTACGGCATCGCCTCCGGCGTCGCGGACGACCCGGCCAAGCCGGCGCTCGAGCTCGTCGACCAGCTGATCGCGCGCTCGCCCGACTCGGTCGCGGCCTCCAAGCGCCTGCTGAACGAGACGCGTCGCGCCACCCCGCGCCGCGCGTTCGCCCTCGAGCGCAAGCTGCAGAAGGCGATGTTCAAGTCGCCCAACACGGCGATCGCGCGGGAGGCCGGCATGACGAAGAGCCAGCCCGAGTTCGGCCCGCGCACGTTCGGGCGCTGACCGCGGCGCGGAGGTTTCGGCCGGGTCGGACCTGATTGTTAGGGTTGCCCGGTGAGCGAGGACAAGCCCAGCAAGAAGGTCGCCGACCAGTACGACCGGGGATACGACTACACCCAGTACTGGAACAACCGCGACTACGAGAACGCGGCCGAGCAGGTCGCGATCCGCCGCCTGCTGAAGGGCCGCCGGTTCGCCAAGGCCGCGGACGTCGGCGGCGGCTTCGGCCGCCTCGCGCTGCTGCTGCGCGAGTACGCCGACCGGGTGACGCTGGCCGAGCCCAGCCAGACCCAGCTCGACGCCGCCGAGACGTTCCTCGCCGGCACCGACATCATCAAGCAGCGCCAGCAGGCCGACGCGCTGCAGTTCGCCGACGGCGAGCTCGACCTCATCACGATGGTGCGCGTCATGCACCACATCCCCGAGCCGACCGAGGAGTTCGCCGAGATCGCGCGCGTCCTCGCCCCCGGCGGCACGGCGATCATCGAGGTCGCCAACTACGGCCACTTCAAGAACCGCCGCGCGTTCAAGAAGGCCGGCAAGGCGCTGCCGACCGAGCCGGTCAGCATCCGCACCGTCGCCGCCGACGAGCCGGACGCGATCGCCTTCGTCAACCACAACATCGACACGGTCGTGAACCAGCTGGCCGCCGCCGGCCTCGTGCTGCAGCGCAAGCTCTCGGTCTCGAACCTGCGCAGCCAGACGCTCAAGCGCTTCGTGCCCACGCCGGTCCTGGTCGGCGTCGAGCGCGTCCTGCAGAAGCCGCTCGCCAAGAGCGACTTCGGTCCCTCGATCTTCCTGGAACTGCGCAAGCGCTGAGGTGGGCTACCGCACGATCGATCGCCCGCTCGGCGGCACCGCCGAGGCCGAGATCGTCGTGTCGAGGTCACGCTTCCTGGCGCGCGTGTGCCGGGTCGAGGACGAGGAGTCCGCGCGCGCCTTCATCGCGTCGATCCGGGCGACGGATCACGACGCCCGGCACCACTGCACGGCATTCGTGATCGGCCCGGACGGCGCGCTGCGCCGCACCAACGACGACGGCGAGCCGTCGGGCACGGCGGGCCGACCGATGCTCGAGGTCCTCGCCGGCCGCGAGGTCAGCGACGTCGTCGCCGTCGTCACGCGCTGGTTCGGCGGGATCCTGCTCGGCACGGGTGGCCTCGTCCGCGCGTACGGCGACGCGGTCGCGGCCGCGCTCGACGTCGCGGGAACGCGCGAGCGGGTGCTGTGGCAGCAGGCGCGCGTCGTGGCGCCGATCGCCGAGGTGGGCACGATGGAGAGTCGCCTGCGCCGGGACACCGACGTCGTCGAGGTGGCGTACGAGGCCGACCGGGTGACGTGGACGGTCGCGATGACGGACGTCGACGTCCTCGACCGGCTCGAGTACGAGCTCGTCGAGCCGGTCTGGCGCGACGACCGCTGACGAGGCGGCCGCCGCGCTCGGCCCTCAGCTCTCGATCGTGGCCGCGGCCGTGACCATCTTGTGGTCGGAGCCGGTCGTGAACGTGTCGATGGACGCGCCGTCCTGTGTCCACGGCGTCTTGTTCTTGGAGAAGAACACGTAGTCGATCTTGCGCGTGCCGCCGTCGCCGGTCGTGGCGGTGATGGCTCCGCGGCGTTCCGCCGACTGCGGCTTCGTCAGCTGCGTCGCCTCGAAGAACCGGCCGTTCGGTTCGTTCCCGCTGCTGTCGAGGCCCTTGGCGTACATGCGGTTCATGACCGTGTCCTTCGGGACGGCGTTGAAGTCGCCGCCGATGATCACGGCGTGGCCCTTCTCGGTGAAGTCGTACGCGTGGTCCTTGACCTGCTTGATCTGGACGGGACGGGCGAGCTCGTTCGTTCCCGCGACGAAGGCCTTGCCCAGCGCGATGTGGACGGAGCACACCGTCTTGACCGGGCCCTGGCCCCACGTGAGGCAGACGAGCTCCTGCTGTCGCTGGTGGTAGCGCACGCCCTGGTCGTTCTCGGCCTCGTCCGGCGACAGGGCGGGCTGGCTGGCCGTGGCCCCGCCGGCGGTGCGGACCGCGACGGTCATGACGTCGTCGCCGGCGGCGCACCCGTCGGTGCGGCTCTGCTGCGCGTTGACGGTCCACGTCTCCCCGCGCGCCTGCGCGAACTCGGGGATGAGGTGGACGTCGCTCGCGCACACCTCCTGCAGCGTGATGGCCTGCGCATTGATGGCGACGGCCTTCTCCATGGCCTTCGTCACGGGACCGGGCCGCTTCTCGACGTTGTGCTGGACGATGCGGATCTTGGTGGTGGCGGCGTCGGCCTCGGGAGCGGAGACGAGGGAGATCGCCGACAGCGCGAGCGCGGCGGCGGCGAGTGCCGACAGCCCGGATCGCGAGCGCGGCAGGTGGCGGAGGGTCATGGGTGGCGTCCTCTTTCGTGGATGGTTCCGACCGACCCACGATGAGGGACCTACGGGTCGCTGTCGACCCGAGGACCAGCCCGTGTCAGGCCATGGACCGCTCGCCCGGGGGCTGCTACGGGAGCCGGGCGAGGACCTCGCGCACCTGGCCGAGCGCGGCGGCGTCGCCGATGCCGGCGGAGTCGTGGAAGTAGAGTCCCTCGCCGATCAGCAGGACCGTGCGCGCGAGCGCCGCGTCGCCGAGGTGCTCGTCCAGCACGGAGAACCAGGCGTCGCGGATGTCCGCCATGGCTGCGCGGGCGCCGGGATCCTGGTCCTGGGCGATCCGCGCCCCCGCGATGAGGGCGCGGTCGAAGTCGCTGCCGGTGTCCACCGAGGTCTCGAGGTAGAAGTCCACGGGTCCCTCGGGTGCGTTCCGCATGGCCTCGACGTCGCGGGCGGCCTGCTCGCGCAGGCGCTCCACCATCGCGTCGACGAGGGCCTCCTTGCTGCGGAAGTGGTACAGCAGACCTCCCTTGGAGACGCCGGCCTCCGCCGCGACGGCGTCAAGCGTGGCGGCGCGGCTTCCCGCGCCGACGATGAGCTGCTCGAAGGCGTCGAGGAGTCGGTCGCGGGTGCTGCGTTCCTCGGCCATGGCGGACAGCCTAGTGAGTACGGGGCGCGGGGGCCGGTTGTCGCCATCCACCGGGACGGCGGCGGGACGTGATGACCGTCATGCCAGCGAATTTTAGAACTGTACCGTCTGGTCGGTACAGTTGAGGCATCATGGCCATCCACACCTCCTCCACGCACCGCGCCGGGCGGCGCGAGTGGACCGCGCTCGCGGTCCTCATGCTGCCCGTGCTGCTCGTCTCGGTCGACAACACCGTCCTGTCGTTCGCCCTGCCCGAGATCAGTCGCGAGCTGCGCCCCACGGGGCAGCAGCTGATGTGGATCGTCGACCTCTACGCGCTCATGCTGGCCGGCCTGCTCATCGCGATGGGCAGCCTCGGCGACCGCATCGGCCGCCGGCGCATGCTCGTGGGCGGCTCGATCGGCTTCGGCGTGGCCTCGGTCGTCGCGGCCTTCAGCACGACGCCCGAGATGCTCATCGCCGGGCGGGCGCTGCTCGGCTTCTTCGGTGCCTCGCTCATGCCCTCGACGCTGTCGCTGATCCGCAACATCTTCGACGACGCCCGCGACCGCCGGACCGCCATCGCGGCGTGGGCCGCGATGTTCTCCGGAGGCGCCGTCCTCGGGCCCGTCCTGGGCGGCTACCTGCTCGAGCACTTCTGGTGGGGCTCGGTGTTCCTCATCAATGTGCCGCTGATCGTGCTGTTCGTGCCGTCGGCGCTGGCCACGATCCCGGAGTCGCGCGACCCGTCGCCGGGCCCGTTCGACCCGCTGTCGATCCTGCTGTCGCTCGTCGCGATGGTCCCGCTGGTCTTCGCGATCAAGCACGGCGCCTCGCACGGCCTCGACGACACGACCGTCACCGCGCTCGTCCTCGGCCTGGCCGCCGGCTGGCTCTTCGTGCGCCGCCAGCGGCACAGCGCCTCGCCGATGCTGGACCTGACGCTGTTCCGCAACCCCGTCTTCAGCGGCGCCCTCGCGGCGAACGCGCTGAGCCTCATGGCGCTCGCGGGCTTCCTCTACTTCGGCGCCCAGCTCCTGCAGCTCGTGCTGGGGCTGTCGCCGCTGGAGTCGGCCCTCGTGCTGGTGCCCGGCTCGATCGCCACGATGGTGGCCGGATTCGTCGCGGTCCGCATCGTCGAGCGGGTGCCGCCGCGCACCCTCGTGCCGCTGAGCTTCGGCCTGTCCGCGAGCGGCTACGCGCTCGCCGCGTTCACGGGCCACCCGACGGTCGTGTCCGTGGCCGTCGCGTTCACGATCCTGGGCATCGGCATCGGCCTGGCGGAGACCATCACGAACGACCTCATCCTGTCGAGCGTGCCGCCGCAGAAGGCCGGCGCCGCCTCGGCGATCTCCGAGACCGCCTACGAGATCGGCGCCGTGCTGGGCACCGCGGTGCTCGGCAGCGTGCTCACGGCGACGTTCCGCTCGCACCTGACGATCCCGTCGGTCGCGCGGTTCGGCGAGCAGGAGAACGCGTTCGAGACGCTCGGCTCCACGATGGAGTTCGCGGAGCGGTTCTCGGCGCCGGTCCAGGGCTGGATCCACGCCTCGGCCGCCTCGGCGTTCGACCTGGGCGTCCAGTACACGGCCGGTGCGGCGATCTTCGTCGCCCTCGCCGCCGCGTGGGTCTCGCGACGCACCCTACGCAACAGCTGAGGCTCCTACACTCGGGCCATGCGTGGTCCGGTCGCGCTCCTGGCGCTCCTGCTCGTCGCGGCGGGCTGCTCCGGCGCGCCCGAGCGCACGGATCCGCCGGACGGGCTGACCGCCCACGTCATGCAGTACCGCGGCAAGCGGCTGACCCGCGAGATCGCGCTCGCGGTCGACAACGGGACCGGCAAGGACCTCACGATCACGAGATTCCGGCTGGGCTCGAACCGGTGGGCCCAGCCGGTCACGTGGACCGGGACGGAGGAGGTCGGTGCGGGCTTCGGCACCGGGATCGACGTCGACCCGCCGGAGGGGCGCTGCCCGGACGGCGACGACCTCACGATCCGCGCCGACCTGACCTATCGGCTGGGCGACGAGGAGCGGCGGTCCCGCGTGCCGGTCGAGGACCCGTACGGGGTGCTGCGCGACCTGGTGGACGGGGACTGCGGCGCCCAGGCGTTCGCTGCGGCGACGGACCTCACGGTCGGGGAGCCGCGGGTGGCCGGCGACCGCTGGACCGCTCTGCTCACGCTCACGCCGAGGCAGGACGCCGAGCGGGTCGTGCTGAACGGCTTCGCGCCGACCCTGCGGTTCGCCTTCGGCCCGCGGACGCCCACGGACGTCGCCCTCGACCTGAGGCGCTCGCAGCGGGTGCCGCTGGAGGTCGTCACGGGCCGCTGCGACCCGCACGTCGTCGGCGAGGACAAGGTGGGCACGCGCTTCGGCGTGCGGGTCAGCACCGGCGAGGTGGACCACGCGTACTTAACGCTCGACCTCGACGAGAGCGTCCGACAGTCACTCGAGGACTTCTACGCCGAGCGGTGCCGGCTCTGACCCCGGCTGACACACTGGCGGCGTGACCGATCGCTACGCACCGGACGACCACCTCGGCGAGCGCACGTCCCTCATCGCCGCCGCCTACGTGATCCTGCGGCGGGGGGACGAGGTCCTGCTCCAGCAGCGCGCCGGCACCGGGTACCGCGACGGCTACTGGGCCGTGATCGCCGGCCACGT
The DNA here is from genome assembly GCF_047246605.1 of Aeromicrobium jepli. Lineage (NCBI taxonomy): Bacteria > Bacillati > Actinomycetota > Actinomycetes > Propionibacteriales > Nocardioidaceae > Aeromicrobium > Aeromicrobium jepli. The sequence goes on from NZ_JBFOKO010000005.1 coordinate 191,865, forward strand.
CGATCCCGGCGAGTCCGCGCACGAGGCGGCGGTCCGCGAGGCGCTCGAGGAGGCCGGCGTCACGATCGACCCCGCCGCCCTCCGGCCGCTCGCGACCCTGCACCGGTTCGAGCGCGGCGGCCCGGCGGTCGAGCAGCGCGTCGACTTCTTCTTCGAGGCCACGCAGTGGTCGGGCGAGGCCGCGCTGCAGGAGGCCGACAAGGCCGCCGAGGTCGGGTGGTTCCGGCTCGACGCCCTCCCGGACCCGGTCGTGCCGCACGAGCGCGACCTGCTGGACCTGCTGCGGACGGGCGCGCCGGTGCCGCCGGTGATCTCGCTGCCGCTGTGACGCGGCGGGATCTCGACGCAGGTTGGCAGGGCGTCCGGCTCCGTCCGCGGGGCCTCGCTGACAGGATGAGGCGGTGAACCGCCGCGACAGCCTGCTGGCCGTCCTCGTCGCCGTGCTGTGGGGCTGCAACTTCGTCGCCATCCACGCCGGCCTGCAGGACGTGCCCCCCTTCCTGTTCCTCGCGATCCGGTTCACTCTCGTCGCCTTCCCGCTCGTGCTGTTCGTCCCGCGCCCGCGGGCGTCGTGGCAGGCCGTCGCGGCCGTCGGCGTGTTCATGAGCCTGGGCCAGTTCGCGTTCCTCTACCTCGCGATGGCGATCGGGATGCCCGCCGGGCTCGCCGCCCTCGTGCTGCAGGCGCAGGTCATCTTCACGATCGTCATCGCCCGCTTCGCGCTGGGCGAGCACGCCTCGCGCCGGCAGTGGATCGGTGCCGGCATCGGCACGGCCGGGCTGGCGATCGTCGCATGGGGCTTCGGGCTGGACGCGCCGATCGTGCCGCTGCTCGTGACCGTCGCCGCCGCGCTCTCCTGGGGGATCGGGAACGTCGTGGCACGGGCCGCCAAGGTCTCGTCCGGCCTCTCGCTCGTGGTGTGGTCCGCCCTCGTCGTCCCGGTCCCGTGCCTGGCGCTGTCGCTGCTGGTGGAGGGTCCGGCCGAGATCGGCGAGGCGCTCGCGGGCTTCGGCTGGCAGGCCTGGGTCAGCACGCTCTACACCGTCGTGCTGGCGTCGCTCGTGGGCTACACGATCTTCAACGGCCTGATGGCGCGCCACCCGGCGGCGAGCGTCGTGCCGTACATCCTGCTGGTGCCGCCGGTGGGCGTGCTGGCGTCGTGGGTGGCGCTGGGCGAGGTCCCGGCGCCGCTGGAGTGGGTCGGCGGGATCGTGATGATGGCGGGCGTCGCCATCGCGACGGTCACGCGCCGGCGGACTCCAGCGCCGCTCGCGCCATCGCCGTGAGCAGCGCGGCCATCGCGTCGGCGCTGATGCGCGCCGAGTGCGGGGTCGAGTTGATCAGGCCGAACACGGCCTGCGCGGCGGCGCGCGCACTCGCGCGGTCGAGGTCCGGCCGCCGGGCCTGGAGCGCCGCGACCCACTCGTCGATGTAGGCCAGCTGCAGCTCCCGGACGGCGCGCTGGGCGGCCTCGGGCAGGTTGGACCACTCGCGGTCCTGGATCACGATGAGCGCCGGGTGCGTCAGGGCGAACTCCACGTGCCACGCGATCAGCGCGTCGAGTGCGGCGTCGTCGTCGGGCGCCTCGGCCCGGCGCCGGCGCCCCTCGGACAGCAGCCGCTCGCTGATCGACGTGAGGGACTGCGCGAGCAGGTCGTCCTTGCCGGCGAAGTGCTTGTAGAGGGCCGGGCCCGAGATGCCGCACGCCTCGCCGATGTCGTTGACCGAGACGCCGTGGAAGCCGCGCTCGGCGAACAGGCCCGCGGCGGTCTCGAGGATCTGCTCGCGGCGGCTCACGGCGCGAGCATAGCAAGCGCAGGTTAATGAGTGTTAACCTGCGAGGCGTGAACATGCGAGAGCTCGTCGCCGAGCTGCGTGAGCGTACGGCGACCGCGCGGCAGGGCGGATCGGCCAAGGCGCGCGACCGCCACGTCGCGCGCGGCAAGCTGCTGCCCCGCGACCGCGTCGACCGCCTGCTCGACCCCGGGTCCCCGTTCCTCGAGATCGGCGCGCTCGCCGCCTACGACATGTACGGCGACGACCCGTTCGCCGTCCCGAGCGCCGGCATGATCGCCGGCGTCGGCCGGGTCTCGGGCCGCGAGTGCGTCATCGTCGCGAACGACGCCACGGTCAAGGGCGGCACGTACTACCCGCTGACGGTCAAGAAGCACCTGCGCGCCCAGACGATCGCGGCCGACAACCACCTGCCGTGCCTGTACCTCGTGGACTCCGGAGGCGCGTTCCTGCCGATGCAGGACGAGGTCTTCCCCGACCGTGACCACTTCGGCCGGATCTTCTTCCACCAGGCTCAGATGTCGGCGCAGGGCATCCCGCAGGTCGCCGCCGTCCTCGGCTCGTGCACCGCCGGTGGCGCCTACGTCCCCGCGATGAGCGACGAGACGGTCATCGTGCGCGACCAGGGCACGATCTTCCTCGGCGGCCCGCCGCTCGTGAAGGCCGCCACCGGCGAGGTCGTGACGGCCGAGGAGCTCGGCGGCGGCGAGGTCCACGCCAAGGTCTCGGGCGTCGTGGACCACCTCGCCGAGGACGACGACCACGCGCTGCAGATCGTGCGGTCGATCGTCGACACGTTCGCCCGCCCGCAGCAGCCCACGATCACCCGCCGTGCGCCGCTGCCGCCCCGCGAGGACCCCGAGGAGCTCTACGACGTCGTGCCCGTCGACTCGCGCACCCCGTACGACGTCCGCGAGGTCATCAGCCGCATCGTCGACGACTCGCGCCTGCACGAGTTCAAGCCGCTCTACGGCGACACGCTCGTGTGCGGGTTCGCCCACATCGACGGCTGGCCCGTCGCGATCATCGCGAACAACGGCATCCTGTTCAGCGAGTCCGCGCTCAAGGGCGCGCACTTCATCGAGCTGGCCAACCAGCGAGGCATCCCGCTCGTGTTCCTGCAGAACATCACCGGGTTCATGGTCGGGAGGCAGTACGAGAACGGCGGGATCGCCAAGGACGGCGCGAAGCTCGTCACGGCGGTCGCCTCGAGCGTCGTGCCGAAGTTCACGGTCGTCATCGGCGGCTCGTTCGGCGCCGGCAACTACGGCATGTGCGGCCGCGCCTACGACCCGCGCTTCCTGTGGATGTGGCCCAACGCCAAGATCTCGGTCATGGGCGGCGAGCAGGCCGCCTCGGTCCTGGCGACCGTCCGCGGCGACTTCGACTCGCCCGAGGCGGAGGAGGACTTCAAGGCCCCGATCCGCGAGCAGTACGAGACGCAGGGCTCGGCCTACTACTCGACCGCGCGGCTGTGGGACGACGGGATCATCGACCCCGTCGACACCCGCCGCGTGCTGGCGCTCGGCCTCTCGGCCGCCGCGAACGCCCCCGTTCCCTCGCCGAGCTTCGGCGTCTTCCGGATGTGAGAGACATGGCCACCCCCGAATCCGTCCTCGTCGCCAACCGCGGCGAGATCGCCGCCCGGGTCCTGCGCGCCTGCCGTGAGCTCGGCATCCGCGGCATCGCGATCCACGTCGCCGGCGACACCGCCCACCTCGCGCTGGCCGACGAGGCCGTCGAGGTCCCGTCCTACCTCGACGGCGCGGCGATCGTCGGCGCCGCGCAGGCGTCCGGCGCCGCGGCGATTCACCCCGGCTACGGCTTCCTGTCCGAGAACGCCGAGTTCGCCCGGGCCGTGGCCCGCGCGGGCCTGGTCTTCGTCGGGCCCGACGCCGACGTCATCGAGCTCATGGGCCGCAAGGACCGCGCCCGCGAGGTGGCCGAGCGCGCCGGGGTGCCCGTCACGCCACGGTTCGAGCCCGACGCGGTCCCGGCCGACGCCTACCCGGTCCTGGTCAAGGCCGCCGCCGGCGGTGGCGGCAAGGGGATGCACGTCGTCCGCGGCCCCGAGGGACTCGCCGATGCCCTGGCCACCGCGGCGCGCGAGGCCCGCTCGGCCTTCGGGGACGACACGCTGCTGATCGAGCGCTACGTCGAGGGCGGCCGCCACGTCGAGGTGCAGGTCTTCGGCGACCGCCACGGCAACGTGGTCCACCTCTTCGAGCGCGACTGCTCGGCGCAGCGCCGCCACCAGAAGGTCGTCGAGGAGGCGCCGGCGCCCGGCCTCGACCCGCAGGTCCGCGAGCGCATCCTGTCCGCGGCCGTCGCCCTGTGCCGCGAGGTCGGCTACGTCGGCGCCGGCACGGTCGAGTACCTCGTCCGCGGCTCCGAGGCGTACTTCCTCGAGATGAACACGCGCCTGCAGGTCGAGCACCCGGTCACCGAGGAGGTCACCGGCACCGACCTCGTGCACTGGCAGCTCGCCGTCGCGGCGGACGAGCCGCTGCCGCGCACGCAGGACCAGATCACGTGCACGGGGCACGCGATCGAGGTGCGCGTCTACGCCGAGGACCCGTACGCTGGCTTCCTGCCGCAGGCCGGCACCGTGCGCGAGGCGTGGTGGCCCGGCGGCCGGGTCGAGACGGTGGTCGAGGACGGCACCGCGGTGACCTCGTCCTTCGACCCGATGCTCGCCAAGATCGTGGCCACGGGCGACGACCGCGACGCGGCGATCGACGCGATGACCGAGGCGCTCGACGAGACGGCGCTGTTCGGCCTCACCACCAACACCGGCTTCCTGCGCCGCCTCGTCGACTCCGAGGAGTTCCGCGCCGGCCGCGTCGACACGGGCTTCCTGGACACGCACCCCGAGGGCCTGCTGACCCCGCCGGAGGTCCCGGAGGCCGCGGCCGCCCACGCCGCGCGCCTGCTGTGGCCCGACGCGGGCGACGGCTGGCGGCTCGCCGGTGACGCCGCTCCCGTCGTGCTCCCGGTCGTCGACCAGGCCGGCGAGCGCCACGAGGTCGACGGGACCAGCGGCCTCCCGCCGGGTCCCGCGACGACCGACGGCGTCCGCGCCTGGGTCGCGGTCGAGGGGCAGCCGTGGGTGTTCGAGCGGCCGGACGGCACGCGCCGCCCGCGCGCCGTGCACGCCGGCGACGCCGAGGTCACGGCGCCGATGCCGGGCACCGTCATCGCGGTCGAGGTGACCGAGGGGCAGGAGGTCGCCGCCGGTGATCGACTCGGTGCGGTCGAGGCGATGAAGATGGAGCTGGCGCTCGTCGCGCCGCACGCCGGCGTCGTGACGCAGGTCGCCGCGCGCGAGGGCGCGCAGGTCAAGATGGGCGAGCTGCTGTTCCACGTCGTCGCACCGGAGGCGGAGGAGGACCGATGAGCGCACTGCCGATGGTCGAGCGCGACCCCGCCCTGCCCGAGCGCGTCACGATCTACGAGGTCGGCCCGCGCGACGGCCTGCAGAACGAGTCCGGACTGGTCCCCGTCGACGCGAAGGTCGAGTTCATCGAGCGCCTCGTCGCGGCGGGCCTGCCCGTCGTGGAGGCGACGAGCTTCGTCCACCCGACGTGGGTGCCGCAGCTCGCCGACGCCGCCGAGGTCGTCTCGCGGCTCCCGCTCGACGGCCCCACGCCGCTGCCGGTCCTGGTCCCGAACGAGCGCGGCCTGGACCGCGCGCTCGAGTCCGGCGTGCGCCACGTCGCGATCTTCGCCAGCGCCACCGAGACCTTCGCGGCCAAGAACCTCAACAGCACGGTCGAGGACCAGTTCGCGATGTTCGCGCCCGTCGTCGAGCGTGCCCTCGCGGCCGGCGTGGACGTCCGCGCCTACGTCTCGATGTGCTTCGGCGACCCGTGGGAGGGTGCGGTCGACCCCGCGCAGGTCGTGCGCGTGGGGACGCGGCTGCTCGAGCTCGGGGCCACGCAGCTCTCGCTCGGCGACACGATCGGCGTCGGGACGGCGGCGCACGTGGCGCGCCTCGTGGCGGAGTTCGAGGCCGCGGGCGTGGGCACGGACCGCCTCGCGATGCACTTCCACGACACGTACGGCCAGGCGCTGGCGAACGCGCTCGCGGCGCTGCGCTGCGGCATCACGACGTTCGACGCGTCGGCGGGCGGCCTGGGCGGCTGCCCGTACGCCGAGAGCGCCACGGGCAACCTCGCGACCGAGGACCTCGTGTGGATGCTGACGGGCCTGGGCATCGAGCACGGCGTCGACCTGCCGTCCCTCGTGGCGACGAGCCGCTGGATGGCCGGCCTCCTCGGCCGCGAGAGCCCCTCGGCCGTCGTCCGCGCCCTGGCCTGACTCGCTGAGTTGCACGTTCCGCCGCGCCAACACGGCGTGTCGCCGGCCTAACGTGCAACTCAGCGACGTCGCTGGCGCAGGCGGCGGTCCTTGAGCTCGTTCTGGGCGTAGCGCCCGACCTGCCACGTGCCGAAGCCGTCGGCTCCCGCGCCGACTGCGCCGCCGAGCAGGGGGATCCTCTTGCCGGCCAGCATCAGCGCACGGCGGCCGATCGTGCGGCCCACGAGCTCGCCGGTGACCTCCTTGGCGATCGTGTCGTCGAGGACCGGGTCGTGCACGGGCGAGGTCGCCAGGGCCATCGGCGACGACGGCAGCCGCTTCTTGCGGATCATCTCCTTGACGGTGTCCTCGCCGAGCATCACCGCGAGCACGGCGTTGCGCACGCGCGGGTCCTCGATGTCGTAGCCGCGCAGGTGCGCGATGCTGGCCACGAGGTGGCACTGCACGATCGTCACGCCCACGACGTTGGCCGGCACGGTGGCCGGCGCGAGCGCGAGGCCGCCGAGGTTCGTGACGAAGCCCTGCAGGCCCGCGAGGCTCGTGTGGCTGCGCACGAGCGCGGCGACCGCCTTCTCGACGTCGCCCGCGTGGGCGGCCAGCTTCGCCCCGGCGGTCTCGACGACCGGCTTGAGCGGCCCGATCCCGTCGATGGCCTTGTCCAGGACCGTACGGACGTAACCGGAGGCGACGGCGGGCACGACGGCCGAGCCGGCCTCCTTGGCGATGCGGTCCTTCATTCCCATGCGGCAAGCATAGGAAGATCCGGCCAGCCCGCCCGGCGAGCGACGGGGCCGTCAGGCCGCGACAGCACGGTGCTGAGCCCCTACGGTGTGGCCATGGCGCACGAGCCCTTCTCCGTCCGGGTGGCCTCCCCGGCGTGGCGTGCGGAGGCGCTCGACTGGATCGGCGAGCGCCTCGCCGAACGTGGGGTCACGGTCACGGGCGAGCATGACCAGCTGCGCATCCGGCCGTGGTCGACGCAGATCACCGTCCCGACCGACCACGGCACCGTCTGGTTCAAGGCGACGTGTCCCGCGATGTCGTTCGAGCCTGCCCTGCAGGAGCTCATCGCCGACCTCGTGCCCGACGCCGTGTGCCGCCCGTGGGCCGTCGACGCGGAGCGCGGCTGGATGCTCACGCCCGACCACGGGCCCACGGTGGGCGACCTGCGCACTCCGACCGAGGACGACTGGAGGCGCGGGATCGCCGAGGCCGCGCGGGTGCAGCGACGGCTCGCCGACCACCGCGACGACCTGCTCGCGATCGGCCTGCCCGACGCGGCACCCGACACCGTGCCCGGCCGCTTCGACCGGCTCCTGGAGCTGTACGACGAGGCCCCCGAGCTGACCGGCCGGGTCGCCCCGCACATCGTGCAGGAGCTGAGGTCGCGGCGGTCCGAGCTGCTCGAGGCATGCGCGCTGCTCGACGCCTCGCCGGTCCCCGCGACCTGGCAGCACGGCGACCTGCATCCCCGCAACCTGCACGAGACGGACGGCGGCATCGCGTTCTTCGACCTCGGCGACGGCATGTGGTCCCACGCGGTCGAGATCCTCTCGGTCCCGTACGGCGTCGTCAGCGGGACCGACCTGGCGTGGGACCGGATCGTCACGGCGTGGACCGACGAGTGGCAGGTGGACCCGGGCCACTTCGACGAGCTCTGGCGGGCGTCGGCGTTCACGCACGCCGTCAACCGCGCCGTCACGTGGCACCGCGCCCTGCTGACCGCGACCGCCGACGAGGTCGCCGAGTGGGGCGACGCGGTGGAGTACCACCTGTCGTCGATGCTGGACGCATGAGCGAGCGCCAGCGAGCGAGAGGTGATGCACGAATGCCGGTACCGCCAACCTTGGCTTCTTCGAGTGCGGTGCCGGCATGAGCTTGACCCCGCTGCCTCCCTCCCCGTGGGAGTTCGAGCCGGCCGAGTGGCCGGACGAGGACTGCGTCGGGGGTGGGGCCGACCTCGAGCCCGCGACGATCGTCGACGCCTACCGTCACGGCGCGTTCCCGATGCCTCACGGCCGCCGGCTGCTGTGGTGGTCGCCCGTCGAGCGCGGCGTCCTCGAGCCCGGCGACCTGCGCGTCTCGCGCTCGCTGCGCAAGTCGATGCGCGCGTTCACGATCACCGTCGACACGGACTTCGAGGCCGTCATCGACGCCTGCGCCGACCGCCGCCGCCCGGGGCACTGGATCACCGCTCCCGTGCGCGAGGCCTACGTGCGGCTGCACCACCTCGGCTGGGCCCACAGCGTCGAGACGCGCGACGAGGAGGGCCGGCTCGTGGGCGGCCTGTACGGCCTCGGGATCGGGTCCCTGTTCGCAGGGGAATCGATGTTCCACCACCGCACGGACGCCTCGAAGGCGGCGCTCGTCGGACTGGTCGACGTCATGTCCACGCTGCCCGACTGGCTCGTCGACACGCAGTGGCAGACGCCCCACCTGGCCTCGCTGGGAGTGCGGGTCGTCGGCCGCGCCGACTACATCGAGCGGATCAAGGGGCTCGTGGACGGTCCGACGCCCGTTTGGCCTTGAAATCCCGCGACACGCCGGGGGTACCCGGGGTCGGCCGACCTCGGTGCCGTCCCTAGACTGACGGGCGTACACATCAATCCATCTCAGGAGCAGAATCGTGGCACTTTCCCGCAACGATCTCGTGGCCGCGCTGGCCGCCAAGACCGGCAGCACGAAGAAGGACGTCGACGAGTTCGTCACCGCCTTCGCCGAGCTCGTCATCGACTCGGTCGCCAAGGGCGAGAAGATCTCGATCCCGGGCGTCCTCTCCGTCGAGCGCGTCCAGCGTGCCGCCCGCACGGGCCGCAACCCCGCCACCGGCGAGACGATTGACATCCCCGCCGGTTACGGCGTGAAGGTCAGCGCCGGCTCGCGCCTCAAGGCTGCCGCGAAGTAAGACCTCGCGTTCCGACGCCCCCGCCCCGTCCAGGGGTCGGGGGCGTCGTGCGTTGTGTGAGGATGCAGCGGTGACCCCGTACCACCGGCTGGCGCGCGAGACTCCCGGCTTCGAGCACTGGCGGCTGCCCGTCGCGGCCCTGGCCGGGGTCGGCGTGTACGGCACCGTCTCGGTCGCGTTCGTCATCGTGTGGATGCTCGGGATGGTCGTCGCGGGCGCGGACGCGGACGCCTTCCTCGACGCGGCGGGCACCGAGATCGCGCTCGCCCGTCCCTCGGTGCTGGCGTTCCAGCTGCTGTCCATCGCGCTGCTCATCCCGTGCGTGCTCGGGCCGGTCGCGGTCGTGTGGCGCCGGCACGTGGGCTACCTGCACTCGGTCGAGGGGCGCCTGCGCTGGGGCTGGTTGGGCCGGTGCTCGCTGCTGGCGTTCGCGGTGGTCGCGCTCGGCCTGGGCCTGTCCGTCGTGGTCGACGCGGCGACGGGCGGGTCGCTCGAGGTCGCGCCGCTCGACGGGACGGGCGTCGCCACGATCCTCGTGGTCCTGCTGGTCGTGCCGTTCCAGGCCGCCGCCGAGGAGTACGTGTTCCGCGGCGGGCTGCTGCAGCTCGTCGGCTCGTGGACCCGGTGGGCGGTCGTGCCGGTCGTGGTCACGAGCCTGCTGTTCGCGGCCGGCCACCTCTACGACTTCTGGGGCCTGTTCTCGGTCTTCCTGTTCGGCGTCGTCGCGTGCGTGCTGACGATCCGCACGGGCGGCCTCGAGGCGGCCATCGGGCTGCACGTCGCCAACAACGTCGTGCTCATGGTCCTCGACGTGCTGGGCTTCGTGGACTCCACGGGCGAGGGCGCGGGCCTCGTGGACGGCGTCCTGCCGTCGCTCGCGATGACCCTCGTGTTCTGGGGTCTCGTCGAGTGGATGGCCCGCCGCACGGGTCTGGCCCGGCGGCGCGAGCCGCTGCCCGAGCCGCCGCCGGTGCCGCTGTACCGCGTGGTCCCGCCGCCGCCCTACGTCCCCGCCGGCCTGCCGCCCGCGCCGCAGCCGGTCGCGCCCCAGCCGTTCCCGGCCGCGGTGTCGCGTCCCGAACCGCCGCCGAACGCGCCGTCCTACCCGGGCGACCCGGGCGTCTGGACGCGCTGACCCCGGACGTGCGGCGGGCCGCCCTCGACGGCTCGAGGACGGCCCGCACGGGATCGACTCAGGCGCCGACCTTGCTGTAGTGCTCCGCGAGGTGCGGCCGGTGCAGGCCCTCGCCTTCGATGTCGACGTTCGGGATGATCCGGTCGAGCCACCTCGGCAGGTACCAGGCCTTCTCGCCCATCAGGTACATGAGCGCGGGGATCAGCACGAGGCGCACGACGAACGCGTCGAAGATGACCGCCGCCGCGAGCGCGAAGCCCATCGACTGCACGATCGGCTCGTCCATGAAGATGAACCCGGCGAAGACCGAGGTCATGATCAGGGCCGCGGCCGTCACGACGCGCGCGCTGTTGCGGAATCCGTCGACGACCGCCTCGCGGTACGACGCGCCGTGGACGTGCGCCTCGCGGATGCGGGTGACCAGGAAGACCTGGTAGTCCATCGCCAGGCCGAACACCACGCCGATCAGGAAGATCGGGATGAAGCTGACGATCGGCTGGCCCGGGAACAGCCCGAACGTGCCCTCCTGGAAGATCGCGACCGTAGCGCCGAGCGTGGCCATGACCGACAGCAGGAAGCCCAGCGTCGCGGTGAGCGGCACCAGCAGCGAGCGGAAGACCATCACGAGGAGCACGAAGGCCAGGCCGATGACGATCGCCAGGTAGACCGGCAGCGCGTCGGAGAGCATCTTCGACACGTCCGCCTGGATCGCGGTCAGCCCCGTGACGCCGACCTTGGTGCCCGTCTCGGACTCGATCGCCGACTCGCCGTCACGCAGCGACTCCAGCAGCTCCTCGGTGGCGGTGTCCTCGGCGCCCGACGAGGGCTGGACGAGGACCATCGCGCCCTTCTCGTTGCCCGCGGCCACCATCGCGTTGGCGACGTCGTCCTGCTCCGCGGCCCACGCCGCGACGGACTGGTACGCGGCCTGCTGCGCCTGCGGGTCCTCGACCTCGCGGGCGTCGACCACGAGCAGCATGGGCGAGAGCCGGCCGGGCCCGAATGCCTCGGTCACCAGGTCGGACGCCTTGCGCTGCGTCGTGTCCTGCGCGGCGGTGCTGTCGGTCGGCAGCGCCAGGTGCATGTCCTTGACCGGGATCGCCAGGGCGCCCAGGCCCACCACGACGAGCAGCGTCCAGACGAGCGGCGCCCTGCCCAGGAACCGCGCCCAGCGCACGCCGTTGTTCAGCACGTGGCCGTTCTCGTCGCGCGCCGGCGTGTAGCGGCGGAACGTGCCGCCGAACGCCTTGGACTTCAGCAGGCCGAGGATGGCCGGCAGCAGCGTCAGCGCCACGAGGACGGCGACCGTCACGGTGGCGGCGGCGCCCAGGCCCATGGCCGTCAGGAACGAGATGCCGACGACGCCGAGGGCGACGAGCGCGATGATGACGGTCAGGCCGGCGAACACGACGGCCGAGCCGGCCGTGCCCACGGCGACGCCGATGGCCTCCTCGCGGTCGTCGGTGTGGTCGAGCTCGCTGCGGAATCGGGCGAGGATGAACAGCGCGTAGTCGATGCCGACCGCGAGGCCCAGCATGCTGGCCAGGGCCGTCGTGCTCGAGGGGACCTCGGTGACGGCCGTCATCGCGGTGATGCCGATGATGCCGATGCCCACGCCGATGCCGGCGGTCACGATCGGCATGCCGGCCGCGACGAGCGAGCCGAACGTCAGCGCCAGGATGACCAGCGCGAGGCCCACGCCGATGAGCTCGGACGAGGCGCCGGCGGGCTCCATCGACTGCATCGCGGTGCCCGAGACCTCGACGGTCAGGCCGGCGTCGCGCGCGGACTCCATCGCCTCGGTGACCTCGTCCTGCATCGCGGGGGTCACCTCGAGCACGGTGGGCTCGTCGAACGTGAAGGCGATCGTGCCGACGCGGCCGTCCTCGGACAGCGGCGTCGCGGCGGCGACCTGCGTCCTCGCCTGTGCCAGCGCGGCCTCACGGTCGAACGGCTGGCCGGCGGCCCTCGCCTTGGCCTCGGCGTCGTCGACGCCGGCGGTCACCTGCGCCTCGAGGCCGGCCGCCGCCTCGACGGGACCGACGACGCCGTCCCGCACGTGCTCGTTCGCCTCGAGCCGCTCGACCAGGCCGGCCACGGCCTTCGCCTGCGCCGGCTCGGCGAGCGTCGAGCCCTCGGGCGCGGCCACGACGATGGTGGCGGTCGGCGCGTCGACGGCCTCGGCGTCGGGGAACAGCTCCTGCTGCAGCTCGGCCGCCTCGACGGACTCGATGCCGGGGATGGAGAACGTGTTGGACATCGGCTTGGACAGGTAGCCGGCGACGGCGCCCAGGCCGACGAGGGCGACGAGCCAGCCGGCGATGAAGAGCGGCCAGCGCCGGTAGGCGGTCTTGCCGAGGCGGTAGAGCAGGGTTGCCATGGGTTCTCTCTGGTCGGGGGATGGATCAGGCAGGGTCAGGAGCGCGCGACGAACAGGTCGCGCGTGGCCTCGAAGACGCGCTCGAGGTGGTGGGCGAGCGAGTGGCCGGGGTCGGCGAGCGTCTCGTCGAGCGCCGTGTCGCACCACAGCAGGATGAGGCCGCCGATCACCCGCAGGTCGAGCGGATCGACGGCCCGGCCCTCGCGCCGGGCGATCCCCTCGGAGAGCACCCGGGTGCGCTCGACGAACCGCGCGTGCACGGCCGCCATGAGGCGCGGGTCCCGGCGCAGCAGGCGGCGGGCGGCGTCGAGGTCGGCGGGATCGGCCTGCCCGGCGTCGAGCGAGGCGCGGACGACCTCCTTGACGTCGACCAGCAGGTCGCCCGTCGGGCCGCCGGCGAGGAAGGTCGCGACGATCTCGTCGTCCGGCTCGGAGTCCGGGCCGAGGACCGCGTCGACCTTGCCCGGGACGTAGTTGAACAGCGTCCGCCGCGAGACGCCGGCCGCGGCCGCGAGGTCCTCCATCGTGAAGCCGTCGAGCCCGTGGGCCTCGGTCAGCTCGCGGGCGCAGCGCACGATCGCCGCGAGCGTGCGCTCGCGGCGATCGCTCTTTGCACTCGCCTTCACGAAGTGCATTCTTGCACTATTGGCCGAACGGTGCAGCGTTTCGTCCGGTACGGTCGATGTGACCGTGGCCACGCGGACCTTGAAACCGTGACGGTTGAATGGTTAATTGGTACTAGTCACGCCCCGCGTGACGCAGGATCGCTGTGCCGAGGTCGGCGCGGATCATCCGGTCCCGATCGGCACACAGGAGGGTAGATGGTTCACCGGCACGACGTGGTCCGGCTCCCCTTCGAGTCCTCGACTCCCGGGATCGCCCGCACCAAGCTGGCCGCGTTCCTCACCCTCAACCGGATCCCGTTGCCCGTCATCGACAACGCCCTCATCGTCCTGAGCGAGATGATCGCCAACGCCGTCGCGCACGGCACGCCCGACGTCGACGGCACGATGGAGATCAGCTGGAGCATCGTCGACGGGCACCTCGACCTCAGCGTCCGCGACTCCGGCCACGGCGCCGAGTCCGACATGACCCCGCGCCCCTTCGACGAGGACTCCCTCGGCGGCCGTGGGCTGTCGATCATCAGCCGGGTCGCCGACAACTGGTCGGTCGACCTGTCGCAGGGCACGTGCGTGCGTGCCGAGCTCGCGCTGGCCTGACCGACGCTGCCCCGTCCGCGACGGATAGCGTGTCGCCCATGGGCAAGAAGTCTCGACGCACCAAGCCGGCCAAGCAGCGCATGCCGTTCGTGGCGCGCACCTTCGAGGGACTGCCGTCCGAGGGGGACTGGGTCGCGCTGCGTGAGTTCGTCCCGTCCGCGACCGCGCTGGTGCGGCTCCGTGACGGCCGCCCCGTGCGGATCTGCAGCCTGCTGCCCGGCGCCGGTGCGGGGCTGGTGCGCCCGGACGGCGAGATCTGGGTCGGCCTGCAGGTGCTGCACAACCACGGCGACATCAGCCGCGACCTCGCGCACGTCGTCGAGATCGCCCGCGAGACCGAGCCCGGCACGCCGATCCGCATGACGCCGCCCGGTGTCGGCGACCGGCTGCAGGACCTCGTGGATCCCGAGGGCGGCTTCGAGCTCGAGCTGCACGACGGCTTCGACTGGTGGCTCGTCGAGGAGGACCGCAACTCCGCCGCGGCCGCCGCCGCGCTCGAGGAGGCCAACGCCACGGTCGCGCCCACCACGCGCCTGACCGCCACCGACTCGGCCTACGTCACCGACATGGGCGACCACGCGTACCTGCGTTGGATCATGCTGCACGACGAGGGCCCGCTGCTCGACGCGTTCGCGCGGCTGCGCGCCGCCGGCGAGGACGCGATCGTCGAGGGCACCACGCTCATCGGGATCTTCCGCGCGCACGGCCTGCTCGTGCCGGTGTGGGAGCTCGACGGCGTCACCGCCGACGACCTCGACGCGGCCGTCCCGGCGTTCACGACCCGGCTCGACGAGGCGATGGCCTCGACGCAGGAGCTCTCGGCCGCCGAGCGCACCGCGCGCCGTGATCTCGTGAGCCGTCAGGTCACGATCCGCTGACCCGGCCTTCGGGCCGCGATTTCGTCACGTCCGTCACATCCACCGTCCGGGCTCTGCGCCCGCGCAGGGCCGAGCCCCTACGCTTGAAGGCGTGGACTGGAGCGACTACGACGCGGCGCTGTTCGATCTCGACGGGGTGATCACCCCGACCGCCGAGGTGCACCAGCGGGCCTGGGGCCGGATGTTCACCGACTTCCTGCAGGACCACCCCGACGTGGACCCGTACACCGACGACGACTACTTCGCGTACGTCGACGGCAAGCCCCGCTACGAGGGCGTCCGGTCGTTCCTGGAGTCCCGGGGCATCGAGCTGCCGTACGGCGACCCGTCCGACGACCCGTCCGGCCAGACGGTCTGCGCCCTGGGCAACCGCAAGAACGACTACTTCTCCGAGGTGCTGCGCACCGACGGCGTCGAGGCGTACCCCGGCTCGGTGCGGCTGCTCGACGCGCTCGAGGAGCGCGGCGTCCGCACGGCCCTCGTCTCCAGCTCGCGCAACGCCAGGCTGGTCCTCGAGGCCGCCGGCGTGACCGAGCGGTTCGAGGTCGTCATCGACGGCGAGGTCGCCGCCGCCGACGGCATCGCCGGCAAGCCCGAGCCCGACACGTACACCGCCGCCGCCGAGCGGCTCGGCGTGCCCACCACACGCTCCGTCGTCCTGGAGGACGCCGTCTCGGGAGTGCAGGCCGGCGCGGCCGGCGACTTCGGCCTCGTGGTCGGCGTCGACCGCGGCGCCGGGCGGCAGTCGCTGCTCGACAACGGGGCCGACCTCGTCGTCGCTGACCTGGCGGAGCTGCTGTGAGCTGGCACGAGGCGCCGCTCGAGGAGGACTTCCTCGACCGCACGCGCTGGCCCGTCGACGAGTGGCGCCTGGTCGAGGCGTATCCCGACCAGGCCGAGCTGGGCGTCAGCGAGACCCTGTTCTCGGTCGCCAACGGCTACCTGGGCATGCGCGGCAACGTCACCGAGGGCCGCGACTCGCACACCCACGGCACCTTCATCAACGGCTTCCACGAGACGTGGCCCATCCACCACGCCGAGGAGGCGTTCGGCTTCGCGCGCGTCGGCCAGACGATCGTCAACGCGCCCGACGCGAAGGTCATCCGGCTCTACGTCGACGACGAGCCGCTGCTGCTGAGCGTCGCCGACCTGCTCCAGTACGAGCGCTCCATCGACTTCCGCGAGGGCGTCCTCGAGCGCGAGATCATCTGGCGCACCCCGTCCAACAAGCGCGTGCACGTCGTCGCCCGCCGCATGGTCTCGTTCACCGAGCGCCACCTCGCGGTCCTGGAGTTCGAGGTCACGATGCTCGACGACCCGGCGCCGATCGCGATCTCCTCGCAGATCCTCAACCGCCAGGACGGCGAGGACGAGTACCACGTCCGCTCCAAGGCGATGGGCGAGGGACACGACCCGCGCAAGTCCGACGGCTTCGACCGTCGCGTGCTCGAGCCCAAGTACAACTGGGGCGACGTCGACCAGGGCCGCGTCGCGCTGGGCTACCGCTGCATCGACAGCGGCATGACGCTCGCGGTCGCGGCGCACCACGAGCTCGAGACCGAGAACCAGTACACGCAGCGCGTCCGGGTCGAGGACGACCTCGCCAAGATGACGTACCGGATCGCGGCCCAGCCGGGCAAGACGATTCGGCTGACCAAGCTGGTCTCGTACCACACGTCGCGCGGCGTCCCTGTGCGCGAGCTGCTCGACCGCTGCCTGCGCACGCTCGACCGCGCCGTCGAGTGCGGCACCGAGCAGCTGCACGCCGACCAGCGCGACTGGCTCGAGGCGTTCTGGACCCGCTCGGACGTGCAGGTCCCGGGCCATCCGGCGGTCCAGCAGGCGATCCGGTGGAACCTGTTCCAGGTCGCCCAGGCCAGTGCACGGGCCGAGGGCGCGGGCATCCCCGCGAAGGGCCTGACCGGCTCGGGCTACAGCGGCCACTACTTCTGGGACACCGAGGTCTACGTCCTGCCGTTCCTGACGTACACGAACCCCAGTCACGCCCGGAACGCCCTGCGGTTCCGGCACAGCCTGCTCGAGGCGGCCCGCCGTCGCGCTCGCGAGATGTCGCAGTCGGGCGCGCTGTTCCCGTGGCGCACGATCAACGGCGAGGAGGCCTCGGCCTTCTTCGCCGCGGGCACCGCGCAGTACCACATCGACGCCGACATCTCGTACGCGATCACGCAGTACTACCTCGCCACGAACGACGAGGACTTCATGATCCGCCAGGGCATCGACGTCCTCGTCGAGACGGCGCGGATGTGGCTCGACCTGGGCTTCTGGCGCGACGAGGAGGTGGGCACGTTCCACATCCACGGCGTGACGGGACCCGACGAGTACACGACCGTCGTGAACGACAACCTGTTCACGAACGTCATGGCGCGGTTCAACCTGCGCGCGGCGGCGCTGGCGGTGAAGGAGCTCGCCGAGCGCGACGGGCCGTCCTACGACCAGATGGTCACCCGCCTGGCCCTCGACGACCGCGAGGTCGCCGACTGGGAGCGCGCCGCGCGTGACATGGCGATCCCGTACGACGAGGCGCTCGGCGTGCATCCGCAGGACCAGCACTTCCTCGAGCGCGAGGTGTGGGACCTCGACCACACGCCGCAGGACAAGCGCCCGCTGCTGCTGAACTACCACCCGCTGGTGATCTACCGCTTCCAGGTCATCAAGCAGGCCGACGTCGTGCTGGCGCTCTACCTGCAGGGCAAGCACTTCACGGCCGAGCAGAAGCGCGCCAACTTCGAGTACTACGACCCGATCACCACGGGCGACTCGACGCTGTCCGCCGTCGTGCAGTCGATCATCGCCGCCGAGGTCGGCTACCGCGAGCTCGCGTTCCGGTACTTCCTCGGGGCGCTGTTCGTCGACCTGGCCGACCGCCACAACAACGCCACCGACGGCGTCCACGTCGCCTCCACGGGCGGCGTGTGGAGCGCCCTCGTGGGTGGCTTCGGCGGGTTCCGCGACCACCAGGGCGAGTTCACGATCGACCCGCGGCTGCCCGAGCAGTGGGACGAGCTGATCTACCGCGTCACGATCCAGGGCACGCGCGTGCGCGTCACGGTGCGCCGTGACGAGCTCGAGCTGGTCGTGGAGGAGCAGCGCCCCAACGGCCGCGGCGAGATCGTCGACCCCGAGATCGCGGTGCGCGGCAAGGTCATCACGCTCGCGCCGGGCGACCCGGTCGTCGTCGCGCTCGACGGCCAGGGGCCGGTCATCACCGGCACGCCGCCGCCGGTCGCGGGCCGCCGCCGGGCGGACGGCACGATCATCACGGCCATCGTGCCCGGGCGCTGACGCCGCTCAGATCACGGGCGCGAGCAGCGCGGGCACCCGCACCAGCACGACGCCGGGGTGGACCTCGGCGAGGATCTCCTGACCCTCGCCGGCCGGGTCGCCGTCGAGCTGCATCGGCACGGGCTTCTCGGCCCGCACGTGGACGCGCTGGCCGGTCAGGCGGGTCAGGCGCTTGTCGTTGCCCTTCCGGCGCGTGATGATGCGCGCCACGATCGACAGCCAGCCGATGAACCGCTTGGGCGCCACCACGACGACGTCGAGCATGCCGTCGTCGAGCTGCGCGTCGGGCAGCAGCGGGATGCCGGCCTGCAGGAAGCCGACGTTGCCCACGACCACGGTGCGCGCCTTGAACCACTGGGGCTCCTGGTCGTCGACCGTGATCTTGACCTTGGTGCGCGGGAACGTGATCGCCTTGACGCCCGAGACGAAGTAGGCGAGGTAGCCGACGCGCTTCTTGAGGTCCTCGTTGACGCCGGTCATGATCATCGCGTCCATGCCCAGGCCGGCCATGACGAGGAACGAGGTCGGCTCGCACGAGTCGGTGCTGAACGTCGCGAGGTCGATCGCGCGGTCCTGGCCGCCGAAGACGACGTCGAGGGCGTCGCGGGTGTTCACCGGGATGTCGAGGTTGCGGGCGAGCAGGTTGCCCGTGCCGTGCGGCAGCACGCCGACGGCGACGCCCGAGCGGGCCGCCGTCTCGCACACCGCCCGGACGGTGCCGTCGCCGCCGGCGGCGATCACCAGGTCGACGTCGGCCTCGAGCGCGGCGCGCGTCTGGCCGTGGCCGGGGTCCTCGATCGTGGTCTCGTACCAGCGCGGCTCGTCCCAGCCGTGGGCGCCGGCGACCTGGCGGACCTTGGCCTTGAACTCCTCGATGTCGCCGACCTTGACCGGGTTGAGCACGACGGCGGCACGGCGCCGGCCCGAGCCGGTCAGGACGGCCAGCTCGGACGGCAGGCGACCGCGGCCGCGCACGAGGAAGTGCCACAGCAGCAGGGGGAGCAGGCTGCCGAAGACGAGGCCCGCGGTGACGTCGCTGAGGTAGTGCACGCCGAGGAACACGCGGTCGGCGGCGATCACGAGCGCCAGCACGGACCACACCGCGATCAGCAGGCGGCGGCGTAGTCCGCGGCCCGTGAGGACGATCGTCAGCAGCAGCAGGACCGTGAACAGCAGGCCCGCGCCGGCCGAGTGACCGCTGGGGAAGGACCAGCCGCCGATCTCGTGCAGCGGGAACTCCCACACGGGCCGGTCGCGCTGCACGATCCACTTCAGCAGCGCGTTGCCGGCCAGCACGAGCACGCCGCTCGCCACGACCCACAGGGCCAGCAGCCGCTCGGAGCGCCACCACAGCAGTCCGGCCAGGACGACCAGCAGCCCGCCCACGGCCCAGTTGCTGAAGACGACGGCGATGACGTCGAGGACGTCGACGAGCCACGCGCGCGGCTCGCTGAACTCGTAGGCCCGCTCGGCCACGGCCCCGTCGAGGTCCATGAGGGGCTGCCAGGACGTCGCGACCATGACGGCCAGGGCGATCAGCACGATCGTCTGGATGGTCAGCGTCACGGGGGTGAGGAGCGGCCGGTCGCCGTCGGCACGGCGCAGGTCGATCGTCACAGTGGTCCTCTCGGTCGGGTGCCCGCCTAGCGTATCCGCGCCGTCTCGACTGCGCCGTCACGGAAGGCCCGGACCGTCCTCGCTAGGCTGGCGGCGTGATCGATCCCCGACTGTTGCGTGATGAGCCCGACCTGCTGCGTGCCGCCCAGGAGCGTCGCGGAGAGTCTCCGCAGCTGATCGACGACCTGGTCGCCGCCGACGAGGCCCGTCGCGCCGCGATCGTGCGCTTCGAGGCCGTGCGCGCCGAGCAGAAGCAGCTCGGCAAGCAGATTCCGAAGGCGCAGGGCGACGAGAAGCAGGCGCTGCTCAACCGCACCAAGGAGCTCAGCGCCGAGGTCAAGGCCGCCGAGGCCGCGCAGGCCGAGAGCGCGCGGGCGTTCGAGGAGCTGCTCAAGTCGCTGCCCAACCCGACGGTCGACGCCCCGCCCGGCGGCGAGGACGACTTCGTGGTCCTCGAGGAGATCGGGACGCCGCGTGACTTCGCGGCCGAGGGCTTCGAGCCGCGCGACCACCTCGAGCTCGGCGAGCTGCTCGGCGCGATCGACGTCGAGCGCGGCGCCAAGGTGAGCGGCTCGCGCTTCTACTACCTGACCGGCGTGGGCGCCCAGCTCGAGCTGGCGCTCGTGCAGCTGGCGATGTCGACCGCCGCCGAGTGGGGCTTCACGCCCATGATCCCGCCGGCGCTGGTCAAGCCCCAGGCGATGGAGGGCACCGGCTTCCTGGGCCAGGCCGCCGACGACGTCTACCGCCTCGAGAAGGACGACCTCTACCTCGTGGGCACCTCCGAGGTGCCGCTCGCGGCCTACCACGGTGGCGAGATCCTCCCGGCCGAGTCGCTGCCGCGCCGCTACGCCGCGTTCAGCCCGTGCTTCCGGCGCGAGGCCGGCTCGTACGGCAAGGACACCCGCGGCATCTTCCGCGTCCACTGGTTCGACAAGGTCGAGATGTTCGTCTACACGACGCCCGACCAGGCCGCAGCCGAGCACGAGCGCCTGCTGGGCTGGGAGAAGGCCTGGCTGGAGAAGCTCGAGCTGCCGTTCCGCGTCATCGACGTCGCGGCCGGCGACCTGGGCCTGTCCGCCGTCCGCAAGTTCGACTGCGAGGCGTGGATCCCCACGCAGGGCAAGTACCGCGAGCTGTCCTCGGCCTCGAACTGCACCGAGTTCCAGGCGCGCCGCCTCGACACGCGCACGCGCGCGGCGGGCGAGGACGGCACGCAGCACGTCGCCACCCTCAACGGCACCCTGTGCGCCATGACGCGCACGATCGTGGCGCTGCTCGAGAACGGCCAGCAGGCCGACGGCTCCGTGCGGCTGCCGGCGGCGCTGCACCCGTACCTGGGCGAGGTCCTCGCGCCCCTGCAGACCGGAGGTCGCTGAGTGACCTGGCGTCCGCGACTGGTCGCCCTCGACGTCGACGGCACGATCGTCGACCACCGCAACGAGCTGAGCCCGGCCGTCAAGGAGGCGGTGCTCGCCGTCCGCGACCGGGGCATCCCCGTCGTCATCGCGACGGGCCGCGCCGTGCCGGGCGTGTACGACGTGCTGGACAAGCTGGGCTTCCGTGAGGGCCTGGGCGTCGCCAGCAACGGCTCGGTGGTGTTCGAGGTCGACCCCTTCGAGATCGTCCACACCGAGACGTTCGACGCCCGTGAGGCCGTTCGCCGCGTCCTGGAGCGCGTGCCCGAGGCCCTCGTCGCGGTCGAGGAGGTCGGCGTCGGCTACCGGGTCAACCGGGCGTTCCCGCACGGCGAGATCACGGGCGAGATCGTCCTCGACGAGGTCGAGCGCATGGTGTCGCAGCCCGTCACGCGTGTGGTCGTGCGCGCCCCCGACCACGACCGCGACGAGTTCTCCGCGATGGTCGAGGACCTCGGCCTCGACGGCACGAACTACTACATCGGCTACACGGCCTGGCTCGACCTCGCGCCGGACGGCGTCTCGAAGGCCTCGGGCCTCGACGAGGTCTGCCGCCGCATGGGCCTGACGGCGCGCGACGTGCTGGCGGTCGGCGACGGCCACAACGACCTCGAGATGCTCGAGTGGGCCGGCCGCGGCGTCGCGATGGGGCACGGGCCGGACGAGCTCAAGGCGGTGGCGGACGACGTCACCGGCTCGGTGGACGAGGACGGCCTCGCCGAGGAGCTGCGCCGCTGGCTGTGACGGTTTCCCCGGTTAAGTAGGTTCTCCCTCACTCAACGTGGGTTGCGATCCTCGCGAAGTGACAGGAATCCACGCTCAGTGGCCCGCGACCGCCAAGCACACCGGCCTCGAGTCCGGGAGGCGGCCTGGAGGCTGCGGGACCCGGTCCGGGAGGACTGAGCGCGGTTCTCCCTCACTTCGCGAGGATCGCAACCCACGCGAAGTGACAGGAAACCCGCTTAACCGGGGAAACGGTCACCAGCCGCCGCTCGTCGCAGCGCGCGGGCCGCTCGTCGGTGTGCGCTGGCGCACACCCCTGCTGTTGGGGCACCGTGGAGCGAGACACAATGGTGATCCGCGCCACACCCCACCCGCCCAGGAGGCCACCCGTGACCCAGACCGGCATCGACAACCTCGCCCACGAGGACCGCGTCTTCGAGCCGCCGGCGGAGCTCGCCGCCCACGCCAACGTCACGGCCGAGGCCTACGACCGCGCCGCCAACGATCGCCTGGGCTTCTGGGCCGAGCAGGCGAACCGCCTCGCGTGGGACACGCCGTTCACCGAGGTCCTCGACTGGAGCAACCCGCCCTTCGCGAAGTGGTTCGTCGGCGGCAGGCTCAACGTCGCGTACAACTGCGTCGACCGCCACGTCGAGAACGGGCTCGGCGACAAGGTCGCGTTCCACTTCGTCGGCGAGCCCGGCGACACCCGCGACATCACGTACGCGCAGCTCAAGGACGAGGTCAGCAAGGCCGCCAACGCGATCACCGAGCTCGGCATCGAGGCCGGCGACCGCGTCGCGATCTACCTGCCGATGATCCCGGAGGCCGTCATCGCGATGCTCGCCTGCGCGCGCCTGGGCGCCCCGCACACCGTGGTGTTCGGTGGCTTCAGCTCCGACGCGCTCGCCAGCCGCGTCGAGGACTGCGAGGCCAAGCTCGTCATCACGGCCGACGGCGGCTACCGGCGTGGCGCGCCCTCGGCCCTCAAGCCGGCGGTCGACGAGGCGCTCGACAAGCTCGGCGACGCCAGCCCCGTGAACCACGTGCTGGTCGTGCGCCGCACCGAGCAGGAGACGGCGATCACCGAGGGCCGCGACGTGTGGTGGCACGACGTCGTCGGCTCCGCATCGCCCGAGCACACGCCCGAGGCGTTCGACGCCGAGCACCCGCTCTACGTCATGTACACGTCCGGCACGACGGGCAAGCCCAAGGGCATCCTGCACACCTCGGGCGGCTACCTGACGCAGAGCGCGTACACGTTCCACGCGGTCTTCGACCACAAGCGCGACACCGACGTCTACTGGTGCACGGCGGACATCGGCTGGGTCACCGGCCACTCGTACATCGTCTACGGGCCGACCGCCGAGGGCGCCACGCAGGTGCTCTACGAGGGCACGCCGGACACGCCGCACAAGGGCCGCTGGTGGGAGATCATCCAGGACAAGAAGGTCACGCTGTTCTACACGGCGCCGACCGCGATCCGGACCTTCATGAAGTGGGGTCGCGAGATCCCCGCCGAGTACGACCTGTCGACGCTGCGCATCCTCGGCTCCGTCGGCGAGTCCATCAACCCCGAGGCCTACGTCTGGTACCGCTCCGAGATCGGCGGCGACCGCACGCCGGTCGTCGACACGTGGTGGCAGACCGAGACCGGCGCGCACATGCTCAGCCCCCTGCCGGGCGTCACGCACGCGAAGCCGGGCTCGGCCATGGGCCCGCTGCCGGGCATCAGCGCCGAGGTCGTCGACGACGCGGGCAACCCGGTCGGCAACGGCGAGGGCGGCTACCTCGTGCTGACCGAGCCGTGGCCGTCGATGCTGCGCACGATCTGGGGTGACGACCAGCGCTTCAAGGACACGTACTGGTCGCGCTTCCCGAACGTGTACTTCGCCGGCGACGGCGCCAAGAAGGACGCCGACGGCGCCATCTGGCTGCTGGGCCGCGTCGACGACGTCATGAACGTCTCGGGCCACCGCCTCTCGACCACCGAGATCGAGTCCGCGCTGGTCTCGCACCCGACCGTCGCCGAGGCGGCCGTCGTGGGCGCGACGGACGAGACGACGGGCCAGGCGGTCGTGGCGTTCGTGATCCTGCGCGAGTCGGCGGGCGAGTCCACCGACGAGCACATCACGACGCTGCGCAACCACGTCGCCAAGGAGATCGGCCCCATCGCGAAGCCGCGGCAGATCATGGTCGTGCCCGAGCTGCCCAAGACCCGCTCGGGCAAGATCATGCGCCGCCTGCTGCGCGACGTGGCCGAGAACCGCGAGGTCGGCGACGCCACCACGCTGGCCGACTCGTCGGTGATGGACCTCATCACGGCGGGCCTGAAGAAGCCGTCCGCGAACGACGACTGAGAGGCTCCACATCCGGGCGGGGCGACGATCACGGGAGGTCGCCGCGCCCGGATGTGGGTACGCTCACCTCATGAGCACGCCTGCGGACGAACCCACGATCGGACGACTCGTCGCGGATGTGACGCGCGACCTGTCCTCGATCGTCCAGCACGAGATCGCCCTGGCCAAGTCCGAGCTGCGCATCAGCGTCAAGGCGGGAGGCATCGGTGCCGCGCTGGTCGCGGCGGCCGCCTTCCTGCTCCTGCTGGTGCTCATCCTGGCCTCCGTCACGATCGCGTACTTCCTCACGATGACGGGTCTGCACCCCGCGTGGGCGTTCCTGATCGTGACGGCGTTCTACCTGCTCCTCGCGGTCGTGCTGCTGCTCGTCGCGTGGGGCCGGTTCAAGAAGATCCGGGCCCCCGAGAAGACGATCGGCGCCGCCAAGCAGATCCCGTCGGCGCTCAAGCCCGGCGCTCCCGCCCCGGGGTCGCGGGTCAAGCCCGTCGCGCGCTGACCAGCGCGAGCGCTCCGGCGCCGACCGCCACGACCGCCCCGGCGAGCGCCACCCACAGCAGCGTGGGGTCCAGCGACGAGACGATCCGGTCGGTCAGCACGTCGTGGAGCTCGCGGCCGTAGGCCGTCGCCTCGGCCTCCCGCTCGACGACGCGCGGCACGACCAGCCGGCCGATGAGCCACCACGTGGCGGCCGCGATGACCGCGGACAGACCCAGCTCGGCGACCATCCGCCACCGCCGCCGCGCCAGCAGGACGGCCAGCAGTCCGGCGACGCCGGCCACGGCGAGCGAGCCGACCGCAGCCGACTCGGCGCGGGACAGGTACCGGACGAACGGGGCGGGATCGTCCTCGCTCACCACGACGGGCAGCGAGCGCGGGGCCGGCAGGTCGACGGGCAGCACGGCCGTGACCTCGTTGATCGCCACGCCCACGACCGGCGCGATGTCGACACGGACGTCCGCGGGCGGGGGATCGGAGAACAGCCGCTCGTGCGTGCGCCGCGTGGTCTCGCGCCACGCCTCGTCCCAGTCCGGCGACGAGGTGAGCGCGAGGACCGCCCTGCGCATCGCCGAGGCCGCCTGGTCGTGCAGGACGGCGGGGACCCGCGGCTGGTCGGCGAAGGCCTCGCCGGCGAGCGAGGCCGCGGTCTGCTGCACCTCCCGGTCGTCACCCAGCCGGGACGACATCTCGACGAAGCCGTCCTCGTCCTGGACGTGCGTCGCGGCCCAGCCGGTCCCGATCGCCGCCGTCAGGGCGAGGGTCGCGACGAGCCACGCGAGCGTGGCGAGGATCTGGCGCATCAGGCGCACCTCCCAGTGGACACGGTGCGGTCGGCGGCGATGCCCTTCCGGGCGACCACGCGCGCCTCGGCGGCGGTCACGGCGTAGCCCGTCTGCGGGTCGGAGATCGAGGCCGCGAAGATCACGCCGATCACGCGGCCGCGCGGGGAGATGAGGGGTCCGCCCGAGTTGCCCGAGCGCACGAGCGACCGGATCGAGTACACGTCGCGCGTCACCCGGCCGTTGCCGTAGATGTCCGGCCCGCGCAGGTCCAGGCGGCTGCGGATGCGCGCCGCCCGCGCGTCGAAGGGCCCGTTCTCGGGGAAGCCCAGCACGACGGCCGGGTCGTCCTGCTCGGCCGTGGAGTCCCAGCGCAGCGGGGTGGCGTCCAGCCCCGGCACGTCCACGACGGCGAGGTCGAGGTTCTTGTCGAACCACACGGGCCGGGCACGCAGCCGGCGGTCGCCGATCGTCACGGTCGGCTCCTCGACACCGGCGATGACGTGCGCGTTGGTCATGACGCGATCGCGGGCGATCACGAAGCCCGACCCCTCGATGGTGCGCCGGCACTCGGCCGCGCCGAGCATCCGCACGACGCTGTCGCGGGCGGCCCGGACACCGGGCTTGCGCAGCGTGCCGGCGTCCGGCGGGGCGGTGTCGCGGATGACCTCGCCCTGGAACGGGTCGAGGTACTGCGGGAAGACGTCGATCGTGAGCGTGTCGGTGAACGAGCGCAGCGCGTCCCCGGCACGCGCCGGCATGATCGCGTCGACGCGCGCCAGGACGGCCGAGCCGCGGACCGCCGTGCTGATGTGCGGCAGCGTCGAGGCGCTCACGGCGTAGCCCAGCGCCCACGACGAGGCCATCACGACGGCCGTGCCGAACGCGGCGCCCAGGACGGCGTCGACCTGGCGGGCGGGCCCGCGCCGGATCCGCGCCGCGCGGCCGATGAGCGTGCCGAGGAAGTTGCCGACGCCCGCGCACATGAACACGAACACGATCGACAGCACGGCCGACGTCGCGCCGGGGTACTCGCCGTCGAAGACGCGCGGCGAGAGCGCGATGCCCGCCGCGAAGCCGAGCAGCAGGCCGCCGGCGGAGAAGACGTTGGAGACGAAGCCGTGGACCCACCCCGTGTACGCGTACACGACGATCGTCACGAGCAGGATCGCGTCGAGCCAGTTCATCGGTCTACTCCGGCAGGGGTCGGGTCCGCGACGCGTCCCACGGGCGTGCCCACCCGAGTCGCTCGAAGAGACGGGAGATGATGCCGGCGGTGAAGCCCCACAGCGGGACCTCGGTGCCGATGTCGAACGCCGGGCCGGTCCAGCCCGAGGGATGCACGACGCTGAAGCGCCGGTCGGGGTCGAGCAGCAGGTCCAGCGGCGTGGGGAGCACGCGGGCGACCTCGTCGGGGCTGTGCGCCTCGAGCCGCCGCGGCGACGTCCAGTAGCCCAGGACCGGCGTTACGGCGTGGTTGCTCGGCGGCAGCCACAGCGTGGGCAGCGTGCCGAAGACGATCACCTCGCGCGGGTCGAGGCCGACCTCCTCCTGCGCCTCGCGCAGCGCCGTGTGCACGGCGTCGTCGTCGGTGTCGTCCTGGCGGCCGCCGGGGAACGAGATCTGCCGGGCGTGGCTGCGCAGTGTGGCGGCCCGCTCGGTCAGCAGGAGCTCGCGGCCGCGCTCGCCGTCGGAGAAGAGCATCAGCACGGCGGCCGGACGGGCGTCCTCCGGTGGGTGCGGGAAGCGCGGCGCGAGCTGCTCGGCCTCGACGGAGTCCAGCATGTCGGCGAGGGGGCGCAGCCACTGCGGCAGCGCCTCGTGGTGGGTCTGGGTCATGCGGGCCCCTGCGTCGTGACGAGCGCCTCGGCGACCTCGGGGTCGGTCGGTCCGATGCCGTAGGACGGGCACCACTTCGCGACGGGGCAGGCGCCGCACGCGGGCTTGCGCGCGTGACAGCGCCGCCGGCCGTGCCAGATGACGTGGTGGCACAGCATCGTCCAGTCGCGGCGCGGGAAGAGCGCGCCGACGGCGTGCTCGGTCTTGACGGGGTCCTTGGCGGTCTCCTCGTCCACCCACTCCCACCGGCGCACGAGCCGCAGGAAGTGCGTGTCCACCGTGATGCCCGGGACGCCGAACGCGTTGCCCAGCACGACGTTGGCGGTCTTGCGACCGACGCCGGGGAGGGTCACGAGGTCCTTCAGGCGGCCGGGCACCTCGCCGTCGAAGCGCTCGACGAGGGCGGCGGACAGGCCCATGATGCTGTCGGTCTTGGCGCGGAAGAAGCCGGTGGGCCGGATGATCTCCTCGACCGCCGAGCGCTCGGCGGCGGCGAGCGCCGCGGCGTCCGGGTAGGCCGCGAACAGCGCCGGCGTGATCGCGTTGACCCGGCGGTCCGTGGTCTGCGCCGACAGCACGGTCGCCACGAGCAGCTGGAACGGATCGGCGAAGTCGAGCTCGCACCGCGCGTCGGGATACGTCTGCGCCAGGACGCGGTTGATCTTGCGCGCGCGCCGGACGAGCGAGGTCCCGGGACGGCTGGTCTCGGGGGCGGGGACGGCGGGCACGACTACACCGTAGCCGGGATCCGCACACGCGAACCGGTGCCATGTCGAGTGTGATTTGGCTTCCATGTGGGAAACTAGCGCTGTGACCGATGATGTTCTGCGCCAAGCTCCACTGTTCAACGGCCTCGACGACGACGCCTCCGGTGCGCTCGAGTCCTCCATGTCGGCGGTGACGCTGCGTCGCGGCGAGATCCTGTTCGGCGAGGGTGACGAGGGCGACCAGCTCTACGTCGTCATCGAGGGCAAGATCAAGCTGGGCCGCCGCTCCGTCGACGGCCGCGAGAACCTCATCGCGATCCTCGGCCCGGGACAGATGTTCGGCGAGCTCTCCTTCTTCGACCCGGGCCCGCGCTCGGCCACGGCCACCGCCGTCACCGACGTCGAGCTGCGCAGCCTCGGTCACAGCGCGCTCAACCCGGTCCTGCAGTCGCACCCCGACGTCGCCTACGCGCTGCTCAACCAGCTCGCGGGCCGCCTGCGCCGCACCAACGAGGTCGTCGGCGACCTGGTCTTCTCCGACGTCCCCGGCCGCGTCTCCAAGGCGCTGCTCGACCTCGCCTCGCGCTTCGGCCGCCAGGCCGACGACGGCATCCACGTCAACCACGACCTCACGCAGGAGGAGCTGGCCCAGCTGGTCGGCGCCTCGCGCGAGACGGTCAACAAGGCCCTCGCCGACTTCGCGTCGCGCGGCTGGCTGCGCCTCGAGCCGCGCTCGGTCATCATCCTCGACCTCGAGCGACTCAAGCGCCGCTCGCGCTGAGCCCACGCAGACGAAGACGCCGTGTCGATCACTCGACACGGCGTCTTCGTCGTCCGGGCCTCAGGCCTCGAGGTACTCCAGCTGGGCGCGCACCGAGAGCTCGGCGGCGTCCCACAGGACCGGGTCGACGTCGGCGTAGACCTTCTCGACCACCTCGCGCGCCGTGCGCGCTCCGGCGGCCTTGGCGGCGCGCACCTGGTCCAGGCGCTCCTCGCGGTGGGTCAGGTAGAAGTCCAGGACGGCGCCCGGATCGGTCACGACGGGGCCGTGGCCGGGCAGGATCGTCGCGACGGTCCCGTCGGTCACGAGCGCGCGGAACGCACGGATCGAGTCCAGGTACGGACCGAGCGCGCCGTCGGGGTGGGCCACCACGGTGGTCCCACGGCCCAGCACCATGTCGCCGCTCAGCAGCGCGCGGTCCTGCGGCAGCACGAACGCGACCGAGTCACGCGTGTGACCGGGGGCGGCCACGACGTCGATGCGCAGTCCCTCGACCTCGATGGTCTCGCCGTCGCGCAGCGGCTCCGCGTCGCGCGTCCAGTCGGCCGAGATGGCCCGCGTGGGCGCTCCGGTCGCCGCGACGATGCGGTCGATCGCGTCGGTGTGGTCCCAGTGGTGGTGCGTGAACAGCACGAGGGCGACCTCGCCGGCCTCGGCGACGACCGCGTCGACGTGCTCGGCGATGTCGGGACCGGGATCCACGACGACGGCGCGGGCGGCGCCCGGCTCGCGCAGGATCCACGTGTTGGTGCCGTCGAGCGTCATGATCCCCGGGTTGTCCGCGAGGATGAACGAGGCGCGATCGGTGACGGCGGTGCTCACAGCGAGTCCTCCCGCTCGATGTCGAGCCACCACTCGTCGTCCTTGCGAACGAAGCGCGGCTCGATGGCGCGGATCTCGCGGCGGCCGGCGGCGTCGAGCACCTCGGCGGCGGACAGCGGCGCGAGCTCGCGGCACGTGACGACGGTGGGCGGCATCATCGCGGCGTTGCCGGCGTCGACGCGGGCGAGCACCTGCGACAGCGGCGCCCACAGGGACTTGTCGGCCTCGGTGCTGACCGTGCCGATCCGCTGGCCCTTCGGCAGGGCGGCGACGAAGAAGCGGGTGTCGTAGCGGCGCGGCTCGAGTGCGGGCGTGATCCAGTGCGACCACGCACCGAGCAGGTCGGCGCGCAGCACGAGCGAGTGCGCCGCGAGGAAGTCGGCGAAGGACAGGCGCTTGGCCTCGAGGTCCTCGCGGGCGTGGGCGAGGTCGGTGGTGTCGCCGACGACGGAGTCCGCGTCCGGGCCGGCCAGCAGCACGCCGGTCTCCTCGAACGTCTCGCGCACGGCGGCGACGACGAGGCGGCGGGCGCGGTCGACGTCGCACGAGAACCGCTCGGCCCACACGGCCGGCTCGGGACCGACCCAGCCGATCGGGGCGCCGTCGTCGTCCTGGACGCCGCCGCCGGGGAAGACGTACATGCCGGCGGCGAACGCCATCGCCGAGTGCCGGCGCATGAGGAACGCCTCGAGGCCCTGCTCGCCGTCGCGCACGACGGCGATCGTGGCGGCGTCCTTGGGGGTGGCGACCCGCTCGGGGTCGAAGCCCTGCAGCTTCTCCTGCCAGCGCGGGGGAACCGGGACCAGCACGTCAGCGGACCTCGACGACCGCGTCGACCTCGACGGGCGTGTCGAGGGGCAGCACGGCGACGCCGACGGCGCTGCGGGCATGCGAGCCGGCGGCGCCGAACGCGGCGGCCATGAGCTCGCTCGCGCCGTTGGCGACCGCGGGCTGGCCCGTGAAGTCGGGGGCGCTCGCGACGAACACGCCGAGCTTCACGACGCGCACCACCGAGTCCAGGTCGACGACCGAGCCGATCGCGGCGATCACGTTGAGCGCGCACAGCCGGGCGTACTCCTGGGCGTCCTCGGGGGAGACCTCGGCGCCGACCTTGCCGGTGGCGGGCAGGACGCCGTCGACGAACGGCAGCTGGCCGGACGTGTGGACGTACTGGCCGCTCAGCACCGCGGGGACGTACGCCGCGACGGGCGCGGCGACCTCGGGGACGGTGAGGCCGAGCGAGGCGAGGCGGTCGACGACGGCGCCCATGTCAGGCCACCGGGCGCTTGAAGTAGGCGACGAGGTTCTCGGGGTTCATCCCCGGGACGATCTGGACGAGCTCCCAGCCGTCACGGCCGAAGTTGTCGAGGATCTGCTTGGTCGCGTGCACGAGGACCGGAGCCGTCAGGTATTCCCACTTGGTCATGGGCCGACTGTAGCCGTCCGCCCGCCCCGTCTCGACAGCGAACACGGTGCCCGATCCGTCGCTAGGCTCGACCCGTGGCGAACTCGACCCCCCTGCACGTCGTGACGGGCAAGGGCGGCACCGGGAAGACGACGGTGGCCGCCGCGCTCGCGCTCGCCCTCGCCGGGCGAGGGCTCAAGGTGCTGCTGTGCGAGGTCGAGGGACGCCAGGGCATCGCCCAGCTCTTCGACGTGCCGCCGCTGCCGTACGAGGAGCGCCGCATCGCCACGAGCGACGAGGGCGGCCAGGTGCACGCGCTCGCGATCGACCCCGAGGCGGCGCTGCTGGAGTACCTGCAGATGTTCTACCGCCTCGGCCGCGCCGGCCGTGCCCTCGACAAGTTCGGGGTCATCGACTTCGCCACCACGATCGCGCCGGGCGTCCGCGACGTGCTGCTGACCGGCAAGATCTACGAGGCCGCGCGCCGCCGCCGGGCCGGGCCCTCCTCGCCGTTCGTCTACGACGCCGTGGTGGTGGACGCCCCGCCGACCGGGCGCATCGCGCGCTTCCTCGGCGTGAACGACGACGTCGCCGGACTGGCCAAGGTGGGTCCCATCAAGTCCCAGTCCGAGTCCGTCATGACGATGATGCGGGCCCCGCAGACGACGGTCCACCTCGTCACGGTCCTGGAGGAGATGCCCGTGCAGGAGACGCTCGACGGGATCGAGGAGCTGACCCGCGAGGGACTGCCGGTGGGCCACGTGGTGGTCAACCTGGTCCGGCCGTCGCTGCTGTCGGAGGACACCGTCGCGGCCCTCGAGGCCGAGCGGCTGACCGCGAAGACGGTCGCGCCCGTGCTGGAGAAGGTGGGGCTGCCGCGCGACGCCGCGGGCACGCTCGTCGCCGACGGTCTCGGGCACATCGAGCGCCAGCGCCTGCAGGACGAGCAGCGCAAGATCATCGAGGACTGCGGCCGCCCGCACGTCTCGCTGCCGATGCTCACCGAGACGATGGACCTGGGCTGCCTGCAGGAGCTCGCGACGCACCTGGTTCCCCTCGCGGAGGACGCCCGGTGACCCCCGGGCCCTCCACGGCGGCGCGCGACCGCCGTCCCCGCACCGAGCGTCGGCTGAGCTCGCACCCGCAGCCCGACCGCATCGACATCGACGGCCTGCTGGCGGACCCGGCCACCGAGATCGTCGTGTGCTGCGGCTCCGGCGGCGTGGGCAAGACCACCACGGCGGCCGCCCTCGCGCTGCGCGCCGCCGAGCGCGGCCGCACCGTGTGCGTCCTGACGATCGACCCGGCGCGGCGGCTGGCGCAGTCCCTCGGCCTGCTCGAGCTCGACAACACCCCGCGTCCCGTCGTGGGCATCGACGACTCGGCCGGCGGCTCGCTCGACGCGATGATGCTGGACATGAAGACGACCTTCGACGAGGTCGTCGAGGCCCACGCCTCGCCCGAGAAGGCCGCCGAGATCTTGGCGAACCCGTTCTACGTCGCGCTGTCCAGCTCGTTCGCGGGCACGCAGGAGTACATGGCGATGGAGAAGCTGGGTCAGCTCCACGCGCAGGGCCGGTGGGACCTCATCGTCGTGGATACGCCGCCCTCCCGGTCGGCCCTGGACTTCCTGGACGCCCCCGAGCGACTGTCGTCGCTGCTGGACGGGCGGTTCATCAAGCTGCTGCTGGCGCCGGCGCGCGGCCCGGCCAAGCTGCTGTCGGCCGGGTTCGGCATCGTGACCTCGGCCCTGAACAAGGTGCTCGGCGCGCAGGTGCTGACGGACATGCAGACGTTCATCGCCGCGTTCGACACGCTCTTCGGCGGCTTCCGGCAGCGGGCCGAGGCGACGTTCTCGCTGCTGCAGGCGCGCGGCACCGCGTTCCTGGTGATCGCCGCGCCCGAGCCGGCCGCGATGCGCGAGGCCGCCTACTTCGTCGAGCGGCTCGCGGCCGACGACATGCCGCTGGCGGGCCTCGTGGTCAACCGGACCCACGACGAGAACGCCGCCGGCGTCAGCGCGGCCGACGCCGAGTCGGCCTCGCCGCGGCTCGCGGGCGGCAACGCGGCGCAGCGGCGCACGGCCGAGCTGCTCGACGTGCACGCCGAGCGGATGCGCCTGGCCGAGCGCGAGAACCGGCTGCGCGAGCGGTTCACCGCCGCACACAGGAACGTCGAGGTCGTGCCCGTCCCTGCGCTCGACACGGACGTGCACGACCTCGACGGTCTGAGATCGATCGGCGGATTCCTCGGAGGTCCCGGGGCCGGCTGAGCTCAGCTGGCCTGGATGAGCACCTCGCGCCACTTGCGGACGTGGGGCTTGCGGCGCAGCAGGGCACGGCGCTCGCGCTCGGTCATGCCACCCCAAACGCCCCACTCGATGCGGTTGTCGAGGGCCTCCGAGAGGCATTCGGCGCGGACGGTGCAGCCGTTGCAGACCAGCTTGGCGCGGTTCTGCTCGGCTCCCTTGACGAAGAGGTCGTCGGACTTGCCCAAGCAAGCGGCGTCCTGTGACCAGTTCTCGTTCCACATGGGCAGAGACCTTTCCCGAGAGCCTGCCGGTCCCCGTGACCGGCAGAAGAAGTGTTTTCTGCTGCGGTTAAAGCCTAGGGAGACGGCCGGGAACCGGACAGATTCGTCCGGGTAGTTCGTGCATAGTTCCAAAGTGTCACGTGGGTCACGTGGGTGTCCGGTGTCCTGCCCGCGCGCGGGCTGCACGGGCACGTTGCCGATCTCCCGTATCCTCGAGGCCATGGCGTGGCAGGACATGGGTGACTCGATCAAGAAGGTCGCCGAGAGCGAACCGAAGCCGTCGTCGAAGCTGGGGGCGATCGGCTCGATCGCGTGGCTCTCGGTCCTCGCCGGCGTCATCGTCGCGGCCATCTTCGTGCCGGGCACCGCCTTCATGGCCTCGACCTCGAACAAGGTCACGAAGGACATCGTCGACCTGCCGCTCGCGCTGCAGGACCTGCCGAACCCGCAGACCACGCGCCTGCTGGCGTCGAACGGCTCGCGGATCGCGTACTTCTACCAGGAGAACCGCCAGGACGTCCCGCTCAAGAGCATCGCCCCCGTCATGCAGGAGGCGATCATCTCGATCGAGGACTACCGCTTCTACGAGCACGGCGCGCTCGACCTCAAGGGCACCCTGCGCGCGCTCATGAACAACGCCTCCGACGGCAACACGCAGGGCGGCTCGTCCATCACGCAGCAGCTCGTCAAGCTGACCCTCGTCCAGCAGGCCACCACGAAGGAGCAGCGCGCGGCGGCCACCGAGGTCTCGACGGCCCGCAAGATCCGCGAGCTGAAGCTGGCGATCAACTACGAGAAGAAGTACGAGAAGGACGAGATCCTCGAGCACTACCTGAACATCGCGTACTTCGGCGACGGCGCGTACGGCGTCAACGCCGCCGCGTACCACTACTTCTCGGTCAGCCCCGACAAGCTCTCGACGGCGCAGGCCGCCACGCTCGCCGGCCTCGTGCAGAACCCCGAGCAGTACAACCCCCGCGTCTACCCCGAGCGCGCGCTGCAGCGCCGCAACACCGTCCTCGGCGTCATGGCGCGCCTGGGCAAGATCAGCCGCGCCGAGGCCGACAAGCTCAGCAGCACCCCGATCGGGCTCAAGATCACCTCGTTCCCGAACGGCTGCGTCGACTCCGACGCGTCGTTCTCGTGCGACTACATCCGCCGCTACCTGCTGCAGGAGCCGGCGCTGGGCGACACCGTCAAGCAGCGCCAGGCCATGCTCGAGCGCGGCGGCCTGACGATCAAGTCCAACATCGACATGTCCATGCAGGAGTCGGTCAACGACGCGGTCACCAAGTACGTCGGCGCGACGGACAAGGCGATCGGCTCGCTGGCGCTCGTCGAGCCGGGCACCGGCAAGGTCCGCGCCCTGGGCCAGTCGCGCTCGATGGGCAAGAAGAAGGGCCAGACGTACATCAACTTCTCGGTCCCGCGCCGCTACGGCGACTCGAACGGCTTCCAGGCCGGCTCGACGTTCAAGATGTTCACCACGGCGGCCGCGCTCGAGAACGGCATCCCCGCCAGCAAGGGCTACAACTCCCCGCAGACGATGTCGTTCCCCACCGGCGCGTTCAAGGACTGCGACGGCAACGGCTCGGGTCCGTGGGAGAACCTGAAGAACTCGACCGGCGCGGGCTCGTTCACGATGGTCACGGCCCTGCGCAAGTCCATCAACACCTACTTCGCCCAGCTCGAGCGCGACGCCGGCCTGTGCGAGACCGTCACGATGGCCAAGAAGATGGGCATCCCCGTCACCGAGCCCGACGTGAAGAAGGGCGAGCCCGGCAGCTACATCCCCTCGTTCACCCTCGGCCCGATCGACGTGAGCCCGCTGCACATGGCCGCTGCCTACGCCGCGCCCGCCTCGGGTGGCGAGTACTGCGAGCCGATGCCGGTCGCCGAGATCATCGACCGCACGGGCCGCACGATCAAGAAGTACAAGCCCGAGTGCAAGCGGGTCATGTCGAAGGAGACGGCCGCGACGGTCAACGCGATCCTCGTGGGCCTGCAGCAGCCCGGCGGCTTCGGCCACAGCAACGGCACGGGCCTGCCGATCCCGTCGGCGGCCAAGACAGGTACGACCAACGACGCCAAGGCCGTCTGGTACGTCGGCTACACGCCCGAGATCTCGGCGGCCTCGATGATCGCCGGCATCAACAGCAAGGGCCAGCCCAGCGGCCTGGTCGGCAAGACGCTGCGCGGCGTCCCGGTGTCCTTCGCGCAGGCCGGCGGCTCGTCGCTGGCCGGTCCGCAGTGGAAGGCCGCGATGGGCCCGATCGCCGAGAACCTGACCCCGGCCAAGTTCGACTCGGCCTCGCTGCCCGCAGCCGCGCCGCCGGTCAAGTCGCGCAGCGCCGACCGCGGCAACGGCGATCGTCGCCGCGGCGGCGGTCGCGACGACTGACACCGCCCACCGACGCGAGCCGGCCCGTGACCTCCGAGGTCACGGGCCGGTGTCGTTCTCGTCGCGCGTCAGGAGCTCAGGCGGCGGCGCACCTCGGCGGCGACGGCGCCGCCGTCGGCGCGGCCCTTGGTCCTCGCCGTCACGATGCCCATGACCTTGCCCATGGCCTTCATGCCCTCGCCGGCGGCGCCGGTCTGCTCGATCGCCTCGTCGATGATCGCGGCGATCTCCTCCTCGCTGAGCGCCTCGGGCAGGTAGTCGGCGAGGATCGCGGCCTCGTCGCGCTCCTTCTGCGCCAGCTCGGGGCGGCCGCCCTCGTCGAACGCGGTGGCGGACTCGCGGCGCTTCTTGGCCTCGCTGGACAGCACGCCGACGACGTCCTCGTCGGTCAGCTCGCGGGCTTCCTTCCCGGCGACCTCGGCGTTCGTGATCGCGGCCAGCGCCATGCGGATGACCGAGGTGCGCAGGGCGTCGCGTGCCTTGAGGGCGGAGTTGAGGTCGTCGCGGAGGCGGTCCTTGAGAGCTGACATGCGTCCATTCTCCCACCGCCTCCGCGCCGGTTCCGTCAGTGCCGCGGCTCCCACCTGAAGAGGCGCTTCGTGAGGTCGTACCCGAGGTAGGTCCACAGCGCCAGGCCCGCGATCGCGACGCCCACGCTGCCGTACACGTCGATGTCGTAGGCGGCTCGCACGAGCGTCACGACGGCTCCGCCCGGTGTGAGGTCGAGCCAGCGGCTCTCGGTCATGGGCGAGGCGATCAGCGTGCCGAGGGCGAGCCCCACGAACGGCATGCTCGAGATCTGGGCGGCGCTGGCATTCGGCGTCAGCGCGGCGGTCGCAGTGGCCGCGGTGACGGACGCGGCCAGCAGTCCGACCAAGGCCAGCACGAGCCACCACCACGCCTCCGGCACGCCGTTGCCGAGGGCGACCATCACGACCATGACGACGGCGGTCTGCACCAGGCACAGCACGACGGGCGGCAGCAGCAGCCCGGCCAGGATCACCAGGTCAGGGGACTCGCCCGAGCGCAGCCGCTTGAGGAACAGGTCCTGGCGCCGCGTCACGAGGGTCGTCGTGGCCGTGATGTACACGGTGAACATCACGAAGAACATGACGACCATCGAGACCATGCCGACGGACGCGGCGGAGTCGCCGGAGGCCTCGACGGCGGCGTCGCGCTGCACGAACAGGAACACCGCGAACATCAACGGCAGCGCCGTGGCGCTGAACAGCACGGCCTTGGAACGGGTGATCAGGCGGAACTCGGAGCCGGCGATGGCCCGGATGCGGGCGATCGAGGTCGGCGAGGCGGTCGTGGTGCTCATGAGGCGTCCTCCAGTCGGGCGTGGCTGACGCGGGCGAAGATCTCGGAGAGGCTCGCCTCGGATGCGTTGAGCCGTTCGAGGCGGTGGCCGTGCTGGTCGGCCCAGTGCAGGAGCCGCGACAGGGACGTCTGCAGGTCGTCGACGTCGAGGCGGACCCGGTCGGCCTCGATCTGCAGGCCGACGGGATCGACGACGGTCCGCAGCTCGCGCTCCAGGTCGGCGCCCGGGCGGCCGGCGATGCTGAACTCGATCGCGGCGGGTGCGGTGCCGATGACCTCGGACAGCGTGCCCTCCGTGGCGATGCGGCCCTCGTGCATGATCGCGACGCGATCGGCGAGGGCCTCGGCCTCCTCGAGGTAGTGCGTCGTCAGCACGACGGTCGTGCCGTTCGCCTTGAGGTCCGCGACGAACCGCCAGGTGGACTCGCGCGACTCCGGGTCGAGGCCGGCGGTCGGCTCGTCCAGGAACAGGACATCGGGCCGGTTCAGCGTCGCGAGGATCAGGTCGAGCCGCCGTCGCTGGCCGCCCGAGAGCTGGACCACCCGCGTGTCGGCGCGGTCCGCGAGGGCCAGGCGCTCCAGCGCCTCGACGCTCGGAGCCGGGTCGGTGGTCAGGCTGGCCCACAGGTCGACGGTCTCGCGCACCGTGAGGTCGCCGGCGAAGCCCGACTCCTGCAGCATGATGCCGAGCCGGGGTCGCAGCGAGGCGCGGTCG
Source organism: Aeromicrobium jepli (assembly GCF_047246605.1). Lineage (NCBI taxonomy): Bacteria > Bacillati > Actinomycetota > Actinomycetes > Propionibacteriales > Nocardioidaceae > Aeromicrobium > Aeromicrobium jepli. The sequence goes on from NZ_JBFOKO010000005.1 coordinate 229,720, forward strand.
GCGACGGGGTCCAGTCCCAGGATGCGCACCTGCCCTCCGTCGGCGCCGCGATGCCCCTCGAGGGTCTCCATGGTCGTGGTCTTGCCCGCGCCGTTGGTGCCGAGCAGGGCGAAGAGCTCACCGCGGTGCACGGTCAGGTCGACGTCGCGGACGGCGGTGAAGTCGCCGTACGAGCACGTGAGTCCCCGGGCCTCGACCACGGCGGTGTCGTTGGTCTCCATGCCTCCACCCTCGCGGGGCCGGGCCGTGGCCCACCAGCGCGCCGTCTCACGAGTTCCGATGACATCTGTCATGCGCGGTCTCGGTTACGGTCGGGGGCGTGAGGACCAACCCCGACGGCTTCGTCGCGACGTGGCGCTACACGGCGTCGAGCCTGTGGATCTACGTCGGGTTCGGGCTGATCGGTCCGGTGGCGCGCAGCCTGGCCGACCTCGCCGCCGGCACCGCCGTGGTGCGCAACCTGCTCCTGCTGGTCGTGATCGCGGTGGTCGCGTGGTTCTCGTGCCGGCCGCTCATCGCGGAGGCGAAGGCCGGGCTCGGGCAGGAGCGCCTGTCGTGGTCGCGGCGCGCGGTCCTGCTGGCTCCCGCCCTGCTGGTGTACCCCCTCGCGTGGCTGTCGCCGGTCTTCCCGCCGGGCATCGTGCTGGTGCCGTGGCTCGTCGTGTCGTTCCTGGCCATCGACGTCGCTCCGCGCCGCCGCAACACCCTGCTGCTCGTCGCGCTGCCGGTGCTCGTGGCGCTGTACGCCGTGGCGGGCTGGGACCAGCTGCGCGGGCTTGACTGGGGCGGTGCCTACGCGCTGGGCTTCATCGCCCTGTTCCTGCCGGCGGTCTCGGTCTTCCAGGTCTGGTTGTGGCAGCTCATGCTGCAGGTGCGCTCGAGCGGTGAGGCCGAGGCCGACCTCGCGGCCGTGCGCGAGCGGCTGCGGCTGGCGGCGGACCTGCACGACGTCCAGGGCCACCACCTGCAGGTCATCGCCCTGCAGGCCGAGCTGGCCGAGCGCCAGCTCGACCGCGACCCCGAGGCGGCCCGCGCCGCGATGGCGCAGGTGCAGCAGGTGGCGCGCACGGCCATCGCCGAGACGAAGGAGATCGTGCGCGGATACCGCCGCACGAGCCTGCGCGAAGAGATCGCGAACGCCGCCGCCGTGCTGGAGGCCGCGGGCGCCGAGGTCACCGTGACGTGTCCCGACGGCCTCGACGAGCCGCTGTTCGCCCTGGCGCTGCGCGAGGCGACCACGAACATCCTGCGGCACAGCACCGCCACCACCGTGCGCATCGACGCGACGCCCGAGCGGCTCAGCATCGTGAACGACGGCGCCGACAGCGCCGACGCGGGGACGGGCACCGGGCTGGCCGCCCTGACCGAGCGCGTCGCCGCGGGCGGCGGGCGACTGGTGGTCCGCCGGGACGAGGAGCGCTTCGCGGTGGAGGTGGAGCTGTGATCCGGGTGGTCGTGATCGACGACGAGGAGATGATCCGCTCGGCCATCGTGGCCCTGCTCGCGCTCGAGGAGGACCTCGAGGTGGTGGGCGAAGCGGGCAACGGTGCCGAGGGGCTCGACGTCGTGCGCGCCGGGACGCCCGACGTGGTCCTGCTCGACCTCGAGATGCCGCCCACGGACGGCATCGAGGTCGCGACGCAGGTCCCCGCGCCCGCGCGCTCGATCCTCATGACCCGGCACGCGCGCCCGGGGGTCCTGCGCCGGGCGATGGCCGCGGGAATCGCCGGGTTCGTCCCGAAGTCCAGTCCCGTGTCGGCGCTCGCCCAGGTCATCCGCGAGGTGGCGGCCGGCAAGCGCTACGTCGACTCCGAGGTCGCCGCCGCGGCGCTGGACGCCGAGGCCTGTCCGCTGACCGACCGCGAGCTCGACGCGCTGCGGCTCACTCGCCGTCACGCCTCCGTCGCCGAGATCGCGGCCACGCTGCACCTCGCCGAGGGGACGGTGCGGAACTACCTGTCGAGCGCGATGGCGAAGACGGACACCTCGTCGCGTCACGAGGCCGCGGCGCACGCCTACGAGCACGGCTGGATCTGACGTCGTCGACGTGATCTCGATACGCCGCTCGCAAGCTCGCGAGCCACTCGATCACCGGAGACCCCCGTGGTCGAGTGGCGGGCGAGGGACCACCAGTGGTCGAGTAGCGGGCGAGGGACCACCGGTGGTCGAGTAGCGGGCGAGGGACGAGCCGCGTATCGAGACCACCTTCCCGGCCGTGACTAGGCTGGCCGGCATGCGCCTGGCCCGACTGCTGACCGCGACGACCGCTCTCGGGCTCGGCACGCTCGCCTACTCGTACGTCGAGGCGACCCGCAGGTTCGTGGTGCGCGAGGTCACCGCCCCCGTGCTGCCCGCGGGGCACGCCCCGATCCGCGTGCTGCACCTGTCCGACATCCACCTCGTGCCCGGTCAGGCGGCCAAGCGGGAGTGGCTCCGGTCGCTCGCCGGCCTGGAGCCGGACCTCGTGGTCGACACGGGCGACAACCTGGCGCACCCCGACTCCGTCGGTCCCCTCGTCCAGGAGCTCGGCGCGCTGCTCGACGTGCCCGGCGTGTTCGTGTTCGGCTCGAATGACTACTTCGCGCCCCACCTCAAGAGCCCGACGGCGTACCTGACCGGCGGCACGGGCGTCGACAAGGGCGGTGACTGGGAGCGCGAGAAGGACCTGCCCTATGAGCGGCTGCGGTCCGAGCTGTCGCGCGGAGGGTGGCTCGACCTCAACAACGCCCGCGGGGAGCTGACGGTCAACGGCACGCGCATCGCGTTCACGGGCGTCGACGACCCGCACCTGCGCTACGACCGGCTCGACCACGCGCCCGCGGACGCCACGGCCGACCTGCGCGTCGGCGTCGCGCACGCGCCGTACCTGCGCGTGCTGGACTCGTTCAACCGCGCGGGCAACGAGCTGCTGCTCGCCGGCCACACGCACGGGGGCCAGCTGCAGCTGCCCGGGATCGGCGCGCTGGTGACGAACTGCGACCTCGACACGGCCCGCGCGAACGGCCTCCACACCCACCGGACGCCGGGCAGCGAGGCCTCGTATCTCCACGTCTCCGCGGGCTGCGGGACGTCTCCGTACACGCCTTTTCGGTTCTGTTGCCGACCCGAGGCGACAGTCCTCACCTTGACCGGGTAAGATTTCCGAGGTTGCACGGGGTGTGGCGCAGCTTGGTAGCGCGCGTCGTTCGGGACGACGAGGCCGCAGGTTCAAATCCTGTCACCCCGACCAACCGGAGCCCCCGGGTCCACTGGACCCGGGGGCTCTGCTCTTCCCCTCCGCCATGTCACGATGGCGCGGTGACCCCCAGAGGCGTGCTGGCCGCGGTGCTGACCGGAGCCGTGGTGGCCGCCTGTGCCGGATCGCCCTCGCCCGACACGAAGGATCCCGCCTTCTCCCTGCCCGTCGGACCGACCACGTGGGACGCGAGCGCGCCGGCGTGGCTCCATGACGGGACGCTCCACGTGGGCGCCGCCACCGTCCGGCTCGGCGGCGGGGTCGACCAGTTCGTGCTCGGCGCGACGGGCGCCTACTGGATGCGCGGCGGGACGCTGATGTTCACCAGCGCCGAGGGCGAGACGCAGCGGGTCGAGGACGTCGGCTGGGGCAACCTCGCCGTGTCGGCGGACCACACGGTGCTCGCCACGGTGGACCAGTCGCGTGGACCCACCGACCAGTACGGCACGCACGTCATGCAGGTGGCCGCCTTCGACACGCGCACGGGCGAGCAGTTGTACCGGACCCCCGACGAGAAGCCCGATCGCGGGGACGACCTGGCCGACCTCTACGGGGAGGTCATGCCGCTGCTGCACGGGGTCAGCGACGAGCACCTGTTCTACGACGGCGCCACGATCGACCTCGACGACGGATCGTCGCGCCGCGCGCGAACCGGGGCGGACGGGGTCGAGGTCTACCCCGACCGCGCCGAGACCCTGTTCCCGGACGGCTTCCACGTCGGGATCCGCGGGGAGGGCCGGACGCGGGAGCTGACGGACTCGACGCTGGCCGCCGTGGGCCGGCTCTCGCCGGACCGCAGCACGATCTTCGACTCGACCGCGTGGCCGTCCGACGCCGTCGTCTACGACGCCGAGACGGGTCGCCGGCGCGCGATCGGCTCGCCGTGGAGGCACTTCACCCTCGCGGGCTGGAGTGACGAGCGCACGTTCTTCGGCGTCGCCGAGGACGTCGACGAGCAGGAGGAGGGAGTCGTGCATGCCCGCCAGGTCGTCAGCTGCGTCCTGCCCTCCCTGGCCTGCGAGCCGGTGAGCCCGGTCGTCCCCGAGGGCCGCGACGGCGCGCTGCCGGCGCTGATGGTCGAGGGCGCCCCGGTCCCCTGAGCGCGCCCTGGCGGGGATGTGACACTTGCGCACCTAGACTGCCGCCATGCCGGCCGACGTCATCTGGAACCCGCCCCTCACGGGCACCTCGGCGATCGAGCGGTTCGCCGCCTGGGTCACCCGCACGCGCCAGATCGAGCTCCCCGACTACGACGCCCTGTGGCAGTGGTCCGTCGACGACGTGGCCGGCTTCTGGGGCGCCTGGCTGGAGTACCTGGACCTGCCGTACGACGGCGACCCGTCCACCGTGCTGGCCGACGCGTCGATGCCCGGCGCGCGCTGGTTCCCCGACGTCCGGCTGAACTACGCCGAGGCCATGCTGCGGATGCCCGGCCGCGCCGACGACGACGTCGTGGTGGTCTCGCGCTCGCAGAGCCGCGACGAGGTCCGCCTGACCGCCGCGCAGCTGCGCGACCGGGTGGCGCGGGCTCGGCAGGGGCTCGTCGACCTCGGCGTCGGACACGGAGACCGGGTCGCGGCCTACTCGCCCAACATCCCCGAGACGCTCGTCATGATGCTGGCGGCCGCCAGCCTCGGCGCGATCTTCTCCTCCTGCGCCCCCGAGTTCGGCACCCAGAGCGTCATCGACCGCTGGACCCAGATCGAGCCGGTCGTGCTGCTGGCGGTCGACGGGTACGGGTACGGCGACAAGCCGATCGACCGCCGCGAGCAGGTCGCCACGATCACCGCCGCGCTGCCCAGCGTCCGCACCGTCGTGTGGCTGCCGTACCTGGACCCCGCGGCGCCCGCGCCGGAAGGCGCCCTCACGTGGCACGACTTCGCGGCGCGCGAGGCGCCGCTCGAGTTCGCCCGGGTGGCGTTCGACACCCCCCTCTACGTGCTGTTCTCCTCGGGCACGACGGGTCTGCCCAAGCCGATCGTGCACGGCCACGGTGGCATCACGATCGAGCACCTCAAGGCGCTCAGCCTGCAGAGCGACCTCGGTCCCACCGACCGGTTCTTCTGGTTCTCCACGACCGGCTGGATGATGTGGAACTACCTCGTCTCCGGCATCGGCGTGGGGGCCACGATCGTCATGGTCGACGGCAATCCCGCGCACCCGGACCTCGGCGCGCTGTGGCGCATGGCCGGCGAGCTCGGGCTGACCTACTTCGGCACGAGCGCGCCCTTCCTGCTCCAGTGCCGCAAGGAGGGCCTGCACCCCTCGCAGGAGGCCGACCTGTCCTCGCTGCGCGCGATCGGCTCCACGGGCGCCCCACTGCCCGAGGCGGGCTTCCGCTGGGTCTACGAGGAGTTCGACCCGTCGGTGCAGCTGTCGTCCGTCTCGGGCGGCACGGACACGTGCGCGGCCTTCGTCGCCAGCGCTCCCACCGTCCCGGTGTACGCCGGCGAGATCTCGTGCCGCGCGCTGGGCTCGGACGTCGACGCCTTCGATCCCGAAGGCAACCCCGTGCGCGACCAGCTGGGCGAGCTCGTCATCAAGCAGCCCATGCCCTCGATGCCGGTCGGCTTCTGGGGCGACGAGGACGGCTCGCGGTACCGCGCGGCCTACTTCGAGGACTACCCGGGCGTGTGGCGCCACGGCGACTGGATCAGCATCACGTCGTACGGCTCGTGCACCATCACCGGCCGCAGCGACGCGACGCTCAACCGCGGCGGCGTGCGACTGGGCACCTCGGAGTTCTACTCGGTCGTCGAGTCGCTGCCCGAGGTGGCCGACAGCCTCGTGGTGCACCTCGAGGACGACGAGGGCGGCGCCGGCCGGCTGCTGCTGTTCGTGGCGCTCGTCGAGGGCGCGCGGCTCGACGACGCCCTGACGAAGCGCATCGCCACCGAGCTGCGGACCAAGCTCTCGCCGCGCCACGTGCCCGACGAGGTCCACCAGGTCCGCGGCATGCCGCGCACGCTCTCGGGCAAGAAGCTCGAGGTGCCGGTCAAGAAGATCCTGCGGGGCACGCCGGTCGACGAGGCCGCCGCGAAGGGCGCGCTGCAGAACCCCGAGGTGCTCGACGACTTCGAGGCGTTCGGCCGTGGCTGAGGCGACGATCGCGGTCGCCGTCGAGCCGCCCACCGCCGCGGACGTCGCGGCCCTGCTGACCGAGCACCTCGACGAGATGCACGCGACCTCGCCGCCCGAGAGCGTCCATGCGCTCGACCTGGGTCGGCTGACGGCGCCGGACATCGTCTTCGTCACGGCGCGCGACGCGGACGGCACGCTGCTGGGCTGCGGCGCCCTCAAGCTGCACGACGACGGCCTCGGCGAGGTCAAGTCGATGCGCACGACCGCGGGCGCCCGCGGACGGGGCGTCGCGACGACCGTGCTGCTGTTCCTGCTGGACGAGGCACGCGCGCGCGGAGTCGCCCGGGTGAGCCTCGAGACCGGCGCGGAGGACCACTTCGCCCCCGCGCGCCGGCTCTACGCCCGGCACGGGTTCACCCCGTGCGGGCCGTTCGCGGACTACACCGACGACCCGCTGAGCGTGTACCTCACGCGGACCGTCTGAGGATCAGACCAGCAGCTCGGCGATCTGGATCGTGTTGAGCGCGGCACCCTTGCGCAGGTTGTCGCCCGTCACGAACAGCACGAGGCCCTTGTCGCCCTCGATCGACCGGTCCTGGCGGATGCGGCCGACGAAGCTGGGGTCCTGGCCGGCCGCGTCGAGCGGGTTCGGCACGTCGGCCAGCTGCACACCAGGCGCCGACGAGAGGATCTCGGTGGCCTGCTCGGGGGTGATGTCGTTCGCGAACTCGGCGTGGATCGACAGCGAGTGGCCCGTGAAGACGGGCACGCGCACGCACGTGCCCGCGACGCGCAGGTCGGGCAGGCCGAGGATCTTGCGCGACTCGTTGCGCAGCTTCTGCTCCTCGTCGGTCTCGAACGAGCCGTCGTCGACGATCGAGCCCGCGAGCGCCACCACGTTGAACGCGATCGGCTTGACGTACTTGCTCGGCGCGGGGAACTCGATCGCGTGACCGTCATGGGTCAGCGCGTCGGCCTTCTCGACGGTGGCGAGGGCCTGCGAGTGCAGCTCCTCGACGCCGGCCAGGCCCGAGCCCGAGACCGCCTGGTAGCTGCTGACGGTGAGCCGGACGAGGCCCGCGGCGTCGTGCAGCGGCTTGAGGACCGGCATGGCGGCCATCGTGGTGCAGTTCGGGTTGGCGATGATGCCGCGGCCGCGCGGGGAGTCGCCCGCCGGGATGTCGTGCGGGTTCACCTCGCTGACGACGAGCGGGATGCTCGGGTCCTTGCGCCACGCCGACGAGTTGTCGATGACGGTGACGCCGGCCTCGGCGAAGCGCGGGGCCTGGACCTTGCTCATCGTGGCGCCTGCGCTGAACAGCGCGATGTCCAGGTCGGAGACGTCCGCCTCGGCGGTGTCCTCGACGACGATCTCCTCGCCCCGGAACGGCAGCGTCTTGCCGGCCGAGCGGGCCGAGGCGAAGAAGCGGACCTGGGAGGCGGGGAAGTTCCGCTCCTCGAGCAGCTGGCGCATGACGGCGCCGACCTGTCCGGTCGCGCCGACGACTCCGATCTTCACGCTCATCGTCCGGTCCCTCCGTACACGACGGCCTCGGTGTCCTCGGCGCCCAGGCCGAAGGCCTCGTGGGCGGCGTTGACCGCGGCGTCGACCTCGTTCTCGCCGACGACCACCGAGATGCGGATCTCGGAGGTCGAGATCATGCCGATGTTGACGCCGGCGTTCGCGAGCGCCTCGAAGAACGTCGCCGTGATGCCCGGCTGCGAGCGCATGCCGGCGCCGACGATCGAGACCTTGCCGACGCTGTCGTCGTACTGCAGGCGCTCGAAGCCGATCTCGTCCTTGAGGCGGGCGAGGGCGGTCATCGCCGTCTGGCCGTCGTCGCGCGGCAGCGTGAACGAGATGTCCGTGAGCGCGGTGGCGGCAGCCGACACGTTCTGGACGATCATGTCGATGTTGATCCGGGCCTCGCCCAGGGCGCGCAGGATCGCGGCGGCGTAGCCGACCTTGTCGGGGACACCGACGACGGTGATCTTGGCCTCGCTGCGGTCGTGGGCGACCCCGGAGATGATGGCGTGCTCCATCGCCTTGCCTTCTTCCGTGTACTTGCTGACGTCTTCGGCGGCCACGACCCACGTGCCGGTCTTGTCGCTGAACGACGACCGCACGTGGATGGGCATCTGGTTGCGGCGGGCGTACTCGACGCACCGCAGGTGCAGGATCTTGGCGCCGTTGGCGGCCATCTCGAGCGTCTCCTCGTAGGAGATCGCGGGGATGCGGCTGGCCGTGGGCACGATGCGCGGGTCGGCGGTGAAGATGCCGTCGACGTCGGTGTAGATCTCGCACACGTCGGCGTTGAGCGCCGCCGCGAGGGCGACCGCCGTGGTGTCCGAGCCGCCGCGGCCGAGCGTCGTGATGTCCTTCGTGGTCTGCGAGACGCCCTGGAAGCCGGCGACGATCACGATCGCGCCGTCGTCGATCGCCGACTGCAGGCGGCCGGGCGTGACGTCGATGATCTTGGCCTTGCCGTGGACGTCGTCGGTGATGACGCCGGCCTGCGAGCCGGTGAAGCTGCGCGCCTCCTGGCCGAGCGTCTCGATCGCCATCGCCAGCAGCGCCATCGAGATGCGCTCGCCGGCGGTCAGCAGCATGTCGAGCTCGCGGCCCGGGGGCAGCGGCGACACCTGGTTCGCGAGATCGATCAGCTCGTCGGTCGTGTCGCCCATCGCGGACACGACCACGACCACGTCGTGGCCGGCCTTCTTGGTCGCCACGATGCGGTTGGCGACTCGCTTGATGCTGGCGGCATCGGCCACCGACGAGCCGCCGTACTTCTGCACGACGATGCCCATGGGACTTCCTTGCTCTGGGAGTTCTGCGTACGCAACGGCATGACGCCACGCTGCGCCTCGGCCAGTCTACGTGAGCGCCTGCCGCTGCCCGTCCCGAGTCCGGCGCGTGGACCGGGTGAAGTTTCCCCGGTTAAGTGGGTTTTCCTCACTGGACGAGGTTTCCTGTCACTTCACGAGGATCGCGACCCTCGTGAAGTGACAGGAAACCTACTGAACCGGGGAAACCGACACCTCAGCGGACGGACGTGCGGCCCTCGAAGGCGCGGCCGAGGGTGACCTCGTCGGCGTACTCGAGGTCGCCGCCGACGGGCAGGCCGCTCGCGAGCTTCGTGACGGTCAGGCCGATCGGCACGAGCATGCGCATGAGGTAGGTCGCCGTGGCCTCGCCCTCGAGGTTCGGGTCGGTGGCGATGATGACCTCGGTGACGGTGCCGTCCTGCAGGCGGCCGAGCAGCTCCTTGATGCGCAGCTGGTCGGGGCCGATGCCCGCGATCGGGCTGATCGCGCCGCCCAGCACGTGGTAGCGGCCGCGGAACTCGCGCGTGCGCTCGATCGCGATGACGTCCTTGCTCTCCTCGACGACGCACAGGACGCTGCCGTCGCGGCGCGGGTCCGAGCAGATGCGGCACGTGGTGTCGACCGTGACGTTGCCGCAGATCGAGCAGAACAGCACCTTCGTCTTGGCGTCGACGAGGGTCTGGGCGAACCGCTTGACGTCGTCGGGGTCGGCGTCGAGCAGGTGGAAGGCGATCCGCTGGGCGCTCTTCGGGCCGATGCCCGGCAGTCGTCCGAGCTCGTCGATGAGGTCCTGGATCACGCTTTCGTACACGCCGCCAGCCTAGTCAGTGGTCCAGCACCTTCAGGCCGATGACGCACCCGACCAGGCCCACGAGCAGCGCGATCTTGGCCACGGAGGCGGGCTCGGTGCCGGTGAGCATCGCCCACGTGACGGTGCCGGCCGCGCCGATCGCGACCCACACGGCGTAGGACGTGCCGGTGGGCAGGTCCCGCATGGCCCACGCGAGGCCGCCCATGCTGATGACGACGGCGCCCGCGAACACGAGCGACGGGACGAGCTTGGTGAAGCCCTCGCTGCGGCCCAGGGCGGTGGCCCACACGGCCTCGAACAGGCCCGAGACGATCAGGACGATCCACGACATGACGCACTCCTTCGTGGCCGTCTTGTCGCGCTCCGGGTACGACTCCACTCGTCCGGCGGCCTGAGGGGCCGTGCGCCCAGTGTCTCAGACGCTGGGTGAGCGGTGCAGGAACGTGGCGAGCAGGTCGTGGCCGCGCGACGTCAGGACGGACTCGGGGTGCATCTGGACCCCCTCGATCGGCAAGTCCCGGTGGCGCAGCCCCATGACGACGCCCGCGCCGGTGCGCGCGGTGACCTCGAGCTCGGCGGGCAGGTCCTCGACCACGAGCGAGTGGTAGCGGGCGCAGACCAGCGGCGACGGCAGCCCGGCGAACACGCCTCGACCGTCGTGGTGCACGAGCGAGGACTTCCCGTGGACGACGGTGTCGGCCCGCACGACGCGCGCGCCGAAGACCTCGCCGATCACCTGGTGACCCAGGCACACGCCGAGGACGGGCGTGGTGGGACCGAGGCGGCGGACGACGTCGGCGCTGATGCCGGCCTCGGCGGGCGTGCCCGGGCCGGGCGAGACGACGACGTGCGTGAACCCGCCGGCCGTGAGCTCGTCGACGGAGGCCTCGTCGTTGCGCACGACCTCCGCGTCCGCCCCGAGTTCGCGGACGTACTGCACGAGGTTGAACACGAACGAGTCGTAGTTGTCGACGAACAGCACCCGCGGCCGGCCCGGGTGGGACGGACCGACCTTGGGGCGCTCACGCCCGTATCCGGGCCCGACGGGTACAGGATCGGCCGTGGGCGCGAGGTCGAAGGATCCGTCTCCCCGGAGGGCGGCGGCGAGGCGGGCGGTGACCGGCCCGGGGGACCAGGCGCCGACGCCCTCGCACGAGGTCACGGGGACGACGCCGCGCAGCGCGTTGGTCGCGAAGACCTCGGTCGCGGCGGCGAGGTCGGCGGTCGTGAGGCGGTGCTGGAGCACCGGGATGCCGAGGGCCATGGCCGCCTCGATCACCCGGGCACGCGTGGTCCCCGGCAGCAGGCGGCCGTCGAGGGCGGGGGTGCGCAGGCCGTCGTCGAGGACCGCGAACACGCTGCCACGCCCGGTCTCGAGGACGGACCCGTCGGTGTCCAGCACGAGCGGCTCGCCCGAGGCGGGCAGCCGCTCGCGGTCCGCCCACTTGTGCTCCCCGAGGCCACCCGGCACGAGCAGGGGCTCGAGGTCCCAGGCGGCCGGGTCGGGGCCGAGCTCGGCGACGGTCATCGAGACGCGCACGTCACCGTCCACCGGGGCGGCATCGATCCGCAATCGGTGGCGTCCCCCGAGTCCCGCCACCCGCCGGTGGACGGCCTCCTCCAGGCCGGCGCGGACGGTCGACCCGTAGACGGAGCGGACGCTCGCGTCGAGTCGCGCCAGGTGTGCCTCGAGGCCGGTCGCCCGGCCGTCGACGACCAGGACGGTCTCGAACACCCCGCGGGCCGCGTCGACCGCGCGGCCGGACGACGGCGCCGGTCGGTGCGCCGGGACCACCGGTGCAGGCACGTGCGCCTCGAGGTCGAGCCGGCCGCCGATCCCCTGCACGAGCGGTCGCGCCTTCACGAGGCACTCGGCGTACTCGTCGTCGGGATCGGAGTCCGCGACGATGCCGCCGCCGACGCCGAGCCACACGCGACCCTGACCGAACTCGAACGTGCGGATCGCGACGTTGAGCTCAAGACCCGCGCTGGCGCTCACGTGGCCGATCGCCCCCGTGTAGGCCTCGCGGCCGGTCGCCTCGAGCTCGGCGATGATCTCCATCGCGCGCACCTTGGGCGCCCCGGTCACCGAGCCGGGCGGGAACGTGGCGCGCAGCAGGTCGCCGTCGCCCGTGCCCTGCGGCAGGTGGGCCACGACGTCCGAGACGAGGTGCCAGACGGCGTGCCGCTCGACCCGGTTGAGCGTCGGCACGCGCACCGAGCCCGGCACCCCCACGCGGCCGAGGTCGTTGCGCATCAGGTCGACGATCATCACGTTCTCGGCGCGGTTCTTGGCCGACGCGGCGAGCTCGTCGGGGTCGGCGGTCAGCGGCGCGGTGCCCTTGATCGGCGAGGTCAGCACCTCGGCGCCCGTGCGCCGCAGGAACAGCTCGGGCGAGAGGCTCGCGATCGTGCCCTCGGGGGAGTCGACGTAGGCGGCGTACGCGGGGCGCAGCTGCTCGACGCCGGCGCAGAACGCGTCGAGCGGATCGCCCTCGAACGACGCCTCGAGCCGCGCGCACAGGTTGACCTGGAAGATGTCGCCCGCGGCGATGTGGTCGAGTGCCCTCCGGACGGCCTCGCGGTGCCCGTCCGGCGAGGGCGTCAGGTCGAACCGCCCGGTGCGGAACGGTCGCGGCTCGGCCTCCTCGGAGACGGCGGCCAGCAGGTCGGCGGCGCGTGCCGGGTCGGGCTCGCCGAGCGACTCGAGCCACCAGGTGCCGCGCACCCGGCGCAGGACGAGGTCGTAGTAGCCGACGCGGTGGTCGGGCTGGGGGACCGGGCGCACGGGGTCCGCGGGGAGGTCCTCCACGTGGTGCGCGAGTCGGTAGCCCCACGCGCCGATCCACCCGCCGCCGAAGCCGTCCGCGGCGGTGTGCGGGAGGTCGACGTCGTCCCAGCGCTCGAGCACGCGGACCGGCTCGCACGCGACGAGCGCCTCGCCGTGGTGCCAGGCGCCGATCAGCGCGACGAGGCGGTCACGCCCGCGCAGCCGGCGCAGGACCTCGGTGGGCGACGCCTCCAGGTCGAGTCGCCGGCGCACCGGCGCCGACGGGTCAGCTGCCGTAGGGAGTCTCGTCAATGATCTCGGCTCCGAGGTGCTCGGCCAGCAGGGCCTCGGCGTCCTGCGAGCCGTCGTCGACGACCGGGTCGTCGGGGTCGACGCCCGCGTCGGGGTCGATCCGCTCGACGGCGACGGGGCCCTGGCGCAGGGCCTCGCGCACCGACTCGGGCACGCGGGACTCCGCCGGGGCCGCCGGCGCGGGAGCCGCCGGGGGCGGCGCCGGCGTGCTGCCGGTCGGCGTGGCGGACGGGTCGACGATCGCCTCGATGCGCCACTGGACCGCCATGACGTCCGACAGCGCCTGCTGGACGATCTGGTCCGAGCCGCTCTTGACGAACGAGTCGCGCGCGCCGGTGTTGACCAGGGCCAGCGTCAGCGTGGAGCCGTCGAGCGCCGCGACCTGGGCGTTCTGGCTGAGCATGACCCACGTGAACCGGCGCAGGTGCTGGACGCGCTCGAGGACCTGGGGCCACATGCGGCGCACGTCCGCCGTGGTGAGGGCGCCGGGGGTGGCGGCGGGGGCCGGTGCCTCGGGCCGGGGGGCCGGCTCGGGTCGCGACGGTGCGGCAGCCGGTGCCGGGGCGGGCGCGGGCTGCGGGCGGGCGGGCTCGGGCGCGGGCGGTGCGGGCTGGGCGGGGGCCGACGGCTGCGCCGCCTCCGGAGCAGGAGCCTCGGCCGGCTTCGGCGCGGGAGCAGGAGCCTCGACCGGCTTCGGGGCGGGAGTGGGCGCCGGCGCGGCGGCCGGGGCGGCGACCTCGGCCGTCGGCGCGGCTCCGGAGAGTCGGCGCTCGAGCCGGTCGAGCCGGGCGTGGAAGCCCTCGACGGAGTTGTCGGCGCCGGGCACGAGGATGCGCGCGCACATCAGCTCGAGCATGAGGCGCGGGGCGGTGGCGCCGCGGAACTCGGTGAGCGCCTCGCTGACGAGGTCGGCCGCGCGGGTCAGCTCGGTCGGCTCGAACCCGGCGACCTGACGCTGCAGCACGGCGCGCCGGTCGGCGGGCGTGTCGATGAGGCCGGACTCGGCGGCGTTCGGCACGGCCTTGAGGATGACGAGGTCGCGGAAGCGCTGCAGCAGGTCCTCGGCGAACCGGCGCGGGTCCTGGCCGGACTCGATGACCTTGTCGACGACGCCGAAGACGGTGGCGGCGTCGCTGGCGGCGAAGCCCTCGACGGACTCGTCCAGGAGCGAGTCGGGCGTGTAGCCGAGCAGCTGGACGGCGAGGTCGTACGTGACGCCCTCGGGTCCGGAGCCGGCCAGCAGCTGGTCGAGCACGCTGAGCGAGTCACGCACCGACCCGCCACCGGCGCGCACGACGAGCGGCAGGGCGGTGGGCTCGAGGCCGACGCCCTCGCTCTGGCACAGCTGCAGCATGTAGTCGCCGAGCAGCTTCGGCGGGACGAGCCGGAACGGGTAGTGGTGCGTACGCGATCGGATCGTGCCGATGACCTTGTCCGGCTCGGTGGTGGCGAAGATGAACTTCAGGTGCGGCGGCGGCTCCTCGACGAGCTTGAGCAGCGCGTTGAACCCCTGCGGCGAGACCATGTGGGCCTCGTCGATGATGTAGACCTTGTAGCGGCTGTTGACGGGCGCGAAGAACGCGCGCTCGCGCAGGTCGCGGGCGTCGTCGACGCCGCCGTGGCTGGCCGCGTCGATCTCGATGACGTCGATGCTGCCCGGCCCGCCGCGCGCGAGGTCGCGGCAGCTCTGGCACTCGCCGCACGGGTCCGAGATGGGCGCCTTCTCGCAGTTGAGGGCGCGGGCCAGGATCCGGGCACTGGTCGTCTTGCCGCAGCCGCGCGGGCCGCTGAACAGGTAGGCGTGGTTGACCCGGTTGTTCGCCAGCGCGTGACGCAGCGGCTCGGTGACGTGCTCCTGGCCGATGACCTCGGCGAACGTCTCGGGCCGGTAGCGCCGGTACAGGGCCAGGGGTGCTTCCACGGGGACCACCCTAGACGCCGGGCCTGACAGCCGTCAGCGCCCGTTGCGGACTCACGCGGCGAGCAGCGCCGGGACCTCCAGCAGCGACGAGACCACGTGCGCGGCACCCGCCTCGCGCAGCTCGTCGGCCGAGCACGGCCCGGACGGGACGCCGATGCCCGCGACGCCCGCGATGCGGGCCGCGTCCATGTCGTGCACGTGGTCGCCGACGTACGTGTCGGCGCCCTCGCGCACCAGGACCTCGGCCTTCTGCTCGCGCCAGGCGTCGCCGATGACCGCGTCGTGCGGCAGGCCCAGGTGGTCCAGGTGCAGGGCCGCGTTGGGGCCGGCCTTGGCGGTGATGACGATCGCGCGCCCGAGCCGGCCGGCGGCCTCGAGGGCCTCGGCGGCGCCCGGCATCGCGAGCACGCGCGGCACGGCGATCTCGGGGTACATCGCGCGGTACCGCGTGAACATCTCGGGCACGGCCTCGGCGGGGAACCAGTGCTCGAGCTCCCACGTGAGCGGCGGCCCCAGGCGCGAGACCGCCAGCTCGGCGTCGATGAAGACGCCCGTCTGGCGCGACAGCTCCTCGTACACGGCCCGGATGCCCGGACGCGAGTCGATGAGCGTCATGTCCAGGTCGAACCCGATCGTGCGGCTCACGGGATCCAGCGCTCGAGCCACTCGGAGGTCAGCCGGTAGGCCTCGGCGCGCGGCTCGGCGTTCGAGAGATAGACGTCGTGGCGGGCGTCGCGGACCTGCAGCGACGTGACGTCGCCACCGAGGCATCCCGCCCAGCGGCCGATCTGACGCACGTCGAGCACCGCGTCCGCCGTGTCGGTGTTGGGGTGGTGCTGGCGGCTGAACCACGTGCGGTGCGAGCGCAGCACGAGGGACGGGACGCCGATGTCGAGGCCGCGGTGCAGCTGGGCGTGGCCGCGCCGGATCGCGGTCATCCAGCCGAACGTCACGGGGAAGCCCTCCAGCGGCTTCCAGGCGACGTCGTACTCCCACTCGCCGCCGTGCTCGCGGTGCAGGCTCACGCCGTAGGAGTCGACGACGGGCAGCCTCATGCGGTCGCGGGGGCGGACCTTCGAGAACGCCCGGATCGCCTGGGTGCCGACGCTGCGCATCCACGCGGCCCCCTGCAGGTCGAACCACGGGCTGTTGAGGACGAGGCCGGCGATGCCCCGGCCGCGGGTTCCGGTGGGCGTGAGGTTCATCCGGTCGAGCCACAGCGGCAGGATCAGCCCGCCCGTGGAGTGCGCCGACAGCACGATCGGCACGTCGGGGACCTCGGCGCGCACGATCCGCAGGGCCTCGTCGAGCTCGGCGTCGTAGAGCGCGAGGTCCGAGACGTAGTGCGGCGTCTGGCCGGGGTGCAGCGAGCGGCCGCACTTGCGCAGGTCGAGCGAGTAGAACGCGTAGCCGCGCTCGGCGTAGAAGTCCGCCAGCTCGGTCTGGAAGAAGTAGTCCGAGAAGCCGTGCACGTAGATCATGACGGCGCGCGGCTCGCCCTCGTGCCGGCGCCGGACGAGCGTGGCGTCGATGGGTCCCTCGCCGTCGGGGTCCTCGCCGAGGTCGATCGTCAGCCGCTCGTACGGGTCCCCCAGGATGTCCCGGCTCCAGCTCTCCACGCTTCCTCCTCCGTCGTCCGCCTCGCCCACCCTAGGCGCCCTCGCCGACGGTGTTCGTCGATCCGCGCGGGCGGCCCGGCGCGTCTAGAATCCCGGTGGGCCGGTCCGGCCCGCTCAACGGGGGAGGGAAACGCATGAAGCACCTGCACACGCGGCTCGCGGCGGCCGGGGCCACGGCCCTGACCGTCCTGGTCACCGGAGCGCTCGTGGCGCCGTCGGCACACGCCGCCGACCCGCGGCCGCCGATCCTGACGAAGTGGGCCAACCCGGGCGTCGCGAAGGACGGCTCGGTCTACGTCATGACCCACACCACGGGGTGGAACGCGCGCGGTGCGTTCGCGACCGCCTCCAAGCCGAACGGGCCGTGGAAGCGCACCTCGACGACGCTGCTGACCAAGACGCCCGCGTGGGCCAAGCCGGCCAAGGGCAAGCCGCGCCGCGGCGTCTGGGCGCCGTCGATCATCAAGGGCCGCGACGGCCGCTGGGTCGTGTTCTACTCCGCGCTCGTGCCCGGGACGAAGCACGCCCGCTGCATCGGCACGGGCACCGCGTCCCGCGCGATCGGCCCGTACGTGCCCGACCCGCGCCCCATCGCGTGCTTCAAGGGCAGCGGCACCAGGGCGCAGGACGTCATCCGCAACGAGGGCCGGACGAGCCTGATCGACGCGACGCCGTCCGTCGTCAACGGCCAGACCGTGCTGACCTACAAGACCTCGCACAGCTACCGCGGCAAGGTGGGCCAGGCCAGGACGATGTGGCACACCACGATCCGGATGCTGGCGCTCAACCCGACCACGCCCAACCGCATCGCGGCCAACCCGGTCCACGCGAACGGCCGCAGCATCCAGCTGACCTCGAAGCGGCACAAGTACATCGAGGAGAACCCCTCGCTCATCTACCGGGCGGGCACGTACACGCTGTTCACGTCCTGGGGCTGGTACGGCACGCACGACCGGTACTGGACGCAGTACCGCCAGGCGAAGAACCCGTGGCGGTCGTGGAACGCGATCAAGCCGACGCGCCTGTCGTTCCCGAAGAGCACGAACACGCGTGGCTGGGGCAACGCCCAGGCCGCCCCGGGCGTCTCGGGCTGGGTCCTGTTCTGGAACGGCCAGGAGCCCGCGAGGCAGTTCACGCGCGGCGAGGGTCCCAAGTGGCTCTACGTGGGCCAGCTGGGCTGGAAGCAGGGCCGGCCGTTCGTGAAGAAGGTGCTGAACAGGGCGTGATCCCGGACGGAACACGCGGGCTCGGCGGCGGGCGGGGCTTCGGTCCCGCCCGCCGTCGCGCGCTCTCGGGAAAGGTGGAGGCATGAGCAACTCGGCATCGCAGACCCTCCGGATCATGGACCTGGCCCTGCGGATCGGCGAGATGCTGCTGTCCAACGGCGCCGGCACGGCGGACGTCTCGGCGACGATGGCGTCGATCGCGCGGCACCTCGGCCTGCGGGGGACCTACGTGGACGTCACGCACATCATGCTGACGATGGTCCACGACCAGCAGCTGGACGAGCCGCCGCTGATCCTGCGTCGCAACGTCGTGCGGCGCGAGACCGACTTCGAGGACGTCACCGCGATCGACCGCCTCGTGGCCGACCTGCTCGCCGACGAGATCGACCTCGACGAGGCCCGCGTTCGGCTCGGCCAGATCTCGTCCAGTGGTCACGCCCGGCCGCGCTGGGTCGTCACGGCGGCGTCCGGCTCGGTCGGTGCGGGTGTCGCGCTGATGCTGGGCGGCGACGCGCTCGTCGTGGCCATCGCCTTCCTCGCCGCGGTCGCGATCGAGCTGCTGCGCCGGCCCATGGACGTGCGCCGGCTGCCCGAGTTCTACATCCAGGTCATGGGCGGGCTGTGCGCCTCGCTCATCGCCGTGCTGGCGGCCGCCGCGTCCGTGCCGTCGCCGCCGTCGCTCGTCATCGCGGCCAACATCGTCGTGCTGCTGGCCGGGCTGGGCCTCATGGGCTCGATCCAGGACGCGCTGACCGGCTACCACCTCACGGCCGTGGCCCGGCTGCTCGAGGTCATCCTCGCGACGGGCGGCATCGTCGCCGGCGTCTCGGGCGGGATCCTCGTCGGGAGCGCCCTGGGGGTCGACCTCGGCTCGGGCACGAACTGGCCCGACCTGTCGCACCTGCCGTACGTCACGATCGGCGCCGGCATCGCGGCGGCCGGCTTCGCGGTGCAGTGCTACGCGCCGTGGTCGTCGGTCCCGGCGACCGCCGCCATCGGCGCCGGGGCCGGCGCGCTGTCCTCGGCGATGTTCCAGAACGGCCTCGACCGGCCGTGGGCCGCCGGCATCGCGGCCTTCCTCATCGGTGTGGCCAGCTATCCGGCGTCGCGCTGGCTGCGGGTGCCCGCGCTCGTCCTCGTGGTGCCGGGCATCGTCCCGCTGCTGCCCGGCCTGACGATCTACCGGTCGCTGGCCCAGCTCGCCGAGGAGAACCTCTCGGGCATCTTCGCCGGCATCACCGCGACCGCCGTGGCCGTCGCGCTGGCGGCCGGCGTGATCCTCGGCGAGTACGCCGCACAGCCGCTGCGGAAGGAGACCCGACGCCTCGAGCGGCGGCTCTCCGGACCGCGTCTCGTGGGCCCGTTCCGGGCCAAGTCCCGGCGGAAGTGACTCACTGGTGTCAATGCGAGTTGCACAGTAGTCTCGGGGCTAAGCAAGCGCTTAGTGCGAAAGGGCACCATGAGACTTCAGCTGTCAGCCGAGGACCAGGCCTTCCGTGAAGAGATGCGGGAGTTCTTCACCACCCAGGTCCCCCAGGACATCCGCGATGCCGTGATCAACCGCGGCGACCTCACGCGCGACATGATCGTGCGCTCCCAGCAGGCCCTCAACGCCGGCGGCCTGGCCGTGCCCGGTTGGCCCGTCGAGTGGGGCGGCAAGGACTGGACCCAGCTCCAGCGCCACATCTGGCACGAGGAGATGCAGCTGGCCGGCGTCATGCCGCCGCTGGCGTTCAACGCCTCGATGGTCGGCCCGGTCATCGCGACCTTCGGGTCGCAGGAGCTCAAGGAGCGCTTCCTGCCCGCCACCGCCAACCTCGACATCTGGTGGAGCCAGGGCTTCTCCGAGCCCGACGCCGGCTCCGACCTCGCCGGCCTGCGCACCACCGCCGTGCGCGACGGCGACCACTACGTCGTCAACGGCCAGAAGACGTGGACCACGCTCGGACAGTACGGCGACTGGATCTTCACGCTCGTGCGCACCGATCCCAACGCGCCGAAGAAGCAGATGGGCATCAGCTTCCTGCTGATCGACATGAAGTCCGAGGGCCTGACGGTCCGCCCGATCGAGCTCATCGACGGCGGCCACGAGGTCAACGAGGTCTTCTTCGACAACGTGCGCGTCCCCGTCGAGAACCTCGTCGGCGAGGAGAACAAGGGCTGGACGTACGCGAAGTTCCTGCTCGGCAACGAGCGCGTCGGCATCGCCCGCGTCGGCGACAGCCAGCTGCACCTGGCCTCGGCCAAGAAGAAGGCCAAGGAGCTCGGCGTGTTCGAGCAGTACGCCTCGCGCATCGCCGACATCGAGAACCAGCTGACGGCGCTCGAGCTCACGGCCCTGCGCGTCGCCGCCGGCTCGTCGGGCGACAAGCCGCACCCGGCGTCCAGCGTCCTGAAGATCAAGGGCTCGCAGCTGACGCAGGCGGTCTCGGACCTGCTCGTCGACCTCGAGGGTCCCGCGGCGATCACGAGCCGCGACACCCGCGTCTTCCTCAACAACCGCAAGGTGTCGATCTACGGCGGATCCAACGAGATCCAGCGCCAGATCATCGCCGGCACGATCCTGGGACTGTGACATGGACTTCACCATCGACTCCGAGCAGAAGGCTCTCGTCAAGGCCGTCCGCGGCCTGATCACCAACGTCTACGACTCGTCCGAGACGCGTCGTGAGGTCACCAAGTCCGATCCCGGCTTCGCCGCCTGGGAGCAGCTCGCCGAGATGGGCGTGCTGAGCCTGCCGTTCGAGGCCACGCCCGTCGAGGTCTCGCTGGCGGCCGAGGAGCTGGGCAAGGTCATCGCGCCGGACCCGTTCGTCGAGGCGATCGTCCTGGCCGGCGGCCTGATCGACGCGCTCGGCAGCGACGACCAGAAGAAGCAGTACGTCGACGCCATCGCCGGCGGCGAGGTCCTGCCGATCCTGGCGTGGCTCGAGCCCGGTCGTCGCTGGACCGCGCAGGCCTCCGGCGTCACGTACGCCGACGGCAAGCTCAACGGCGTCAAGGCGCCCGTCGTGCAGGCCGAGCGTGCCGACGTGCTGCTCGTGACGGCGGCGCTGCCCGAGGGCGGCACCGGCGTCTTCCTGGTCGACGGCGCCACCGCCGTCGAGACCACCGTGACGAACGACGGCTCGCGCGCCGCCACGGTCACGTTCGCCGACACCCCGGCCGTCCCGCTGGGCGCCGGCGGCGACCAGACCGGCGCCATCGGGGTCGCGCTGGACCGCGCTCGCATCGCCTACGCCCACGAGGCGCTCGGTGCGATGGAGACGGCCCTGACCACCACGGTCGGCTACCTCAAGACGCGCAAGCAGTTCGGCGTCACGCTCAACACGTTCCAGGCGCTCAACCACCGCGCCGCGGACATGTACGTCGCGCTCGAGCTGGCCCGCAGCACCATCACGTGGGCCACGATCGTCGCGGCCGACGAGGCCACCACGCCCGAGCAGCTGGCCACCGCGGCATCGCACTCTGCGCTGCAGGTCAGCGTGGCCGGTCGCCACATCGGCCTGGACTCGATCCAGCTGCACGGCGGCATCGGCATGACCGCCGAGTACTCGGTCGGCCACTACGCCAGCCGCCTCATCGCCATCGAGCACCTCATCGGCGACGGCGAGTTCCACAAGGCCCGCCTCGCGGCCACGGTCGGCGACCACGACGTCTTCGACCCGATCGGCTGACACCGCTCACACGACAGACCCGCCACCCCCTGTGGGGTGGCGGGTCTCGTCGTTTCTCGGCAGTGGTCTCGATACACGCCGCTCGTTCCTCGCGGCGCACTCGACCACCGGTGATCGAGTAGCTCGGCGAGGAACGAGCCGGCGTATCGAGATCACCTGAGGCTCACGGCACGCGGTGCGTCCACTCCCGCGTGGAGAACTTCTCGTCGACGAGGCGCTTGGCCTCGGTGAGCTCGGCCTCGCTGTAGTCCGCCTCCTGCGTCGCGTAGCGGCGGCGGAACGTCTGCAGGAACGACTCGATGATCGCGTCGCGGGTCATGCCGGTCTGCGAGCGCATGGGGTCGACGCGCTTGTTGGCCGAGCGGGTGCCCTTGTCGCTCATCTTCTCGCGGCCGATCCGCAGCACCTCGGTCATCTTGTCCGCGTCGATGTCGTAGGCCATCGTCACGTGGTGCAGCACCGAGCCGGCCGCGAACCGCTTCTGCGCCGCGCCGCCGATCTTGCCCTTCTCGCTGGCGATGTCGTTGAGCGGGACGAAGTGCGCCTTCACGCCGACCTCGCCGAGCGCCTCGATGATCCAGTCGTCCAGGAACGAGTACGAGCGCTCGAAGCTGAGGCCCTCGACCAGCGACTGCGGCACCACCAGCGAGTACGTGATGCAGTTGCCCGGCTCCATGAACATCGCGCCGCCGCCCGAGACGCGGCGCACGACGTTGATGCCGTGCTTCGCGGCGCCCTCGGGATCGATCTCGTTCACGTAGCTCTGGAACGAGCCCATGACCACGAGCGGGCTGTCCCAGTCCCAGATCCGCAGCGTCGGCGGGCGGGTGCCGGCCGCGACCTCGCGGCCGATGATCTCGTCCAGGGCGACGTGCATCGCCGGGTCCATGACGCGCGGGCCGATCACGTCGAACGTGTGGTCGTCCCAGCCGGTCGCCTTGCCGAGCGCGCGACGGACCGCGATGCCGACGGCCTCGGGCGAGAACCCGATGAACGCCGTGTCGCGACCGACCGCCGCCTCGATCGCCGAGGTCAGCTGCTCGACCGACGCGTCCACCGACAGGCCGGTCAGGGCGGCGTTCACGTCGAACAGCGCCTCCTCCGGCTCGAGGAAGAAGTCGCCCGAGACGCTGACGTCCGCGAGCCTGCCGTTCTCCACCTCGAGGTCGACCGCGACGAGCTTGCCTCCGAGGACCTTGTATTCACCACGCATGTCCGGGTCAACGGTTTTCGGGGCTGGGGTGTTCCGGGGGGCTGGCCTGGGCGACTTCTGGAGCGGGTTCCACGGGCTTGCCGCGGGGAAGGGTGGAAGGCGTTCCGGAAGTTGCTGCGGGTGGGGTGCGCGGAGGCTGGGTCGTGGCTGGCTTCGACCTCAGCCTTCCTGGCAAGGGCAAGCCTCCGCCCTGGCTGAGAAAGACGAAACCAGCGGCGTCGCGTTGGTGCGACTGCCCGCTGGCTTCGTCCTTGGTGGCGGAGGATAGGGGATTCGAACCCCTGAGAGCTTTCACTCAACCCGCTTTCCAAGCGAGCGCACTAGGCCACTATGCGAATCCTCCGCCGAGGAGTCTACGGTGCGACCACCGCGCCGGGCCAATCGGGCCGGGGCCGGCGCCCCTCAGTCCCGCGACCGGCTCGCGCAGGGCTCGGTCGTGGGGCCCAGGGTGGTCGTCTCCAGGCCCACGGACTCCGCCCGCGCCCGGCCCAGGTTCCACTCCAGGAGCCCCTCCTCGTCGAGACGCTCGGCGCTCAGCACGCAGGCCCGGTCGGCGCCCTCCAGGCGCGCGTCGAGCGTGGGCACCGCGTCGTCCGAGAGCTGCGACAGGAAGTACCAGTCGACCTTGCCGGTGGACTCGTAGCGGTCCAGGTTGTGGTCGGCGATCCACGCGTCCGGGTTGATCACCGCGATCCCCAGCAGCAGGGCCGCGCCGCTGACCAGGCCGAAGCGCGGCAGCCACGTGCCGCGCAGGCGCCAGCCCGTCGCGAGCGTCGCCAGCACGAGCAGGCCCAGCCAGCCCTCGAACACGTCGACCAGCAGTCGCAGCTGGGTGAAGCCGTACGCCTCCTGGTACAGGCTCATCCGGTGCAGGGCCGAGACCACCACCACGAGGGTCATGACGCACAGCGCCCCCAGCGCGCCCCGGATCCACGCCCGGTCCGACGCGGTCTCGCGCGGCGCCTTGCGCGAGGCGACCCACACCACGAACAGCGTGAGGGCCGTCGCGACCGTCAGCTGGCCGAAGCCCTGGTGCACGTACTCGGCGTACGTCAGGCCCGTCGTGCGCTCGAAGTAGTCGCGCCCGCCGAAGATCGCGGCGGCCTGCGACACCAGGAAGGCCACGAAGACCGCGTCCACCACGAGGACCGGCACGAGCCACTCGAAGCGCTTCGCGACGGGCCGGCTCTCCCACTGCACGGCGTCGACCGCAGGCGGGTTCAGGGCGAGGTACGCACCGGCCAGCGCGATGCCGCCGATCGCCACCGCGACGAAGATGCGCACGACGAAGTCGGTCGAGCCGAGGTCGGGCAGCAGCGCCCCGAGCCACTCGGCGAACAGGGCGTCGGCCGACATGAACAGGAACGCGAACACCACGAGGCCGAGCAGCGACCACAGGACCGTGCGCACCACGGCGATCCCGCCGCCCGTGCCCGTCAGCATCCGCAGCGTGCGGCCGAGCCACGGCACGCCTCGCAGTCCCGCGAGCGGCCAGGCCGCCGTGGCGAGCACGAACGCCGGGACCCGTCGCGCGTCCACGAGCGCCGCCGTGGTGACGGCGCCGCCGGCCAGCAGGCACAGCAGGACGATCCAGTCGGCCTCGCGGAACAGGGCCGTCGCCGCGAGCGCCGTGCACAGCACCGCGCAGCCGACGACGAACGGCTCGCGCCGGCGCGGGCTCGCGAACAGCAGCAGCAGCCCGGCGGTCATCAGCACGAGGAAGGTGCCCACGCCGAAGTCGTTGAACGGCAGCGCGATGCCGGCCAGCACGCCCACGCCGATCGCCCACGCGAGCAGCCGGGGACGGCCGGCCACGCCGGGGTCGGGCCAGAAGTGGCCGAAGAGCGAGTCGGTCATCGACGGCACGGGCGCCATCGTGGTGGGAGGGGGCGGGGGAGGGGTGGTGACGGGCACGGAGGTCTCCTTCGGGACGGGGGTGCGGGTCGGGGCGACGGGCAGGGTGACCCGCACGCGCGCGCCGTTCCGGCCGGGGGCCGGGTCGACGAAGTGGATCGAGCCGTGGTGCAGGTCGGTGACCCAGCGCGCGATGGCCAGGCCCAGGCCCGTGCCGCCGCCGCCCTCGGTCTCGGTGAGCGTGCCGAAGCGCTCGAACGCCTGCTCGCGGTCGGACGGGGCCACGCCGGGACCCTCGTCGGTGACCTCCAGGACCCACGCGCCGTCCTGGCGCTCGGCTCGCAGCGAGACGGTGCCGCCCGCGGGACTGTGGCGCGTCGCGTTGTCGACGAGGTTCGCCACCAGCTGGTGCAGCCGGGCCGCGTCCGCCTCGACGGTCAGGTCGGCGTCGGCGTCCACCGCGACCGTGACGTCACGGTCGCCGTACTGGAACTCGGCCGCAGCCGACTCGAGCAGGTCGCGCACGGCGACGGACTCGAGCTCCAGCGGCACGGCGCCCGCGTCGACCCGCGAGAGGTCCAGCAGGTCCGCGACGAGGTCCGACAGCCGCTCGGCCTGCGCGAGGGCCGCCCTGAGCGCGGCGGGATCGGGCTCACTGACGCCGTCGGCGAGGTTCTCCAGCAGCGCGCACATCGCCGTCAGGGGCGTGCGCAGCTCGTGGCTCACGTTCGCGACGAGGTCACGGCGCTGGCGGTCGACCTGCTCGAGGTCGGCGGCCATCTTGTTGAAGGCGCGGGCCAGCTCGCCGATCTCATCCCGGGAAGTGTCCGTGATCCGGCTGCGGTGGTCGCCGCGCGCCATCCGCGCCGCCGCGACCGTCATCTGCCGCAGGGGCGAGGTCATGCCGGTCGCGAGCAGCTGGGTCACAGCCAGGGCCAGCGCGATCGTGACCGGGACGCTCAGCCACACCGGCACGCCGCCCTCGGAGCCGACGGTCGCGACGACCGACGCGACGACGACGCTCACGGCCACGAGCAGCCCGAGCTTGACCTTGACCGATCCGACGGCGTCCAGCGGGCGCTCGTTCATCGCGGGGCTCCGACCTCGAGGGCGTAGCCGACGCCGTGCACCGTGCGGACGCGGTCGCCGCCGATCTTGGCGCGCAGTCCCTTGATGTGGGAGTCCACGGTGCGGGTGCCGGACGCGTCGTTCCAGCCCCACACCTCGGCGAGCAGCCGCTCGCGCGACAGCACGTCGCCGGGTGCGGCGGCCAGGCACACGAGGAGGTCGAACTCGGTGGGCGTCAGGTGGACCTCGGCGTCGTCGACCCACACGCGCCGCGCGCCGGTGTCGATCCGCAGGCCGTCCCACGAGCGCACGGACGGTGTGGTCGAGGCGGCCAGCTCGGCCGCGCGGTCCACGCGGCGCAGCAGCGCGGAGACCCGGGCGACGAGCTCGCGCATCCGGAACGGCTTGGTGAGGTAGTCGTCGGCGCCGACCGCGAGGCCGACCAGCACGTCGGCCTCGTCGTCACGCGCGGTCAGCATGAGCACCGGCACGGGCCGGACCGCCTGGATGCGCCGGCAGACCTCGTGGCCGTCGAAGCCGGGCAGCATGACGTCGAGCACGACGAGGTCGGGCCGGTGCTCCTCGAACGCCGCGACGCCACCGGGACCGTCCCACGCCCGCACGACCTCGTGCCCGTGGGCGGTCAGGCGGTCCGCGACGGCGGCCCCGATGGTCGGCTCGTCCTCGACGAGCAGGATGCGTGCAGCCATGCCCCCAACCTAGGAGCCTGACTCGTCAGGAAGCGGGGACGAATCGTGAAGATCCTGTGCAGGTCCGCGGGCCGGGGTCCGTCACGGGGCTGGAGCCGAACCCGTATGCTGGGACCAGCCCCTCGCGTGGCGGCACATCACCCAACTCCCCCAGGGCAGGAATGCAGCAAGGGTCAGTGATCCCTGTCGGGTGCGCGAGGGGTCCTTTCGTCCCTAGCGGTCGACCCGCGCCGCCCGCATGATCCCGCGCGCGGCCGTGGACGTCCGGTACTTCTTCGAGGGCCTGGCGCCGTACTCGATCGTGATCGCCGTGCCGTGCCGCCCGAGGTAGCGGTTGTACCAGCCGGTGAGCGTGGGCGAGGTCCCCTTGCCCTGCGCGACGCCGAAGTACTTGCGCTTGAGGCCGAGGTACTTCGCGAGCCGCTTCTCGAACGCGACGTCCTTGTCGGACTTGCCGATGCCCTTGAGCGGCTGGTGGATCGAGGCGATGTAGTCGGGCTTGTACCGCTTGAGGAAGCGCATCATGGCGCGCGTCTCGCGCTCGCTGCCCTTCTTGGGGCCGCCGTACGTGCGCGAGCCCTTGGTGCCCTTGATCCAGCCGCTCGTGGGCCAGTTGCGGTTGAGGTCGACGCCGCGCGCGTTGGTGCGGGTCCCGCGAGCCCGGCCGTCGGGGTTCATCGAGGGGATGACCCACACGCCCGTGCCGGCGCGCGGTCGCATCTTGCGGGCGACCTGGAAGGCGGTGTCGCGCCCCGCCGGCTCGTCGCCGTGCATCTGGCCGAGGACGAGCAGGACGCGCCGCGGCTGGGCGTCGCCGCGGTAGTACGCGACGATCTCGCGGCCCTTGGACGTGGTGCCGACGACGATGCGCTTCTTGACGTAGGTCGACTCGGCCGCCTGGGCGGGCGCCGTGAGGACCGGGGCGACCAGACCGGTCGTCAGGACGACGCCGCCGACGACTCCCCGCAGTGTCGAGCCCATGGGACTCACCTCCTCTTCCTGAAGATCGCCTTGACGATCTCGCGGGCGGCGGTGCGGCTGGCCTCGCCGATCGCCTTCTCCATGGGGGACATCCGGGTGGAGCGTCGCCGGGGCGCCGAGCGCGTGGTGCCGCGGCCCAGCTCCTTCTCGAGGCGCTCGGACTCCTCGGCGGCGCGCTTGCGCTCGGCCTCGGCGGCCTCCGCGGCGGCGGCCGCGTCGGCTGCGGCCTGCGTGCGCTGCCGCAGGACCGAGGCGGCCCCGTCGGCGGTGGGCGTGGCGGCGTACTTCGCCGTCAGCGGCGAGGCGGCGACGATCGCCGCGAGCCGGTCGGCCGGCGTGGGGTCCATCGACCCCTGCGGCGCCCGCACCCGCGTCCACGCGACGGGCGACGGCGCGCCCTTCTCGTTCATGACGGTCACGACCGCCTCGCCCGTGGCGAGCTGCGTCAGCACCTCGGCGAGGTCGTAGTCCGAGGTCGGATACGTCGAGACGGTGGCCTTGAGCGCCTTCGCGTCCTGGGGCGTGTGGGCGCGCAGCTGGTGCTGCACGCGCGAGCCCAGCTGGGCGAGCACGTCGTCGGGGACGTCCTTGGGCGTCTGGGTCACGAAGAACACCCCGACGCCCTTGGAGCGGATGAGCCGCACGGTCTGCACGACGATCTCGAGGAAGTCCTTGGAGGCGTCCTTGAACAGCAGGTGCGCCTCGTCGAAGAAGAACACGAGCTTCGGGCGGTCGGTGTCGCCGACCTCGGGCAGCGTCGCGAACAGCTCGCGCAGCAGGTACATGAGGAACGTCGAGAACAGCCGCGGCTGGTCCTGCACGCCGGGGACCTCGAGCAGCGAGACGACGCCGCGCCCGTCCTCGGTGGTGCGCAGGACGTCGCTCACGTCGAACGAGGGCTCGCCGAAGAACGCGTCGGCGCCGGTGTCGGCGAAGGTCACCAGCTCGCGCAGGATCACCCCGACCGTGGCGCTCGACAGGCCGCCGATCGCCTTGAGCTCGGGCTTGCCGTCGTCGCTGTCGAGGTACGCCACGACGGCACGCAGGTCCTCGAGGGTGACCAGCCGCAGCCCGGCCTGGCGGGCGTGGTGGAAGACGAGGGCGAGCGAGGACTCCTGCGTGGCGTTGAGGTCGAGGACCTTGGCCAGCAGGACGGGCCCGAACGCCTCGACCGTGGCGCGGATCGGGACACCGGTGCCGCGGCCGCCCAGCGTGAACAGCTCGGTGGCCGAGGCCGCGGGCCGCCAGTCCTGCCCGATCGCCTGCGTCCGCTCGACGAGCGCCTCGCTGGAGGTCCCCGGCGAGGCGATCCCCGACAGGTCGCCCTTGATGTCCGCCGCGAACACGGGCACGCCGCCGGCGGCGATCTGCTCGGCGAGCACCTGCAGGGTCTTGGTCTTGCCCGTGCCGGTGGCGCCCGCGACGAGGCCGTGCCGGTTGAGCATGCGGAACGGGATCCGGACCGGGACGTCGGCGCGCGGCGCCCCGTCGACGACCAGGGCGCCGATCTCGAGGGCGGGCTCGTCGAACGCGTAGCCCGCGCGGATCTGCTCGACGTGCGCGGACGGGTCGGCTGCCGGCTGGGTCATGGACTCAGGCTAATCGCGACGACGGACGTTGGGGCGACTCCCGCGCGGGCGCGAGGTCCCTCGCGGGCGAGGTGCGCCCCTTAGACTGTCCGGGTGATCTTTCGCCGCGTGGGGGACGGGCGGCCGTACCCCGACCATGGACTGACCCAGAGTCAGTGGGCTGCCATCGCGCCCACCCAGGTCCGGCTCGACGATCTCACCACCACCAAGACCACCCTCGACCTGGCGACGCTGCTCGACGACGACTCGACGTACTTCGGCGACCTGTTCGCCCACGTCGTCGGCTGGAACGGCGAGCTCTTCCTCGAGGACGGCCTGCACCGCGCCCTGCGTGCCGCGCTGCAGCAGCGGACCATGATGCACGCGCGCGTTCACACGATCGGGAAGCACTCATGAGCAAGTCCACCGAGCGTCTCGTCGTGGCCGGCGCCGTCGGCGTCTTCGTCGCCGGCACCCTCCTGGGCGCCAACCTCGTCATGGCCGAGCCCGAGCCCGTCGCCGAGGAGGCGACGTGTGAGGTGCGCACGATCGCGCAGGGCCAGGCGCTCAGCAGCAACCTCGTGATGGTGCACGTCTACAACGGCAGCAAGCGCGCCGGCCTGGCCAACCGGGTCAAGATCAACCTCGAGCGCCGCGGCTTCCTCGGCGGCGTCGCCCAGAACAACCCCGGCAGGCTCACGCCCAAGAACGTCGCCGTGCTCACGGACGATCCGCAGGACCCGCGCGTGCGGCTCGTGGCGGCCCAGTTCAAGGGCAAGGTCCAGCGCATCAAGGCCGACTTCCCGGTCGAGGACGGCGTCTCGGTCCTCGTCGGCTCGAACTACCAGGGCTTGAAGAAGGCCGGCACGCAGCTGCGCGCCAACCGCGCCGTGAAGGTCTGCGTGCCGACGATCGAGCTGCCCTGAGCCTCAGCGCCCCAGGTGGGCGATGAGCTGCTCGGTCGCGGTGCGGTAGCCGGGCACGCCCTGCCCGATCACGTGCACCACGGCGACGTCCGCGACGTACGAGTGGTGGCGGAACGACTCGCGCGCGATGACGTCGCTGATGTGGACCTCGGCCACCGGTAGCGCCACGCCCGACAGCGCGTCGCGCAGCACGACCGAGGTGTGGGTCAGGCCGCCGGGGTTGATCACGATGCCGGCGCAGTCATGGCGCGCCTCGTGGATCGCGTCGATCAGCACCCCCTCGTGGTTGCTCTGGACCGCCCGCACCTCGTAGCCGTGCGCCGTCGCGACCTCGGTCACGAGCGCCTCGACGTCGGCGAGGGTCTCGGAGCCGTAGATGTCGGGCTCGCGCGTGCCGAGCAGGTTGAGGTTGGGGCCGTTCACGAGCAGCAGGCGGGGCGTGGTCACGCGGTCAACCTACCCGCGTCGCGGCTCTTGCCTCGCACCGTGCGAGCCTCACTAGCATCGCGATGCCCGCTTCCTGGGCTCGAAGGAGCGGAAGCGACCCTGAGCGCGACCTCGCTCCGGAGGCCTCGCGTTCGCCACCCTCGCGGGCTCCGGCGCTGGCGGGGAGCCGCCGGGGGACGTGCCTCACGTTCCGTGGATTCTCGCCCCACATGACCCCGGCGCGGTCCTAGCCTCGAGGCATGAGCCTGGTCGTCCACGCCTCGAAGTACGGATCCGCCCGCCGGTACGCCGAGTGGATCGGCGAGGGACTCGCGGCGCCCGTCGTGGCGGCGGACGGGGTCCGCGCCGACCGGCTGGCGGCCGAGGACCTCGTCGTCCTGTGCGCGGCGATCTACGGGCCGCAGTTGCGCGGCAGCGACCTGCTGCGCGACGCGATGCGGCAGGGGACGGCGACCCGGTTCGTCCTCGTGACGGTGGGCCTGAGCGACCCGGCGCTGACCACCAAGCGCGACGAGCTCGTCGCGGCGAAGCTCGACGCTCCGCTGCGCGAGCGGCTCGAGGTGGTGCACCTGCGCGGCGCGATGGACCGCGACCGGCTCACGTTCGTCGAGCGGTCGATGATGGCGGGGATCCGCACGGCCCTTGCGGCCAAGCGGGATCGCACCGCCGAGGACCAGGCGATGCTCGACGTCCTCGAGCCCGTCCGCGTCGACCTCACCGACCGCGCAGCGATAGCGCCCGTGCTGGAGACGTGCCTACGCTGAGGAATGCGCTTCAGTGTCCACGTCTACAACTTCACGATCCCGGGCGAGCCGCAGTCGCTCGCCCCGACCCTCGCCGAGACGGCGCGCCGGGCCGAGCAGGCCGGCGCCGACGCCGTCACGCTGATGGACCACTACTTCCAGATGGAGACCGTCGGGAAGTCCGAGGACCCCATGCTCGAGGGCTACACCTCGCTGGGCTACCTCGCCGGCATCACCGAGCGGGTCAAGCTGGGCCTGCTCGTCACGGGCGTCACCTACCGCCATCCCGGCCTGCTGGCCAAGATCGCCACGACGCTCGACGTCCTGTCGGGCGGTCGCGCGATCCTCGGCCTCGGCGCCGCCTGGTACGAGCGCGAGCACCACGGCCTCGGCGTGCCGTACCCGGACATGAAGGAGCGGTTCGAGCGCCTCGAGGAGACGCTGCAGATCGTCCACCAGATGTGGAGCGACAACGACGGCCCGTACGAGGGCAGGCACTACCGGCTGGCCGAGACGATCTGCCAGCCCCGGCCGATCCAGCAGCCGCACCCGCCGATCCTGCTCGGCGGCATGGGCGAGAAGAAGACCCTGCGCTTCGTGGCCCAGTACGGCGACGCCTGCAACCTCTTCCCGGCCGGCATCGACGTCATCCGGCACAAGCTCGAGGTGCTCGACCAGCACTGCGCCGACGTCGGCCGCGACCCGGCCGACATCCTGCGCACGCTGCAGTCGCCCGGCGACGCGGTGAAGGACCCCGACAAGTTCCTCGAGGACGTCGCGGCCTACGCCGAGTTGGGCATCCAGTCCGTCTCGGTCTCGCCGCACGGGCCGGATCCGGTCGGCTGGGTCAGCGAGTTCGCCGAGAAGACCGCGCCTCGGCTGGCCGAGATCGGCGGCTGAGCCCGGGCGCTGAGCCCAGGCGGGCGACTTTTGGAACGCGTTGCACCGTCCGCGCGGACGAAAGCGTGCATCCCGTTCCAAAAGTCGCGCGGGGCGGACGGCGGCGCGCGGGGCGGACGGCGGGACGGCGAAGGCCCCGGGGACGGCGTCCCCGGGGCCTCCTGCGTGTCGGCCTCAGCGCTTGACGACGCGCAGCGTGGTGGCGGTGCTGCGAGCGCCCACCCGGTCGTTGCCGAGGTAGCTGATCACGAGGCGGTGCTTGCCCGCCTTCAGCTTCGGCAGCCGGACCGTGACCTTGCCGTTGCGCACGACGCCGTCGGCGACGACGCGGCCCTTCACCTTCACGAGGACCCGGCCGTTGGCGTTGGCCGGCGCGGCGACGCGGACCCGCACGGCGGCGCGCTGCCTCGTCGTGACCCGCTTCTTCGCCAGGGAGGCGCGGACCGTGGCCGTGGCCTTCGCGACGCGGGAGGCCGACGAGGTCGCGGTCACCGGCTGGTGGCCCACCGTCGTGGCGGTCACGCGCACGCTGATGGACCGGCCGATGTCGGCCGCGGTCACGCGGTAGTCGCCGCCCGTGGCGCCGCGGATCGGCTGGCCGTCCCGCAGCCACTGCGCCTCGAGCGTGGCGGCCTCGACGTTCGACCAGGTGCCGATGCTGGCACGCAGGATCGAGCCGACCCGCAGCGAGCCGCTCACCTTCGGGCGGACCGTGTTGACCGGGGCCTTCGCGCCCTTGACCTCGACGATCCGGGTCACCATCGACTGGTTGCCGTTCGCGTCGGCGACCGAGTACGTCAGCGCGTAGGTGCCCGGCTTCGCGGTGTCGACCTCGCCGAGGACCTGAACCTTCTCGGTGACGTCGCCGTCCACCGCGTCCTCGGCCGAGACGCCGGCCATCGGGTCGAACGCCGCGTTCAGCTCGACCGAGCCGTTCTTCGGGACGGTCAGCGTCGGCGCCGTCGTGTCGGTGCCGCTGGAGCCCGCCGTGAACAGCGAGATCTGGCTGACCTCGCCGGGCAGCTCCTCACCCGAGGCCGCGTCGACGCTCGTGGCGTGCCACGCGTAGGTCCGGCCCTCCTCGAGCCCGTCCCACGTCACCGTGGCGGGCCAGCCGGAGCGGACCGTCTGCTCGCCGATCACGCGGTCGGTCGGGTCGACCACGACGAGGCCGTCCGAGCTGAAGCTGGTCTTGCGCGTCGTGAGGTTGATCGGCAGGCGCGTGTCGTCCTCGGTGCCGTTGTAGCGGAAGCGGTCGTCGTACTCGGTGGCGCCGAAGTTCTCCAGCAGTGGCGAGTACGTGTCGACGGCGACCTCGCCGGCGTCGACGTCGAACTGCAGCAGCCGGAAGAACGACGAGCCGAACTGCAGCGGCGTGTTGCTGTCGTAGCCGACGCCCGTCAGGCCCAGCTCGTCCGAGCTCACCTTGTAGAACTGGTAGTCCGCGAGCAGCTCGACGACGTGGTGGCCCTTGCGGGCAACGTCGCGGCGCAGCTCGATGCTGACGCCGTGCTCGTGTCCGGACAGGACGAGGGCGACGTTCGGGTTCTTCTTGATGACGGCGTCCAGCACCTGGCGGCCGTCGTACGAGAAGCCGCTGCCGCGACCGTCGGGGTTGACGCTCGGGGTGAGGTAGGCGTGGGTCAGCAGGATCGCGTTGCGGTCCGGGAACTGCTTGAGCACGCTGTCGGCCCAGGCGGTCTCCTCGGCGTCGACGCCGAACCCGAGCGACACGACGACGAAGTCCAGGTCGCCCTCGCTGAACAGCACGTAGTTGTTGCTGTTGTCGCCCGGCTTCCACGGCGTGAACTCGGCCTTGGCGTCCTGCCACGCCTGGCTCTGCTCGAGCGCGGCGTAGCGGTCGGGACCGAAGTAGTCGTTGTAGAGCGCGTCCGGTCCGGTGTCGGTGCCGTAGAGGTTGTCGTGGTTGCCGGGCAGGACCGTGTTGACCATGCCGGCGTCGTCGAGGACCTTCTGCGCCTTCGAGGCGACCTCGAACTCGGCGCGCGCGTTCGGCTCGTCCGAGCCGACGTTGTGCCAGTTCTCGATGATGTCGCCCGTGTGGGCGGTGAACGCGATCTTGCGCTCGTCGGCGTTCGCCGCGATCCACTCGGTGATGCCGCGGTAGGCGCTGCGCCAGACCTCGCGCTCCTGCTCGGTCTCCTGCTCGACCGCGCCCTCGGAGAGGTACTGCGTGTCGGTGACGTGCGCGATCGAGAAGTCGTAGTCGCCGGGCTTCTCGAACGCGTTCTTCACCTCGTTCGGCAGGTCGTCGGCGAACGGGTCCTCGCCTGTCACGAGGACCGGGACGGTGCCGTCGTGACGGTGGCGGCTGCGCAGGTCTCCGGTCAGCTGGACCTGTCCCTCCGCGTTGCCGCGCGAGCGGGCGAGCTCCTCCCAGGCCTTCCCGTCCCAGACGCGCAGGACGACCTCGCGCGCGGGGTCGACGCGGCCGCTCCAGATCACCTGCTGGTCGGAGTTCGAGGTGACCGGGACGTCGAACTGCTGGAACGGCAGCTCGGCGGTCGACGGCGAGTCGAGGAATGTCTCGTCGCCGGGGGCCGCCGCGTCCGAGATCGCCTTCTCCTCGGTGCCCGTGAAGTCGCGCTCCTTCGGGATGCCGGTCAGGACGCCCTGGCGGCCCTGCTTCGCGACGACGACGTCCGCCTCGCGGAAGGTGGTGCGCACGCGGTCGCCCGACGGGTTCGTGGCGTTGGCCGAGAGGCGCACGGACCCGCCGCCCTGCTCGGTCTCGGTGCCGCCGGCCGAGGGCACGTTGGCAGTCGCGAAGGTCGTCGTGTGGTCGATCGGCGTGCCGAACACGTCGTGACCCTTCACCGTGATCTCGTGCTCTCCGGCCTTGAGGCCGGCGCCGATCTCGTCTCCGGGCTCGATCGGGTCGCCGTCGAGCTCGTACCGGACGTCGCGGCCGACGCCCTCGGGGTTGGTGAACTCGACGCCGAAGCGGGTGCGCCGGGTGAGGCGCTCTCCCTCGGCCGGCGTCGTGGAGCCGACCTGGACCCGGTAGTTCGCCGGGCGGCCCGCGAAGGCGTCGCGACCGAGCGCGAGCACGCCCTCGGCGTCCACGGCCTCGCTGAACACCCGCACGCGGCTGATCGTCGACGGCGAGAAGAAGGCCGGGCGGTCGCGGCCGCTCGCGTCGCCGCCGATCACGAGGTTGCGCGCGCCGGCGCTCGGCGAGCTGAGGGCGCCGGTCGCTGGGGTGCTGGCGGCGAGGACGCCGTTCACGTAGAGCCGGACCATCTGGCCGTCGTACGTGCCGACCGCGTGGTACCAGCGGCCGCTCTCGATCTGCGTGCCGGTGTTGCGGTACGCGCCGCCGATGTGGGGGTTGAACGAGAGCTTGTCGCCGTACATGACGACGCCGAAGCCGCCGGCCTCCTTGGCACCGCACAGGTTGCCGCGCGTCTCGACGCCACTGGCCTGGAAGTCGTCGTCGTACTTGAAGACGCACTCGACGGTCATCTGGTTCGCCAGCTTGGGGAACTGCGCCTCGAAGGGGTAGAGGTAGGCCGACCCCGCGCCGTCGAACTGGGCGACCTTGGTGCCCATGGGGGCGTCGTCGCGCACCTCGGGCGATCCGAACGTACGTGGCGTCAGGCCCTGCGCGCCGTCGACCGGTGCGCCGGACGAGAAGTCGAGGTCGAGGACGTCGGCCTTCGGGGCCGCCGGCCCCTGGCGGTCGGCCTCGGCGAGCGCCGACACCTGCTCCGCCGTGAGGGGGTCGCTGTAGAGGCGCGTCGTGCGCATCGTCGCCGGGGCGAAGAACTGGGGCTTGTTCGCGTTGCTGACGTCCGCCCCGAGCATCATCGAGTCGGCGCCCGCGGTCGAGTGCTTGAACGCGCCCGCGGCGGCGACGTCGCGGACGAGCTCGCCGTCCAGGTAGAGCTTCAGCCGCGTGCCGTCCCACGTCGCGACGGTGTGGTGCCAGGTGCCGGTGGTGATCGGCACGCGGACGCTCTTGTAGCCGCCGCCGACGTGGATCATGAAGTTGACGTCGTTGCCGGACATGACCGTGGCGAAGCCGCCGGACTCCTTCGAGGAGCACAGCGCCGCCTCCGTGCTTGCGGACGTGCGAGGTCCGTCGAACCGGAACGAGCACTCCAGCGACATCCCCTGCTCGAGCTTCGCGAACTGGTCGCGGATCGGGTAGCCGATGGCGTCGTCGGTGCCGTCGAAGCCCAGGACCGAGCGGCCGGTGCCGAGGTCGGCTCCCGGGGTCGGCTCGCCGTGGACGGTGGGCTCGAGGCCCTGCGCGTGCTCGGTCGGCTTGCCGTCACGGAAGTCGACGTCGAGGACGTCCGCGGTGGGCAGGTCCACCGCCTGGCGCAGTGCGGTCGCGGCGGCCGGCGGTGCGACGGTCGCGAGCTGGCTCACCGCCGCATCGGCCAGTCGGGGCGTGGCTAGGGCGGGGGCGGCGGAGAGGGTGCCGAGCCCGACCACCGCGGCGAGCGCGAGGCCGGAGGTCGTGCGAAGGGATCGCATGTGAGGTGTGCTCCTACGGGGAGGCCATCAGGACGCCCCGAGACTCTCGGCGCGAGATTCCTTCCGGTGAACGCCGGGTGAGCGCTTGGAGCACGATGCGTGAGCACTCGGTGCGTTCGGGGTCCGTTCGCCGTCCGTTCGCCCGGCGAGGCGCCGGGCCCGCCTCAGCGATGCGGTGAGGGCGTCCAGCCGGCGGGAGGGTCCTCGCCCACGCGCCCGTCGACGGCCTCGCGCAGCAGGTCGGCGTGGCCCGTGTGCCGGGCGTACTCCTCGAGGAGGTCGAACAGCAGCCGACGAAGGCTCGCCCGGGCGCCGTCGTCGTCGCTCACCGCGGCGAGCTGGTCCAGGCCTCCGTCCGCCAGGGCCGCGGCGTAGCGCGAACGGGCGCGGGCGACGGCGTCGTCGTACAGGGCATAGAGGTCCTGCGCGGACCCCGCGACCCCGAAGGAGGGATCGTCGGGGCCGTCCCAGTCGAGTTCCGCCCAGAGGTCTCCCGGTGAGGCTCCCGCGAGCTTGGTGGCGGACGTGAAGTCCTCCACGAAGGCCAGGTGGGACAGCAGCCCCGCCAGCGTCAGGACCGACGACTCGAACGTGGAGTGCAGCGCCTCGGTGTCGAGGCCGTCGACCTTCCAGCGGAAGGTGGCGCGCTGGCGGTCGAGGGCGCCCAGGAGGTGCTCGACCTCCGAGGCGGCGATCGGGGGCTCCCACCAGGCTCCGTCGACCATGGCACGACGGTACTCCCACGGCGCCCCGATCGCCGGTGCGCCGACGCTCGCCGGTGCAAGCGCGAACCCCCGCCGAGCGAGGCTCGACGGGGGTCCGGATCTAACTGGCGGTGGCGGTGGGATTTGAACCCACGGTGGGCGTGAACCCACACACGCTTTCGAGGCGTGCTCCTTAGGCCGCTCGGACACGCCACCGCCGAGGAGTTTACGGCAGGCACCCCCGCACGTCCCAATCGGGGCGGCGGCGACGGGTGTTGCCCTAGGGTTCGGGGCGTGGCTTGGGCACTCGTGGCGCTACTGACGCTCGCCGCGGGGGTCCTCATCCGGCGGGATCCTCGCCGGCTGAGCATCGCGCTGATCCTCACCCTGGCGCTCGGCCTGACCGTGGTGGGGCTGCTCGGCCGGGTCGCGGTGTGGCTCGACGCCGCTGACGATCCGCTGCGGTTCGCGTGGGCGCTGCTCGCGTGCATCGCGCTGGCGCTCGCGGCCCTGGTGGCCCTGGGCGTGGCCAGCGTCGTGAACGGGATCGTCATGCTGCGGCGTGAGCGGCGCACGCCCGCGCACCTGCTGTCGCTCCTCTTCGGACTCGTCGTGCTGGGGTACTGCGCCCTGATCCTCGTCCTGTGGTGGGTCGACCAACGGCACACCGACGTGGCGTTCGAGATCTTCCTCTGGCTCGTCGCGGTCGGGGTGCCGCTCGCGTACCTGGCCTACGTCTTTGTGGCGTTCGTCGGCTACGGCGTCCTCTACAACTGGGCGGCGCGGCGCTGGGCACGACCGGTCGACGCGGTCATCGTGCTGGGGGCCGGCCTGCGCGGTGACCGCCCGACGCCCCTGCTGGCCGCCCGCCTCGACCGGGGCCGCGAGGCGCTCGAGCGGTCGCGATCGCGCGGGGCGGACACCCGGCTGATCTGCTCGGGCGGCCAGGGTCCTGACGAGGTCGTGCCGGAGGCCGTCGCCATGGCGAACCACCTGGCGGAGGCCGGGGTGGACCGCGAGCTGCTCTGGCTGGAGGACGCGTCCACCTCGACCGAGGAGAACCTGCGGTTCAGTGCCCGGGCCGCCGCCGAGCACGGCCTCGAGGACGGCCGCTTCGCCGTCGTCACGAACGACTACCACGTGCTGCGGGCCGCGCTGCTGCTGCGACACCTCGGCATGGCGGGCTACGGGCTGGGCGCGCCGACCGCGCGCTACTTCTGGCCGAGCGCGATCCTGCGCGAGTTCGCCGCGATCCTGTGGGAGCACCGCCGGCTCAACCTCGTCCTGCTCGGGATCTCCTGCGTCCCGATGGCGCTGCTCCTCGGGCGCGCGGTCGTCTCCTGGGCCTGACGCCGGCCCGCCCGCCCCCTGCGCTCGACTTCTGGAGCGGTTTGCACGCCTCCCAGCGGGGTGAACGTGCATCCCGTTCCACAAGTCGGCACTGGAGGGCGGCGGAGCGCTCGACTCAGTCGGGCTGGCTGATCGACAGCATGGTCGGGCTGAACAGGTCGATCTCGTCGTCCTTCGATCGGCCCGAGCCGGCGCCGGCCAGCAGGCTGGCCAGCTCGGCGGCGGCCCGCTCGATGCGGCTCTGCAGCGCACCGTCACCCGCCGTGCCCCAGTCGTGGGGGCTGGCGAACACGCCGGTCGGCACGATGACCGACTGCAGGTACGCGAACAGCGGTCGCAGCGCGAAGTCGATCACGAGCGAGTGCCGCGCCGTGCCGCCCGTCGCGCCGAGCAGCACGACCTTGCCGATGAGCGCCTCGTTGTCGAGCGCGTCCATGAACGACTTGAACAGGCCCGGGTACGACGCCTTGAACGTCGGCACGACGACGACCAGCGCGTCGGCCTCGCCCACCTGGTCGTACACGTGCTGCAGTCGCGGCGCCGCGAAGCCGGTCAGCGCGGCGTCGGTGATCTCGTGCGCGAAGTCGCGCAGGTTGACCACCTCGACGCTCGCGCCGCCGAGCGCGGCACCGGAGGCCGCGGCGAGCCGATCGGCCAGCATGCGCGTGGTCGACGGCTCGCCGACGCCCGCGGACAGGGCGACGATCCGGGTCATGCGGAGACCTCCTCGGAGAGGGCCGCGTCGCGGGCGGCGACCCGGGCGGCGTGGGTGGGGGCGTCCGGCACGTTCGCCGGGCGGCGCGCGTCGAACTCGGCGCGCATCGTGGGCAGGATCTCGCCGAGCAGGTCGAGCTGCTCGAGGACCGTCTTGAGCGGCAGGCCCGCGTGGTCGACGAGGAACAGCTGGCGCTGGTAGTCGCCGAAGTAGTCGGCGAACTCGAGCGTGCGCTCGAGCACCTGCTGCGGGCTGCCGACCGTGAGCGGCGTCTGGGAGCTGAAGTCCTCCAGGCTCGGGCCGTGGCCGTAGACCGGCGCGTTGTCGAAGTACGGCCGGAACTCGTTGACCGCGTCCTGGCTGTTCTTGCGCATGAAGAACTGACCGCCCAGGCCGACGATCGCCTGCTCCGCCGTGCCGTGCCCGTAGTGGGCGTAGCGCTGGCGGTAGAAGTTGATCAGCCGGATGTAGTGCTCCTTCGGCCAGAAGATGTTGTTCGCGAAGTAGCCGTCGCCGTAGAACGCGGCCAGCTCGGCCACCTCGGGCGTGCGGATCGAGCCGTGCCACACGAACGGCGCGACGCCGTCGAGGGGCGCGGGCGTCGAGGTGTAGCCCTGCAGCGGCGTGCGGAACTTGCCCTCCCAGTTGACGACCGGCTCGGACCAGAGCTTGCGCAGCAGCTGGTAGTTCTCGATCGTCAGCTCGACGGCCTTGCTGATGTCCTTGCCGAACCACGGGTAGACCGGGGCCGTGTTGCCGCGGCCCAGCATGAGGTCCATGCGGCCGTCGACGAGGTGCTGCAGCGTCGCGTAGTCCTCGGCGATCTTCACCGGGTCGTTCGTGGTGATGAGCGTCGTCGAGGTCGACAGGATGATCTTCTCGGTCTGCGCGCCGATGTAGGCCAGCGTCGTCGTGGGGCTCGAGGGCACGAACGGCGGGTTGTGGTGCTCGCCCGTCGCGAAGACGTCGAGGCCGACCTCCTCGGCCTTCTTGGCGATCTCGACCGTGGCCTTGATGCGCTCGTGCTCGCTCGGCGTGGTGCCGTTCGTGGGGTCCGTCGTGACGTCGCCGACGGTGAAGATGCCGATCTGCATGCTGCTCATGACGTTCACTCTTCCAGAGTTTGGTTGAAGATTCAACTAGTAGAACGCGGGCATGCCCCAGGTATTCCCGTGACGGATTCCCCGGTTAACTAGGTTTTCTGGCAGCTCGGACGCACTGAGCGTGGTTTTCCCGCACTTAACGGGGATCGCAACCCACGTTGAGTGAGGGAGAACCTACTTAACCGGGGAAACCGTCAGCGGCCGAAGAACGAGCGCAGCAGCTGCGAGGACTCGGCCGGCAGCACGTCGGCAAGGACCTCGGGGCGATGGTTGAGGCGGCGGTCGCGCACGACGTCCCACAGCGAGCCGACGGCGCCGGCCTTCTCGTCCCAGGCGCCGAACACCAGCCGGTCGACGCGCGAGGACACGACGGCCCCGGCGCACATCGTGCACGGCTCCAGCGTCACGACGAGGGTGCAGCCGTCGAGCCGCCAGCGACCGAGGGCGGCGGCGGCCTTGCGCAGCGCGACGATCTCGGCGTGACCGGTCGGGTCGGCGTCGCGCTCGCGCGTGTTGCGGCCCTCGCCGACGATCGCGCCCTCGTGCACCACGACGGCACCGACGGGCACGTCGCCCTCCGCGGCGGCCTCCGCCGCCAGCTCGAGGGCCCGCCGCATGAACGGGTCCCAGATCACCCGACGATCGCCTCGAACTCGTCGCCGAACCCCAGCCGGTCGGCCAGGTCGGCGAGCGCCTCATCGGGGAACAGGTCGTCGTCGTCGCACAGCAGGCCCAGCTCGACCGACGCCAGGCCGAGGTCGCTCACGATGTCGAGGTCGCCCACGGGGACGGCGTCCTCGTCCGCCTCCGGGGCGTCGACGAGGTCGGCCACGTCGGCCGCGATCGGCCAGTCCCACGCGGCCGTCGAGTCCGACAGCAGGGCCCGCACGTGCTCGCCGCTGCGGCGCACGATCACGAAGAAGTCGTCGTTGACCGAGGCCAGTCCCAGCACGCCGACGTCGGAGGGGAAACGGGCCAGGGCGGCCGTGAATCCCTCGAAGTCCTCACCGAGGCGAGGAGGCAGCTCGACCACCGTCCAGGCACCCTCGTCGCGGTACGCCGCGACCACGAAGTCCACATCGTCCTCGGCCACCCTGCGATGGTGACAGACGCGCTCGCACGGCCGCTACCCTCGACCCATGCGTGTTCACGTCGCCGATCACCCGCTCATCTCCCACAAGCTCTCGGTCCTGCGCGACGCGGGCACCGACTCGCCGACCTTCCGCCGGCTGACCGAGGAGCTGGTGACGCTGCTGGCCTACGAGGCCACCCGCGAGGTCAGCGTGGAGCAGGTCGAGGTGACCACGCCGCTGACCACCACGCAGGGCGTGCGCCTCACCAGTCCCGGGCCGCTCGTCGTCCCGATCCTGCGCGCCGGGCTGGGCATGCTCGAGGGCATGCAGCGCCTGCTGCCCACCGCCGAGGTCGGCTTCCTCGGCATGATCCGCAACGACGAGACCTTCGAGGCCGAGACCTACGCCGAGCGCCTGCCCGACCGGCTCGACGGCCGCCAGTGCTACGTCCTGGACCCCATGCTGGCCACGGGCGGCACACTCGCGATGGCGATCGACTTCCTCGTCAAGCGCGGCGCCCGCGAGATCACCGCGATCACCCTGCTGTCGGCGCCCGAGGGCATCGAGCGACTCGAGCGCGACACGGCGCACATCGACGCCCC
Source organism: Aeromicrobium jepli (assembly GCF_047246605.1). Classification (NCBI taxonomy): domain Bacteria; kingdom Bacillati; phylum Actinomycetota; class Actinomycetes; order Propionibacteriales; family Nocardioidaceae; genus Aeromicrobium; species Aeromicrobium jepli. The sequence goes on from NZ_JBFOKO010000005.1 coordinate 271,664, forward strand.
GATCAACCTGTTCAGCGCCGGACTCGACGAGCGCCTCGACGAGAACGGCTACATCGTGCCGGGCCTGGGCGACGCCGGCGACCGGCTCTACGGCGTCGTGGGATGAGCGCGTTCATCGCGGGCCTGCCCAAGGCCGAGCTGCACGTCCACCACGTCGGCTCGGCGGCGCCGGACACCGTCGCGCGGCTCGCCGCCCGCCACCCGGACTCGCCCGTGCCCGCGGATCCCGAGGCGCTCGCCGAGTACTTCACCTTCACGGACTTCGCGCACTTCATCGAGGTCTACCTGTCCGTCGTCGACCTGCTGCGCACGCCCGAGGACATCTGGACGCTGACGCACGAGGTCGGCCGCGACCTCGCTGCCCAGAACGTTCGGTACGCCGAGCTGACGATGACGCCGTACACGTCGATCGCGCGGGGCATCGCCGCCGAGGCGTACGTCGAGGCGATCGAGGACGCCCGGCACGCCGCCGAGCGCGACTTCGGCCTGCGCCTGCAGTGGATCTTCGACATCCCCGGTGAATCGGGCATCCCGGCCGCCGACGTCACGCTCGACACGGCGCTGCGGCTGCAGCCCGACGCGCTGGTCGGCTTCGGCCTCGGCGGCCCCGAGATCGGCGTGCCCCGGCCGCAGTTCGCGCCGCACTTCGCGCAGGCCCGCGCGGCCGGGCTGCACAGCATCCCGCACGCGGGGGAGTCCACCGGCCCCGAGACGATCTGGGACAGCCTCGAGCACCTCGGCGCCGAGCGGATCGGCCACGGCATCGCCGCGGCGCAGGACCCCCAGCTCATGGCCCGGCTCGCGGCCGACGGCATCGCGCTCGAGGTCTGCCCCACCTCGAACGTGAGGACCCGCTCGGTGCCCTCACTGGAGGAGCACCCGCTGCCGACGCTCGTCGAGGCCGGCGTGACCGTGACGATCAACTCCGACGACCCGCCGATGTTCGGCACCACGCTGAACCGCGAGTACGAGATCGCCGCCGAGCTGCTGGGCCTCGACGAGGCCGGCCTCAAGTCCCTCGCCGCGGCGGCCGTCGACGCCAGCTTCGCGCCCGCCGAGGTGAAGTCCGCGCTGCACGCCGAGATCGCTCGCGCCTGAGTTCTCGCGCCGGCGGGAGGGCATGAGCCGCTCGACAGGACAGGCGCGGCGAGCGGCTGCACAGTGGTCTGGTGACGGACGAGACGACGAGCGGTGCACCCGAGCCCATCGCGGTCGACGAGCCCGATCCCCGGCGCTGGCGGATCCTGACCGTCACGCTGGTCGTCGGCTTCATGACGCTGCTCGACGTCACGGTCGTCAACGTCGCCGTCCCGTCGATCCGCGAGGGCCTCGACGCATCGGCCGGGACCGTGCAGTGGGTCGTCTCGGGCTACGCACTGACCTTCGGACTCGTGCTGGTGGCCGGCGGGCACCTCGGTGACGCGTACGGCCGGCGCCGGATCATGACGATCGGCCTCATCGCGTTCATCGTCTCCAGTGCCGCCGTCGGCCTGGCGCCCAGCGCGGGGTGGATGATCGCGGCCCGGCTGGCCCAGGGCGCGGCCGCGGGCCTGCTCACCCCGCAGAACGCCGGGCTGATCCAGGAGCTGTTCACCGGGCCGGAGCGCGGGCGCGCCTTCGGCTACTTCGGCCTCACCGTCTCGGTGGCCTCGGGCATCGGGCCGGTCCTCGGCGGAGGGATCATCGCGCTGGCGGGCAGCGACCTGGGCTGGCGGCTGATCTTCCTCATCAACGTGCCCGTGGGCCTGGTCGCGCTGGTGGCGATCCGCCGGCTCGTGCCCGTGCCGCGCGGCGACACCGACCGCGAGCACGTCGACGTCGCCGGCGCGGCCATCCTCGGCCTGACCGTGCTGTGCCTGCTCTATCCGCTCATCGCGGCCGAGTCCGGTGAGCGGCTGCCACTGCTGCTGGTCCTCGCGGTGCCGCCCCTGGCCTGGTGGTTCGTCCGCTGGGAGCGAGCGGTGAAGCAGCGTGACCGGTCGCCGCTGCTCGACGTCGGGATGCTGTCCGAGCTGCCCACCTACGGCAGCGGCATCGTCATCGGCACCCTCTACTTCGCGGGGTTCACCGGGGTCTTCCTGACCTCGTCGGTGTGGCTGCAGGAGGTGCGCGACCTCAGTGCGCTGGAGAGCGGGATGCTGCTGACGCCGTTCGCGATCGGCGCGGCGATCACCTCGACGCCGGCGGGCCGCCTCGTCAGTCGCGCCGGTCGCAAGGTGACGATCGCCGCGCTCGCGGTCATCATCCTCGGCTTCGCGGCGATCGCCCTCGTGGTGCCGGGGCAGGGCACGACGGCGCTGTGGTGGACGTTCGCGCCCCTGCTGTTCGTCGCGGGGCTCGGTGGCGGTGGCGTGGTCTCGCCGAACCAGACGCTCACGCTGGAGGACGTCCCGCCGGCCGTCGGCGGGGCTGCGGGCGGGGCGCTGCAGACGGGCCAGCGCATCGGCTCGGCACTCGGCACCGCGGCGCTCATGACGGTCTACGGCCTCACGGCGTCGGCGGCCGACGGCGACGCGGCACTGCGGGTCGCCCTGCTGACCTCGTCCACCGTCTTGGCGCTCGCGCTGGCCGTCGCGGTGCGCTCGCACCGGCAGGCCGAGGCCCGGAACGAGTAGCGCCCCCCACCCGCACCGGCCGCAGAGCCGGATCGGGTGGGGAGCGCCGTGATCTCGCTCCGAGGGCCTCAGAGGGCCTTGATGATGTCCTCCACGCGGTCCTTCGCGTCGCCGAACAGCATCTGGGTGTTCTCGCGGAAGAACAGCGGGTTCTGGACGCCCGCATAGCCGGCGGCCATGGAGCGCTTGAACACGATGACGTTCTTGGCCTCCCACACGTGCAGGACGGGCATGCCGGCGATCGGGCTGCCCGGGTCCTCGGCGGCGGCCGGGTTGACCGTGTCGTTGGCGCCGATGACCAGGACGACGTCGGTCTCGGGGAAGTCGTCGTTGATCTCGTCCATCTCGAGGACGACGTCGTACGGCACCTTGGCCTCGGCCAGCAGCACGTTCATGTGCCCGGGCAGGCGACCGGCGACGGGGTGGATGCCGAAGCGGACCTCGACCCCCTTCTCGCGCAGGCGCGCGGTCAGGTCGGCGACGGGGTACTGCGCCTGCGCCACCGCCATGCCGTAGCCGGGGGTGATGACGACGCTCTTGGCGTCCTTGAGCAGCTCCGCGACGCCGTCGGCGTTGATCTCGCGGTGGTCGCCGTAGTCGGTGTCGTCGCTCGGGCCGGCCTCGATGCCGAAGCCGCCGGCGATGACGGAGATGAACGAGCGGTTCATCGCCTTGCACATGATGTACGACAGGTAGGCACCGGAGGAGCCGACGAGCGCGCCGGTGATGATGAGCAGGTCGTTGCCCAGCAGGAAGCCCGAGGCGGCCGCGGCCCAGCCCGAGTAGCTGTTGAGCATCGACACGACGACGGGCATGTCGCCGCCGCCGATCGAGGCGACCAGGTGCCAGCCCAGCGCCAGCGCGACGATCGTGACCAGGACCAGCAGCCACAGGGCGGGGTCGATGACGAACCAGATCGTCAGCGCGACGAACAGCACGAGCGCGCCGACGTTGATCCAGTTCTTGCCCGGCAGCATGAGCGGCGCGGACTTCATCTTCGCCGAGAGCTTGAGGTACGCCACGATCGAGCCGGTCAGGGTGACGGCGCCGATGAACACGCCGATGAAGATCTCGGCGTTGTGGATGTCCTCGAGCGACTGGGTCGGGAAGTCGCCGTGCGCGAGGTAGCCGTTCCAGCCGACCAGCACGGCGGCCAGGCCGACGAACGAGTGCAGCAGGGCGATGAGCTCGGGCATGCCGGTCATCTCGACGATGCGGGCGCGCCACAGGCCGATCGCGGCGCCGATCGCCATCGCGACGACGAGCAGCACCAGGCCGATGCCCGGCTCGGAGTCGATGACCAGGACGTAGGTCGCGGCGAGCGCGATCGTCATGCCGGCGATGCCGAAGACGACGCCGCGGCGGGCGGTCTCGTGCTTGCTCAGGCCGGCGAGGCTGAGGATGAACAGCAGTGCCGCGACGAGGTACGCGGCATTGGCCAGGGAGTAGGCAGTCACAGGTCAGCCCTTCACTTCGAGAACATGCTGAGCATGCGTCGGGTCACGGCGAAGCCGCCGAAGACGTTGATGCTGGCGACGAGGACGGCCACGAACGCGAGCGCGCGGATCGCGGTGTCGTCCGCGCCGATCTGGAGCATGGCGCCGACCACGATGATGCCGCTGATCGCATTGGTCACGCTCATGAGCGGCGTGTGCAGCGCGTGGTGCACGTGGCCGATCACGTAGTAGCCGATCACGATCGCGAGCGCGAGCACGGTGAAGTGCTGCGGCAGCTCGCCCGGCGCGGTGGCCAGGACCCACAGGAACACGAGCACGCCGACGGCCAGGGCGCCGAGCTTGACGGCCGGGTTGACCGGCTTCTTCGGCTCGGGAGCCGGAGCCGGCTCCTTGGGCGCTGCGGCGGCGGGCGCCGGGGCGGCCGAGACCTGCACCGGCGGCGGCGGCCACGTCTTCTCGCCGTCGCGTACGACGGTGACACCGCGCTGGACGACGTCGTCGAAGTCCAGGACGACCTGGCCGTCCTTGCCCGGCGTCAGCAGCTTCATGAGGTTCACCAGGTTGGTGCCGTACAGCTGCGAGGCCTGCGTGGGCAGGCGGCCGGCGAGGTCGGTGTAGCCCAGGATCGTCACGCCGTTCGCGGTCACGACCTTCTGGCCCGGGACCGAGCCCTCGACGTTGCCGCCCTGCGCGGCGGCCATGTCGACGATGACGCTGCCGGGCTTCATCGAGGCCACGTCCGCGGCGGTGATGAGGCGCGGCGCGGCGCGGCCCGGGATGAGCGCCGTCGTGATGATGATGTCGACGTCGGCGGCCTGCTCGGAGTAGATCTCGGCGGCGCGCTTGTCGTAGGCCTCGCTGGTCGCCTTGGCGTAGCCGTCGGAGGAGACCTCCTTGGCCTCCTCGGGCACGACCACCTCGAGGTACTCGCCACCGATCGACTTGACCTGGTCGGCGACCTCGGGACGCGGGTCGGTGGCACGGACGATCGCGCCCAGGCTGGAGGCGGCACCGATCGCCGCGAGGCCCGCCACGCCGGCGCCCGCGACGAGCACCTTGGCCGGCGGCACCTTGCCGGCTGCGGTGACCTGGCCGGTGAAGAACCGGCCGAACTCGTGGGCGGCCTCCACGACGGCGCGGTAGCCGGCGATGTTGGCCATCGACGACAGCACGTCCATCGACTGGGCGCGCGAGATGCGCGGCACCGCGTCCATCGCCATCACGGTGATGGGACGCGCCGCGAGCTTCTCGACCAGCTCGGGGTTGAGCGCCGGGCTGATCATGCTGATGAGCGTCGCGCCGTCCAGCATGAGCGCGATCTCGATGTCGTTGGGCGCGTTCACCTTGAAGATGACGTCGCTGGCCCACGTGTCGGGCTTGTCGCCGATCGTGGCGCCCGCCTCGACGTACGCCGCGTCGCTGAAGCTCGAGGCCTCACCGGCGCCGCGCTCGACGGTCACGTCGTAGCCCAGCGCGATCAGCTGCTTCACCGTGGCCGGGGTCGCGGCGACACGGGTCTCGCCGGGGGCGGACTCCTTCACCACGCCGATTCGCATGGAACCGAGTTCGGTCTGAGGGGTGCTCATCCCGCAGAGGATAGCCAACGCTCAGGGGGTCCGGTCTGTGACCCACGCAACGTGGACAGGCGGGGGAGTCGGCCACGCACGAATCTGACATTGGTCGTGGCGCATGTCACATACCGACGGTATCTTGGCGCCCATGTCCTCTCTCCCGTCCCGACAGTTCAGCGGCCAGGTCGCCCTCGTCACCGGCGCCGCCCGCGGCATCGGCGCTCACGTCGCCCGCGCCTACGTCGCCCACGGTGGCCGCGTCGCCCTCGTCGGCCTCGAGCCCGACCTGCTCGCGGCGCTGGGCGACGAGCTCGGCGAGGCGGCGGCCTGGTGGCAGGCCGACGTCCGCGACAGCGACGGGCTGAAGGCGGCGATCGACGCCGCGGCGGCCCACTTCGGCCGGCTCGACCACGTCGTCGCCAACGCCGGCATCGCGTCGTACGGCACGGTCCGCCAGATCGAGGACTCCGCGTTCGAGCGCGTCGTGGACGTCAACCTCAACGGTGTGTTCCGCACCGCCAAGCACGCCGTGCCGCACCTCGAGCGCACGCGCGGGCACCTGCTGGTCGTGTCGTCGCTGGCCGCGTTCTCGAACATCGCCGGCCTCAGCGCGTACGCGGCGAGCAAGGCGGGCGCCGAGGCGCTCGGCATCGCGATCAAGCAGGAGGTCGCGCACCTGGGCATCAGCGTCGGCCTGTGCCACCCCTCGTGGATCGACACCGACATCGTCCGCAACGCCGAGGCCGACCTGCCGACGTTCAAGGCCATCCGGCAGCGGCTGCCGTACCCGGCCAACACCACGACGGACGTCGAGACGTGCGCCGCGGCGATCCTCGCCGGGCTGGCGAAGCGCAGGAGCCGCGTCTACGTGCCGAAGGGCGTGCTGCTGGCGAACTGGACCAAGGCGCTCGTGAACTCGCCCGCCACGTGGCCCTACGTCCGACGGCTGACGCGAAAGACCGTGCCCTCGCTCGAGCAGGAGGTCGCGGCGCTGGGCCGCTTCCACCACGCGCATACGCCCATCACCGACAAGCCCTAGGCGTCCGGGCCGAGCGCCGCCCGCGCCATCGTGAGGCGGTCGGCGCAGCGGCGGGGCATCGTCGCGCCGTAGTACGGGAACGTGATGAGGGCGATGAGCAGCGCCCAGCCCCGGGACACCGTCCAGGTCGCGTCGTCCACGTCGAGGCGGGCGCGCAGCTCGCGGCGACCCTCGGCGCCGAGCACCTCCCACGCCACGACGAGGTCCACGGCGGGGTCGCCGATCCCGAGCGTGCCGAAGTCGAGGACGGCCGACAGGTGCCCGTCCTCGTCGACGAGGAGGTTCTCGGCGAGCAGGTCGCCGTGGTACCAGCCGGCGGTCGCGCGGGTCGTCGCGGACGCCTCGAGGGCGAGGTCCCAGACGCGGAGCGCCTCGTCGAGGTCGAGCGGGAGGCCGAGTCGCCGGCACTGCGTGACGGACTCGCGCAGCTCGGCGTCCTGGGCGGCGAGCGGCCCGCCGCGGTACCAGCGCAGCTCCTCGTCGTCGGCCGCGCCAGCGGGGACCTCCATCGCCCGCAGCTCGGTCAGGAAGCGCGCGAGGTCGCGCGCGAGTGCCACCGAGCCGTGGCCGGCGCGCGGCCGGACGCCGTCCAGCCAGCGCGTGACGGCCCACCGCTCCGGGTCGTCCGGACCCGGCTCGCCGACGCCGACGATCGAGGGGACCGCCGCGGTGGTCCGGGCGTCGACGAACGGGAGCCAGCGGGCCTCCTTCGCCACCGACGCGCCTCCGCCGGGCTGGCGCGGCAGCCGGACCAGCAGGTCGTCGCCCAGCCGGAACAGCGCGTTCGTCGAGCCGGAGTCGCCGAGCGGCGCCAGGGGGAGGCCGGCGTACTGCGGGAACGTCGCGTCGACGAGGCGTCGTACGCGTGCCGTGTCGAGCACCAGCTCGTCACGGTGCAGCGGACCCACCCGGTCAGAGCCCGTCGGTCTGGACCGAGGCGGCCAGCGACACCATGTGGCCCAGGCGGGCGATCTCGGACGGGAGGAACTCGGGTCCGCCGTGGCGGCCGACGGCGATGAAGAACGTCGTGCCGCCGCGGGTCTTGGCGGGGGACCCGGCCAGGACCGTGGAGTCCCAGGCCTCGACCTCGGGCAGCAGGCCGGCCTCCTCGACCGAGAGCCACTCGTCGCAGTCGGGAACCAGCTTGGGCGCGGCCGAGGTCTCGGCCAGCACGGTCGCGCCGTCCTCGCCCCGGCGGACGGCCAGCGCCCAGTCCGTGCGGAACGTCGCGGGGATGACCTCGACCAGCCGCGCGATCGCCTGGGCCGGCTCGCCCGTGAACGCCTCGACGGCCTCGAGGTCCATGCTCAGGTTCGCGCCGGCGGTGTAGCGGCTGATCCAGTGGACGTACACGCCCTCGAGCGCGTGGCACGCCGTGATGAGGGCATCGGGCATGACCGTCTGGGGCAGCTCGAGCAGGACGTCGTCGACGGCGACGCCGTCGGAGCGGTGCTCGACGATCTCGATGGCCTCGATGTCGGCCCCGGCCTCACCGAGTGCGGTCGCGAGTGCGCCGAGGGAGCCCGGCACGTCCGGGAGCTCCACGCGCAGCAGAAACGCCATGACCCCCATTGTTCCTCGTTCCGGTTGCCGCGGTGTTACGTGGGCCACACCGTGACACAGCGCACGTCCCACCGGCCTCTAGGCTGGCGTGCGTGGAGCACGCGCGCGGGACCGAGGGACTGCGGCTGGTGGGGTCGTCCGAGCTGATGGCCGAGCCGCCGATCCGGATGCTGGGCAGTTTCGTGGTGCGCGGCGGCCGCACACAGGTCGGGGCGTTCACGAGCCTCGCCGACGGCTGCGAGTCCCAGTCCGCCACGATCGGCCGCTACTGCGAGTTCGCGCCGGGCGTGCTGGTCGGCGCCACGGGACACCCGCTGACGTGGCTGGGCGTCAACTCGTTCCAGTACAAGAAGGCGACGTGGGGCTGGCACCCGTCGGCCGACCGGTCCGAGGTCATCGATCCCGAGGCCGGTGGACGCGCCTCCTTCCGCGGTGAGCCCTCGGTGGTGGGCCACGACGTCTGGATCGGCGCGAAGGTCGTCATCCTGCGCGGCGTCACGATCGGCGACGGCGCCGTCGTGGCGGCCGGCGCGGTCGTCACCGAGGACGTCGCGCCGTACTCGATCGTCGGCGGCATCCCGGCGCGGCCGATCCGCGACCGCGTCGATCCGGCCACGCGCGAGCGCCTGCTCGACCTCGCGTGGTGGCGCTTCTCGCCCAACCAGCTGGCCGGCGTGCAGTTCGACGACCTGCCGCGCGCGCTCGACCAGCTCGAGGAGCGCGTCCCCGACCTGGAGCCCTACGAGCCCGGCCTCGTCTCCCTCCGCCCGCCCGCCGGGGCGCCGCAGAAGCGGTCGCGCTGGCGGCGCTGAGGGCCGATACTGGCCAGATGCGAGCCATCTGGAAGGGAGCGATCAGCTTCGGGCTGGTCCACGTACCGGTCAAGGTGTACTCCGCCACGCAGAGCCACGACGTGTCCCTGCACCAGGTCCACGACGCCGACGGCGGGCGCATCCGCTACGAGCGCCGGTGCGAGATCTGCAAGGAGGTCGTGCCGTTCAAGCACATCGACAAGGCGTACGACGCCGGTGACAAGACGATCGTGCTGACCGACGAGGACCTCGCCTCGCTGCCCGCCGAGCGCAGCCACGAGATCGACGTGGTCGAGTTCGTCCCGGACGACCAGATCGACGTGCTGCGGCTCGGCTCGCCGTACTTCCTCGAGCCCGAGGAGAAGGCCCTCAAGCCCTACAGCCTGCTGCGCGAGGCGCTCGAGCAGACCGAGCGCACCGCCGTCGTCACGTTCGCGCTGCGCAACCGCACGCGCCTGGGCGCCCTGCGCGTGCGCGACAACGTGCTCGTGCTGCAGACGCTGCTGTGGGACGACGAGGTCCGCACCGCCGACTTCCCCGTGCTGGAGAAGACCGCCAAGGTCACGGACAAGGAGCTCGCGATGGCGGGCCAGCTGATCGAGTCGCTCGCGGGCGACTTCGACGCCGCGGCGTTCACCGACGACTACCAGGAGCAGCTGCGCACCCTCATCGAGGCCAAGGAGAAGGCCGGCGAGGGCATCGACACCGAGGCCACCTTCGGCGAGAAGGAGGACGAGGGCGGCGAGGTCGTCGACCTCATGGAGGCGCTGCGCCGCAGCGTCGAGGCCCGCAAGGGCGAGTCCGAGGACAAGCCCAAGAAGAAGGCCGCGAAGAAGAAGTCGTCGGCCTGACTCAGACGGTGGCCTGGACGTCGCCCGGGAACTCTGAGACCGGCTTCTGCCGGTTCTCGACGAGCCAGGTCGCCACGGCGTGCAGCTTCTGGTTGTGGTTCTGCGAGTAGCGGCGCAGGACGTCGAAGGCGCGGTCGGCGTCGATGTCGAAGCGCTCCATGAGGATGCCCTGCGCCTGGCCGATCACCTTGCGGGCGTCGATCGCGACGAGAAGGCCCTGCTCCTGGTGCGCGTTCGCGAGCGCGATCGAGGCGTGCCGGGCGAAGATCATCGCCGTGGCGAGGTCGTTCGCGTCGAACGCGTCGGGCCGGTCGGCGTAGAGGTTGAGCGTCCCGTAGCGGCGCTCGCGGGTCTCCAGCAGCACGCTCATGGCGCTGTGGATCCCCAGCCGGGCGGCCGCGGCGCCCCAGCGCGGCCAGCGCGGATCGAACTCGACATCGGTGGAGACATAGTTGCCGCCCTGCTCCAGCGCGAGCAGGCAGGGCCCCTCGTCGAGCTCGTTCTGCAGGTCGTGGGACCGCGCCACCCGCTCGGACGTCTTGGACGCCGTCTCGATGCGTCCTCGTCCGTGGACGAGCATGATCCCAGCGTCGTCGCACTCGGCCGCGAACTGCGCGTACTCGGTGATGCGATCCACGGTCTTCTCAGCGGTGGGCTGCTCATGCAGGTCGAGCGCCACCTCGGAGAAGAAGTCCGGCACGTTCACGGCCGCTCCTTCACAATGTGAGACACCCACACTACTTGCAAGGGGGCAAGATCATGGCATCGCGGTCCACCCAGACGGTGTCCGTCGACGGGCGCCTGCTGAGGCTGACCAACAGCGACAAGGTGATCTACCCCGCGACGGGAACCACGAAGGCCGACGTCATCTCGTACTACGTCCAGGTCGCGCCGTGGATCCTGCCGCACCTGGCGGGCCGGCCCGTCACGCGGAAGCGCTGGGTGGACGGCACCGGGCCCGCGGCGCAGGTCTTCTTCGAGAAGAACCTGCCCGACTCCGCGCCTGACTGGATCCGCCGGGTCTCGATCAAGCACCGCTCGCACACGAACACGTATCCGATCTTCGAGTCGGTCGCCGACCTGGCGTGGGCCGGCCAGGTCGCGGCGCTCGAGCTGCACGTGCCCCAGTGGCAGGTCGACGCGACGGGCGTCGCGCAGAACCCGGACCGCCTCGTCATCGATCTCGACCCGGGGCCGGGGACGGGCCTGCCCGAGTGCGTCGAGGTCGCCCACGCGGCCCGCGACCTGCTGGGTGACATCGGCCTGGAGTGCTTCCCGGTGACGAGCGGCAGCAAGGGCATCCACCTGTTCGCGCACCTCGACGGCGAGCACGACGCCGACTACGTCAACGCCTTCGCCAAGCAGGTCGCCCAGGCGCTCGAGGCGGCCATGCCCGAGCTGGTCGTCAGCGACATGTCCAAGGCGAAGCGGCACGGCAAGGTGCTCGTCGACTGGAGCCAGAACAACCGCAACAAGACGACGATCTCGCCGTACTCGCTGCGCGGACGCGAGGAGCCGACGGTCGCGGTGCCCCGCGACTGGGACGAGCTCGACGAGGACCTGCGCCACCTGACGATCGACGAGGTCCCGAAGCGGCTCGCCGAGCGCGGTGACCCGATGGCGTCGCTCGCGGCGCCGGTCACGGACCGGCTGTCGACCTACCGCTCGATGCGCGACGCCTCGAAGACGCCCGAGCCGGTCCCCGACTCGGTCGTGGTCGGGCGCAGCGGCGACCCGATCTTCGTCATCCAGGAGCACCACGCGCGACGCCTGCACTGGGACTTCCGGCTGGAGCGCGACGGCGTCCTCGTGTCGTGGGCGCTGCCGAAAGGGGTGCCCGAGACGTCGTCCGGCAACCACCTCGCAGTGCAGACCGAGGACCACCCGATGGAGTACGCGACGTTCGCCGGCGACATCCCCAAGGGCGAGTACGGCGCGGGCCACGTGACGATCTGGGACCACGGTCACTTCGACCTGGAGAAATGGAACGACCACGAGGTCATCGCGACGCTGCACGGCAGCCCCGACGGCGGTCTCGGCGGGTCGGTGCGGCTCGCCCTGATCAAGACCGGCGAGAACTGGCTCATCCACCGGATGAAGGACCAGGAGGCCGCCGCCGAGCCGCCGCCCACGAAAGCGGAGCCCGCGCAGCCGGCGAGGAAGCCCGCTCGCCGGAACGCGGCCGCGGGTCGCGCCGGCTTCGTGGCGCCCATGCTGGCCGTGCTCGGCGGCACGCGGGACGCCGACGGCGACGGCTGGGCGTACGAGCTCAAGTGGGACGGCATCCGCTGCATCGCGGTCGTCCGCGACGACACCGTCCGGCTGTTCTCGCGCAACCACAACGACGTCAGCGCCAGCTACCCCGAGCTCGTGGAGGAGCTCGCCGGCCTCGGGGCCGACCTCGTGGTCGACGGCGAGATCGTCGCCCTCGACGCGCGCGGCGTCCCCAGCTTCGGCCGCCTGCAGCAGCGCATGGGCGTCACCAGGGCCGGTGACGTCGAGCGCCTGCGCCGCACGGTGCCGGTCGGCTTCATGGCGTTCGACCTCATCGAGCGCGACGGTGAGTCGCTGCGCTCGCTGACGTACGACGAGCGCCGCGAGGCACTCGAGGAGGCCGGCATCGAGGGCGAGCTCGTCCAGGTGCCGCCGCCGTTCGGCGGCTCGCTGGAGGACGCCGTCGCGCTGAGCCGTCAGCACAAGCTCGAGGGGATCGTGGCCAAGCGCCGCTCGTCCACGTACGACCCCGGCGGCCGGTCCACGGACTGGATCAAGATCAAGAACCAGACCACGCAGGAGATCGTGATCGGCGGCTGGCGCCCGAGCAGCAACGGCCGGGGCATCGGCTCGCTGCTCGTGGGCGTGCCGGTCGAGGGCGGGCTGCACTACCTCGGCCGCGTCGGGACCGGGTACAGCGACGCCGAGCGGCGCAAGCTGCGGTCCCTGCTCGACCCGCTCGAGCGGAAGACCTCGCCGTTCGTGGACGAGGTCGAGGCGGTCGCCGCGCGGGACGCGACGTGGACGACGCCGACGCTGGTGGGCGAGGTCGTGTTCGGCGACTGGTCGCCCGCGGGCCACCTCCGGCACGCCAGCTGGCGCGGCCTGCGCCCCGACAAGGACGCCGCGGAGGTCGTATTGGAGGCGGCGACCGACTAGCGAGGGCCGCCGAGGTGCGCCACGATGGAGGTCCGACCACCTCCGTGTGAAGGGAGCCATCGTGGGCAAGGGCAAGAAGAGCGTGAAGGATCACGTCGACAGCGTCGTCGAGCAGCTGCCGGACAGGGCCGAGCTGCTGGACCTCAAGGAGCAGTTCGCCGACCGGCTGCCGGACAAGGCGGAATGGCTCGCGCTGCGCGACGAGCTCCTGGCCCGTCTGCCCGACAAGTCCGAGCTGCTCGACCTGCGCGACGATCTCGTCGAGAAGCTGCCGGACCCGGTCGCGGACAAGCTGCCCGTCACGAAGAAGAAGCGCTTCGCCGGCGTCAAGAAGGTCGCGTTCGTGGGCGTGCTGACGGCCGCCGTCGCAGGCGTCGCGGCGTACGTGCGGGCCAAGATGGCCGACCAGCCGACCTACACGTCCTCGACGTACACGGCGCCGGCCGCGCCGACCAGCACCACCGCCACGACCCCGGGACCCGGCACTCCGCCGCCTGGCCCGGCCACGCCGCCGGCCGTGTGACCACGCCATGAGAAAGGGCCCCGGGATCTCCCGGGGCCCTTTCTTCGTGTGGGTCAGTGCTTGAAGGCGTCCTTGACCTTCTCGCCCGCCTGCTTGATGTCGGACTTGGCCTGGTCGCCCTTGCCTTCGGCCTTGAGCTCCGGGTCGTCGCTGGCGTTGCCCGCAGCCTCCTTGGCCTTGCCCTTGAGGTCATCAGCGGAATTGCCCAGCTTGTCGTCGAGTCCCATGACTCTCCCCTTCCGGTCGACTCTCTGTCCCTCCATGCCACCACGGATGCCGGGCCCTCGCATCCGCTGACGGGCGCCGCCACTGGCCCCGGGACGCGGCGAGGCCCCGGCAGCGGGTGCTGCCGGGGCCTCGCCGGTGACTCAGCGGACGCGCACCCCCTGCGGCGCCGAGCTGCTCGACGCGTAGTTGGCGTCACCGGAGTAGACGACCTTGACCCGCACGACCTGACGCTTCTTGGGCGCCTTGACCGAGTACGAGACCTTGCCGGTCGACGGGACCTTCACGGTGCGGGCCAGCTTGTAGCCGCCCTTGCCGCGCGCGACGTAGACCTTGGCCGTGCCGGTGGGCGCGACGCCCGCGACCTTGCCGCGGACCGCGACGTTGCCCTTGATGGCCTGGCCGACCTTGACCGTGGCCCGCGCGGAGATGCGCGCCGTCGTGGCCTTCTTGGCGACGCTGAGCGTGGTCGAGATGCCCGGTGAGGCCTCGGTCCGGTCCGTGCCGTCGTACGCGGCCGAGACCGTGTAGCGGCCCGGCTTGAGCGTCCTCGGCAGCGTGAGCGACACGGAGCCGTCCTTCGCCAGGGCGACCTTCGTGGTCGTCGAGCCGTAGCGGAAGGTCACCGCGCCGCCGTCCGCGCCGCCGACGACCGCCGACAGCGTGGCCGCCTGGCCGAAGACCGTCGAGGCGCTCGACAGCGACACGACCATCGTCGGCTTGCCCTTGACCAGTGTGAAGGCGACCGCGTTGGACGTGGAGGCCTCGGTGACGCCGGTGCGGCCGAACGTCGCCACGATGGTGTGCTCGCCGGCCTTGAAGCCCGGCACCTCGAGGGTGGCCGTGCCATCCGTGACCGGGGCGCTGCCCAGCGACGTGGTGCCGTCGAGGAACTCGACCGTGCCGGTCGTGTCGCCGCCGGTGACCTCGGCCGTCAGCGTGACGGCCTCGTTGATGGCGGGCGCCTCGGGCGAGATCGACAGGCTCGTCGCGCTCGCGTCCAGGACCGAGATCGAGGTCGCGCCGGTGCGGGCGGTGCCGCTGCCGGTGACGGTGACCTCGGTGGCGCCGCGAGGTGCCGACGCCGCGATCGTGACCGGGGCGCTGACGGAGCCCGTGGCGTCGGCGACGGCCACGACCGGGTCGGCGCCGGCGACCTTCACCGTGACGCCCTCGCCCGAGCGGAACCCGCCGGCCGTGACCGTGACGGTCTCGCCGGGCTGGGGTGCCTCGTCGCTGACCGCGACCTCGGCCTCCTCGCCCTTGGCGGCGAGCTCGGCGCACGCGTCGCCCTGGACGCCGGCCGGGGGCAGGGCCGTGGCCGAGCCCGTCACGCCGTCGTCCTCGCGGACCTCGAGCCAGTCGAGCGCGTTCGTGCCCATGACGGCGCCGGACGTGTTGATGACCGAGGCCTTGACCGACGTCGAGGCCGTCGTGCTGGCCAGCGTGTCGCCCAGGACGGGCGCCGTGACGACCTTGCACGTCTCGCCCGGGGCGAACGTGACCTTCTCCATCGTGATGCCGGCGCGGCCCGTGGCCGAGCCGAGGGTGGACACGTAGCCCGAGACCGGGATCGAGGCCTTCTCGTCCAGGTAGACCGCGATGTCGGCCGTGCCCGGCGCGTTGCCCTCGTCGACGCTGGGGGCGTCCACGTTGATCGTCGGGACCGGCTTGCTGTCCGCCGTGCCCACGGCCGACGTCTCGAACGCCAGGTCGGACAGGAACACGCCGCCGGCGGCGAGGTCGTCCGGGCCGGCGAGGGCGCCGAAGCGGACCTCGCGGATGTCCGAGACCCTGAGTCCGGCGTCCGCCAGGTCGGCGACCGGGAGGTCGACCTGCTGCAGGATGATCTTCTTCAGCAGGGCGCTGGTGGAGGCCGGGAAGCGGCTGACGGCGAGCGGGTTGAGCTCGGCGACCGGCTTCGTGAACGTCGTGCCCGCGCCGTCGACGACGGTGAGCGAGAGCGCCGTGGTGCCGGCGACCGTGTCGTCCGCCGCGACCTTGACCGACAGGCGCTCCATGCCGCTGGCGTCGCGCGCCTTGGCCGGGACGCTCACGCGCAGCTCGCTGGGCGTGATGGTCGTCGTGCCGGTGCCCAGCGCGGTCCACGAGAGCCTCGTGACCGGCGTGGCCGGGACGTTGCCGCCGTTGCTCGCGGGCGTCCAGTGCGGCAGCGAGCTGGTGTTGACGGTCGTCGGCGTGCAGGCCGGGAGCGGCTGCGCGACGGTGCGGCCGCCGGCGCTGGCGCAGACCGTCGCCGTGGCGGCGCCCTGCGTGCGGACCAGCGAGCTGGTGGACTCGAACGTCGTGATGGTCGAGCGGGCGGACGCCGGCGCGGTCGAGACCGAGCGGATGTCGGCGCCGCCGAGCACCTCGGGCACCTGGGCGGAGCCGTCGAACATCGGCAGGAACTGGTCCTCGCCGCCCATCGTGAGGCGGAACCAGCCGGCCATGTAGGCCGTGCCCGCGTCGTACTGCGCGTCGGCGCTCAGGCGGAGGTTGGTCTCCGAGCGCGGGCCGCAGACGGCGTCGGTCGAGCTCGCGCCCCAGTCGTCGCTGACGTTGTACGGGTACTTCCCGGGCGTCCACACGGTGTTGTAGAAGTTGTGGTTCGCGCCGATCATCCAGACGCCGCTGCGCAGCACGTCGTCGTCGAACGCGTAGCGCGAGTCGTCGAGCATGTGCTGGCCCTGCTGGTTGGAGACGTCACCGTCGCAGTACGGCAGGACCACGTTCATCGGGACGTTCGGCACCGTCATGCGGGCGAAGTCGACGGGCGCCAGCGGCAGGATCGAGGTGATCTTCCACGGCTTCGCCAGGCCCTGGTTGAGCGTCGCCGCCGAGGTCACGCCCTCGCCGCCGCGCGAGTGGCCCATCATGCCGATGTTCGAGAAGTCGAAGCGGCCGACGAGCTGCGCGGGGGACAGGCCCTCGGTGCCCTCGGTGAGGCCGGGCAGCGGGCCCTGGTCGGCGAGCGCCTCGGCGAGCGTGACGTCCTTGTCCTGCTGGGCGTCGTAGTGGCTGACCGGCGCGCCCTCGTTGGCCTTCTTCAGCATCGAGAGGGTGTCGAGCAGCAGCTGGCCGCGCGCCTGGGCGCCCTGGTCCAGCGCGAGCTGGTTGTCGTTCGAGTTGATGGCGTTCGCCGCGATCGAGACGACGGCGTAGCCGTGGCTGGCCAGCGCACGGGCCGTGCCGTCGTAGCCGGCGAAGCTCGGGATGTTGAGCTGGCCGGGTCCGCAGGGCCAGCGGTTCGGGTTCGCGGTGCCGGGGGCGCCGGAGCCGCTCGCGCACGACGTGTGGCGGCCGTGCAGCAGCAACACCACGGGGCGCGCGCCGCCGGTCTTGGGCAGGTAGATCTTGCCCTGCAGCTCGCCGCGGATCCCGCCGATGCCGGCGAGCGCGATCGACTGCGCACCGAAGTCGTAGACGGCCTCCGTGTGCTCGTACGTGCCGATGGAGGCGGGGTTCTCGTCGAGGGCCTCGGGGTCGGCCTCGGCGATCTCGTCGACCGTCATGACCTGCGCCTTCGCGCCGGACGGCTTGCTGAACCAGCCGGCCTCGACGTCGTCGGCCCGCGCCACGGAGGCGTCGGTCGTGAACACCGACAGGCTGCGGCCGTCGGCGGACTCGGTCGCGATGCCGATCGGCGCGCCGTCGACCTCGATGGTCGGGGCGTCGGACACCACCGGAAGCCGCTTGGCCAGGTCGACGGTGACCAGGTAGCCGCCCGCGGCGCGGCTGACCGTCCAGTCGGAGCCGGACGCGACGGTGCCGTCGGCGGCCTGGGCGGGCAGCGCCGCCATGGGCAGCGCCATCAGCGCTCCCACGGTGGCGAGTCGCCATCCTCGTTGCTTGAACACGTGATCCCTCTCGGTCGGGGGGAAGCCCGCGCGGTGGCGCGGAGCAGGGACGGACCGAGTCTGGGAAGAGTTCGTTTCGCGGATGTGTCCAAGGCCGCTCATCGCTATGAGATGACGCGCTGTCAGGTAACGAGAAGCGGAGCATTCGCTCCGCTTGGGCGGCCCCACGGCGCGCGTCGAGGCTCGCGTTCGAGGCGGATCGGTGCCTCGGTGACCCGTGCGTCCCGTGTTACGTGCAGTGAGTGCATCCCTCGCCGGGAGCGCCTCCGCAACGAGAAACCCCCGGCCGACCTGATGGTCGACCGGGGGTGTCTGGCGCGCCCGTAGGGATTCGAACCCCAAACCTTCTGATCCGTAGTCAGATGCTCTATCCGTTGAGCTACGGGCGCACGCCCTCGCGGGCCTCGCCCACTCTACCCTGACCACCTCGACGGAGTGAAATCGGGTAACCGGTGAGTTCGGACACCACTTCCCGTAAGTTGGAATCGATGTCCGATTCCAGTCGTCAACCCATGCGCCGCGACGCCCTGGCGAACCGCGAGCGCATCATCGACACGGCCGAGGTCTACTTCCGGGAGAACGGCCTCGACGCACCCCTGCAAGGCCTCGCCGCGGCGGCGAAGGTCGGTGCCGGGACGCTCTACCGGAACTTCGCGTCGCACGCGGACGTCATCCGCGCGCTGTACGACCGCTACATCGAGTTCTTCGACGACATGGGCGCCCGTGCGCTCGCGGAGCCGACGGGCTGGGACGGCATCGAGCTCGTCCTGCGCGAGTGCCAGGACTACCTCGTCGAGAAGGGCATCGTCTCGGAGGTCATGCGCCGGCAGGCGGTCAACGACCCCGAGTACAAGCCGAGCCAGCGCTGGGTGGGCTCGATGGACACGATGGTCCGGCGTGCGATCGCCGAGGGCAGCGCCCGCGACGACCTCGTGGCGGCCGACCTGAGTGCCGCGGCGATCATGCTGGGCAGCGTGCAGCCGTTCGCGCCGGACCACCGCGGCTGGATCTCGCAGCGGATGCGCGCCCTGTGCCTCGAGGGGATGCGGGCCCATCCGCACCCGTCGACGCCGCTGCCGCCGCTCGCCGAGGGCTTCGACGGGGCGAGGGACTCGATCATCAAGCGCGAGCCCTGATTCGGCTTCGCGGAGCCGAGTGGGTATCCTGATCCGGTTGTCTGGAGATGTCGCATAGTGGCCTAGTGCGCCCGCCTGCTAAGCGGGTTGAGGTTCAAACCTCTCGCGGGTTCAAATCCCGCCATCTCCGCCACCCAAAGGTGGAGCAGGTGAGCCTGCTCCACCTTTGTCGTCTGCTGGTGACGTGGGCGGCGACCACGGCGGGGCCTGCTCCGCCACCCAAAGGTGGAGCAGGTGAGCCTGCTCCACCTTTGTCGTCTGCTGGTGAGGTGTGCGCCCGCCACGGCGGAGCTCGCTCCGCCTCGCTGGTGAGGTGAGCGGAGGGACCGGTCTCCGCCGGCAGCAGTCAGCTCACGTGATCTCGATACACCGGCTCGTTCCTCGCCGGCACTCGATCACCGGGAGGGCTCGTCCCTCGCCGGCACCCGATCACTGGGGGAGCGGCCGCAGGTCAGTCGAACTCGGCCGGATCGAAGCGGCGGTAGCCGTGGGCGGTGTTGAGCCGGTCGTAGACCTCGCGGATGAGGTCGGCGCGGCGGTCGCGCTCGACGTACTGCAGCGGCACGGCGCTGATATCCCCGGAGGCGTCGGTGAAGCGCAGCAGGCCGTCGCTGACCTCCACGGCCTCGACCTGCTTCCAGGTGCCGTCGCCGTGGCGGCCGCGGGCGCGGTAGCCGATCTCGTCGAGCGTGAGCACCGTCGGCGGCCGCAGGTTGGCGATCGCGGCCACGAGCAGCGCGACGACCGCCACGATGGCG
Source organism: Aeromicrobium jepli (assembly GCF_047246605.1). Classification (NCBI taxonomy): domain Bacteria; kingdom Bacillati; phylum Actinomycetota; class Actinomycetes; order Propionibacteriales; family Nocardioidaceae; genus Aeromicrobium; species Aeromicrobium jepli. The sequence continues at coordinate 291,227 of NZ_JBFOKO010000005.1, forward strand.
AGGATGACGGACACGACGGTGCCCGCCGAGCCCTTGCCGGCGGTGAGGAAGGCGATCAGGACGCTGACGGCCGCGGTGATGAAGCAGACGCCGGCGAGCACCATGAGGTGCGCCCGATCCAGTCGGTAACGAGTCACGCAGAGGGGACGGGATTCGAACCCGTGGCTGACATCACTGCCAGCGACCGCTTTCAAGGCGGTTCCGATCGGCCACTCCGGCACCCCTCCAGGCCCGCCGCGCAGCGCCGGGACCTGCGTCGATTCTCGCATCCGGGCACAGCGGGGGGCGGCGATGGGCCGCGCGGCTCACTTCAGCGGCTCGGTGCGCTTCGGCTCGGAGCGCATGGACTGCTGGACGGCGCGGGCGGCGCGGCGGCCGCGCGGCGTGAGGAACACGAGGCGGATGGCCAGGCCGATGACCAGGCCGATGATCGCGCTGTAGAGGGTCGAGAGCGCGAAGTACGACGGGTACGCCTTGGGGTCGATGAGCGAGACCACGACGATCACCGTGCCGACGACCGAGAAGACGCAGACCCACCAGCCCTCGCGGTACCGGGCCCGCATCGACGTGCCGACGACCAGGGCGGGGAAGCCGATGAGGAACTCGTACGGGCGCGGGACGCCGCCGACGTTCTGGCGCAGCCACACGATCGTGTCGTCGAGCAGGTCCTGCAGGGCGGGCGAGCCGGACTCGCGCACGAAGCTGCCGTAGAAGAACAGGCCCACGGCGACGACGGCCACGATGACGAGCAGCTTGAGGTGGCTGCGTCCCAGGCCGTGCAGGCCCGAGCCGAGCCGCCACACGATCGAGAGCGCGAGCGTGACGGACACGGCCATCACGAGCAGGCCGAAGGCGCGCGCGTCGACGGCGGCGTTCCAGGCGGCCACGCCGGCGGCGCCGCTGAGGCAGAGCGCCAGCATGACGACGTACTCGCGCAGCACCTGCGGCGTGGTGCGGGCGGGGCGCGTGAACAGGACGGCCGAGACCGCCGAGATCACCGCCGTGACGCCGGCGGAGGCCGCGAGGAGCCCGTTCATGCCGGTCGCCACGGTGGCCAGCGCGAGCAGCGCGGTCAGGCTCACCCAGATGCGCATGTACCCGCCGACGCGGTGGGTCAGGATCACGGAGTAGGTCACCATGAGGACGGCCGCTGACGGCCGCCAGAGCCACGACGGCGCGCCGACGTCGACGATCGAGGTGGCGGCGCCGGCCGTGCTGAGCACCCACAGGGCGACGATGGCGAGCAGGAGCAGGCGGGACCACCGGGCGGAGGTGACGCGCGGCTCACGGGTCGCCACCTCGTACGGCGTCGGGACCGACGTGTCGAGGCGTCGGCGGCCGGGCTGCGTGGTCGTCACTGCGCTGGAATCCTCCGGTTGGTCAGCGAGGGATTGACCTCGCGGGATCGCCGCACGACGTCGAGCACGAGGTCTGCCGAGACCAGCTCGTTCCCCCCGGCGGCCTCTTCCACGATAGTTCCCCACGGATCGGCGACCAAGGAATGCCCCGTGTAGCGGTCGCCGCCCTGACCCGCCGCCGCGACCCACACGGTGTTCTCGATCGCGCGCGCGGTGAGCAGGGTGCGCCAGTGGTGGACCTTGTGCTCGCCGGCGACCCAGGCGGCCGGCACGACGAACGCGTCGGCGCCGGCGTCCACGAGCATCCGCCCCAGCTCGGGGAAGCGCAGGTCGTAGCAGGTCATCAGGCCGACCGAGACGTCCGCGACCGGCACGACGACCGGTGTGATGCCGCCGGCGCGCAGGCGGTCGGACTCCCGGTAACCGAACGAGTCGTAGAGGTGGATCTTGCGGTAAGTCGCGACGAGGTCGCCGTCGGGGCCGACCGCGACGAGGGTGTTGAACGGCAGGTCGTCGGTGCGCTCGAACATCCCGGCGACGACGGTGGCGCCGAGGCGCCTCGCCTGGCGCGCGACGAGGTCGACGAACGGTCCGTCGAGCGGCTCGGCCGCCGCCGCGAGGTCGTGCCCGGGGTCGCCGAAGTCGTGCATCGTCGCTTCGGGCAGCACCACCAGGTCGGCGCCGCTCACGTCGGTCAGGAGCTGCTCGACGAGGTCCCGGTTCTGCGACGAGTCCAGCGTCGCGGCCAGCTGCACGAGGGTCACACGCATGTGCACCAGTGTGCCGGTCACTACGGTGGAGGCCATGCGAGCCGTGATCGTCGAAGAGCCCGGAGGCCCCGAGAGCCTCGTCGTCGCCGAGGTCCCCGACCCGCAGGCGGGTCCCGGGGAGGTCGTCATCGCCGTCGCGTCCGCGGGGGTGAACCGGGCCGACCTGCTGCAGCGCCAGGGCCACTACCCGCCGCCGCCCGGCACCACCGACGTGATCGGCCTCGAGTGCGCGGGCGTCGTCGAGGCGGTCGGCGAGGGCGTCTCCGATCTCAGGGTCGGCGACGAGGTCTGCGCGCTGCTCGCGGGCGGCGGCTACGCCGAGCGCGTCGTCGTCCCGGCGGGCCCGGTCGTGCCGCTCCCGGCGGGCGTCGACCTGCTGACCGCCGGCGCGATCCCCGAGACCTACGCGACCGTCTGGTCGAACGTCTTCATGCTCGCCGGCCTCACGGCGGGCGAGACGCTCCTCGTCCACGGCGGCGCCAGCGGCATCGGCACCACCGCGATCCAGCTCGCGAAGGCGTTCGGCGCGAAGGTCGTCACCACGGTCGGCAGCGCCGAGAAGGCCGAGGTCGTGCGCGACCTCGGCGCCGACGTCGTCGTGAACTACCGCGAGGAGGACTTCGCCGAGGTGTGCCGCGAGGCCGGGGGCGTCGACGTCGTGCTCGACATCATCGGCGCCAAGTACCTCGGCCAGAACGTGAAGGCGCTCGCGCGCGGTGGCCGCATCGTCGTGATCGGCATGCAGGGCGGCGTGAAGGGCGAGCTGAACCTGAGCGCACTGCTGCAGAAGCAGGGCACCGTCTCGGCGACCTCCCTGCGATTCCGTCCCACCGAGGAGAAGGCCGCGATCATGGCCGACCTCGTCGAGCACGTGTGGCCGCTCATCGAGGACGGCACGCTCGGGCCGATCGTCCACGCCGCCGTGGCCCTCGACGACGTCGCCGACGCGCACCGCATCCTCGAGGAGTCCTCGCACGTGGGCAAGGTCGTGCTGGACCTGCGCGGCTGAGGTCCCCCGGCCGGACGTGGCGTCCCGGCCTAGGGTGGGAGCCATGACCGACGACCGGATCATCGACCCCCAGGGACAGCCCGTGCCCGCTCCGCAGGAGTCCACCCCGACGCCGCTGACCGACCTGGTCGAGCAGCCGGCCAAGGTGATGCGCATCGGCGGGATGATCCGCCAGCTGCTGGACGAGGTGAAGTCCGCCCCGCTCGACGAGGCGAGCCGGTCGCGACTGCGCGAGATCCACGTGCAGTCGATCGACGAGCTCAAGGACGGCCTCGCGCCCGAGCTCATCGACGAGCTCGAGCGGCTGAGCCTGCCCTTCGACGCCGAGGCGCCCAGCGAGGCCGAGCTCCGCGTCGCCCAGGCCCAGCTCGTCGGCTGGCTCGAGGGCCTCTTCCACGGCATCCAGGCCGCGCTCTACGCGCAGCAGGTCCAGGCGCAGAGCCAGCTGCAGAACATGCGGCTCGCCCTGCCCGGTGGCGGAAGTGACCAAGGCAACGCCAGTGACCAGGTCACACCTTCCGAGACCGGGGGGATGTACCTCTAGGCTGGGGGCATAGGGAAAGAGGAGAGGGCAATGAAGCCGACACTCCCCCCGTGTGCCATGGCACCGGAGATGTACCAGGACGAGATCCTGCTGTCCCCGCCCTCGCGGCGCGACGTGACGCCCGAGGTGTGGCGTGACTACGTGACCAAGCGGGCGACCGCCCACCGCCGGTGCGCCGGCTGTGCCGTCCTCGACGCGTGCCTCTACCGCGCGGTCGTCGAGGTCGACGTCTCGGGCTTCCTGGCCTGCACGAGCGAGGCCGAGCGCCGCCGCATGCGCCGCGACCTCGGCATCGAGGTGCAGGTCGACTCGAGCCCGTACGGCACGGCGCGCGTGGGTGGCGGACCCGTCGACCACGCCGAGGTCGTGAGCGCGCGCAAGGCGCACCCCGACGAGACGTGCCGCCAGCTGGCGGACCGGCTCGGCTGCTCGACCTCGACGATCAAGCGGCACCTGCGCCAGGAGCGCGAGGGCCGCGGCGGCGGAGCCGTCGTCACGATGGAGCGCCCGTCGATGACCGACGTGCTCGACGCCTTCGACCGGCTCGACACGTCGCGCCGGGTCTGAGCCGCTAGATGTACTCGGCAGACACGTTGGTGACACGGGGCTTGTGAAAGAGGAGGACCTCCCGGCTTAGTGGAGATGTCTAAGTC